>CABPXD010000006.1:0-138637 GCA_902461185.1 uncultured Haemophilus sp.
CCATGAAACGGTAAATCGAGAGAGAGACAACGAAAGTGCGGTAGATTTTCGATGACTTTTTGCCAGTCCGATTTTGTACCAAGTAAGCCGTGGAGAAAAACAAGATTCATCATAATAATGCCATATAAAGAAATCCCCTCTATATAAGAGGGGAAAGAAATTATTCACCAATAACCGCGTGGCTGATTTGTTCAATCAAGCGCTTATAAGTTGCACTGCCATCGCTAGGGTTCGTTTTTATCTCAATGAGCGTAGCACGGCGACGTGTGTAAGCCTGTTTCAACACTGCACTTAAATCCGCCCAGGTGTAAGGTAAGGCGTATTTCAAGCCAAACATATTCGCAATTTGTGAGAAATCACCATTATGTGGTAAGCGATAGAATTGTTCTTTTACCTCTTCATCAACTGGCAACATATCAAAGATCGCGCCACCATTATTGTTGATTACAAAAATAATGGTTGGTTGAGTTACATTTTTAAATAATGCTAGAGAGTTCAAATCATAAAGTGTGGATGTATCACCAATCATCGCCACTACAGGTTGATTCGAACCAATACCAATCCCCGCAGCGGTTGCTAATAAACCGTCAATTCCGCTTGCACCACGGTTGGTGAAAATTGGATAACCTTCTGGCAATTTCGTTAACGCATCAACCAAGCGCACAAAAAGGCTATTTCCTAAGAACAAAATACCGTTGTAAGGTAAAACACGCTCAATATGATGTGCTAATGAGGCTTCATTTAGATTACCGCCGACTTGTTGCTCGATAAAAGTTGCACAGAATTTTGAAAGTGCGAGAGGTTCGAGCAACCAAGGTTTTTGACGCAATGGCGGATGTGCACGCAACCAATGATGCGCTTTTGCATTAAAGCGAGTTTGGGTATGGTGATTTGGGTCAACTGCATTTTGACTTTGCTCTACCACCCAAAATTCGCCTTGGAATTCTGCTAAGAACTGGTTAATACGTTTACTGATAAAACGAGAACCAAATTGGATCACGATATCTGCTTGAAGCAATTTTTGCTTCACGGTTTGATTTGCTAGCCAAATATCTGCATAAGGGGTAAGTGGCTCGACACCAGATTGAATATCCGTCAGCAAAATCCAGCCCATGGTATTTGCCCACGAGTTAATCCCCATTGCTTGTTCTGGGGTTAATTGCCCTGCGACAATCACACCACGTTTCGTACGCCAGCTATCCCAATTTTCATGCATCAATACTTCTTGTTGCAATGGCTGATGATCAACCCAATTTTTAGGCTGACTTAACCAACGTTGAATTGGCATGAGCCATGGATGGTTGTCAATTTCTTGCTCTTGCGCATTATAAAGTGGCTCAGCAAAAGGCACATTGATATGCACCACGCCGGCTTGTTGTTTTTGTTTATAGCAAGCTTGCTCTAACGTAGAAATTAACCATTTCGCCGCATAATCTGCTTGAGGTTTAGGTAAATTCACGCTTGCTACTGGATAATCTGCAAACATATTTTGTTGCACGATCGCTTGATTCGCACCACATTCCCATAATTCAGGTGGACGATCAGCGGTAAGAATAATTAAATTCACGCCTGTTTGGCGAGCTTCAATAATCGCCGGATATAAATTGGCTGCCGCTGTGCCTGAGGTTACAATCACAGCAACAGGCGCTTGCGTAGATTTCGCAATCCCCAAAGCAAAAAAGCCCAAGCCTCGCTCATCAAAATGACTATGGCAAGTTGCTCGAGAGGCATTTTGTAAACGCACAGCTTCTAGCGTTAAAGGTGTTGAGCGAGAACCAGGCGCAATACAAAAGTGACTCACTCCTTGGCGAACCAAGGTTTCTAAGATCACTTTTGACCAACAACGATTAAATACGCTTACAGACATTCTTCTTATTCTCCGTTATTCTCTGCAAACAGGGAAATGAGCCCTGCCGCTTTACGTTCAATTTCTAACCACTCTTCTACAGGTTGTGAGCCTTCCACAATACCGGCTCCAGCAAATACACGCACTCGGTTTTCTTCAATAAAAGCCGAACGAATGGTGACGCAAAATTCTGAAAGATGTTGACTCATCACACCTAATGTACCAGCATACCAACGACGATCAAAGGTTTCAATTTCAGCCAAGGCTTTTTTCGCTTGCTGCTGTGGTAAGCCTGATACAGCCGCCGTTGGATGAATCGCCTTCAGTAAATCGGCATCCGTACAAGGTGCGGTCAATTTTGCTTGCATTTTTCGAATCAAATGCTGCACTTTTCGTAATGGCTTTAATGCGACATCATCAACGGTAATTTGTTCCACTAAGTGACTGATATTTTGTGAAATATCCTCAACTACCAACCAGTTTTCATTGAGATTTTTTTCATCATTTAGCAACCAATTCGCACGTTCATTATTTTCACTCGGATTATCACTAACAGGCGCAGTGCCCGCAAGGGCTTCTGTAAATAACAGACGATTATCTCGTGCAAATAAGCGTTCTGGCGTCGATCCTACAAAACAGTTTTGGGCGTTATCTGCCCATAGAAAATGGTAACAACCGCTATTTTTGGCTTGGCTTGCAGCAAGAAAATCTTTTCCGTTTAATTCACCCTGAATGTGAAACACCGTTTCATTTGCTAAGACAAGCTTGGTTAATTCCCCTTGTCGAATTCGAGTGAGCGCTTGATTGACCCAATCACACCACGTGTTTTGATTCGCTTTTGGCGCTACACTTTCAATAGTTAATTGATTAAGCGGTGAAAGTGCGGTCATTTTTTCAAATGAATTCAAAATCGTTTTTACCGAATCAAGCTCATTTGTTTCAACAAAAACTGAAAGCACGGTCTCACCATTTTGCTGTTCAATTAAAACTTGCGGCAAAATAAACTGACTTTCACCTTGGAACTGTAAACCGCCCACTAAAGGGAAATCATGCTCTTGAATAAATTGCTGTGCCAAATTCACATCTGAAAATGACCGCACTTTACCCACGGCAGCGACGGTTTTAGCTTCATCACGAAAACGCAAATAAAATTGCGGATAAACTGGCTGCCCTTTCATCCACGCCAAAAGATCAACATCCGATTCCACCTTCGTTTGAAGATGTACAATAGATGCTTGCGGATCCGTTGTCGCCAAAGCGTCAAATTGGCGAATTAGCGCAGATTTAGCTTGTTCTAAAGGGCCCATGAAAAATAATAAAATACAAAAAATTAGCCCATATTCTACCGCACTTTAATACATTCAAAAAATTTTTTTATTAAATCTTTTCAAGATAAGAATTTAAGCGTAAATTAGACATAATTTTTGAATGAAAATCTAATTATCATAGGATGTTATTAATGCGCTCATTTCCAAAATCAGACAAATTAGAACACGTTTGCTACGATATTCGCGGACCGGTTCACAAAGAAGCTTTACGCCTAGAAGAAGAAGGCAACAAAATCTTAAAACTGAATATCGGTAACCCTGCCCCATTTGGCTTTGAAGCGCCAGATGAAATTTTAGTAGATGTCATCCGCAACTTACCTTCTGCACAAGGTTATTGTGACTCTAAAGGCTTGTATTCAGCACGTAAAGCTATCGTGCAATACTACCAATCCAAAGGTATTCATGATTCAACGGTAAACGATGTGTACATCGGGAATGGTGTGTCTGAATTGATTACCATGTCAATGCAAGCGCTTCTTAATGATGGTGATGAGGTATTAGTCCCAATGCCAGATTATCCGTTATGGACAGCGGCTGTAACGCTTTCTGGCGGAAAAGCGGTACATTATTTATGTGATGAAGAAGTGGGTTGGTTCCCTGCTATTGATGATATTCGCGCGAAAGTCAATGCCAAAACGAAAGCTATCGTGGTGATCAACCCAAATAACCCGACTGGTGCAGTTTATAGCAAAGAGTTACTCGAGGAAATTATCCAAGTAGCACGTGAAAATAATCTGATTATTTTTGCAGATGAAATTTATGACAAAATTCTCTACGATGGTGCAATCCACCATCATATCGCCGCCCTTGCACCAGATGTATTAACGATTACATTCAATGGTTTATCAAAAGCGTATCGTGTTGCAGGTTTCCGTCAAGGTTGGATGATTTTAAATGGGCCAAAACAACACGCAAAAGGCTATATTGAAGGCTTAGATATGCTGGCGTCCATGCGTTTATGTGCAAACGTGCCAATGCAGCACGCCATTCAAACGGCATTAGGTGGCTATCAAAGCATTAATGAATTTATTCAACCTGGTGGTCGTTTACTTGAACAACGTAATAAAGCCTACGAGTTGCTCACTCAAATCCCTGGTGTTAGCTGCGTAAAACCAATGGGGGCAATGTATATGTTCCCGAAACTCGACATCAAAAAATTCAACATCCATAGTGATGAAAAATTTGTGCTCGATTTATTACGTAAAGAGAAAGTACTTTTAGTACATGGTAAAGGCTTTAACTGGCACTCACCAGATCACTTCCGTGTGGTGACACTCCCTTATACAGGCCAATTAGAAGAAGCAATTGGCAAACTGGCACGATTCTTAGAAACTTATCAGCAATAATAAAAAAGAGCGGTTAATTAACCGCTCTTTTTTTATTTCATGATTTATGACTAAGCCCAGAAATAACGCACAACATGGAAGAAAATTGGCGCAGAGAAACAAAGCGAATCCATACGATCTAAAATGCCACCATGACCACTGATCATATTCCCCCAGTCTTTCACTCCCATACTGCGTTTCATTGCTGACATCACGAGTCCACCTAAGAATCCCATTAGGCAAATTAACATACTCATTAAAAACGCCTGCCATGCATTAAATGGTGTCATCCAATGAAGTAGCATACCTAATAAACTTGCGCTTAATACACCACCGACAAAGCCTTCTACCGTTTTGGATGGGGACAAGGTTGGCGCAATTTTATGTTTACCGAAGAGTTTACCCCAAACGTATTGCAACACGTCGCTAGACTGTACTACCAAGATTAAAAAAATCATTAATAGAAGATTTTTTCCTTCATAACCTGAAATATCAAGTGTCAGTAAAGCCGGAATATGTGAAATACAGAATACACTAATCATCAATGCCCACTGAATTTTCGTAGAACGATCTAAGAAATTCGCAGGATCACCCAGTAATGCTGAAAGAATAGGTAAAAATAAGAAGCCATATACTGGAATGAAGATAGTAAACATACTAAACCAATCAATGGCGACTAAAAAATATTGCAATGGCAAGATCACATAAAAACAGGCTGCGAGTGCAAGATGATCGCCTCGACGAATATTCAATAGAGAAAGAAACTCACGCAATCCCATAAATGAAATAATCAAAAAGAGCACAATCACGCCATAAAAACCCAATAAGCTAGCAATAAAGATAATCCCAATCATCACCCACCAAGCATTGATGCGTGCATTCAGATTATCAATGGCACTATTAGGGGTATCCACGCCCGATCTGCGTTTTAAAATATATCCCACGGTGGAAGCAAAAATTAAGGCGATAAATAAACCACCGAAGAGTTGCCATATTTCTGTCATCATTTACTCCTAAGATTTGCCTTTTTCACTGATGTTTAAACTTAATAATGCCGATTGAGCGCGTGTTAAAAATTCACCTTTAGTCTCATCTATCCCTATCTTTAATGGTTCACCGACATAAAGATCACATAACAACGGGATCGGTAAAATAAAGCCTTTTGGTAAAACATTATTCATATTACTAATCCAAACTGGGACAAATTCACAATCAAGATTTTCTTTTGCTAGATAATACAAACCACTTTTAAAGGGTTGAAGAGGCAAATCATCATCCGTTTTACGAGTTCCTTCAGGGAAAAGAATAAGCGAATCATTCTCCAATGCTTCCGTCATTTGTCGTATTGCCGCTTGTGGATCTTGGCTATTACGCTCAATCAGTAACATATTAAACACTTTATTGGCTAGAAAACGACGAATTGTACCTTTCGTCCAATAATCTTTGCCTGCAACAGGACGCGTTTGTTTTCTCACTTCATAAGGTAATGAAATCCAAAGTAAGATGAAATCACCATGGCTGTTATGATTAGCAAAATAGACACGATGCCCTTCTGAAGATTGTTCTGCTATCGCTGCTTGAGGTCGAACACCTGTAATAAAAGAGGCAAAACGACACAATAAAAAATCGATTAATCTCGCGATCATATTTACTCCTATTACTCCGCCACTTCCGCTAATCCATTTTTTACTCGCTTAATACAAGTCACTATGAGCAAGATAATCAGGATATTCGCTACCCACCAGAAAAGTGAATGCAAACTACCACTCACCGCATAGAGCAAACCGAGTACACCAAACACGAATGCACGATCACTTTTACCCATTGGGCCATCATAACGACGCGTTTTGCCTTGAACTTGTCCCAAGATGCCACATAACTCACTCAACGCCGCAAGCCAAATAATACTTGAGATTTGAATACCATTAAAAGGCGCGACAAAAGCAAAAGGAAGGTAAAGTGCAGCATCAGAGACGACATCAGTAATTTCATTAAGATAACCACCTAATGGACTTTTTTGATTAAATTCACGTGCGAGCATGCCATCAATGGCATTCAACGCCATACGCAAAAACAACCAAATAGGAATAAGGAAGAAAAGAGAAGAAAATGTCGGGAATAGTGCGAGAACTACACCTAATAAAATAGAAAGTAAGCAGGCAATTAGCGTAACTTGATTTGCTGTTACGCTAATTGCCGCTAATTGCCTAACTAAAGGCCGAAGTAAATTCTGAAATTTGGGTTTTAAAGCATAGATACTCATCTACCATCTCCTTGTTTTTATTAAAAAACATAAATATGTTTCCAATAATAGGACGGTATTGAGTATTACTCAAGTTTTTATTCATCCATATAACCTAAACTTCTCAAGGCACGTTCATCATCCGCCCAACCGGACTTCACTTTGACCCAAAGTTCAAGGTGTACTTTATTATCAAATAAACGTTCCATATCAGCACGCGCTTCCATACCAATAGTTTTAATTTTTTGACCGCCCGCACCAATTACCATTTTTTTCTGGCCTTCACGTTCAACGAGAATTAAGCCATTTATTTCATAAGTGCCACGTTCATTAACTTTGAACTGTTCGATTTCAACAGTAACAGAATAAGGCAATTCTTCACCGGTAAAACGCATTAATTTTTCACGGATTATTTCCGATGCCATAAAACGTTGCGAACGGTCTGTGACATAATCTTCTGGGAAATGATGCACACCTTCACGTAAAGATTGGCGTACAATTTTCTCTAATTCATGAACATTATTACCACGCTGTGCAGAAATTGGCACAATGTGAGCAAAATTAAATTTACTGCTAAGTTCTGTAATAAACGGCAACAAATCATCTTTATTTTTAATGTTATCTACTTTGTTAATAGCAAGCACAACTGGTGCTTTTGCATTGCGTAATTTGTTTAGCACCATCTCATCATCTGCATTCCAGTGTGTGCCATCTACGACAAAAATAATTAAATCAACATCGCCGATAGCACTACTTGCTGCACGGTTCATTAAACGGTTAATCGCACGCTTCTCTTCAATATGAAGTCCCGGCGTATCCACATAGATTTCTTGATACGCACCTTCAGTTTTAATCCCAATAATACGGTGACGTGTGGTTTGTGCTTTACGTGATGTAATTGAAATTTTTTGTCCTAAAATTTTATTTAAGAGCGTTGATTTACCCACATTTGGGCGACCTACGATAGCAATAAAGCCGCAATAGGTTTTGTCGAATTGTTCGGTCATTTGATGTCCAGTTCTTTTAAAATTTGTTCTGCTGCCGCTTGTTCGGCTTTACGACGGCTAGATCCTTTTGCCACAAAAGTGCGGTCAATTTTATCCGCACTTTTCACTTTGCATTCAACAGTGAAAATTTGGCAATGGGCTTCCCCTTGAATATTGACCACTTCATAAGTTGGCAATGGCAGATGTTTACCTTGTAAATATTCTTGTAAACGAGTTTTCGCATCTTTTTGGTTATCACCAGGTTTGATTTCAGCCAATAATTGTTGATACCAATTTCGAATCACTTGGGTCGTCACAGCCAATCCTTGATCCAAAGACATTGCGCCAATAATCGCTTCTACACAATCGGCAAGAATAGATTCGCGGCGAAAACCACCGCTCTTTAGCTCACCAGAACCGAGAGACATATAATCACCCAATTCAAATTGACGCGCTAAAATCGCTAAAGTGGGTTCTCTCACCAAAGTGGCACGCATACGGCTCAGTTCACCTTCATTACAACGTGGAAACTGATGATAAAGGGCCTCAGCGATAGTGAAATTAAGAATAGAATCACCTAGAAATTCCAGGCGTTCATTATGTTGAGTGGAGGCACTGCGGTGTGTCAGTGCCAATTTTAAGTGTTTTAGATCGGAAAATTGATAACCAATTTTTCGTTCTAGTCGATCTAAATGATTCATATTAATTAATTTTTGTAAAGAAACGGTCGAAACGGAAGCCTGTTGGCCACTCATTTGGTTCTTTTTCTAAACTCATCCAAATATAAGTGGCTTTACCCACAATATTTTTTTCCGGTACAAATCCCCAAAAGCGACTGTCATCACTATGATCACGGTTATCGCCCATCACAAAATATTGCCCTTCAGGCACAATCCATTCTGCAGCAGGTAAACCTTCTTGTGGATAGAATTCAATACCAGAATAACGGCGCATTGGCTCGACTAAAATCTTATGTGTCACATCACCGATTTCCAAATATTCCACTTGAGTTGGAAATGCTGGATTAGTTGGTTCTTGTTTATATTCAAATACTTTAGCTTGGCAGTCTATTTCACAAGGTTTGCCATCTTTACCGTGAACAATTGTTAAAGCGCTTTTTTCAACATCAAGGATAATGCGATCGCCACCTTTACCCACAATACGTTTAATGTAATCTGCTCCAGACATATTGTTTTTAGATGTTAACGCAAGGTTTTCAGCATATGCTGCTCGCGTTGCCCCTAAGCTAGTATGAAGCAACGCTTGCTCCGGTGCTTTAAACACGATCACATCACCACGTTCGGGCTTATTGCCTTCAATAATCGTATTTTGGAAAATCGGATCTTTGATGCCATAAGTGTATTTATTCACGACAATAAAATCCCCTACATATAATGTGGCTTGCATGGATCCTGATGGAATTTGAAACGGTTCAAAAATAAATGAACGTACAAGAAACACCACTGATAACACAGGGAAAAGCGAAGAAATAAATTCAGAACCTTCTGAAATTGGCTCAATTTTTGCTTTTTCTTCATCCGTTAATGCTTTGCCTGAACGTTGTTCTGCTCGTGCGATTTGACGACGACGTCTTGGCATTACCGCAAAACGATGATAACACCATAAAATGCCAGAAAGTGCGGTCAAAATCAGCAATAAAATGCTAAATGTGTTAGGCAGTTGGAAATAATCTAACGCTTTCCAACCGGCAAATCCCACGACTAACAACAGAATAAAAAATACATTCGACATAGCTCTTTCCTATTTATCTTTACCAACGTGTAAGATAGCTAAAAACGCTTCTTGCGGTACTTCCACGTTACCTAAAGACTTCATTCGTTTTTTACCCTCTTTCTGTTTCTGTAAGAGTTTTTTCTTACGGCTCACGTCACCACCATAACATTTTGCTAATACGTTTTTACGCAATTGTTTTACCGTTGAACGCGCAATAATGTGGTTACCAATCGCGGCTTGGATCGCGATATCAAATTGTTGACGTGGAATAAGCTCACGCATTTTTTCAACTAACTCACGACCACGATAAGGCGCATTATCTTTATGAACAATTAACGCTAACGCATCAACACGATCACCATTGATCATAATATCCACGCGCACCATGTCCGCCGCTTGGAAACGTTTAAAACCATAATCCAAAGAGGCATAACCGCGAGAAGTTGATTTCAAGCGATCGAAGAAATCTAATACTACTTCGCCCATTGGGATTTCATAAGTTAACGCAATTTGGTTACCGTGATACACCATATTGGTCTGTACGCCACGTTTTTCCACACAAAGGGTAATTACGTTACCTAAGAATTCCTGTGGTACCAACATATTACATTCTGCAATAGGCTCCCGAATTTCTGAAATATTATTCAATGGCGGTAATTTCGCTGGACTGTCCACATAAACCACTTCACCACTCGTCATTTCAACTTCATAAATTACAGTTGGCGCTGTGGTAATCAAATCAAGATCATATTCACGCTCTAAACGCTCTTGAATGATCTCCATGTGTAAAAGCCCTAAGAAACCACAACGGAAACCAAAACCTAAAGCGGTTGAATTCTCTGGTTCATAGAAAAGTGATGCATCGTTTAGGCTTAATTTACCCAACGCATCACGGAAAGCTTCATAATCGTCAGAGCTAACTGGGAATAAACCAGCATAAACCTGCGGTTTTACTTTCTTAAAGCCTGGTAATACATGGCTTGCTGGATTATGCTGATGCGTTAAGGTATCCCCTACTGGTGCACCTAAAATATCTTTAATTGCACAAACAACCCAACCCACTTCGCCGGTATTTAATACAGTCGTATCCACTTGTTTTGGCGTAAAAACCCCTAAACGATCAACGTTGTAAGCCTGTCCGGTAGACATTACTTTGATTTTATCGCCTTTACGCAATACGCCATTTTTAATACGAACTAATGATACCACGCCTAAATAGTTATCGAACCAAGAGTCAATAATCAATGCTTGTAACGGTACATCAGGATCACCTTCTGGCGCGGGAATTTTCGCAACGATTTCTTCTAATACATCTTCGATACCCACACCGGTTTTAGCCGAACAACGCACAGCTTCCATCGCATCAATACCGACGATGTCTTCAATTTCTTCTGCAACACGTTCAGGATCTGCTGCGGGTAAGTCGATTTTATTCAAAATCGGCACTACTTCTAAATCCATTTCAATGGCGGTATAGCAGTTTGCTAAGGTTTGTGCTTCTACACCTTGTCCTGCATCCACAACTAACAATGCTCCTTCACAAGCCGCAAGAGAACGTGATACTTCATAAGAGAAGTCCACATGTCCTGGTGTATCGATAAAGTTTAATTGGTATGTTTCACCGTCTTTGGCTTGATAATTTAAGGTTACGCTCTGCGCTTTAATGGTAATACCGCGCTCACGCTCAAGATCCATGGAATCCAACACTTGCGCTTCCATTTCACGATCCGAAAGGCCTCCACAGGTCTGAATTAATCGGTCAGAAAGGGTCGATTTACCGTGGTCAATATGGGCAATAATAGAAAAGTTGCGAATATTCTTCATAAATAGATTAGTTTTCTCAAAAATCATTAAATTTAACTGGCGGATTGTACCTGAAAAGCGCGGAAATCGCTAGGGATGAAAGGGAAAAGTGCGGTCAAATTTTCAAACCTTTTAGATAAAACAAAACCCCGAATTACTTCGGGGTTTCTTTTTTCATTCAAACTGAAATTATAGGCTTTCAGTGAAAGTACGAGTAATAACGTCGCGTTGTTGTTCTGGTGTTAAAGAGTTGAAACGTACTGCGTAACCAGAAACACGGATAGTTAATTGTGGGTATTTATCCGGGTTGTTTACTGCATCTTCTAACGTTTCACGACGTAATACGTTTACGTTTAAGTGTTGACCACCTTCAACTTTAACAGTTGGTGCTACGTTTACCGGTAATTCACGGTATTCGATTTGGCCTAATTCGCTCACTGCTACTACTTGGTCTTCTGCGAATTCAGCTTTTGCACATAAACAACGAGCTTCATTTTTTTCGCTGTCTAATAACCAGAATGAGTTTAAAAGATTGTCATTTGCTGCTTGAGTAATTTGAATACCTTTGATCATAAAGTGCCTCCTAATTTGGCGGTTGTATATTTATTAAACTGTGCAAATTTTATCAAACTATTTGAAGAATTCAATTAATTTTGACCTAAAACAGGTTCTTTTTTCTGACTAATTTTTAAAAATTGATCCAGATTAAAGTTTCAGCCACAGTAAGGCCTCAATATACTCCTACTTTTAACAAAGTATTAACATAACTCTCAGATAAAGCCTTTCTAAGCAATTTCATTTATAATGTGTTAAGCTTATCCAATAAGGAAATACAGAATGAAAACCTGGACAGATGTTATCGGTCAAGAGAAAGAAAAACCTTACTTTAAACACATTCTACAACAAGTTCATCAAGAGCGACTCGCGGGGAAAACCATTTACCCACCGCAAGACGAAGTGTTTAATGCCTTTAAATATACGGTATTTGATGAGGTGAAAGTCGTCATTTTAGGACAGGATCCCTACCATGGTCCAAATCAAGCGCACGGTTTAGCTTTTTCGGTGAAACCTAAGGTTGCTATTCCGCCTTCTCTACTGAATATGTACAAAGAATTGGCTAACGACATTCCAGGTTTTCACATACCAAATCATGGCTACTTAGTGAAATGGGCAGAGCAAGGTGTGCTGCTGCTTAACACCGTGCTGACCGTAGAACGTGGCATGGCACATTCACATGCTAAATTTGGTTGGGAAGTTTTTACAGATCAAGTGATTGCAGCACTTAATGAACATCGAGAAAAAGTAGTATTTTTACTTTGGGGAAGTCATGCACAGAAAAAAGGGCAATTTATTGATCGCAATCGTCATTATGTTTTAACTGCCCCGCATCCCTCTCCGCTTTCTGCTCATCGTGGTTTTCTAGGATGTCATCATTTTTCTAAAACTAACGAATATTTAAAACAAAATGGTTTAACTGAAATTGATTGGCAAGTTTAAGATTGCGACTCAACATCAAGCGGGAGATTCTTTTCCCGCTTTTCTTCCTTTTTCTGCTCTCGTCTTTTTTTAAAAAAATCACTCAATTTCTGACCGCACTTTTCTGCGAGCACGCCAGAGGTAATTTCTAATGTGTGATTCATTTTATAATCATCAAAGAAATGAAAGCGAGAACCTACTGCCCCCGTTTTATAATCTGACGCACCGAAGACTAAACGTTTAATGCGGCTATGTAAAATCGCACCCGCACACATAGTACAAGGCTCAAGGGTGACATAGAGTGTGGTATTGAGCAGGCGATAATTTTGAATATTTTGCGCTGCGTTACGCAATGCGACAATTTCAGCGTGAGCAGTCGGATCATTTTCAATGATAGACAAATTCCAGCCTTCACCGAGAATATTTCCTTCATAATCCACCAACACCGCCCCGACAGGAATCTCACCGAGCGCTTCTGCACGATCGGCAAGCATCAGGGCGTGTTGCATAAATTTCTCGTCTAAATCTGACCGCACTTTGAATGCCTAAACAGAGAAAGGATATTTGATTGGTTCGTGAGATTGATAACCCACCACCTTGAAATCATCCATCGTCACCCAAGTTTCAAGATCTTCAAGGGTTTTAATATCAGGATTAATTTCTAATTGTGGTGAAGGGAATGGTTCACGTTTTAATTGCACATCACGCATTAACTCTAGTTGGTCTTCATAAATATGCGCATTTACAATTTTATGATATGCCTTACCCGGTTTATTGCCGGTAATTTGCGCCATCAAAGCAAGGAAAGTAAAGACCTGAATTTGATTGAAGTTTAAGCCAAGTGGCACATCACAAGAGCGTTGGTAGCTCGTTAAGTGCAATGTATCGCCTATTAAAGAGAAAGTATGTGTGTGCATGCAAGGACGCAAACAGCCTAGGTCAAATTCGCCTGGATTGAAGAAAGTCAGGATTTCACCACGATCATCAATACCTCGACTTAAATTGTTCACAATTTTACGAAGTTGATCGATGGTTTCGCCATTCGGTTTACGCCATGCTCTGCCTTGCACACCATAAACACGCCCCATATCATCGGTGCCTTTACGATGTGGATTGGCAAGCCAAGCGGCATTTTCATTGGCATTGGCATCCCATGTTTTGGTGCCAAGCTTACGGAAATCTGCAGCATTGTCATAACCACGGATATAACCTAAAAATTCCGCAATCGCCGCTTTCCAATAGCTTTTACGCGTGGTAATTAAGGGGAATTGATTATTAGCAACATCATATTCTAAATCCGCATTAATCACTGTAAGGCAACGCTTACCAGTACGCTCATTAGCAACCCACTCACCCTCATTTACAATTCGTCGGCAAAGATCTAAATATTGTTTCATAAAAAACTCCTTACTAATGAACCGCACTTTTAGAGCGATTGTATGCCCATGCCATAATTAACCCACCACCAATAATCATCGGCAAACAAAGCGCTTGTCCACGAGTCATGATGCCTAAGAAAGATTCCACTTCAGGCTCACGGACATATTCAACGATAAAACGGAAAATCCCGTAACAAATCAGGAATAATCCAGCTACCGAACCTACAGGACGAGGCTTTTTAATAAAGATATTCAGAATAATAAACAGCACGAAACCTTCTAAGAACGCCTCATAAAGCTGTGAAGGATGGCGAGGCAACAACAATGGATCATTTGGGAAAATCATAGCCCAAGGGACATCTGTTTCTCGTCCCCAAAGTTCTAAATTGATGAAGTTACCAATTCGTCCCATCCCTAAGCCAAATGGAATCAAGGGCGCCACAAAATCTGCCGTCTGCCAGAAGCTTCTTTTTTGAGAATAAGAGGTCCAAATCATTGAGATAATCACCCCAATTAATCCACCATGGAATGACATTCCCCCTTCCCAAACACGAAATAAATACAGCGGATCTTGCACAAAATGATCAAAATTATAGAAAAAAACATCCCCAATGCGACCACCTAAGAACACGCCCATAAAGCCATTAAAAAGTAACGTATCCACTTGATCGACGGTCCAACCACTATTTGGTTGATTGGCACGACGAACCGCTAGCCAACGAGCAAAAATGAAACCTAATAGATACATTAAGCCATACCAACGCAGCCCTATATTGCTATTACCAAAAGTAAAAATAGTCGGATCAAAATGCGGAAGCATCAAAAATTCTGAATTCATAACATTCCTTATTTAATAAACATATCAACTGCGATCGCAACTAATAGCAAGGCAAAGCCTTTTTTCAAGGTTGGGACAGGGAGTTTGGAGGTTGCTGTTGCCCCTAGTTTAGAAGTGAAGAATGAAGTGCCCGTAATACCAAGCACGGCAGGCAAATAAACATAACCTAGGGAATAATCTGGCATGGCAGGATTTCCCCAACCACTCACCATAAAACTCAACATGCCTGATAAACCAAGAAGTGCCCCACAGAATGCAGAAGAACCGATGGCTTTTTTCATATCAATCCCGCGGGAATTTAAAAATGGCACGATAAAACCGCCACCGCCAACGCCTGCTGCACTTGATGCCATCCCAATTAAAATACCACCAATAACAGAAGCTTGCGTTGTTAAAGGTTTGGTTTTCCCTGTGTTTTTCTTAATAGAAATCACCATTTTTGCCGCTAAATATACGACTAAACAGGCAAAGATTTTGGCTGATACATCACGATCAAGTTTGCCAATAAACAAACCAGAGATAAAGACCGAGATCATCACCATCGGTGCCAATACTTTCACGGCACTCCAGACTATATTACCTAGTTTATGATGACGCTGTGCAGAAGAAAATCCAGTAATCACAATGGTTGCAAATGAAGTCCCTAATGCGGTGGACATCAGCAAAGGTTCAGGTACGCCTACCATCGGCAATAAATAAACCAAGGTTGGGACGATAATTAGCCCACCACCAATGCCAAATAATCCGGCAAGAAAACCAACAACAGACCCGACAAGTAAACAAAGTAGAATAAAAGTGAGCATTATTGCCCCCTTGATTTATAAAACGAACGTTTTTGATATTTAGAAGAACCATTTTTACGCGGCGCATGATAAGGTTTATTTGTCTCATGCTCTTGCGAATTTTCAAGCAATGTTTTTTCGTTGTCAAACATCACTTGGGCAAACTCTTTCATCGCTTTGCGATAAACATCTTTCTTAAAGGACACAACCTGACGTACGGGATACCAAAAACTTACCCAACGCCAACCATCAAATTCCGGTGACTTTGTTGTGTTCATATTAATATTTTTTTCATCACCCACTAATTGCAACAAAAACCAACGTTGTTTTTGCCCAATACACACGGGTTTGCTGTCATAACGCAACAATCTTTTCGGCAGCTTATAACGCAACCAATGTTTAGACGCGTAAAGCACCTTCACATCTTTGGGTTGCAAACCAACCTCTTCATATAATTCACGATACATGGCTTGTTCGGCACTTTCATTATCGTTAATTCCCCCTTGCGGGAATTGCCATGAATTCTGCCCATATCGTTTAGCCCAAAGCACCTGCCCTTTGCGATTACAAATGACAATGCCTACATTTGGACGGTAGCCATCAAAATCGATCACTATCGTTCACCTTAAATTTTGTACAAAAATAATTTGCAGATTGTTTCATAAATTCGCTTTTTTATCAACCGAATGGGCATATTTAGCCTATTGTGGATAACTCTGTGGGTAACACTTGGATAATCTAAATTTAACTGTGTATAAAAATTAAAAACCGCTTTTCACACTTCACTTTTTTCATTTTTGCATAACCTTTAATCAAAAATTTTCCAAAAAAAATGACCGCACTTTTTCTCATCAAAGTGCGGTCAAAAATTCAGCCATTTTTTAGTTTAAACATTCCTGGCTTGGTGAAGAAATAACAGCTGTGAGTTATTCAATATTTCTGTGGATAAAATTGTGATTGAGCAAATGGTGACTGTTGCATAACTCTTCTTAGCATTTTACCATCGATTTTTGAGAAGAAATTTTATCTTTAATTTCATTAAGATAATGCTTATTCACAGAAATCATCTTATTCACACTCAAGTAAAATTTTTAGTGGTCATTTTTCATCCAAACCTTTTTTGACCAACGCTAAATAGCGTTCCCATTCAAAATATTGACCTGGATCGATCTTACGACCAGGCGAAATATCGCAATGCCCAACGATACGATCGAGCGTTATTTTCGGGTAAGCTTGCATAATATCTCGTGTTAATGCAGCAAGCACTTGGTATTGCTCCGCTGTAAAAGGCTGTTCATTACTGCCTTCTAGCTCAATCCCAATCGCAAAATCATTGCACTTATCTCTTCCTTCAAAGCAAGAAAGCCCCGCATGCCATGCTCTATCATTGAAACTGACATATTGTGTCACCTTACCATTCCGTTCAATTAAACAATGGGCTGACACACGAAATTGATAAATTTCTTCAAAATAGGGATGGATGGTTGGATCGAGTTTTCCTTGGAAAAAATTATCTACATATCCCCCACCAAATTGTTCTGGCGGTAAGCTAATGTAATGAATGACGAGTAATGAAATATCCTCTACATCAGGACGTTCATCAAAATGTGGTGAAATCACTTTTCTTGTCTGGCTTAACCAGCCATTTTTTATCTTATTCATCTGTTTTTCTGCGATTAAATTTCATTTTTGCGATATCGATCGCAAAAGAAGTGCGGTCAGTTTTACTTCCATTTTTTCCTTTTACACAATGTTGCAGCCAATTCTGGCATTTTTTATTCAACCAAAAGGAAATTTAATTTAATGAAACTGACTTTTTCTAAACCTTTACATAAAGGTTTTACGTTAATTGAATTGATGATCGTGATTGCAATTATTGCTATTCTCGCGACGATCGCCATTCCGTCTTATCAAAATTATACCAAAAAAGCGGCTATCTCCGAATTATTGCAAGCTTCTGCGCCTTATAAATCTGATGTAGAGTTATGTGTCTATAGCACCAATGCCCCGACAAACTGTTCAGGTGGTTCAAATGGCATTGCAGCAGACATCACTACCGCAAAAGGCTATGTTAAATCCATTACCACGAAATCGGGTGTGATTACGGTAACCGGAAATGGCGCATTGGATGGGATCAGTTATTCCTTAACGGCGACAGGCTCAACCTCATCAGGTGTGACTTGGACAACCGCTTGCCCAAGCAATGCAGATTTATTTCCTGCGGGTTTCTGCTCCTCAGCTAAATAGTGAAACATGGCTTATCAAGCAATCGCAAAAAATGGCGAGATTTATCAGATCTCGCCACAATATTGGCAACAAAACCAACAGCAACAAGCCTTGCTGTTACGTTACTTTGCGCTCCCTCTTAAAGAAGACGAACACTATTTATGGCTTGCAGTGGATTCACTGAATAATCTTTCCGCTTGTGAAACCTTTGCTTTTTTGAGTGGGAAATTAGTTGAACCGATTTTATTTGAAACGACTCAACTTAAACAACTTTTACAATCCCTTGCACCTAAAACCAATCAAATAGAAGAGCAAGCGACGTTTTATCATCATTCAGAAGACGAAAGTACTGCCAATATATCTAATGACGATGAACCTGTTATTCAGTTATTAAATGGTATTTTTGAAACTGCCCTACAAAAAAATGCCTCCGATATTCATTTAGAATCTCAGCCAAATGGGCTCTTAACTCGTTTACGTATTGATGGTGTACTCCAACCACAGCCAATTATCAGTAAATCACTCGCCAATCGTTTGATTTCTCGTTTAAAACTCTTAGCTAAACTGGATATCAGTGAAACTCGCCTACCACAAGATGGCCGCTTTCAATTCAAAACCACGTTCTCCGATATTTTAGATTTTCGCCTTTCTACCTTACCCACACATTGGGGAGAAAAAGCGGTATTACGATTACAACAAAATAAACCTGTTCAACTAAGTTTTGCTGAACTTGGTATGACACAAAACCAACAAAGTCAATTTCAACATGCACTCAGTCAACCGCAAGGTTTAATCCTGGTGACAGGGCCCACAGGAAGTGGAAAAAGTATCTCACTTTATACCGCACTTCAATGGCTTAATACGCCAGATAAACACATTATGACGGCAGAAGATCCTGTTGAAATTGAATTAGAAGGTATTATTCAAACTCAAGTGAATCCACAAATCGGTTTAGATTTTAGCCGATTACTTCGTACATTTTTACGACAAGATCCCGACATTATTATGCTTGGTGAAATTCGAGATGAAGAAAGTGCATTGATGGCATTAAGAGCAGCTCAAACCGGACACTTAGTACTTTCTACCTTGCATACCAATGATGCCATCTCAGCCA
The DNA here is from genome assembly GCA_902461185.1 of uncultured Haemophilus sp. Classification (GTDB taxonomy): domain Bacteria; phylum Pseudomonadota; class Gammaproteobacteria; order Enterobacterales; family Pasteurellaceae; genus Haemophilus_D. The sequence goes on from CABPXD010000006.1 coordinate 19,080, forward strand.
TTTCACGCTTGCAACAATTAGGCATTCAATCTCACGAAATTGAAAATAGTCTCTTATTAGTTATCGCACAGCGATTGGTGCGTAAACGTTGCTTAAAGTGTAGTCAACATTTTAGTGAGTCTTGCGATTGCCATCAGGGGTATCAAGGGCGTATTGGGGTGTATCAATTTTTACAATGTGAAAATAACTGTTACCAAACTGATTTTGAGTCACTTTATCAAAGTGCGTTAGAAAAAGTGAAAGATCACATCACCGATCTCGATGAAATTCAACGCGTGTTAGGCAAAAAATAGGTATCGCTATGGCAAAGCAAAAGCTCTTTTATTTCCAAGCCTATGATCAGCGGCAACAATGGCAAAAAGGCAGTCTGGTTGCTCAATCTAAACAAGCTGCTCAATTCCAGTTAATAGCAAAAGGTTTTAGCCACATTCGCTTGCAACAAGATTGGCAACTAAATCAGAAACCTAAAAATGCAGAAATCAGTGCCTTATTGAATCAACTGGCTACTCTACTCAGCTCTGCTATTCCATTAAAAAATGCATTACGCATTTTGCAAGATAACTGCACGCAATTGGGATTACATCAGTGGATTTGTGCCTTAATTGAGTTAATTGAAAGTGGTCTTCCGTTTTCACAAAGCTTGGAAATACAAGAAAAGTATTTAAATTTTCAAGAAATTCAACTTATTCAAGTGGGAGAGATGACTGGAAAACTGGCGGAGGTATGTACTAAAATTGCTGAACGTCGAACGCAATCATTAACGCTTCAACGCAAATTACAAAAAATTATGCTTTATCCTGCCATGGTATTAGGTATTTCACTATCACTTACGTTGATTTTACTGCTTTTCGTTGTACCGCAGTTTGCGGAAATGTATGGCGGAAATTCAGCCGAGTTACCTACATTAACCGCCGTATTATTAGCAATGTCTCAATTCTTACAACATCATTTTATCGCCTTGATGATTGCCTGCATTTTCGCTCTTTTTATGCTAAAGATGGCATTAAAACATTCTCTTTGGCTGAATCAAAAAAAGAATGTACTGATTAGTCGCATGCCAATTTGGGGCAATATCATTTGCCTTTCTCGTTTAATCAGTTTTAGCCATAACCTGCAATTAATGCTTCAATCTGGAGTGGCATTAACGCCAGCGTTAAATAGTTTTCTTCCCAAACAACAAACCTGGCAAACACAACGTACCTTAAAAGGCGATATTCTGCTACAACAAGAAGTGCGGTCAATTTTACAGTGGGTTTCGCAAGGTTATCCGTTTTCAGAAAGTATCAGTAGCCATCTCTTCCCAATGGAAGCACAACAAATGCTACAAATTGGAGAGAAAAGTGGAAAACTTGCGTTGATGTTGCAACATATTGCCGATAACTATCAAGAAAAACTCAATCATCAAATTGATTTACTTTCCCAACTTTTAGAGCCTTTAATGATGCTCATCATTGGTAGTTTAATTGGCATTATTATGATGGGCATGTATCTGCCAATTTTTAATATGGGATCGGTAATCCAATGATGACATTAGCCTTTTTCTTATTGGGTGGTTTAGTTGGTATCTTTGTTTGGCTTTATATTGATCGTTTTATCCCCAATCTCCAAAAAGAAATTTATCAGAACTATATCGAACTTTATCCCGAAAACAGACCCATTTTCCATACTGAAAAAGCAGCGATTCAATCTCAAAAGTGTGGTCATATTTTTCTTTATTTTTTAGGGTTTGGACTCTGTTTTGCTGTACTCTGTTATTTTCTTCAGGATGAATTATTTACTTTATGGTTCGCGATTACGCTTAGTCTACTTTTTGTTATCAGTTGGCTAGACTGGCATTATCAACTGATTTCTCCCACACCTTGCCTACTTTTATTTTTCCTGGGTTTATTCGGCGCACATCAAAAATTTTCAATTTTGACACTTTCTCAAAGCTTAGAAAGTGCGGTCAATTTTTTTAGTGTTTTTTATATCATTTATTATTTGTCTAAATGGTTTTACAAGAAGGAAGCCTTAGGCCGTGGCGATTACTGGCTTTCGTTAGGAATCGGTGCTTATCTCACCATCACACATTTACCACTTTTCTTATTCATTGCCTGTCTATTAGGCATCATAGTCTATGGGATTTCTCGTAAGCCCGTTTTACCTTTCGCGCCCTTTCTTTGCCTATCGTTAATTATCACCAGTGCAATAAACCTATAAATGTAATATATTGGCAACATTGGAAAATATTGTGTTTAAAGGATAGATGTAAAGCATCCCCTTAAATCAAGTAGCAAGGAATATCATGACTTATATTGTAGGCCTTACGGGTGGTATTGGTAGTGGAAAAAGCACGATTGCAAATCTCTTTGTTGAACTAGGTGTGCCCATTGTTGATGCCGATATAGTGGCAAGAGAAGTGGTCGAAAAAGGCTCACCGCTGCTTGCTCAAATTGCTGAGCACTTTGGAAAATCAATTCTGACTGAAGAAGGAGAATTAAATCGGGCTGAGCTACGAAAAAAAGTATTTGCAGACGAAAATGAGAAAAATTGGCTCAATCATTTATTACATCCCGCTATTCGAGAAAGAATGTTAGCACAGTTAAACGCTCAGACCGCGCCTTATACGTTATTTGTCGTTCCACTACTCATTGAGAATAAGCTAACCACGCTTTGCGATCGCATACTTGTTGTCGATGTTAAACCTGAAACTCAACTCGCTCGTGCGTCGTCAAGAGATCATAATAATCTTCAGCAAATTCAAGCTATTATGAATGCACAAGTCAGCCGTGAAGAAAGATTAAAATGGGCGGATGATATCATTTCCAATGATGCAAAATTGCCTGAAAACTTACCGCACTTGAAACAAAAAGTGCTAGAATTACATCAATTTTATTTAAATGAATCGAGAAAGAAAAATGTCTGATGAAATTTTTGAAGTCCCTTGCCCTAAATGCCAAAAGCCCGTACCTTGGACACAGGAAAGTCAATTTCGCCCTTTTTGCAGCAAACGTTGCCAACTTATTGATTTAGGGGAATGGGCTGAAGAGGAAAAAGCCATTCCAAGTGACACAGCAGATTTCACCATGGATCCCAATCTCAGTGATGAATGGAGTATCAAATGAGTCTTCAGCATCACGATAATGGTAAACAGGGCGAGTTTTTCTTACTCGATGATCAAGGCAAGAAAATCGCGAAACTCACCTATTTTTGTGAAACACCCGATACCATTAATGCCAATCACACATTTGTTGATGATTCTCTTCGTGGACAAGGTGTAGCGGACAAACTCTATCAAGCCTTAATTCATTTTATCCAAGCTAAAAAGCTGACACTGCTCCCAACTTGTAGCTATATTGCAAGAAAATGGGAGCGAACCCAATCAGCTCAATCACAAGCTTAATCTTATTAATAAGCTCGTCATTTTTAAGGATATTTTTCCGACTTCGTGCTATCCTTAGTCCCATTTATTTCTGAGAACCATTATTTATCATGCAAGAAAATTATTTAAGTCAGCAGCAGTTTGCTGATCTTCCATTACATCCTATCGTAAAAAAAGCCTTACAAGACAAGGGGTTTGAATACTGTACCCCTATTCAAGCGTTATCATTGCCTATTACCTTGCAAGGAAAAGATGTTGCCGGCCAAGCACAAACCGGCACGGGTAAAACCATGGCATTTTTAACGGCAACTTTTCACCACTTATTAACGCATCAACCTGATTTTGCCACCAATCAACCTCGCGCATTAATTCTTGCACCAACCCGTGAACTGGCTGTGCAAATTAATCATGATGCTGAGTTATTAGCGAAAACAAGTGGATTACGAACCGCACTGGCTTATGGTGGTGATGGCTATGATAAACAGCTCAAAGCTATCGAGGCCGGTGTAGATATTTTAATTGGTACCACGGGCCGTGTGATTGACTACGTGAAACAAGGGATTATCCGTTTAGATGATATCCAAGTCGTAGTATTGGACGAAGCGGATCGTATGTTCGATTTAGGTTTCATTCGTGATATTCGTTATTTATTACGTAAATGCCCTTCTCCACAAGAACGCCTCACAATGTTATTTTCTGCAACGCTCTCTTACAAAGTGCGAGAACTTGCCTTTGAAGATATGAACTCACCGGAATATATTGAAATTGAACCAGAACAAAAAACGGGGCATCGAATTAAAGAGGAACTGTTCTATCCCTCAAATGAAGACAAAATCCCCCTCTTACTAACGTTAATGGAGGAGGAATGGCCAGAGCGTTGTATTGTTTTTGCGAACACTAAACATAAATGTGAAGAAATTTGGGGCTATTTAGCAGCAGATGGCCATCGTGTTGGATTACTCACGGGGGATGTGGCACAGAAAAAACGTCTTTCATTGCTTAAACAATTTACAGATGGTGAGCTCGATATTCTCGTGGCAACTGATGTTGCAGCGCGTGGATTGCATATTTCAGACGTGACTCATGTCTTTAACTTTGATTTACCCGATGATCGAGAAGATTACGTTCACCGTATTGGTCGTACTGGTCGAGCTGGTGAAAGTGGTGTGTCTATCAGCTTTGCTTGTGAAGAATATGCGATGAATTTACCGGCAATTGAAGAATACATTGGTCATTCTATTCCCGTCAGTCAATATGACCCGAATTCATTGATTTGTGATATTCCAAAACCTTATCGTTTAAAGCACCATTCTACGCCCCAAACGAGAAATACTTCGACGAGAAAAACAAACTATCGTCGTAAAAACTAAAAAGAAAAGCTGATGAACTTCTTCATCAGCTTTTTTATGATTAATGCAATCCAACTCTTCGACGCGCAGTACGCATTAATAAGAATACCCAAGGCCATAATACGCCAGATGCAACAGCACCAAAGATTTCCTGCCAATTAAAAAATGCACCATGCAAAGAAAATTCGACTAAGAAAATAGCCACTCGAATGACAAAAACGAAAAGAAGCACTAATAAGCTTTGAAACCACAAGGAAAGGTTACGCAACATTAAGTAATATTTAGAAACAAAATAGAAGGTAATAGAAAGTACCAGCGCATGCACGCCTAAAATAGAGCCTAGCACAATATCCCATAAAACTCCGAGTAAAAATGCCAAACCAATGCTTACTCTATCAGGTAAAGCAAGGGTCCAGTAAAGCAAGACTAAAATCAACCAAGAAGGTTTAAAGGCTTGAAAGCCAGCTGGCCATGGCGCTAACTCCATCACTAATGCCACAACAAAAAAGCATAAAATGGCCGCCCATTGAAAAATAAAACGCCCTTGCATTAGTCTTCATCCCTATGTTCTTGTTGATCTGGAGAAACCGGTTCCTCTTGTTGAGGCATTGTGGTCGGAATTTCAGGATCCACTATTTCTTTTCCTGTATGTGGTTGAGAGCTATCCGATTGCTCATCCATAATTTTGGTTTTTCTCACAGAATGTTTTGCTTCATGAGCTTGGCTTTCCAAACGCTGCTGTACAAGACGACGCACTTCTTCCGGTGACATAGATTTGACTTTCGACATATCAAGATTGCTCGGCCAAAGTAAAAGCAGATAACGTAAACGATCTAACTCAGCCAAAGGTTTAGCCTTCACCGTTGCAAAGTAATTTGAGCCATCACGAGACACACTTTGTACGACTGCCACAGGATAGCCTTCTACAAAACGTCCGCCCAAACCCGAAGTTACTAATAAATCGCCTTTTTCAATATCTACGGAACGAGGCACATTATCTAAGGTAAGCTCATCAGAGTGTCCTGTACCACTCGCAATCACACGAACATCATTACGTAAAACTTGTACTGGAATTGAATGAGTCACATCCGTTAAAAGCAATACTCGGCTCGTATTTTCGCCCACAGATATAATCTGTCCAATCATCCCTTTTTCATCAATCACTGGTTGACCGACATAAGCGCCATCACGTTCCCCTTGATTGATCACCACTTGCTGACGATAAACGTCAGTTTCAGCGGTAAGCACTTCTGCAATCTTTTTATATTCATCCGTGCGTAAAGGCGAATTAAGAAGTAAACGAAGACGTTGGTTTTCTACCTTGAGTTGATCCAATAATAAAAGATCGGCATTTTTCTCACGCAACTGCTCACGCAATACTTTATTTTCAATAAGCAGTTTATTGGTATCCACCAAGTTGCTTGATACACCATCTAGAACTGTTCTTGGCCCATTCGCAAGGTAATATAAGCCTCCGACAGCCGTCTCCATGACACTACGCGCCTTCGTCATTGATGAGGTTTGCCCATCAACTAAAATGAGTGTCATCGAAGCAATCACCGCTAATGTGAGTCGGATACCTAATGGTGGTGCTTTACCAAAAATGGGTTTCATTCACTGTCCTAGGGTTGAAAGGAAAAGTGCGGTCAAAAAATTAGACGAATTAAAACGCCGATTTTTCTAACCGCACTTTTAGAGATTAAATTTCGTCGCTAAAAATATCGCCACCGTGCATATCGATCATTTCGATTGCTTCACCACCACCACGAGCTACGCAAGTTAATGGTTCTTCTGCGATGATTGCCGGTACGCCACATTCTTTTGATAACAATACATCAATATTGCGTAATAAAGCACCACCACCAGTTAATACCATGCCGCGTTCGAAAATATCTGCGGCGTGTTCCGGTTGGCATTCTTCAAGCGCTGTACGCACCGCTGCAACAATGCCATTTAATGGTTGTTGAAGGGCTTCTTGTACATCACGAGAGGTTAATTTGAACGAACGAGGCGCACCTTCAGCAAGATTGTGACCGTGCACTTCCATTTCTAAAATTTCATCGCCTTCTTGAATGTAGGCTGTACCAATTTCGTGTTTGATACGCTCTGCAGTTGGCTCACCAATCACAGAGCCAAAAGTGCGACGAACATAAGAGATGATCGCTTCATCAAAACGGTCACCACCAATACGTACAGAAGATGAATACACAATACCGTTTAAAGAAATCACCGCCACTTCAGTGGTACCACCACCGATATCAATCACCATTGAACCGATCGCTGTAGAAACAGGCAAGTTCGCACCGATTGCAGCCGCCATTGGCTCTTCAATTAAATACACTTCACGAGCACCAGCACCTAATGCAGATTCTTTGATCGCACGACGTTCAACTTGAGTCGCACCAGCCGGTACACAAACAAGCACGCGCGGGCTAGGACGCATAAAGTTACCGCTATGTACTTGTTTAATAAAATATTGCAACATTTTTTCAGTCACAGAGAAATCGGCAATTACACCATCTTTCATCGGACGAATTGCCACAATGCTTTTTGGTGTACGGCCAAGCATTTGTTTTGCTTCTTTACCTACTGCTGCAATGCTTTTATATGCGCCCATACGATCTTGACGAATTGCCACCACTGAAGGCTCATCAAGTACGATACCTTGGCCTTTCACGTAAATTAATGTATTTGCTGTACCTAGATCGATAGAAAGATCGTTTGAAAATAAACCACGAATTTTTTTGAATAACATAAGAATTCCGTCATTAGTTTGGTGAAAAATTACTCATTTCTGAGCATAGAAAAAAATTGTGCTAAATGTACCAAAAAATCGAGCTTGATAACAGGATTTTTTGCCTTGATCCTCTACACTTACCTCGCTATTTTTTCTAACAAGGTAAGTGCGGTCAATTTTAGTGGCGTTTTATGCCTGATTTCGGTCAGTGAATTGCCACTTACCGTTACCTAAAATCATCAGTTGTTGCTGATGGAAAGCCTGCAAGGTTGAACGATGTCCCACGCTAATAACGGTTGTATAAGGTAAGCGTTCTTTTAATAGACGATACATCGTATCTTCTAAGCCTTCATCCATACTCGCTGTGGCTTCGTCCAGGAATGCGACTTTCGGTTTGTGTAATAGCAAACGAGCAAAAGCCAAACGTTGTTGCTCACCAAGTGATAGAATACGTGTCCAATCTTGCTCTTGCTCTAAACGATCTTGTAAATGCCCTAAAGACACTTGTTTTAACACCTCAATCATCTCATCACGATTAAAGTCCTTTTCTTCATTCGGATAAGCCAACGCAGTCAATAAACTACCCTGTGGTAAATAAGGTTTTTGCGATAAGAAAAGTTGGTGAGTTGGACAATACACATCCCCTTCAGAATACGCCCAAAGCCCTGCTACTGTTCTCAATAACGTGGTTTTACCCACGCCTGAATTACCTTGAATTAATAAGGTTGAACCTTGTGGCAGCATCAAATTTAAATTCTCAATTAAGGTTTTTCCAAATGGATTACTGATGCTTAAATCCTTAAAGATCACGTCAGTTTCATGTTCGTGTAAATAGGAGGTAGATTGACGATTAGCCATATCAATCGCATAACCAAAGCCGGTCAAACGATCCAATGTGGCTTTGTATCCGGCAAAACCATCGTAAGAATTACGGAAGAATGAAAGATTGGAATGCAACTTACCAAATACTTGTAGCGTTTGCATAAGATCACCAAGTTTAATTTGCTTCTCAAAATAGCGACCGACTTGAATAAGCAAAGGAAACACAACAGAAACTTGGCTAACCACTAGGTTAAAACCAGAGAATTTTAAAGTTCGATAAACAATATCCCACATATTATTGATCACCGAGCCGAATTGTTTATAAAGTTGGCTACTCTCGACTTTCTCCCCCGCATAAAAGGCCACACTTTCCGCATATTCCTTGATACGAATTAAAGAATAACGATAGTTAGCGTTTAAACGTTCGTTGACGAAATTCAACATAATTAACGGACGTCCCAAACGGAATGCTATCGCGGTAGTAATAATCACATAAGCGAAGACCAAGAACACCATCATGCGTGGAATTTCAGTACCCAATACCATCATTGGTCCCGCTAATCCCCACAATAAGATCGTATAAGAAATCATGGAGGTGACGGCATCAATCACTCCTGTACTTAAAGAGAGCGTGGTTCGAACATAGGATTGCACATCTTGTTGAATACGTTGATCGGGGTTATCTAAGTTGGCAGACACATACTGGGTTTTATAGTACGCGCGGTCCCCCATCCATTTATCTACTAACTGACCATTCAACCATTCGATCCAATCAATAGAAAAACGTTGCTCTAAATAATAGCTCAGCAATGCAGCAATCACTGAGCTTGTCGCAATCACACAAAACAGCACCATTTGATCCCAAAACACAGGTTCATTAAATTCCTGCAAGGATGTGTACATATTGTTATACCACTCGGAATGCACCAAGCTGATACGTACACTGACCAATGTCATCGCTACAATTAATAAGAAAAATAGCAAAGGTTTAATACTTCGGCGTGGTGAAAGATACCCACCAGCAAATTGCCAAAATTGTTTTCCCCAATGGGTAAAACGGACTAATAAGAAAATACCAAAGCTAAACACAACAGCCGTCATCGCTAATGTTTTTACTATCCATAAAAGTGAATTAATGGCTTCTTGAGCGTAATCCATAATCAACCTATAAAATTTAAAAAGTGCGGTCATTTTAGGCGGTGTTTATTTTTAAGCAAGAAAAAATGTGATGGAGATAACATTTTTTGACTTTGTCACAAGCGGGTAAGAAATCAAGTTGATATAATCCAAAATAGTTAAATTTTTAATAAATTAGAGGTCGACATGAGTGAAACTGCGATTACCATTGGTTTACTTGCCTTAGTTGCCATCATTGGTCTATGGATCGGGCATTTTAAAATTAAAGGTGTAGGACTAGGTATTGGTGGCGTGCTATTCGGTGGTATTTTCGTTGCCCATTTTACCACGCAATATGGCATAAAACTGGATAGCCATACGTTACATTTCGTACAAGAATTCGGGTTAATTCTGTTTGTTTATACGATAGGTATTCAAGTCGGTCCCGGATTTTTTTCTTCCTTACGAAAATCAGGCTTAACTTTAAATGGATTAGGGATCTTAATCGTTGCACTCGGTGCACTCGTGACGACTCTCATTTATAAGCTTGTAGATATTCCTCTTGATGTGACGCTTGGTATTTACTCTGGTGCTGTCACCAATACGCCATCTCTCGGTGCGGGTCAGCAAATTCTTTCTGAATTAGGGATGTCGCAAACGACGTCTAATATGGGGATGGCCTATGCGATGGCCTATCCTTTTGGGATTTGTGGCATTTTGCTTTCTATGTGGCTTATTCGTCTTTTCTTTAAAATTAAAGTGGATGAAGAAGCAGCAAATTTTGAAAAAGAAACAGGTAACGATAAAGAAGCGCTCAAAAGCCTATCTCTAAGAGTCACCAATACCAATCTCAACGGCATCCATTTGATTGAAATTCCAGGTTTTGATGATGAAGATGTCGTCTGCTCTCGATTGAAACGAGGTGAGCTTGTTATTGTGCCGAAAGCGGATACCAATGTTCAGCTTGATGATATTTTACATTTAGTTGGTAACCCTGAAGGCTTGAAAAAAATGCATCTGATTATCGGGGAAGAAGTTGATGTTCCAGTCGAAAGCTTAAGTGGAGAAATTCGTTCTGAGCGAGTGGTCGTGACAAATGAAAAAGTGCTCGGAAAACAAATTCGTCATCTCGGCATTCATCAAAAATACGGTGTAGTCATTTCACGTTTAAACCGAGCAGGTGTCGAATTAGTACCAACTGCACATACTACCCTTCAATTTGGTGATGTATTACACATGGTGGGTAAAACTGATATTCTCAACCAAGCCATTTCAGTGATCGGGAACGCCAAACAGAAACTGTTACAAGTACAAATGTTGCCAGTATTTATTGGGATTGGCTTAGGGGTATTACTCGGTTCCATTCCTTTCTATATTCCAGGCTTCCCTGTGGCATTGAAATTAGGGCTAGCGGGCGGGCCATTAGTCGTCGCATTGATCTTGGCTCGAATTGGCTCTATCGGAAAACTCTACTGGTTTATGCCACCGAGTGCGAACTTGGCATTGCGCGAAATTGGTATTGTGCTCTTCCTTGCTGTAGTCGGTTTAAAATCTGGCGGTAGCTTTGTGGACACACTCACCAATGGTTCCGGTCTTGAATGGATGGGATATGGTATTTTTATTACGCTTATTCCATTAATCATTGTCGGTGTAATTGCTCGATTATATGCGAAATTAAATTATCTTTCTCTTTGTGGTCTGTTGGCGGGTTCGATGACGGATCCTCCAGCACTCGCTTTCGCCAATGAACTGAAAGAAGGAAGCGGCGCTGCCGCACTCTCCTATGCGACAGTCTATCCGCTCACAATGTTCTTGCGAATTATTTCACCGCAATTATTAGCCATTCTATTATGGGTTTAACTCCTTCAAACTTGGGGCAGAATGGCTGCCCCAATATTTACGTTAAGCACCATGAAAACCATAAAACAATTCAAATAAAATCTGCCCTAAGCCTATCCCTTTCCCTCATTCAATGATAGAATTCATCGCTTTATTTAGATAGGAAAAGAAATGTCATTAGTTGAATTTGTAATTGATAAACTCGATGATTTAAAAGGCACTGAAATTGTGCATTTTGATGTAAAAGGCAAATCATCGATTACTGAAAATATGATTATTTGTACCGGTACATCTAGCCGCCAAGTCTCTGCGATGGCCGATAACCTTATTGCGGAATGTAAAAAAGCCGGTTATGAAACCTTTGGTGAAGAAGGTCGTAATACAGCGGATTGGATCGTGGTTGATCTCGGTCAAACCATCGTTCACATTATGCAGCGCGATGCACGTGAAATGTATCAATTAGAAAAACTTTGGGCATAAAGTGCGGTCAATTTTGACGGTCTTTTAAAAGGGAAAAGGATGAAAATCACATTAATTGCAGTGGGCACCAAAATGCCGGCCTGGGTTACCACCGGATTTGAAGAATACCAACGTCGTTTTCCTAAAGACATGCCTTTTGAACTCATTGAAATCCCTGCAGGAAAGCGTGGAAAAAATGCAGATATTAAACGCATCTTAGAGCAAGAAGGCAAAGCGATGCTCGTTGCTTGCGGAAAAGGCAAAGTGGTCACATTAGATATCCCAGGCAAACCTTGGACAACACCACAACTTGCTGAGCAATTAGAAGGTTGGAAAAATGATGGTCGTGATGTGTGCTTGCTTATTGGTGGACCCGAGGGCTTATCTCCTGAATGCAAAGCAGCAGCAGAACAAAGTTGGTCACTTTCACCACTTACACTGCCCCATCCATTAGTGCGTGTTGTCGTGGCAGAAAGTTTATACCGCGCGTGGTCACTGACGACAAACCACCCTTATCACAGAGAATAACGTATTACATTACCGATGAATTTAAAAAAATTCTTTTCTGCACCAACCAATGAACCGATCCGCGATAAAAAAGCGGAGCGGAACTTGTTTGCGCGTCGAACATTGGTCGCGTTCATCGGTATTTTAGCCCTAAGTGGTGTGCTATTTGCTAATATTTACCATCTCCAAGTGGTGAATTACGACATGTACCAAACTCGCTCAAATGGTAACCGTATTAAATTACTTCCGCTTCCTCCTACTCGAGGATTAATTTACGACCGTTACGGCGAGTTACTGGCAGAAAACCTCACTTTTTTCGGTTTATATATCGTGCCGGAAAAAACAGAAAATTTAGACCGCACTTTTGAAGAATTGCGCAATGTTGTGGGACTCACTGATGAAGACATTGAGCATTTCAAAAAAGAGCGTCGTCGTGGTACACGCTATACGCCGATTTTACTCAAACCAAGCTTAACGGAAGAACAAATTGCCCGTTTTGCAGTAAACCAGTATAAATATCCAAGCCTTGATGTACGTCCTTATTTCAAACGAAATTACCTGTATGGCGAAGCCATGACTCATATTTTGGGTTATGTTGGACGCATTAATGACCGAGATGTTGAGCGCCTAAAAAAAGAAGAAAAATTTGCTAACTATTCCGGTTCTACGGACATGGGGAAACTGGGTATTGAACGTTATTACGAAGAACAACTCCATGGTACAACTGGTTTCGAAGAGGTTGAAATTAATAACCGTGGTAAAGTTATTCGTAAACTACGTGAACAACCCGCCACCGCGGGGAAAAGTATTCATCTGACTATCGATTTTACTCTTCAACGCTACATTATGTCGCTCCTTTCAGGTCAAAAAGGCGCTGTTGTTGTGCTTGATCCGAAAGATAATAGTGTATTAGCGATGGTTTCAACACCAAGCTACGATAATAATTTATTCGTCGATGGCATTTCTTCCAGTGATTACAAACGTTTACTCGAAGATCCAACTCGACCACTTTACAGTCGTGCAACACAAGGGGTGTATCCACCAGCCTCTACGGTAAAACCATTCGTTGCTGTTGCGGCATTAACTGAAGGGGTGATTACACCTAATACCACGATTTTTGACCCAGGCTACTGGACATTACCAAACTCAACAAAACGTTTCCGAGATTGGAAAAAAACAGGGCATGGTTATACGGATTTAAACAAAGCCATTACTGAATCATCGGACACTTTCTTCTATCAAACCGCCTTTAATTTAGGTATTGATCGTTTCTCAATGTGGATGAAACGTTTTGGGTTTGGTATGCCGACAGGTATTGAAATTCAAGAAGAAGCCACGGCCAATATGCCGAGTAAAGAATGGAAACAAAAACGTTATAAAAAACCTTGGGTACAGGGCGATACAATCTCAGTGGGTATTGGGCAGGGGTATTGGACAGCGACACCATTACAAGTGGCAAAAGCGACTTCTATTGTGGTCAATAACGGTAAAATTCATACGCCACATTTAATGAAATCAGTTGAAGGTGCCACCATTGAACCGTATCAAGACCCGCTTTTATATGCAGATATTACCGATCCAAAACAAGCTTATTGGGATGCCGCTAAGCGCGGGATGTTCAATGTAGTAAATTCAGGTGCAGGGACAGGGCGAAAAGCTTTTATCGGCACGAATTACCATGTAGCAGGGAAATCCGGCACAGCACAAGTGTTCAGCTTAAAGGAAAACCAAAAATATAATGCCGCTGGGTTAAAAAAAGAACTACATGACCATGCTTGGTTCACGGCTTATGCGCCTTATGAAGATCCAAAATTAGTTGTCACCATTATTTTAGAAAACGCGGGCGGTGGTTCAAGTAATGCGGCGCCAATTGCACGGCAAATTATGGATTTCTACTTGAATAAACGCTTGCCGCAAATTGAACGTCTAGAAAATGCTGAAAAAGAGAAAAAGACGAACCAAACTGATTTAGATGCGCCAGCACTAGAATCTCAACCAAGTGAGAATGAATAATGGAAGAAAAAGTGCCTCTATGCTTGCGATTATGGCAACGCTTACATATTGATTTTTTATTGTTTATTGGATTAGCCGCTATTACAGCCTATGGCATGCTTGTGCTTTATAGTGCATCTGGTGCCAGTGAAGTGATGTTCCAAAATCGTATCATTCAGGTCATATTAGGTTTTACTGTCATGATGATTATGGCACAACTTCCCCCTAAATTTTATCAGCGACTCGCCCCTTACTTATATTTGGTGGGTTTTATCATGCTGATCTTGGTTGATGCTATCGGAACAACCAGTAAAGGAGCACAACGTTGGTTAGATCTTGGGTTTATTCGCTTTCAGCCTTCTGAAATTGTCAAACTCGCAGTACCATTAATGGTTGCGGTATATTTAGGTAACCGTCCATTACCACCGAAAATGAGCGAAACCTTTATTGCTATTGCCATGATTATTGTGCCAACTTTACTTGTGGCTATTCAACCAGACTTAGGCACGTCAATTCTGGTTAGTGCATCAGGCCTATTCGTGGTATTCTTAGCTGGGATGAGTTGGTGGCTAATTCTTGCTGCAGTAGTTGGTTTAGCGGCATTTATTCCTATCATGTGGATGTATTTAATGCATGATTACCAACGCATGCGTGTATTAACCTTGCTTGACCCCGAAAAAGATCCTTTGGGGGCAGGTTATCACATTTTGCAATCCAAAATTGCCATCGGTTCAGGCGGTATATCTGGCAAGGGATGGATGCAAGGGACACAATCCCAATTAGAATTTTTGCCTGAACCACACACTGATTTTATTTTTGCCGTGATGAGTGAAGAACATGGAATGGTCGGTTTTCTTATTCTGATGGCAATTTATTTGTTTATTATTATCCGTGGCTTAATAATTGCGGTAAATGCAGAAACCTCTTTCGGGCGTATTCTTGCGGGCGCAACCACACTGATATTCTTCGTTTATGTCTTCGTGAATATTGGTATGGTGAGTGGCATTTTGCCTGTTGTAGGGGTGCCTTTACCACTCTTTAGCTACGGCGGTACCTCATATGTCGCCATCATGGCAAGCTTTGGTTTAGTGATGTCCATTCATACTCACAAACCTCGCTTTATGAAAGGGAACTAATTTCCCTTTTGGCTTTCTTATGAAGAGCACCGATAATCTTGAAAGTAATAAGTATGACATTAAAAAACATCTTAAAAACGACCGCACTTTTTACCTTGATAAGCAGCTCAAGTTTTTCTGCTTTTGCCGATACGCAAAAAATGTATGGTATTCAAGGAGATTCACTGTCGATTACCACGACCGTTCAAGCGCCACAGAGCTATGAAGTGAATGGTAAAACATACACCACACAAGGTGATGAGGCGAAATCCTATTCAAAAGAAGGGACAGCAAGCTATTACCACCATAAATTTAATGGTCGTAAAACAGCTAATGGTGAACGCTATAATTCGGCTCTTTTCACTGCAGCCCATAAAACGTTGCCTTTAAACTCTTATGCAGTTGTCACAAACTTGCATAATAATCGCAAAGTGATTGTGCGAATTAATGATCGCGGCCCATTCAGTGAGAAACGTATCATTGACTTATCCCATTCGGCTGCGAAAGAATTAGGCCTTATTGCTCGTGGTACAGGACAAGTAAGAATTGAAGCCTTACACGTGGATCATGAAGGTCAAATTTCAGGTGCAGGAGCAAAAACACTCGCTAAGCATGCAAAAACGCAAGAAGCCAGTGACCGTTTAGTTATCAATAAAAATAACGAAAAAAAAAATCAAAACTTAGAAAGCACAAACAATGCAAAAACTGTCTTCAAGCTAAAACTACTCGCTCTGTCGTCAAAAAATCAAGCAGAAAGCATCATCACAAAACTCGCACTAGACGACATCAAAACTGAAATTAATCAAAATGGGCAAAACTACGAAATCCATTTTGGTCCATTAACGGAGCAATCGGATATTAATCAATTAAAAACAAAATTACAAAAAACGATCAATGGGCAACCCGTAATCGTTTATACTTATAAAAACTAATAAGCTATTAAAGGAAATGCTATGTTAAAACAATCTGCAAAATTGAAAAAAATTGTACTATGCTCGGGATTAATGGCAGCATCAACATTTGCCGCATCTGAAGACATTCAATATGGTATTGCAATACCGGAAGTGAATGCACAAACTTATGTTTTAATGGATTACAATTCTGGTGCGGTACTGGCATCACTTAACCCTGATCAACGCCAATACCCTGCTTCATTAACGAAAATGATGACCAGTTATGTGGTTGGTGCGGCATTAAAACAAGGTAAAATCCATAATGAAGATATGGTGACAATTAGCGAAAGCGCTTGGGGTAGAAATTTCCCTGATTCGTCAAAAATGTTCTTAAATTTAAATCAACAAGTGTCAGTGGGTGATTTAAACAAAGGGATTATCATTGTTTCTGGTAATGATGCCTGTGTTGCAGTAGCTGAACATATTTCGGGTACCGTGGCTAACTTCGTTGATACCATGAATAAATACGTTCAACAATTTGGCTTAAAAAATACTAACTTCACTACACCACATGGTTTAGACGATCCAAACCAATATTCAACTGCACGTGATATGGCGATTATTGGTGCGCATATTATTCGTGATTTACCGGAAGAATATAAAATCTACGCGGAAAAAGACTTTACTTTCAACAAAATCAAACAACCTAATCGTAATGGTTTATTATGGGATAAAACCATTAACGTGGATGGTATGAAAACCGGTCACACAAGCCAAGCAGGTTATAACCTTGTCGCATCAGCAACAAGCCCAAACAATATGCGTTTGATTTCTGTTGTCATGGGCGTGCCTACCTATAAAGGCCGTGAAGTTGAAAGTAAAAAACTCTTACAATGGGGTTTTGCTAACTTTGAAACCTTAAAAACCTACAAAGCCAATGAAGAAATTTCAAAACAATCGGTTTACTACGGTGATAAAGGTGAGGTAAAAGTTGGTGTATTACAAGATGGATTTATTACCGTGCCAAAAGGTAAACAAGCTGACTTAAAAGCACGTTACGAATTAGATAACAAATACTTACAAGCACCTTTAGCAAAAGGCCAAGTGGTAGGTAAAATCGTTTATCAATTAGATGGTAAAGATGTCGCAACAGTGAATCTTCAAGCATTAGAAGATGTACAAGAAGGCGGCTTCTTAGGAAAAGGTTGGGACTGGTTAGTGTTAACGGTTAAAGGATTATTCGACTAAACACCTTGAAAATTAACCGCGCTTCCTCATTTATATCACATCAATAAATTCGTAAGGTGTGTGAATTTAGCTAATTCGCGCACCTTATTCTTAAATTAAGGAAACAACATGGCAACCGAAAACGATTATGAAAAACTAAAAGAAGTAATGGAATTCCCAGCTGCAATGACATTTAAAGTCGCAGGCGTTAACCGCGAGGAGTTAGCACAAGACATCATCGCGGTGATACAAAAATATTTACCGGGTGATTATATTCCAAAGGAAAAACGCAGTAGTAAAGGCACTTATAATTCAGTTTCGATTGATATCGTCGCGCAAAACTTTGAGCAAGTAGAAACACTTTACAAAGAACTTGCAAAAGTTGAAGGCGTTAAAATGGTTCTCTAAAATGAGCAATACTGATTTAATTGTCCGTCAATTAGGATTACAAGATTATCAGGAAATCTGGCATAAAATGCAGAAATTCACCGATAATCGAAATGCAGAAACCACCGATGAAATTTGGTTAGTTGAGCATCATCCTGTTTTCACACAAGGCCAAGCAGGCAAACCAGAGCACTTATTACAAAGTAGTAATATACCTGTTGTTCAATCCGATCGTGGTGGTCAAATTACCTATCATGGTCCTGGTCAGCAGGTCATGTATGTACTCATTGATATTAAACGTCATGAACATTTAAATGTTCGCCAATTAGTGACAGCACTTGAACAATCCGTTGTAAAAACCCTAGCAGACTATGGTATTGAAGGTTATCCCAAACCAGATGCACCTGGCGTGTATATTGATGGCAAAAAAATCTGTTCATTAGGTTTACGCATTCGAAAAGGCTGCTCTTTCCATGGGCTCGCGTTTAATATCAATATGGATCTCAATCCTTTCCACTACATTAATCCTTGTGGCTATGCAGGGCTTGAAATGTGTCAGCTTGCTGACTTTATTGGTAAAGAAGAGGCAACACTTGACAAGGTTTCCCCAAAATTAATTAAACACTTTGCCGAACTTTTGGGCTATAATGTTACAAATTTATAACATTCACTTTTATAATACATTTAAAAATGCCTAAATCAGGCATTTTTCTTTAGGAAAGAACAATGTCAACGCCTTTTAAAATGGAACGCGGTGTGAAATACCGTGATGCAGCCAAAACATCAATTATCCCTGTTAAAAACATCGATCCTAATCAAGAATTATTGAAAAAGCCGGAATGGATGAAAATCAAATTGCCATCTAGCTCATTAAAGATCGAGACCATTAAAAATGGGATGCGTCGTCATGGCCTACATTCTGTCTGCGAAGAAGCGTCTTGTCCAAATTTACACGAGTGCTTTAACCATGGTACAGCAACCTTTATGATTTTAGGGGCGATTTGTACTCGTCGTTGCCCTTTCTGTGACGTTGCACATGGTAAACCATTACCGCCCGATCCAGATGAACCACGTAAATTAGCTGAAACTATCCAAGATATGAAGTTGAAATATGTGGTGATTACCTCTGTAGACCGTGATGATTTGCCTGATCGTGGCGCAGGTCATTTTGCTGAATGTGTAAAAGAAGTGCGCGCATTAAATCCTGGCATCAAAATTGAGATTTTGGTTCCTGATTTCCGGGGACGTATTACTCAAGCCTTAGAAAAATTAAAAGACAATCCACCGGATGTATTCAACCACAACTTGGAAAATGTTCCACGTTTATATAAAGAAATTCGTCCAGGTGCCGATTATCAATGGTCTTTAAAATTGCTTCATGATTTCAAAGAAATGTTCCCAAACATTCCAACTAAATCAGGCTTAATGGTTGGATTGGGTGAAACCAATGAGGAAATTCTTGAAGTAATGGAAGACTTACGTGCGAATGGCGTCACCATGCTTACACTGGGCCAATATCTCCAACCAAGTCGCCATCACTTACCAGTTGCGCGCTATGTGCCACCAGCCGAATTTGATGAGTTCCGTGATAAAGCCAACGCAATGGGCTTTGAACACGCAGCCTGTGGACCATTTGTTCGCTCTTCCTACCATGCTGATTTACAAGCAAGTGGTGGATTAGTGAAGTAATCAAAAACAGATAAAAAAATGACCGCACGTTGAATCTCAAGTGCGGTCATTTTTTATATTATCCTTTCAACTAGTCAGTTGCTGCTGGCTTCTCTTCTTCGCCCTCATCACTCTCCATCATGCTTTCTTGACGAAGATCTTCAAGCGTACGACCATTAATTAAGTAGCCATTTTCCGTTTTTTCCACTCTAGAAACGTAATTATCACCTTCTTCCACAAATTCTCGGTGAAGTTTTCCATCATGTTTCACAAAGCTACTTAAATATTGCCAAAAGTATGAATTTTCCTTAATGGCTAAGGCTTTTTCATTTTGATCATCAAACAACATTTTACTTAATGTTAGATTAAATGTGCCTTCAATATTATCTGGGATCATGTCCGATGAATCATCTTCTGGTACTTGAGGCACAATACCACTCACTTCCAACTTAACAGGATAAGCATTGGTTTCTGGATAAGTATTTAGATTCAAATTCAATGTTGCATTATCAACGATTAAATCAAGCTCTTTCCAAGAGTTTTTGATGTATTTATCAAATGTTGCTGACGTTAAATGTGTGCTGCATAAGGCCCCATAAAACGGTGCTGAGCAAAATCTTGCTGATAAATGCGCTTTGCTGTGATTAATTTTAAATGGTGCATCAACCGCTAATTTTCCAAATTCGAAACCTGCACTTGGATAACTGGCTTTATTCGCAGACAATGTGATATGTTCATTATATTGATCATTGTCTAGTGTTTCCGTCTTATCACTGGCGGATACGTCATCAAGCACTAGATCAGCCATATTAAATGATTTTAATGCGGCCTCAATATTGGTTTTGCCACTAAATTCTCTCACCCATTTATCTTTGGCATTCAAGAAGTCTTTATTGTCTTTTGACGGTGCCTCTTTCTCAGCAAAAGCATCTAATAAAAACGGTACAAACGCCAATTCGTTTGCCACGTTGTAATCATCTAACTGAATATTAACTTTACCGCCTTTAGCTTCCCATTTGCGCTCTTCATCGGTAGGAGTTTGTTTCACACTTTCAACATTTAATTTGAAATCCACATTGGCTTTAGTTAAATCTGTATTCGCCAACTTAAGTTCAAGACCGGCATTTTGTAAGTTAAAGTAAGGTTGATTATTTTTAGGCACATTGACAGAAAGCACGGATAACGAACCATCAAAACGATCATTTTGTGTAAAAATTTTCGTTAACAAATTGACGCCGTCTTTAATGTCTAGTGAGCCATCACTTAATTTTTTAAATTCATGATGAAAATTGACCGCACTTGGCACGCCATTTTGTTTAATCAATAAATTCAAACCACCTGCTGTTGCTTGGCTTTCTTCTGTCGTACGGCTTTTATTGGCAATGCGTAAAATATCACTACTAAATTTTGTGCTCAGATCACGTTTATCTGATTCTCCAGGTTTCACATCAAAATGATAAGTGGCATTTTTAAAATAAACATGTGTATTTTCCCCATTTAACAACGCCACTTCGGCATTTTTCGCGGTTAAGTCAATACTTGATAGGTCATATTGATTTGCTCCAACAGGCACAAGGCGAGCTTCACCATCAATTTCTTCAAGTTTCGTGTCTTTATCGTAATTAAAACCACTTAAGTTTGTTTTTAGCTCAACTTCTTTATTTTTTAAGAAATGAAGACCAATAGAAAGGTTTTGGGACTTATTCGCAAAATCACGGAATTCCGTCAAAATATCAGACTGTAAATAATCCCCTACCGGCGAAAATTTACTATTAATCGTGTTTTTATCAATCGTGATATTTAATGTTTTATTTAATTGACGAACTAATTGATCAGATAACTGAGACTCCGCTGTAATGAAGAAAGGCAGTGCGGTGAGCTTAGTTGAAATCACATTTGTGCTTTTCGCATCGCTATCTTTTACACTAAAGATTAACTCTCGAATAAAAAAGTTTTTCGCAGTTTGTGTCACATTTAATGTTGCTTGGTTATCCAAAGAATAAGGGAAATTTTTTAATACCTGATCGATTTTATGATTGGTGTAAAATTGTGCGCCGATCCCAAGTGCCACTGCGATAGCCGAAATCGTCAATGCTATTGTTCTTTTCTTGCTCATAATGTCCCCCAAATACGATCTCAATTTACGATCTCAAAATCCTTTTGAAAAATTAACCGCACTTTAATCTTCAAAGTGCGGTCAGTTTCCAGTCTATTTTAACCTAAGATTTTATCTAACTCTTGACTTACAGCTTCCACTTTTTGAGTACCATCTAAACGGAAATATTGCGTATTACCTGCTTTTGCTTCAGCTTGGTAATAATCAATTAATGGGCTGGTTTGTTTGTGGTAAACCGCTAAACGATCTAACACAGTTTCTGGTTTATCATCGGCACGGATAATTAAATCTTCACCTGTCACATCATCTTTACCTTCCACTTTTGGTGGGTTGTAAACGATGTGATAAGAACGACCAGACGCTTGGTGAACACGACGACCACTCATACGTTCAACGATCACTTCATCCGGTACATCAAACTCTAAAACGTAATCAATTTTCACGCCAGAATCTTTTAATGCATCCGCTTGTGGAATTGTACGTGGGAAACCATCTAATAAGAAACCATTTGCACAATCTGGTTGAGAAATACGATCTTTTACTAGCGCCACGGTTAATTCATCCGGTACTAATTTTCCTTCATCCATTAATGCTTTTGCTTGTTTGCCTAATTCTGTACCCGCTTTAATCGCTGCACGGAACATATCCCCTGTTGAAATTTGTGGAATGCCAAACTTGTTCATAATAAATTGTGCTTGAGTGCCTTTTCCTGCACCAGGAGCACCTAAAAGAATAATTTTCATACGAATCTCCAATAAATAATAAACCTGTTTAAAATACCGTTAAAGCCTTGTTTGGTCAAATGATTTTGCTGTTAATTTTGACCGTACTTTATTTTATTTTAAGCTTTTTCAGTTCCTTTTTCATTCCATGGCGCCACCCAGAATAAACAAATCATTCCTGGGATAGCGAGGAATAAACAAATCCAGAAAAAATGATAGTAACCTACTGCTTTGACTAGATAACCTGATAACATACCAAGTCCTTTACTTGGTAAAGCGGAAAGGCTGGTAAATAAGGCTAATTGAGTGGCTGTATAAAGCGGATTGGTTTCGCGAGCCATAAAGGCAACAAAGGCTGCTGTGCCGAGACCGACACCGATATATTCACCCGCAATCACGAAACCTAATTTCCAAAGTTCTGCGGCGCCGATATGGTCAAAATGCCCAAATGCCGCTAACCAAATAAATCCACCAATAGTGATTAATTGGATAAAACCAAATACCCATAATGCGCGATTAATCCCTAAACGCAGCATGATCACGCCACCCACGAGACCGGCAGAGATACTTGCCCAAAGTGATGTACTTTTTACCACCAACGCAATATGCTCTTTTTCAAAGCCCATATCATAGACGAATTTCGTTTGTAGCGTGGTAGCAAATGAATCACCAAATTTATACAAGAACAAAAAGAGTAAAAAACCGATGGCTTGGGCGACACCTTTGCGTTGAAAGAACTCTTTCAAGGGTATCCAAAACACCATATAGAAAGGTTGATCACGATCGACCTGTGCAATCTGCGGTTCTTTTGCTAAAAAGAGCGTCATAAATATGCCCGCTAGCATACAAAGTGCAGTCAATAAAAAGACAGTTTCCCATGGATAAATCGTCGCTAAATAAAGCGAGAGTCCCCCAGGAATTAAGCCTGCAACGCGATAAGCATTAATGTGGATGGTGTTCCCCAATCCTAATTCATTATCCGTTAAAATCTCACGACGGTAAGCATCGAGCACAATATCTTGTGTCGCTGAGAAAAAAGCAATGAATGTGGCAATTTTAGCCACCGTACTTAATTCTACCACCGGATCAAACTGACTTATCGCATAAAGGGAAATCAGCAAAACCACTTGAGAAATCAATAACCAACTACGGCGACGCCCTAAAAAATGCGGGAAATAGCGGTCTAATAATGGCGCCCATAAAAACTTCAAACCATATGGCACCATCACCCCTGTCAATGCACCGATTAATTCAACGGAAAGCCCTTTATCTGTCAACCATACAGGCAACATTTGCAATAACACGAAAAGTGGTAAACCCGAACTAAATCCAGTGAAGACACAGATCAGCATTTTGCGGGTAAATATTTGACTAGAAAGGGATTGTTCTGACATAAAGTGCGGTTATTTTTGAGCGTGTTTTATCTGATTAAAATATTAAGGGCGAAATGATGCTCCGCCCAACAAGAGTAAGATTAATCTCGGTATCCTTTCGGATTATTTTTTTGCCAATTCCAGGTGTCTTTCATCATTTGCTCAAGACCACGTTCTGCTGTCCAATTTAACTCTTTTGCAGCAAGACTTGGATCGGAATAGCAGGTTGCAATATCACCAGGACGACGTGCAACAAGACGATATGGAATTTTGATATTGTTTGCTTGTTCAAACGCTTTCACCATATCAAGCACAGAATAACCGGTACCTGTACCTAAGTTATAAATGTGTAAACCTGCGTCATTTTCATGGCGATTTAACGCTTTTAAGTGACCAATCGCTAAATCCACCACGTGAATATAATCACGTACACCTGTGCCATCATGAGTATCATAATCGCTACCAAATACCGAAAGTTGCGGTAATTTACCGATCGCAACTTGGCTGATGTAAGGTAATAAGTTATTTGGAATACCATTTGGATCTTCACCAATCAAGCCGCTTGCGTGAGCGCCTACTGGATTGAAATAACGTAAAATCGTCATGCTAAATTGTGGTTCAGCTTTCGCAACATCGGTCAGAATTTGTTCCACCATGTATTTAGAGGTTCCGTAAGGGTTGGTTGTACCGCCCACTTTGCAATCTTCTGTAATTGGAATAATTTCCGGATCACCATAAACCGTTGCAGATGAACTAAATACAAAGTTCCACACGCCTACTTTTTTCATTTCTTGAATGAGAACAATCGTGCCTGCGACGTTATTCATGTAGTATTCAGCGGGTTTTTGAACACTTTCACCCACGGCTTTTAAACCGGCAAAATGGATTACCGACTGAATGCTGTTTTCAGCAAAGATTTTTTGTAATAAAGCACGATCTAAAATATCACCTTCATAAAATTTCACGTCTTTGCCCGTGATTTCTTTGACGCGTTCTAAAGATTTTGGCGATGAATTGCATAAATTATCCAATACCACGACATCTTTATTTGCATTTAATAATTCCACTACGGTGTGTGAACCGATATAGCCAGCACCACCCGTTACTAAAATAGCCATGAGTTACTCCTTAATTATTTTTGTTCGCGAATTATAACATTGATTTCTACGATACATAAATTTATCCCCTCTTTTGACCGCACTTTGGTGTGATCGTTGTCACAGAATAAACATTTTTCTCTGGAATTTTGATTTGAGTCATTGAAGCGCTTCGCGATGAGGCGAATAATAGCCTTCTAAAATCAAAAAGATAAAGGAAGACAATATGAAACCTCAAACACTTCAAAAAACCGCACTCGCACTACTTGTTGGTTGGTATGCTGCGAATGCAGCAGCTTATTCTGAACAAGGCCAAGCAGGTAATACCAAAAGCTGGGAAAGCGCTGAATACCTCAAAGACTGGGGCTTAACCTCAATGAATGCCTCTACGGCTTATGCTCTTGGCTTTAATGGTTCAGGCGTAAAAATCGGCGTGATGGATTCAGGTGTGCTATTAAACCACCCTGAATTTCAAGACGGTCGAATCCACGTTGTAAAAACGGAAGGGACTTATAGTAAAGATGGCATGCGTTATCCCGATGCATCGGTGGGAAATGGTCCAATTAATAAAAATGAACCCGTAAAAAACGGTAAACGCAATTTCGATAAAACAGATAATGGCATCTTCACTAAAGGTGAAGCCTTCAATATTGACGGGGCATGGCATAAATATACCAATGATGCGCACGGTACGCACGTTGGCGGGACAATGGCGGCAAGCCGCGACGGCAATGAAATGCATGGTGTAGCATTCGGTGCTAACCTCTATTCTGCTAATACTGGTGGTAACGACAACATGACCTATGGCCCAAACCAAGACTATAGTTTCTTCTTACAGGGCTACTCTGCTCTCGCCGATGCGGGCGCCAAAGTGATTAATAACAGTTGGGGTTCAAACCGTCGTGTCAATTCATCCTTTGCCGGTGCCTTAGGCTATAAACCAAAATATGATTGGCGTGATGTGCCTGAATATGGCGTGCAATATTATGATGTACCCAAAGCACCTGAGCCAATTTCCAGTCCTGCGGCACATATTTATTTAAGTAACTTAGGCGAAGCTGAAAAAGCTTATTATCAATTTGTCACCAGTGGTGAGAAAAACTTTATTGATGCAGCTTATGAAGTAGCAAAAAATAAACAAGTGATTCAAGTTTTTACAGCCGGTAACCGTAGTATGATGGCTGAGTCCTTTACGCGTGCCATGTTGCCTTATTTCAGACCTGATGTGGAAAAATACTGGGTAAACGTCACCGGGCAAGTCGGTGGTGAAGGCTATCCGAATGATTCGAATGACGATGTGAGTGATGAAAAAGCAGGCGCAGATATTCAAGAATTTAACCTCGCCGGCCATTCAAAATGGTGGACGATTGCGGCGCCATCCGCCAACATCTATTCCTCCTACATTCAATTACAAGACAACAATACTTATGGTGACCCTATTTACAAATCAGCCGGTGGTACTTCAATGGCAGCCCCACACGTAAGTGGTGCATTAGGCGTCATCTTTTCTCGCTATCCATACATGACAACCGATCAAGCACGTGATGTCATGCTCACTACGGCACGACAAACCACGCTTCGTAAAGGGCTTGAAGGTAAACCGTTAGAACGTTGGGAAACTGAACAAGGTGTACCAAGCAACGTTTGGGGTTGGGGGATTTTAGATCTTGGCAAAGCGATGTTTGGCCCAGGCCAATTCTTAGGAAACATGAAAATCAACCTCAATCAAAATGATGTTTGGTCAAATGACATTAGCGATAAAGCCATCAAAGCACGTCAAGTTGAAGATCAAGCTGAAGCGACGACTTGGGCAACACGCAAAGCAGAATTAGAAGTATTAATGCAAAATCGTGCAGGCGCGACAGCTGAAGAAAAAGCGGAATATCAAGTAGGTTTAGCGCGTGAAGCCGCTCGTAATGAACGTGATGCACAAGGTTATGTTGGTGCATTAACTAAAAATGGTTCTGGCACCTTAACCCTCACAGGTAATAACAGCTTCACCGGTGCAATTACTGTAAATGAAGGTCAACTTTCAGGGTTAAATCAATCCCTTGGTTCGGCACAACAAGTCATCGTAAAACAAGGTGCAACATTGGAAGTGTTACCGAAAGCGGAAGTTACTAAACCAAGTGAGAATGGATTTGTCACCGAAACCTTAACCAGCACCGCGAAAACGGTCACCGCAACCGTGGAAAAAGGTGGTCGTTTGTTACTGAATAATGGTATTGCTAACGTCAATGCAACCTTTGCAGACGGTTCTATTTTAGTGCCAAATAAATTTGACGAAGAAATTCTGCCTCAATTACAACAAGATCCACAAAAAGCAGTTTCCGTACAAGGTACTGGCTCATTTGTGGGAGCTGAAAATGCGGTAGTTGAAACACCTCGCACTTATGATTTCTTTGCGGTTAAAAATGAAAGTAATGCAAATACGTTGAAAGTAACCGTTCAGAAAAAAGCCCTTTCATCTGCGGCAACCACTGAAAATGAAGTGGCTATCGCCAATGCTTTAGATGCAGCAACAAACAGTGCAGCGTATCAAAGTCTCATTTGGGGAACAAAAGAGAACGCTCGCCAAGACTTTGCTCGTTTAAGCTATGATGAAGATCTCGCTGCTGAACAACACAATGTGTTAAATGGCTTATTGCTTCGTCAGCAACTTGCCCAACCTGGTGCAGTAAGAGCACAGCTTAATACCGGCACACAAATTTGGACAAGTGGCACCTTCACCCACTTCAGCACGGATAATTTAAGCAGTCATGCGTACAATCAACTTGTGGGTATTGATGCAACCATTGATACAAACAAACATTTAGGTGTATTTGTTGGTTCAACACAAAATAGCCACAAAATTGACAGTACTTCGAAAGATCGTGCCGTGCATTTAGGCTTAACAGCTGAACATCGTTTCAACGTGTTAACACCGAAAATTGGCTTTATTCAAAGCTGGGGTAAACACGAACAACGTGCTGAATTTGCACAAGGTGTGAAAACCCATAGCCAAACACAAAATGTCTTTGCTGAACTTGCCTACACAGGCTTAAAAAGTGAACATTTTGCGATTGAACCTTATGCTGGCGTAAGCTATATGCACATCAAAAACAAAGGTGTGACAAAAGGCGAAGTGCAGTTAAAAGACAACAATCGTGATTTAATCGTCACCTCTGTAGGTTTACGTCCATCCATTCCATTTGCAATCGGTGGCGTTCAATTAAATCTATTAGGTGATGTGGCTTATCATCGTTTCCATAAAGATAAAGCCGCTGAAGGCAGCTTGGTTATCAATAACCAAGGTGTAGCAAATCTTTATGGTAAAGAATTGAAAAATGTCGTTACGACAGGTGTGGCATTACAAGCGCAGTTCACAACTGCATTTAGCGTAAAAGTCGGCTATCAAGGTGCTTATAACCACGATACGAAAGCGAATAATGTTAATGCAGAACTACGTTTCTCGTTTTAACGATATTCAATAAGACAAAAAGTGCAGCCAAAATTGACCGCACTTTTGCTCATAGATAAATAAAAAGGCATCAACTTGATGCCTTTTTAATTCATTAACATGAAAAATTAACGTTCATTCCAACGTTTGATTGATTCACGAATCACTTCTTTCGCTTCTTCTACATCGCCCCAGTGAGTCACTTTCGTTGAACCTGGTTTTTTCAATGCTTTGTAGTTATTGAAGTGGAATTCAATTTGTTTGATTAATTGCGCTGGCACATCTGCAAGGCTGTTGTATGCATTGCCGGTATCGCGATCATCTGCAGGCACACAAACGATTTTATCGTCCACTTCGCCATCATCAACGAATTTCATTACACCGATTACTTTTGCTTCAAGGAATACACCTGTTGCAAGTGGTTGGCGAGTCAATAATAAAACGTCTAACTCATCGCCATCTTCGTCTAAAGTTTGTGGAATGAAACCATAGTTAGTTGGTTTTGCGAAGATCGCTGGCTCAACACGGTCTAATTGGAACGCGGCAACTTTACGGTTCCATTCGATTTTGTGGCAGCTACCTTCTGGAATTTCATTTACCACATTGATAATGCCGGCATCTACATCGCCTGGCGTTAAAATTTGATTAAAATCAGCCATTGTTTTTCCTTTTTTGATTACGTTAAAAACTTTCAGAGTATAGCAGTTTTTAGCCGATAAAAAAATATGCGAAAAATATCCTCAAAACTGACCGCACTTTCCCTCCCGCCTGACAAAAAAAAACGATTGCGCAAACGTTTACTTTTAAATAATTTGCTATAAAATAGCACGTCTTTTTTTGATTATTAACCTAGGGGACTTTATGTCAAGTTTAGAAAAAACCTTTGAACTCAGTAAACGCGGTTCAACGGTTCGTCAAGAAATCATTGCGGGTTTAACCACCTTCTTAGCCATGGTGTATTCCGTGATTGTTGTGCCTAAAATGCTTGGTGATGCAGGCTTTCCGGCAGAATCGGTGTTTATCGCAACCTGTTTGGTGGCAGGGTTTGGTTCGATTTTAATCGGCTTTTGGGCAAATGCGCCAATGGCGATCGGCTGTGCCATTTCATTAACTGCCTTCACCGCATTTAGCTTAGTGATTGGTCAACATGTTTCTATTCCTGTGGCATTAGGTGCTGTATTCCTCATGGGTTTGGTGTTTACCTTAATTTCTGCAACAGGTATTCGTTCATGGATCTTACGTAACCTGCCATCAAGTATCGCTCATGGTGCAGGGATCGGGATCGGCTTATTCTTACTTTTAATCGCCGCAAATGGCGTAGGCTTAGTAGTCGGCAACCAAGCAGGTTTACCGGTTAAATTAGGCGATTTCACCTCGTTCCCAGTAATGATGTCTTTAATCGGTCTTGCATTCATTATCGGCTTAGAAAAAATGAAAGTGAAAGGCGGAATTTTATGGGTCATCATCGCAATTACTATCGTAGGTTTAATCTTCGATCCAAACGTAACATTCAATGGCCAAATCTTCAAAATGCCAACCTTTGGTGAAAACTCACTTTTCTTACAATTAGATCTCCAAGGTGCATTACAACCTGCCATTTTACCAATTGTCTTTGCTTTAGTGATGACTGCCGTATTTGACGCAACAGGTACTATTCGTGCTGTGGCAGGACAAGCTGACTTATTAGACAAAGACGGACAAATCATCAACGGTGGTAAAGCCTTAACCTCTGACTCTGTAAGTAGCTTATTCTCAGGTTTATTTGGTACTGCACCGGCAGCCGTTTATATCGAATCTGCAGCAGGTACAGCCGCAGGCGGTAAAACCGGTATCACCGCTATCGTCGTCGGCGTATTGTTCTTATTAATGTTATTCTTCCAACCGCTTGCCTTCTTAGTGCCAGGTTATGCAACTGCACCGGCATTAATGTATGTGGGCTTATTAATGCTAAGCAATGTAAGCAAATTAGACTTCGATGATTTCGTGGGCGCAATGAGTGGCTTAGTTTGTGCGGTATTCATCGTGTTAACGGCAAACATAGTAACCGGTATCATGCTTGGCTTTGCAGCATTAGTGATTGGTCGCATCGTAAGTGGCGACGTGAAAAAACTCAACATTGGCACAATTATCATCGCTGTTGTACTTGTCGCATTCTACGCAGGCGGCTGGGCGATTTAATTAAATACAATCTTGATAAGGCGAACAATGGTTCGCCTTTTTTATTTCTAGCCTTAAAAAACAATCAAAAAACTAACCGCACTTTTACTTTACAAATCCCTAAATCCGCCTAAAATACAGGCCTTTAATACGGCTTGCCAAAAGCAAGCTACTGACCTGAAATCAGACAAGAGAACATTATGACAACCCCATTTAAACCTGAATTACTCTCCCCTGCTGGCTCCCTAAAAAATATGCGCTATGCCTTTGCGTATGGTGCAGATGCCGTTTATGCAGGCCAACCACGTTACAGCTTACGTGTACGTAACAATGAATTTAATCATGCCAATTTAAAAATCGGGATCGATGAAGCCCATGCGCTTGGCAAAAAATTCTATGTGGTCGTAAACATTGCTCCGCACAACTCCAAACTCAAAACCTTTATCAAAGATTTACAACCTGTCATCGATATGGGCCCTGATGCCTTAATTATGTCTGACCCAGGCTTAATCATGTTGGTGCGTGAAAACTTCCCGGATATTGATATTCACCTTTCTGTACAAGCGAATGCGGTAAACTGGGCGACCGTCAAATTCTGGAAACAAATGGGGTTAACCCGTGTGATTTTATCGCGTGAATTGTCCATTGAAGAAATCGCAGAAATTCGCCAACATGTGCCCGATATCGAACTCGAAATTTTCGTACACGGTGCATTATGCATGGCGTATTCTGGCCGTTGCTTGCTTTCTGGCTATATCAACAAACGCGACCCAAACCAAGGCACTTGTACGAATGCTTGCCGTTGGGAATACAAAATGGAAGAAGGTACAATCGATGAAGTAGGCAACATCGTGCCAAAAATCGATCCTGCTCAACAAATCGAAGTGAAAAATGTCACGCCAACTTTAGGCGAAGGTGCAGTAACGGATAAAGTCTTCCTTTACACCGAATCACAAAAGCCAGACGAACAAATGACGGCATTTGAAGATGAGCACGGCACTTACTTTATGAACTCAAAAGATCTGCGTGCAGTACAACACGTGGAAAAATTGACCGCACTTGGTGTGCATTCTTTAAAAATTGAAGGCCGTACTAAATCATTCTATTACTGTGCAAGAACAGCACAGG
Source organism: uncultured Haemophilus sp. (assembly GCA_902461185.1). Lineage (GTDB taxonomy): Bacteria > Pseudomonadota > Gammaproteobacteria > Enterobacterales > Pasteurellaceae > Haemophilus_D. Next base: position 50,584 of record CABPXD010000006.1, read on the forward strand.
TTTATCGCAAAGCCATTGATGATGCGGCAGCAGGCAAACCATTTGATGAAAGCCTAATGGATACCTTGGAATCCCTTGCTCATCGTGGCTATACCGAAGGTTTCTTACGTCGTCATACGCACGATGAATACCAAAATTACGAATATGGCTACTCTATCTCTGAACGCCAACAATTTGTCGGTGAATTTACCGGTAAACGTAATGAACAAGGCATGGCTGAGGTGGCAGTGAAAAATAAATTCTTGCTTGGTGATGAAGTAGAAATGATGACTCCACAAGGCAATATCGTCTTTAAGATTGAAAAAATGCTCAATCGCAAAAACGAAAATGTGGAAGCCGCACTCGGCGATGGCCATTTTGTCTTTTTAGATGTGCCACAAGACATCCAGCTTGATTATGCCTTGTTGATGCGTAATTTGATCAATACCAACACACGCAATCCACATAATTAATTGTTAAAAAATTGTTGTATTTGTTAATAAATAAACTATAATACGTCCCATACCTGATTTGTTAATTCAACAACTCATAGTATGACTCCAAATATTTTGCCCTTTCACTTTTTTGAAAGGGCTTTTTTTATGCCTTAAAAACACACTCCAAAATCATATAAAACACTCCATTCTTAAAATTAATTAACTTCATATTATTTATGAAAAAATATATAAATTAATGAACATTGACATTAAAATAAAGTTAGGAGTACATTAAGCAATAACGATTAAAAGTAATCATAAATATAAAGGATTATTTTATGTTTGCGAAACTCTCCTACTACGCCCATTCTGCCCAAGATAAACTCGGCAATCTCTTGCCTTACGAATATTGGCAAACCTTGCAAAACCATTCGGTCAATGTTGGGGAAATGGCGGCGGAGTTTGCTCGGGTATTTGGTGCGCAAGAAGTTGCCTGCCAGACGGGGAAATTGCATGATTTGGGGAAATATTCAGAAGCCTTTAATCACCGATTGCATGGTGGCTCATCAGTCGATCATGCTACTGCCGGAGCAAAAATCGCAGTAGAACGCTGGGGAAATGTGATCGGCAAGCTGATGGCGTTTTGCATTGCGGGGCACCATGCCGGGTTGGCAAATGGAAACGGTGAAGGCGATAACCGTCACACGTTAAAGGATCGTTTGGCGTTGCAATTCGGCGCAGATATTCCCGTTCTCGATAATCTGTGGCAACAAGAAATCAAACTCCCTCAAAACCTTTCCGCACCGCCACTCAAAGCCGACGCGCATCATCCTTTTTTCTCCTACGCCTTCTTCACCCGAATGCTCTATTCCTGCTTGGTGGATGCCGATTATCTCGACACCGAAGCCTTTTATTTAAACCTAGAAAACAAAACCGTCGAGCGCGGCGGTTATCCCAAGTTAAACGCCTTACAACACAATTTCAATCAATTCATCAACGATTTCAGACGACGTATCGCCCAAGCTCCAGAGCAAACCGAAGCCGAAAAGCGCAATGCCGCTTTAAACCGCCTACGCAGCGAAATTCTCGATCATGCCGTAGAACAAGCGGCACAAGCGCAAGGGCTGTTTACGCTCACCGTGCCGACCGGCGGCGGCAAAACCTTCACTTCCATGGCGTTCGCGCTGGAACACGCCAAACGGCACGATATGCGGCGTGTGATTTACGTCATCCCGTTCACCAGCATCATCGAACAAAATGCCGCCGAGTTTCGCAAAGTCTTTGGCGAATTAGGCGAACAAGCCGTGTTGGAACACCATAGCACTTTCGACGACGATAAACTGCAAAATGAGGCCACCAAAGACAAATTGCGCCTTGCCTCGGAAAACTGGGACGCACCGATTGTCGTGACCACCGCCGTGCAATTCTTCGAATCCCTCTTTGCCGACCGCTCTTCCCGTTGTCGCAAGCTGCACAACATCGCAGGCTCCGTCATCATCCTCGACGAAGCGCAAATGTTGCCGCTCAATCTTTTGCTGCCCATCATGCAAGCCATTAAAGAATTGGCGCAGAACTATCATTGTTCTGTTGTTATGTGCACCGCCACCCAGCCAGCCGTGCAAGCCGAAAACGGCTTCTATCGAGGCTTTGAAAACGTGCGCGAAATAGCCCCAAAACCGACCGCACTTTTCGACAAACTGCGCCGCACCACCGTGCAACACATCGGCACACAAACCGACGCCGACCTGCTCGCCAAACTTGGCGAACACCCGCAAATGCTCGTCATCGTCAACAACCGCCGCCACGCCCGCAGCTTGTACGACCAAGCCAAACACCTTGACGGCACGTTCCACCTGACCACCTTAATGTGCGCCAAACACCGCAGTCAAAAGCTCGATGAGATCCGAGGTCGCCTGAAAAACGGCGAACCCTGCCGCGTTATCGCCACCTCCTTAATTGAAGCCGGCGTTGATGTGGATTTTCCGCTGGTGATGCGGGCTGAAGCAGGTTTAGACAGCGTTGCGCAAGCCGCAGGACGCTGCAACCGCGAAGGCAAAAGGCCGTCTGAAAACAGCTTTGTCTGGATATTCGCGCCCGAAGAACAATGGAAAGCCCCGCCCGAACTTGCCGTCCAAGCCGCCGTTATGCGCCTGACCGCCGACAGCTTTTCAGACGACCTCTTATCCACCCAAGCCGTCGCCGCCTACTTCAAAGACCTTTACGAGCTAAAAGGCAAAGAGCTGGATTACAAACAAATCCTGCAAATGCACCACAACGCCGGGCAAAGCCTCGATTTCCCATTCCAAACCATCGCCGACAAGTTCCGCATGATCGAAAGCCACATGCAGCCGCTGATTATTCCGTTCGATGGTGAGGCCGAAAACCTCATCAGCAGCCTGCACCACGCCGACCACATCGGCGGACTCTTACGCAAACTGCAACCCTACACCGTCCAAATCCCCGAGAAAGCCCTCGCCGCCTTGTATAAAGCAGGACGTATCGAACCGATTAACGAGAAAAACTTCGGCAAACAGTTTTATACGCTGATTGGGCTTGATTTGTATGATGAAGTGGCGGGTTTGAGTTGGGAGGATACGGAGTTTTTGAAGGGGGAGAGTTTGGTGTTTTAACTCGATCTCTATTTTTAACCTAAGAACAGGAAACCGTTATGTTTATAAAAAGTATTTTTTTATCTAATTTTAAAGGGTTTATCGGTGATAACCATCGGATTAACTTTAAGACTCCTGATGGCACTACGCCAGGTAGTGGTTTAAATATTTTCATCGGAGAAAACAATTCAGGGAAATCTTCTATTTTTGAAGCCATTAACTTTTTAAGAAATGGTATTAAAGAAGATGATGCCCATAGAATTAAAAGTAAATTATCTAATGGTAGACAATCTGATGGAGTTGAAGCATGTGTTGAATTAGCATTTTGTGGAAATATTCATGATGCAATTATTTGCTTTGCTCCAGAAAATAAGCAATCTGTCTTTAATAATGCTATTGATGATGAACAAAGATTGAAAGCTAAACGAGATACAGCATCTTGTAAGAAATTATATCTTTGGAAAAACGAATCACAAAGATATGAAAATTCAACTGGTATAGATGCTCCCTTTAAGACTCTTTTTGAAACAAATTTTATTTGGGCTGACACAAATCCTAATGATGAGGCAACTTTTGGTGCGACAACTCTGTGCGGAATGTTATTAAAAGAAATTGCACAGGCTCACATTACAACTTCTGAATATAGGGAGTTCCAAGATAGTTTTAACAGTGTTTTTAATAATCCTGATTCAGAGTTACGTCAAAAAATTGCAGTCGTTGAACAGAAAGTTCAGCATATTTTTACAGAACAGTTTGGACAAGCAGATATTCATTTTCGATTTGATGAATTGAAGATTGATTCATTTTTTAAAAGTGCATCTATCTTCATTGACGATGGAGTGGATATCCCGATGTCTGAAAAAGGGAATGGAATGCAGCGTTCAGTCGCATTAGCTTTACTTCAAATCTATGCAGAAGAATTGGCACGCGATGAAGAACGAGGTCAAACTAAACCGTTTTATTTGTTTATTGATGAACCTGAACTTTGCTTACATCCAAAAGGGCAAACTAAATTACTTGAAGCATTATTAGAAATTTCAAAAACTAAACAAGTATTTTTAACCACGCATTCGCCATATTTTTTGGTTACGCCATACTTAAGCAATGTTGGCCTGTTTATTTTTAGAAAAGAAGGAATTAGCAATATCGTAGAAGATGCTTCATTGGAGAAAATGTTTCCTTGGAGTCCAACATGGGGAGAAATTAATTTCAAGGCGTATAAATTGCCTACAGTGGAACTACACAATGAATTATATGGGAAATTACAATATGATAGTGGGAGATTTAACGAAAACGGATTTGAGCAATGGTTGCAGGATAAGAATATCCAGCGTACTAAACAATGGATACGAGAAAGAAATGGAGTTGCACAAACTCCAACTGATGTAACATTGCAAACCTTTATCCGCAACCATATTCATCATCCTGAAAATCGACAAAATACACTTTATACAGAAGATGAACTTAAACAATCTATTGAGGAAATGATTAGATTGTTATAGTTGAAGGAGTAAAAAAGTGCGGTCAATTCTCCCAACGTTTTCAAAACGTCGTCTGAAACCGCACTTTCCAACCAAAAGGAAAACCAAATGAACCAAATCCGCCTACACGTTTGGGGCGATTATGCCTGTTTTACCCGTCCGGAGATGAAGGTGGAGCGGGTGTCTTATGATGTCATCACGCCGTCGGCGGCGCGCGGGATTTTGGCGGCGGTGCATTGGAAGCCGGCGATTCGGTGGGTGATTGACCGGATTTATGTGTTGAAGCCGATTCGGTTTGAGTCGGTGCGGCGCAATGAGTTGGGTGGCAAGATTTCGGCGGGTAAGGTCAGCGGCGCGATGAAGCGCAAGAATGTTGCCGATTTATATACGCTGATTGAAGACGATCGCCAGCAGCGCGCGGCGACGGTGCTTAAAGACGTGGCTTATGTGATTGAAGCCCATGCGGTGCTGACGGCAAAAGCGGGGGCGGATGAGACCGTTACCAAGCATATTGAGATGTTCAAACGCCGTGCGAAAAAGGGGCAATGCTTTCAGCAGCCTTGTTTGGGCGTGCGTGAATTCCCTGCCGATTTTGCGTTGATTGACGAAGGCGAGCCGCTGCCGCCGTCGGCGTTATCGGAAAACGAGGTAAACCGCGATTTAGGCTGGATGCTGCACGATATTGATTTTGATCACGGCAACACGCCGCATTTTTTCCGTGCAAAAATGAAAGAGGGCGTCATTCTTGTGCCGCCGTTTTACGCCGAGGAGGTAAAAGCATGATTCTTGCGTCCCTTGCCCGCTATTACCGCCGTTTGGCAGCAGAAACTGATGAAATGGGCAACCCGAAAGTGCCGCCTTATGGCTTTAGTGAGGAGAAAATCGGCTGGATTTTGGTGTTGGATAAAGAAGGTCGTCTGAAAACCGTTGTGCCGAATCTGACCGCCGATAAAAAGCCGCAGCCGAAGTTGATGAGTGTGCCGCGCCCTGAAAAACGCACGTCGGGCATCAAACCGAATTTTTTGTGGGATAAAACCGCCTACGTGCTTGGCGTGGAAGCCAATAAAAACAAAGCCGAAGCCAAAGAAAAACCGTTTACGCCGTCTGAAAAAACCTTTGATGCCTTCAAGCAATACCATCTCGATTTACTGCAAAACAGCGACGATGAAGGCTTGCAAGCCTTATGCCGTTTTCTGCAAAACTGGCAGCCTGCACATTTTGCTGCCGAAAATCTGCCTGCTGAAGTGCTTGATGCCAACATCGCATTTTCTCTTGAAAAACCGACCGCACTTATCCATAAACGCGAAGCCGCACAAACCTTGTGGGCAGGTTGCCTGAAAAGCGATGAAGCGCTCGAGGGTTTGTGCCTGATTAGCGGCGATACTGCCCCGATTGCACGGCTGCATCCTGCGATTAAAGGCGTATTTGGCGGGCAAAGCTCCGGCGGTTCAATTATTTCGTTCAACAAAGAAGCCTTTGCCTCGTTCGGCAAGGAGCAAGGCGCAAATGCGCCCGTCTCCGAACAATCCGCCTTTGCCTACACCACTGCGCTGAACTATCTCTTGCGCCGCGAAAATAATCACTGCCTGACCATCGGCGATGCCAGCACGGTCTTTTGGGCGGAAGCTGATGATAACGCAACTGCGCAGGCTGCCGAAGGCTTTTTCGCGCAAGTATTCATGCCGCCAAATGACGAACAAGAAAGCGCCAAAATTTTTAATGTATTAGAACAAATCAGCAAAGGTTGCCCGCTGCAAGAAATTGCGCCCGAACTATCTCCCAATACCCGTTTTTATATCTTAGGGCTTGCCCCTAATGCTGCGCGGATTTCTGTTCGGTTTTGGCTGGACACCACGTTTGGGCAGTTGGCGGAAAATTTGGCGCAGCATTGGAAGGATTTGCATATAGAACCGTCTGCATGGAAGAAGGGGAAAGAACCTCCCGTATGGCGCATTCTCCTAGAAACGACACCGAAGCGAAAAGATGCGGAAGGTCGTCTGAAAAAATCGGAAAGTAAAGATATTCCGCCACAACTTGCTGGAGAATATATGCGTTCGGTTTTAACAGGGCGATTTTATCCGAAAACCATGTTGACACGAATGATTGGACGTATCCGTTCTGATGGATACATTTCCGGTTTGCGTGTTGCCGTAATTAAAGCAGTTATTAACCGTAACAGTTTGTACAGAGAGGAACTTAAAATGGGATTAAATGAAGAAACCCACGATATTCCCTATCGTTTGGGACGCTTGTTTGCCATTATCGAATTGGCGCAGTCTTCCGCATTGGGTGAACTCAATGCTGGGGTAAGGGATAAATTTTACGGTGGTGCATCCAGTTCTCCGCATAGCACTTTTCCCTTATTGCTGGATAACTATCGCACGCATATTTCAGCCTTGAGAAAAGGAAGAAAAGCTAAATGGGTAAAAGGCGATCCCAAAAAACTGGCAAACTGGTTGGAAGGAAAGGTTGGCGAAATTATTGGTGTTTTCGATGCAGAAACACCGTTCCCACGCCATTTGTCGCTGGAAGAGCAAGGACGTTTTGTTGTCGGTTATTACCAGCAACGATTCAAAAAATACAATAAGCAAGAAGACGGTAATATCCCTGAAGATATTGAACAAGCAAATTATTTGGCTGATGAAGCCGATTCTGAAAATGAAGAAAACTAAGGAGCCAGAAAATGTCTGCCATTCAAAACCGCTATGAATTTGTTTACTTTTTTGACGTAACCAACGGCAACCCCAACGGCGATCCCGATGCGGGCAATATGCCGCGTCTTGACCCCGAATCCAGCAAAGGCCTGGTAACTGACGTCTGCCTGAAACGCAAAATTCGTAATTTTGTGGATATGACTTCATCAGGTCAGGCTGGCTATGAGATTTTTGTAAGAGAAAAAGGTGTATTAAACCGTCAAATTGAACGAGCTTATACGGAAAGCGAAGAAGTTAAAGCTAATCTCAAGGCTTGGCAAGAATACGAGAAAAAGCGGAAGAATAAGAAAAAAGGAGGGGAAGGAGAAAATATTTCCAAACCTGAAAAACATTATGAAGACATTGCACGCGATTGGATGTGCGAAAACTTTTTTGACGTTCGTACTTTTGGTGCGGTAATGAGTACAGGGAAGGAAAAAGAAGAAACCGATGAAAATGGTGAAAAAAGCAAGATTGCTAAAAAAGCAGGTCAAGTACGTGGTCCTGTACAACTGGCATTCGCCCAATCTATCGACCCCATTGTACCGTTGGAGTTAAGTATTACACGCGTAGCTGTAACTTCTGAAGCAGAAAAAGAAGAGGGTAAAGACACTATGATGGGGCGCAAATACATCGTCCCTTACGCGCTCTACCGCGTGCACGGCTTTATCTCCGCCAACCTTGCCTCCCAAACCGGTTTTTCAGACGAGGACTTAGCCAAACTCTGGCAAGCCCTGACGCTGATGTTTGAACATGACCGCTCCGCCGCCCGTGGCGAAATGGCGGCACGCAAATTGATTGTTTTCAAACACGACAGCGCACTCGGCAGCCAGCCTACGCATAAACTGTTTGACGCCGTGAAAGTGGAGCGCGTAAACGGCGAATCAGGTACACCCGCAAGCGGTTTTGGCGATTACAAAATCAGCGTGGTTTCAGACGGCTTAAATGGTGTGAGTGTGGAAGAATTGCTGTAAAAAACATTTGAAAAGATGACCGCACTTTTAACCGAAAGCCAAGGGGAAAATCAGGACACGCGCCTGATTCCCCTTTCCGCCCTGCAACACTACGCCTTCTGCCCACGCCAATGTGCCTTGATTCACAACGAGCAGGCGTGGGCGGAGAATTATTTGACCGCGCAAGGCAAGGCATTACATGAGCGGGTGGATTCGGGCGAGCCGGAAACACGCAAGGGCGTGCGTTTTGAGCGGACGGTGCATGTATCGGCGGAGAAACTGGGCATTAGTGGTGTGTTGGATTTGGTGGAAGTGAACACGAAAACAGGCCATCTGAAACCCGTGGAATACAAACGCGGCAAGCCCAAACCCGACCCGATGGACGAAATCCAGCTCTGCGCCCAAGGCTTGTGCTTGGAAGAAATGACGGGGCAAACCGTCAGCGAAGGCGCGCTGTGGTATATGCAAACCCGCCACCGCATCCCCATTGTGTTTTCAGACGACCTGCGCGCCCAAACCCTCGCCACCATCGCTGCCGTGCGTGAACTTCTAAACAGCGGACAAACCCCGCCGCCCGACTACGGCAAACACTGCAAAGCCTGCTCGCTGGTGGAGATTTGCCAGCCAGAGTTGCTAGGGAAACGGGATAGGAGTGTGGGGTATGTGAAGGGATTGTTTGCTAATGATTAAAGGATATAAACATGAATTGCATATATTGTAGGGAAGAGAAACAAATTGATGAATTCAGCTTGGAGCATGTTATCCCACAGTTTCTTGGTGGAAATTTTGTATCAGATAAATTTAAAACAAGAAATGTGTGTAAAAAATGTAATAACAATTTAGGACTTTTTGTTGATGCTGCATTTGAAAAAGATTGGTTGGTATTCAATCATTTAAAGAGTCAGATGCATGCATTTTTTAATCCGGAAGCACCAACATCTCTTCCTTTGAATTACATGGGGCATAGTGTAATAAATCCACCGCATATGGTAGATGGAGAAATATGTGAGTATTGGTTAGGACCACTAGGAGAGCAAATCTTTTGGATTAGACCGGATGATGAAAATTTATATTGGTATGCTGGAGGGAATCCGCGCACAGTTAAAAAGCAAAAAACAAGAGCATATTTTATTTTTGCTGAACGTTCTTTAAAAAATTTTGAGTTAGCACTACTGTCATTTAAAGATGCTTTTGAGGGTAAGCCTGTCAAGAAAATTATGTGTACTCGTCTAGAGGAAGAAAATATTTTACCTAGAATAGGCTTTTCAAATCCTGATGATATAGATCAAGAAAGAATAGAGTTCTTTTTAGAAAGTGTAAGAGGTGGAAAAGAACAGCATTTCGAATATCATAAAAACGTATTTGCTGAAAATCGATTTATTGCGAAATTAGCACTTGGTATTTTGCATTGTTTGTTCAATAAGAGCAAATTTTCTAGTAAGTACATGGAGGAACTTTATAAGGGATTATGGTATAGAACAGTAGATAATACCCCTAAAATTCATGGCTCAGGAGCATTTCATGAGGGTAAGGATTTAAAGAAATTATTAGGTGTTCCATATGGCACGACTATATCTATTTTAAAGAGTAACAATCTATTGGTAATGAATTTAAATATTAGTATGGAACTTAATTATTCTATTCAATTTGGAGAAATTGAAGAGTTAGATAGTCAAGAGGCAGAAATATTTGATCAAGGTGGTGGGTTATGTATTGTTATTTATAAACCTTTACAGCGTGTTATTGAGTTGGGATTGTATGAATTTATAGCACATAAAAGTGGAGATTATATTAATGATAACTTATCTGAGATTGAAAGTATGTTCCACAATAATGAGGATTATTTTAAGAATTTATAACTGAGAGTTGGTTAGGTTATGGAGTTCCTCTTAACCCAACATACCGTCTTCAAGTAGTCTGTATGCGCCGTTATCCCCAAAGTGCGGTCAAAATCCAAGGAGTTCCCCATGCGCAAACTGCAAAACACGCTCTACATCACCACCCAAGGCAGCTATCTGCATAAGGAGCGGGAGACGCTGGTGGTAGAGCAGGAGCGTAAGAAGGTTGCGCAGTTGCCGGTGCATTCCATTGGGCATATTTTCTGTTTTGGGAATGTGTTGGTGTCTCCATTTTTGCTGGGGTTTTGCGGTGAAAATAATGTGAATTTGGCGTTTTTTACCGAAAACGGGCGTTATTTGGGGCGGCTTCAGGGGCGGCAGAGTGGTAATGTGTTGCTGCGTCGGGCGCAGTATCGGATGTCGGAGCAAAATCCTGTGCCGATTGCGCGCAATATCATTGCGGCGAAGATTCAGGCGAGTAAGCGGGTGCTTCAGCGGCAGATTCGCAATTACGGCGAGAATGCGGCGATTCAAAGTGCGGTCGATTCTTTGAACATTTCGCTGCGGCAGTTGAAGGGCGCGGCGGAGCTGGACGTGGTGCGCGGCATTGAGGGGGATGCGGCGGCGCGTTATTTCGGCGTGTTCGGGCAACTTTTGAGCGAAAAAAGCGGTTTTGCTTTTGATGGGCGCAACCGCCGTCCGCCCAGAGACGGGCTAAACGCGCTGTTGTCGTTTGTGTACAGCATTCTTGGCAAGGACATCAGCGGTGCGCTACAAGGCGTGGGGCTGGATCCGCAGGTGGGCTTTCTGCACGCCGACCGACCGGGACGCGACAGTTTGGCGCAGGATATTTTGGAAGAATTCCGCGCGTGGTGGGCGGACAGGTTGGTGTTGTCGCTGATTAACCGCGGGCAAATCAAACCGCAGGATTTTGTCGCCGAGGCAAGCGGCGCGGTAAGTTTGAAAGCCGATGCGCGTAAGCTCTTGTTCCAAGCTTTGCAGGCGAAAAAGCAGGAGAAAATCGTTCATCCGTTTTTAGGCGAGGAAGTGGAAATCGGGCTGCTGCCGTATATTCAGGCCATGCTTTTGGCGCGGCACTTGCGCGGGGATTTGGCGGAATACCCGCCGTTTTTGATGAGATAAACCATGTTAATGCTGATTACTTATGATATTTCTTTTGACGATCCAAACGGGCAAGCGCGATTGCGTCGTATCGCAAAACATTGCTTAGATTACGGCGTGCGTGCGCAATATTCGGTATTTGAATGTGATGTCACGCCTGACCAATGGGTTATGTTGAAAAACAAACTGCTGGAAACCTACGACCCCACATGTGACAGCCTGCGTTTTTACCATTTGGGCAGTAAGTGGCGTAATAAAGTGGAGCATCATGGGGCAAAACCGGCAGTAGATGTATTTAAAGACGTGCTTGTCATTTAGTTCGCTAACCTGTTGTTCTCATTAAAACCCTGATGGGATAGCGATCTTTATTTTCTTTAACAATTTGGATGAATTAATCTATTTGTATAACGGCGATGCGGCCGTTATACTTACCAAACTCCTTATCATAAAGTCAGTTAGCGAAATACAGTGTTTAATTAGCTGATTTTTCTTACTTTTTTATGTAGGGAGCAGCCGCCTTCGGGCGGCTGTGTGTTGAAACAATCTAGTTTATGATTCTGGTTTTATTGTTTATGCGCAGCCGCCTTCGGGCGGCTGTGTGTTGAAACATTAATGTTAAATTTAATGGAAATGACGAAAGGGCAGCCGCCTTCGGGCGGCTGTGTGTTGAAACAACGCCTTCTTTATCAAAGATAAACGCACCAATTAGCAGCCGCCTTCGGGCGGCTGTGTGTTGAAACTTTTATCTCAAAGAAATCCAGCAAAGCTTAACGAAGCTAGCAGCCGCCTTCGGGCGGCTGTGTGTTGAAACATGGTTAATTCAATTAGTAAAAAGCAAGTATTTGGCAGCCGCCTTCGGGCGGCTGTGTGTTGAAACACTGAGGCAGAGCGTAAAGCGGGTTACTTCGTGAGCAGCCGCCTTCGGGCGGCTGTGTGTTGAAACTAAGTATGAGTTTGATTGGTTTGAAAGTTCAAACGCAGCCGCCTTCGGGCGGCTGTGTGTTGAAACAGTTTTCCACGTTCATCAAGCGGAACAACGTATGGCAGCCGCCTTCGGGCGGCTGTGTGTTGAAACTAAGGAAAACCCTGAATTAACCATATCAATAGCCACGCAGCCGCCTTCGGGCGGCTGTGTGTTGAAACAAGGTTGGAATGCTCAAAATAAAATGCCGCCTGTGCAGCCGCCTTCGGGCGGCTGTGTGTTGAAACTAGCGATTATGAAGCGGATACAAAGCTACATCGTCGGCAGCCGCCTTCGGGCGGCTGTGTGTTGAAACACCAAGGATTTTAATGATATTATCAATAATATCATGCAGCCGCCTTCGGGCGGCTGTGTGTTGAAACTTGCAAATCTTTGCTTGATTTGGCATAGTCTAAGCAGCCGCCTTCGGGCGGCTGTGTGTTGAAACACCTGAAAGCAAAGTAGAAATACTTCGTCATATGTGCAGCCGCCTTCGGGCGGCTGTGTGTTGAAACTTTGATGCCGTGCGACCAATTATGCACACCTAATTGCAGCCGCCTTCGGGCGGCTGTGTGTTGAAACTGAAACCCACTTCAGATTTCTTACAAATTCGTTTAGGCAGCCGCCTTCGGGCGGCTGTGTGTTGAAACTTCTAATAATGAATCTAATAACATAGGCAGAAAAGCAGCCGCCTTCGGGCGGCTGTGTGTTGAAACTGTTGCAACGCATTGGGCCAAATAGCTTTGTGATGCAGCCGCCTTCGGGCGGCTGTGTGTTGAAACTTAAAGAGGCTTGGAGATTTCGTACTAGGCTGCGAGGCAGCCGCCTTCGGGCGGCTGTGTGTTGAAACTTGGCTCATATTGCCGAATGAAATTGACCAACGTTGCAGCCGCCTTCGGGCGGCTGTGTGTTGAAACAACTGGTGCTATTATACTATAAAATCACAAATAAAGCAGCCGCCTTCGGGCGGCTGTGTGTTGAAACGCCATTAACATCGTACGAAATAGGCGGATAAAGTGCAGCCGCCTTCGGGCGGCTGTGTGTTGAAACCCCCAAACTAACGGCTTGCCAACAAATGATACTGCGCAGCCGCCTTCGGGCGGCTGTGTGTTGAAACGCTATTGATAAATGAAAACGCCCCTAAATAAGCAGCAGCCGCCTTCGGGCGGCTGTGTGTTGAAACCTTTGTGTATATAGATAATCAAACATCACTGTAAGCAGCCGCCTTCGGGCGGCTGTGTGTTGAAACGGGTAAATAGAAATTGGGATAGAAAGATACAATACGCAGCCGCCTTCGGGCGGCTGTGTGTTGAAACATCAATAATAAATAATGTCTTATCATATCTTGATGCAGCCGCCTTCGGGCGGCTGTGTGTTGAAACTTAATAGTTTCATACATTACAAGATTCCTTTTTGGCAGCCGCCTTCGGGCGGCTGTGTGTTGAAACACTAACAAGCGAAGAAAAGCCGCCGCCCTCAAAAGCAGCCGCCTTCGGGCGGCTGTGTGTTGAAACACATTGTGCGATAAAGTGTTCGCCATTGATGTTGCAGCCGCCTTCGGGCGGCTGTGTGTTGAAACAACAGATGGTTTTAAAAAACAAGGCGCGCAAGCATGCAGCCGCCTTCGGGCGGCTGTGTGTTGAAACAGCTAATCGCCCCTCCATCGTTCGCTCTCTTATTGCAGCCGCCTTCGGGCGGCTGTGTGTTGAAACTATGGATGATGTTATATTCCCCCAAACTAATGGCTGCAGCCGCCTTCGGGCGGCTGTGTGTTGAAACTTTGAGAGCATCCCACAGAATCTTTGTACGAATTGCAGCCGCCTTCGGGCGGCTGTGTGTTGAAACATAAATGGATAAGTTAAAGCCCTTTTTGATTGCAGCAGCCGCCTTCGGGCGGCTGTGTGTTGAAACCAGGCTGTTTCGCCAATGTCGATGTCGACCTTATGCAGCCGCCTTCGGGCGGCTGTGTGTTGAAACAAAGCGGTGCCGGAAGCGAAAGAATCATTACCGCCAGCAGCCGCCTTCGGGCGGCTGTGTGTTGAAACTTTCGACTTTAACAAACAAATTTGAAACGGACGACGCAGCCGCCTTCGGGCGGCTGTGTGTTGAAACTAACTGTTGCCACTTTACTTAATCTCTAAACGTAGCAGCCGCCTTCGGGCGGCTGTGTGTTGAAACATTAAATCACTCCCCCACGCTAAAGCGTGGCATTGCAGCCGCCTTCGGGCGGCTGTGTGTTGAAACAGCATGCCGATGAAGTGGCGGAAGTGGTGATTTAGCAGCCGCCTTCGGGCGGCTGTGTGTTGAAACTAACACATAATGCGCCTCGGCTTGCACGTCACGCAGCAGCCGCCTTCGGGCGGCTGTGTGTTGAAACCTGCTTATGTCTGATATATCTTTAACGCTTTACGATGAGCAGCCGCCTTCGGGCGGCTGTGTGTTGAAACCGGCAGTTACACGCGCTTGTTGGTTGGCGACCAATAGCAGCCGCCTTCGGGCGGCTGTGTGTTGAAACAACTGGTGCTATTATACTACAAAATCACAAATAAGCAGCCGCCTTCGCGCGGCTGCATGTTGAAAAATAAGCACCGAAGGGAACAACGTTAGTTAATAAGGAAAGAACATGGGCGTTAAACGCATTGTGGCCAATATCAACGTAACCCAACCCGTCGCAGCAAAGGCTTTCTACCATGACTTGCTTGGACTGGAATTGCTGATGGATCATGGTTGGATACAGACCTACGGGCAGGATACAACCATGTCTGTGCAGGTTAGTTTTGCCAGTGAAGGCGGTTCTGGCATGCCTGTGCCTGATTTGTCTATTGAGGTGGACAATCTGGGCGAATTATTGGAACGGATGCAGCATGCTGGTTTCACACCTGAATACGGACCAGTCACTGAGCCCTGGGGCGTGCGCCGTTTTTTTGTGCGTGATCCGTTTGGGCGGCTAGTGAATATTTTGCAGCATGAATAAGTTAACTTAATGCGTGGCTACGCCATACACCCTAGCCGCCTCCGCGCGGCTGTGTGTTGAAACATGGAGAAAGGAAAATTTTTCACATCTAAATAGGCTGCGCCTCTAGGCGGTTTTACGTTGCAATAAAACTTAATAAATTTAAATAGTATAATATTTGCCGCCCTACTCTATCTCTCAAGCCAATTCATGCCCAACAACATTCCCCCTTGTATTTCCCCCTTATTCGCTCTAGACTATTCGCCATTTTTAACTTTCATTATTTACAATTATGCGTGTTTCTGACTTTCATTTTGACTTACCTGATGAGCTGATTGCTCGTTATCCTAAAGAAGATCGCTCTTCTTGCCGTTTGCTACAACTCAATGGCGAAAACGGGGAAATTTCTCACCGCACTTTTACCGATGTATTAGATTTAATCGATGAAGGTGATCTGTTGATTTTTAACAATACGCGTGTAATCCCAGCTCGTATGTTTGGTCGTAAAGCCAGTGGCGGAAAAATTGAAGTGTTGGTGGAACGTGTTTTAAGTGTACATCATTTCTTAGCGCATATTCGCTCATCAAAAGCCCCGAAAGAAGGTGCAGAATTATTTTTAGGCGAAGATAAGCTCGGTGAAAATAATGGCGTAAAAGCGATTATGGTCGGTCGTCAAGATGCCCTTTTTGAAGTGGAATTAGCGGATAAAACTCGCAATGTACTTGATGTGTTACAAGAAATTGGTCATATGCCTTTGCCGCCTTATATTGATCGCCCTGATGAAGAGGCGGATCAAGAATGCTATCAAACCGTGTATAACAAAGTGCCAGGTGCAGTCGCTGCCCCAACAGCGGGATTACACTTTGATGATGAACTGTTACAAAAGCTACACGAAAAAGGTGTCAATTTTGAATTTGTGACTTTGCACGTGGGCGCAGGTACATTCCAACCGGTACGGGTTGAAAATATCGAAGATCATATTATGCACGCGGAATATGTAGAGCTTTCTCAAGAAGTCTGCAATGCTATTATTGAAACGAAAAAGGCGGGCAAACGTATCATTGCAGTGGGTACAACATCAGTACGCTCTGTAGAAACCGCTGCTCTATCTGCAGAAGAAAATGGCAACCCAGATTTAATTGAACCTTATTTTTCTGATACGTCCATTTTTATTTACCCGGGCAAATCATTCCGTGTGGTGGATGCGTTGATTACCAACTTCCACTTACCAGAAAGCACATTGATTATGTTGGTGTCTGCCTTCGCAGGCTTTAGCCACACCATGAACGCCTATAAAAGTGCGGTCGAAAATCGCTACCGTTTTTTCAGTTATGGCGATGCGATGTTCATTACCAAAAATCCCAATGTGAAAGGGTTAGAATAAGAAAAATGGGTGGTCAAATGCCACCCATTTTTTTAAATCCAACCTTTTGCTCTAAATTCTTTTAGTACTTTAACAAACACTTTCATCTCATCTGGTGTACCAAGCGTGAGACGATTCCATCCTTTAATAGGCAAAAACTCCCGCCCCACCAAAATAGAATGCGCTTTCATGCGTTCTTGATAAGTTTTTACGTCCCCCTTAATCTCATGGAAAATAAAGTTACCATTAGATGGTGCAAATTTTAAACCTAGTTCTATTAAGGCATTTTGAACAATCTGACGTGAAACCGCATTACTTTGGAAACTCAATTTTGCAAAGGTTTTATCTTGTAAAGAGGCCACTGCAGCCACGCCCCCCGCAAGATTCGTGTTATCCAATGACATAAATTTTTCCACTTCTTCAACCACTTCCGGCTGAGCAAGTAAATATCCCACACGATAGCCTGCTAACGCATAAAACTTAGAGAAAGTCCGTGTGACTAATACATTTTTCAAGCCTTCTTTGACTAACGTCATACCTGTTTCAAAGGCTGGATCTTCCACAAAGTCTGCATAAGCTTCATCTAGCAGAAAATAGTTATTTTGAGAAAACGATTTAATCCAAGGGAAAATTGTTTTAGCCGGCGTAATCATTGATGTTGGATTATTTGGGTTACATAAATAGAAAATCGTCACACCATCAAAGGCTTCTGCGGCGTTTTTTAACTTCGTTAAATCAAAAGAAAAGTCGTCTGCGAGCGGCACTTTCATCACTGGCACACCTAACGCTTTTGCATATAATTCTGCATAATTAAATGTTGGATCCGGCACCACGAGTTGAACCGCTTGTTTTGTATTTTGAGCCTTAACGATCAATGCTTGGACGGCCGCTTGAATATTTTCTGAAGAACCATTTCCCAATGAAATGAAACTTTCAGCGACATTGTGTTTAGCGGCTAATTGCGTGATGACTGCTGCACGTTGATCATCTGGATAATATGAACCGATTGCTAAACTATTCATAATCGCTTGTTTTGCTTTTTCCGACATCCCTAGCGCATTCTCATTGAAATTGAGATGTAATACTTTCGTTGAAGTTGCTTTTGGCACCTGATTTTCAGCCATCAATTTAGGTGCCAATACCATACCTAACGCTGTAGTGCCTGCTAATTTAAAAAGTGTTCTCCGTTGCATAATTGCCTCCCAATATAAAATATAATTATTCATTTTAAATGAATTTTTATTCATATTATCATGAAAATTTACTTCTGCAAGAGATTTTTTGACTTATTAAATCACACCGCATAAAATGCTCTCTCACAAAGATTGTTAAGCCTGTGAAAACAAGACAGGCTTTTTTATTGCAAAAAAATCTTCGAACTGTTTATTCGTTGAGGAAAGAAAATGAAATATGAATTAGATAAAACCAGCGGTAGCGCACGTCGTGGTCGCTTGGTGTTTGAACGTCCACAAGGCACGTTCAGCGTAGAAACCCCTGCATTTATGCCGGTGGGCACTTATGGCACCGTTAAAGGCATGACACCAGAAGAAGTGCGTGCGACAGGTGCTGAAATTTTATTAGGTAACACCTTCCATTTATGGCTTCGTCCTGGTCAAGAAGTGATGCGTAAACACGGTGATTTACACGACTTTATGCAATGGCATCGTCCAATTTTGACTGATAGTGGCGGTTTCCAAGTATTTAGTTTAGGTAAATTACGCAAAATTACCGAAGAAGGGGTGAAATTCCAAAACCCAATTAACGGTGAGCGTATTTTCCTTTCGCCTGAAAAATCCATGGAAATTCAATATGATTTAGGGTCTGACATCGTGATGATTTTCGATGAATGTACGCCTTATCCCGCGACTTTCGATTATGCGAAAAAATCCATGGAAATGTCTCTTCGTTGGGCAAAACGCAGCCGCGATCGCTTTGATGAATTAGGCAATAAGAATGCCCTATTCGGTATTATCCAAGGCGGCGTATTTGAAGAATTACGCAAAGTATCATTAGAAGGCTTAGTGAATATTGGCTTTGACGGTTATGCGGTGGGCGGTTTAGCGGTAGGCGAACCAAAAGAAGACATGCACCGTATTTTAGAATATATCTGCCCTAAAATCCCTGCAGACAAACCGCGTTATTTAATGGGCGTGGGTAAACCTGAAGATTTAGTGGAAGGCGTGCGTCGTGGTATTGATATGTTTGACTGTGTAATGCCAACCCGTAACGCTCGTAACGGTCATTTATTCGTGACAGATGGTATTGTCAAAATCCGTAATGCAAAATACCGCGATGATACGAGTCCATTAGATCCAGAATGTGATTGCTACACCTGTAAAAATTACACCAAAGCTTATTTATATCACTTAGATAAGTGTGGTGAAATTTTAGGTGCACGCTTAAATACCATTCACAATTTACGCTATTATCAACGTTTAATGGCGGAAATTCGTCAAGCTATCGAAGACGATCGTTTTGATGATTTTGTGGTGGAATTCTATGCTCGTATGGGCAAACCTGTTCCACCATTACAATTAGCGGATAACTCATAATTGATAAAAGTGCGGTAAAAAAATGAAGCGTTTTTTGACCGCACTTTTTAACAAAGGAAACCTTATGCAAATCCTCGAACCTCAACAATTTGCCACTTGGAATGAGCCGATTGATATGCTTTACGCCTGTCATAGCAAGGTGAAACGCTTTTGCAAGCAACTCACGATTCTTCCTGGCTACTTAGAAAAAAATGGCGTGAATCAAGCCGTATTAAATGATGTGAAAACCATTTTGCAGTATTTTAATCACGCTGCGCCACTTCATCATGATGATGAAGAAAAAGATTTTTTCCCCGCTTTAATTGAAAAAGCGCCTCAAGCTAAAGAATCAGTGGATGAATTAGAACGCCAACACGTTACTTTGCATGAAACTTGGGCAAAACTTTCTGAACAGCTAGAAGAATTGATTGCAGAGAAACGCTCTGATGTAGATGAAAGGCTGATTACGCTGTTTGTGGCAAGCTATGATAGACATATTGCCCTTGAAGAGCCGTTATTTGAGCTAGGTAAACAATATTTGTCAGCAGAACAACTGACGGCAATGGGCAAAATTATGTTTGCGCGTCGCCAAGCTTAATCCATGAAATATCAATTAGATTTGACCGCACTTTCCTGCCCGATTCCGCTTTTAACGGCGAAGAAGGCTTTGGCAAATTTAGCCCCAAATGATGAATTAGTTTTGCAATTAAATCGTCAAAGTGCGGTGGAAAATTTTGTTGTTTTTTGTGAAGAAAATCAATGTGAATTAGTGGATCAACATTGGCTTTCTGAGCAAATCTTCGAAGTTTGCTTGAAAAAAATCAATTAATCCAAAAATTCTAGGTGTTATTGCCTTCATCGGCTTTTACTGAATGCTGTTTTATGGTATTTTACGCACACTTTTAACTTTTCATTTTATAAGGAAAACACAATGGAAGCACAAAGCCCAATGTCCACGTTATTTATTTTCGTGATCTTCGGTTTAATTTTTTATTTTATGATTTACCGCCCACAAGCGAAACGTAACAAAGAACACAAAAAATTAATGTCTGAATTAGCGAAAGGCACTGAAGTATTAACCGCTGGTGGTTTGATTGGTAAAATCACTAAAGTAACCGAAGGTGCTGAAATTGTTATCGCTTTAAACGATACCACTGAAATCACGATTAACCGTAACTACATCGTTTCAGTATTACCGAAAGGTTCTGTAAAATCTCTCTAATTTAAATTCCTAAAGGGAAAACTATGTTAAATCGTTACCCATTATGGAAGAATCTAATGGTGATCCTTGTGGTCGCCATTGGTGCTTTATACTCTCTTCCAAATATCTATGGTGAAGATCCAGCGGTGCAAATTTCTGGTACTCGCGGACAACAAGCAGACACCACCGTATTAACTGAAGTACAAAACGTACTAAAAGAAAATAACCTTTCAACCAAATCTATCGTTCTTGAAAATGGCTCGATTCTTGCCCGTTTCAATAACACAGATGACCAACTTCTTGCCAAAGATAAAATTGCAGAAAAACTTGGCAACAACTACACCACGGCATTAAACCTTGCACCAGCAACACCGGCTTGGTTAAGCAGCATTGGGGCTAATCCAATGAAATGGGGCTTGGACTTACGTGGTGGGGTACGTTTCTTGATGGAAGTGGACATGAATTCTGCGCTTGCTAAACGTCAAGAACAGTTACAAGACACATTACGCAACGAATTACGTAAAGAAAAGATTCAGTTTACGGCAATTAAAAACGGTGACAAATTTGGTACAACGGTCACATTAGAAAACGCTGACCAAATGTCGAAAGCAGCGCGTATTATTCGTCAATTACACCCAACATTAGACGTATCTGATATTGGTGACAACACCTTAAATCTTGCCCTTTCTGAAGCATCATTAACAGAGTCTCGTAACTTAGCGATCGAGCAAAACTTAACGATTTTACGTAAACGTGTCGCTGAATTAGGCGTAGCTGAAGCCGTTATCCAACGTCAAGGTGCTGAACGTATCGTAATCGAATTACCGGGCGTTCAAGATACGGCACGTGCAAAAGAAATCTTAGGGGCAACCGCAACACTTGAATTCCGTATTGTGAATTCATTAGTGAACCCTGAATCAGCAGCGCGTGGTATGTTACCTTCTGACACTGAAATCAAATATGACCGTCAAGGTAGACCTGTTGCACTTTACAAACGTGCGGTATTAGGTGGTGAACACATCATCAACTCAAGTTCTGGTTTAGACCAAAACACCAGCACACCACAAGTAAGTGTGACCTTGGACAGTGAAGGCGGCGAAATCATGTCGCAAACTACCAAGAAATACTATAAAAAACCAATGGCAACCTTGTATGTAGAATACAAAGACAACGGTAAAAAAGACGAAAATGGCAAAACCATTTTAGAGAAAAGTGAAGAAGTAATTAACGTTGCTACTATTCAAGGTCGCTTCAGTTCTAACTTCCAAATTACGGGTGTAAGCAGTTCTGCAGAAGCACAAAACCTTTCTATGTTATTAAAATCAGGTGCATTAATCGCGCCAGTGCAAATTGTTGAAGAACGTACAATCGGTCCTTCTCTTGGTGCACAAAACGTAGAACAAGGTATTGATGCAAGCTTCTGGGGCTTAATTGCGGTAATTGTCTTCATGCTGGTTTACTATAAAGTCTTCGGTATTATCGCAAGCTTTGCCTTGGTGATTAATATCGTTTTATTAGTCGGTTTGATGTCTATCCTACCAGGTGCAACACTCACCATGCCGGGGATTGCGGGTATCGTATTAACCCTGGGGATGTCGGTGGATGCCAACGTACTTATTTTTGAGCGTATCAAAGAAGAGATTCGTAATGGTCGTCCAATCCAGCAAGCTATTAACGAAGGTTATAACGGTGCATTCACCTCTATCTTCGATGCGAACTTAACCACAATTTTAACGGCAATCATTCTTTATGCTGTGGGTACTGGTCCAATTCAAGGCTTTGCGGTAACCCTTGCATTAGGTGTAGCAATTTCAATGTTTACAGCGATTACTGGAACACGTGCTATCGTGAACTTCCTATACGGCGGTAAACGTCTTGAAAAATTATCAATTTAGGTAGGATAAGATGAGATTATTTGCAAAAGATAAAAACGGACATTTTATCCGTGAAGTGAATGGGATTAAATTGCCATTCCCTCTCACTGAATTTATGAAAGTGAGATTTGTGGGATATACCTTTTCCATCATTTTAATGGCGATTTCCCTCTTCTTCATTGTGACAAAAGGCTTCAACTGGGGCTTGGATTTTACCGGTGGTGTGGTATTTGATACGCACTTCTCACAACCAGCTGATTTAGAAAAAATCCGTGGCACATTAAATCAAAACGGGATTGCAAGCCCGATTGTACAAACAACCGGTTCTGTACAAGACGTGATGATCCGCTTACCGGCTGATAATAACGATTCAGCTATTGGTGATCACGTTAAAAGCATGCTCCAAACAATTGATCCTAATATTCATATTAACAGTATCGAATTCGTCGGTCCGAATGTGGGTGAAGAACTGGCTCAAGGTGCGGTTTATGCGACCCTTGCAACCCTAGCAATGATGTTAATTTACGTGGGCTCACGTTTTGAATGGCGTTTAGGTTTTGGTGGTATTGCCTCACTTGCGCATGACGTGGTGATTACACTCGGTGTTTTCTCTGCATTACAAGTCGAAATGGATTTAACCTTCGTGGCGGCGATTCTTTCCGTTGTAGGTTATTCTATCAACGATAGTATCGTGGTATTCGACCGTGTACGTGAAAACTTCCGTAAAATTCGCCGTGTAGAAACCATCGATATTATTGATATTTCCTTAACGCAAACCTTATCGAGAACCATCATGACATCTCTCACAACGCTTCTTGTTGTGATTGCCTTGTTCTTCTTTGGTGGTCCATCAATTCATAACTTCTCATTAGCGTTATTAATTGGTATCGGTTTTGGTACTTATTCATCAATCTTTATCGCGATTGCGATTGCTTATGATATCGGCCTACGCCGCGAACATATGATTCCACCAAAAGTGGATAAAGAAATCGATGATTTACCTTAATCTATCGAACATGAGATAAAAAGAAAGCCACCATAACGGTGGCTTTTTTATTGCTAAAATGATGTCATTTTATGACCGCACTTTAGTCGTTTACATCACCTAATAAAGCCGCATATTTCTTCGTTGATTCAGAGCTTTCCAAGGTAATTTTAAACGCCATTGTCAGTGGCACAGAAAGCAACATACCGACTGTACCGAGCAACCATCCCCAGAAAAGCAATGAAAAGAATACGACCAAAGTAGAAAGCCCTAAGGTTTTCCCCATCATTTTCGGTTCAATAATATTACCGATCACAATATTTAATACAATAATACCGACGGTTACGCCCATGCCTACACCAAATCCATTTAACAATAACGCTTGAACAATAATAGGCACTGCAGCAATAATCGAACCAATATTCGGAATATAATTTAATAAGAAACTTAAGGTTGCCCATAAAATCGCATATTGCACACCCGCTACGTCTAACAAAATCCAAGTCGTGACGCCTGTCAATAAGCTAATCACCGTTTTCACACCAAGATAACTAATCACACCGTCTAAAATACGATCAATATGATGTTCTTCCGCGACTACATCATGCTCATTGTCACTTAAAACTAAAGCAAGTTTATGCTTCATGGTTGGTGCTTCAAGCAGCATAAAAATCACTGCTAAAATCAACACAAAAACATTTGTTACCACACCAGAAAAGTTTAATAACAAACGGCTCACAAAATTCATGATCACACTTGGATCAAAATGCTCCATAATGGCTTCGCGAGAAATCACAATCGGCAATTTAAGTTTTTGAGCTAACGCCATGACGTCATTTATACGTTCCGAAAGCAGCACTTTATATTGAGGAATCGAGCGTGTAAATTCTTGCACACTGCTATTAATTAATCCCGCCAGGAAAAAGAATACGATTAAAATTAAAATAAACAGCAAGGCAATCGCAATACCATGTGGTACTTTGCGTTGTGTCATCGCTTTAATTACCGGCGAACAAATAATAGCGATAAATAATGCCAATAAAAAAGGCACGACAATCTCTGCCGCCAGTTTAATTCCCGCAAACACAATTACTAAAGCCGCCATAGCGACTACAGTGCGGTTAAAATTTAAGTTTTTTTCCACTAAATGGCTTCCTCATTTTCTTCGCCTGTACGAACACGAATCACGCGTTCTATATCATAAACAAAGATCTTACCATCCCCGATTTTGCCTGTTTGGCAGGTTTCAACAATGGTTTCAAGACATTGCTCAAGCAAATCATCTGGCACGGCAATTTCAATTTTCACTTTAGGCAGAAAATCCACCATATATTCTGCACCACGATAAAGCTCTGTATGCCCTTTTTGACGACCAAAACCACGAACTTCAGTCACCGTCATTCCGCTAATGCCAATATCAGATAAATTTTCACGTACATCATCTAATTTAAATGGCTTAATAATGGCTTCGATTTTTTTCATCTTATTTCTCCAAATTTTCGCGGCGTGCGGCTTTCGGTCGGAAGCTTGTAATCACTTCAGGCTTGGTATCAATATAAATACCATCGATTAATTGCAAGCAGTAAGGCACCGCACTAAAAATCCCTTTCACTAAGACGTTGCCTTGCTCATCTTTTACGCCTTCTAAAGTTTCTTTGATGGCTTTTGGCTGACCCGGTAAATTCAAGATTAGGCTATTTTTACGAATCACGCCAACTTGACGAGATAAAATCGCTGTTGGTACAAAATGTAAACTCACTTGACGCATTTGCTCACCAAATCCTGGCATTTCACGATCGGCTACTGCTAACGTGGCATCAGGTGTCACATCACGTTTTGCTGGTCCTGTACCGCCCGTTGTGAGCACTAAATGACAATGGTGCTCATCCACCAATTCTTTCAGCGTTTGTTCGATTAATGGTTGCTCATCTGGAATTAATCGCGTTTCCACTTCAAAAGGATCCACCAACGCTTGTTCTAACCATTGTTGTAATTCAGGAATCCCTTGATCTTGATATACACCACTTGATGCTCGATCTGATACTGAAACCAAACCTATTTTTAAAAGTGCGGTCATTTTTTTCCTCATTTTTATACGCAATACACAGCGTCATTCTACCCTATTTTATCTTTTACCAAAGCATAAAAAAGCCATTTAGCTTTCACTAAATGGCTTTCATTTTACAAATTATTGTCTGGCTTGAACTTTGCCATCCACATAATCCACTGTGACCACTTTACCTGGTAATAATTGACCAGATAGAACTTGTTGTGCCAAGCTGTTTTCGATCTCTTGTTGGATTGCACGTTTTAATGGACGAGCCCCATAAATTGGGTCGTAACCCACTTCACCAATGAAATCTAATAACGCTTCGGTAAACACCAATTCGTAACCACGGGTTTCCATACGTTTTGCTAAACGTTCTAATTGGATGCTTGCAATCGCACGGATATTGTCTTTACCAAGTGGGTGGAATACCACAGTTTCGTCAATACGGTTGAT
The DNA here is from genome assembly GCA_902461185.1 of uncultured Haemophilus sp. Lineage (GTDB taxonomy): Bacteria > Pseudomonadota > Gammaproteobacteria > Enterobacterales > Pasteurellaceae > Haemophilus_D. Next base: position 76,067 of record CABPXD010000006.1, read on the forward strand.
GAATTCTGGACGGAAATGTTGGCCTACTACAGACATCACTAGGGCTTTCATTTCGCCATAGCTTTCGTCTTTGCTACCTTGGATCAAATCAGAACCCAAGTTAGAGGTCATAATCACCACTGTATTACGGAAGTCCACCGTACGACCTTGACCATCAGTTAAACGACCATCATCCAATACTTGTAATAAGATATTGAATACGTCTGCATGTGCTTTTTCCACTTCATCCAACAAAATTACCGAATATGGACGACGACGTACTGCTTCAGTTAAGTAACCACCTTCTTCATAGCCTACGTAGCCTGGAGGCGCACCCACTAAACGAGATACGCTGTGTTTTTCCATAAACTCTGACATATCGATACGCACCATCGCATCTTCACTATCAAAGAGGAATTTCGCCAAAGTTTTGCAAAGCTCTGTTTTACCTACACCCGTTGGTCCTAAGAATAAGAATGAACCAATTGGGCGGTTAGGATCAGAAAGCCCTGCACGGCTACGACGAATCGCGTTTGCAACGGCATCGACTGCTTCTTCTTGACCGATCACACGTTTATGCAATTCTTCTTCCATGCGTAAGAGTTTTTCTTTCTCGCCTTCCATCATTTTAGAAACTGGAATACCCGTTGCTTTAGAAAGCACTTCTGCAATTTCCTCATCAGTCACACGATAGCGTAATAAGCTCATTTCTTTGCCTTCGCCAGTTTCAGCGGCAGCAAGTTGTTTTTCCAATTCAGGAATACGACCGTATTGAAGCTCAGACATTTTGCTTAAATCGCCAGCACGACGCGCTTGTTCCATTTCGGTTTTCGCTGCATCTAACTCTTGTTTGATGTGTTGAGAACCAGAAAGTGCTGCTTTTTCTGATTTCCAAACTTCTTCAAGTTCAGCGTATTCACGTTCTTTATCAGCCAGCTCTTTTTCTAACATTTCTAAACGCTTACGGCTTGCTTCGTCTTCTTCTTTTTGTAATGCCTGTTGTTCCAATTTTAATTGGATAATACGGCGTTCAAGACGATCAAGCGGCTCTGGTTTAGAGTCAATTTCCATACGGATGCTAGAAGCGGCTTCATCGATTAAGTCGATGGCTTTATCCGGCAATTGACGATCGGAAATATAACGGTGTGAAAGCGTTGCTGCTGCCACGATTGCCGGGTCAGTAATATCTACATGGTGATGGATCTCATAACGCTCTTTCAAACCACGTAAGATCGCAATGGTATCTTCCACGCTTGGCTCATCCACAAAGACTTTTTGGAAACGACGTTCAAGCGCCGCATCTTTCTCGATATATTGACGATATTCGTCTAACGTTGTTGCACCCACACAGTGTAATTCACCACGTGCTAAACTTGGTTTTAATAAGTTGCCTGCATCCATCGTACCGTCAGTTTTACCTGCACCAACCATGGTATGGATTTCATCAATAAAGAGGATCACGCGACCTTCTTCTTTTGAAAGCTCATTTAAAACGGCTTTTAAACGCTCTTCAAATTCACCGCGGTATTTCGCACCGGCAATTAAGGCGCCCATATCTAAAGAAAGTACACGTTTATTTTTTAAACCTTCAGGCACTTCACCATTAACAATACGTTGTGCCAAACCTTCCACAATAGCGGTTTTACCTACACCAGGCTCACCGATTAATACTGGGTTGTTTTTGGTTCGACGTTGTAATACTTGAATCGCTCGACGAATCTCTTCATCACGGCCAATCACCGGGTCAAGTTTGCCACTTTCAGCACGAGCTGTTAAATCAATTGTATATTTTTCAAGAGCTTGTCTACTTTCTTCTGCATTTTGATCGTTCACGCTTTGTCCTCCGCGAATATGTTGAATCGCTTGTAAAATTTGTTCTTTTTTCGCACCACATTTTTTCAAAATGTCATTTAATGCGCCACGCTCTTCAAGCGCTGCTAATAAGAACAATTCACTGGAAATAAATTTATCTTGTTTTTGTTGTGCTAATTTGTCACATAAATTCAATAAGTTAAGTAATTGACGGGAAATTTGCACATCTCCGCCATTACCTGACACTTGTGGCAATTTATTCAATTCTGCGTTTAATTCATTACGTAATAACGCGACATTCACGCCACTTGCTGTCAAAATCGGTGCAATTGAACCGTCTTGTTGATTTAAAAGTGCGGCCAATAAATGCACTGGTTCAATAAACTGATTATCTTTACCAAGCGCTAATGACTGTGCTTCACTAAGTGCTTGTTGGAATTTAGTGGTAAATTTTTCAATATTCATATCTTATCTTCTCCTGCATAAAATACTTGGGGTCATCCCCTTTATGAGTAATTAAATAAGACCCTTTTTTGGGATTTCAAGAGAAAAAATAGACTATTTTTAATTTTTTCTATCAAACTTTACGTCTTGATAGGTTTAAGCAACTAAGATTTGATGAAGTGGTACGTCCCACGCTTCTGTTGGAAGGTGTTCGACTTGCTGACATTGATGGGCTAATCCCACGGGGATAAAAGGAGATTTCTGCCAATGTTGTAAAGTGCGGTCATAAAAACCACCGCCCATGCCTAAGCGATTCCCCTGTTTATCAAACGCGACGAGTGGCGTAAAAAGAATATCTAATTCATCCAAAGGCAATACGTTTTGCACATTGAGTTTTGGCTCCCAAATGCCAAATTTATTTTTCAGCATCGGTGTATCTGGCAAATAACGTAAAAACAAAAGATGATTCGGATTGAAAGGGTGTAATACCGGCAAATAAACCTGTTTACCTTGCGCCCAAAGGATTTTGATGAGTTTATCCGTGGAGATTTCTCCATCAAAGGAAAGATACAAAGCAATATGCTGAGCATTTCGTTCTTCAATTAACGCAAGTGCTTGTTGAGTGATAGAATCTTCCGCCTGTTGCTGCTGAAGAGCGGTCAAATTTGCTCGTGTTTTACGAATTTGTTGACGGAGTTGATTGCGAAGCGTTTGCTGTGTTGATTTCATTCGATTGGAAAGAATGGATTTTAAAGGAAGGTCCCAGAGTGCCGCTACGAGTAGTAGTCCTTGAACCCGACGGTCCAAGGAAACCGGTAAGGCCATTTTTAGGTTTCTTTAGTCCAATGACAAAGTCAAAGGTCAAGCCTACACACCAATGGCGGGAAACCGATTTATAAAGTTCTAAGTATCGGCTCAGGGACATAACCCATCCACGAACACCCCAGGAAATCTTTTAAATTTATACTAGCTCAATTTGATTAGTTTGACTAGCCTTTATTTGAATAATTTTGCTTATTCAAGCACGTCCCACAAGGGACGGGATTATTTTTTAACCGGTTGAATTAAATCAGACTCTTCCGGTTTTTTCACGTCCGCAAATTGTTTATCTTTATTCGCATCGATGACTTGTTGAGTTTGACTCGCTAATTGTTGTAAACCCATTTTTTCATAGGCTTCTTTCATTAAGAATAAACCTTCGTAAGTCGCTTTGGCATCTGGATATTGTTGTAACATACCCACTACACGGTTTGCTACAGCTACCCATGCATCACGTTTTGCATAGAATTTTGCAATTTCTAATTCATGACGAGCTAATGAATCTTTGATGTATGCCATACGTGCTACTGCATCTTGTGAATATGGGCTATTTGGGAACGCACGCACTAAGCTTTGGAAGTTTGAAAACGCCGTTTTCATTGAAGTGGTTTCACGCGTTGCACGATCGATACCAAAGAAATCTTGGATCATGTTATCGGCCGTTGCTAAGTTTGTTAAACCCGCCATATACACTGCATAGTCACGGTTTGGACTTTGTGGGAATTGGTGTAAGTAGTTATCTACGGTTACCAACGTTGAGGTGTAATCTTGCGTTTTATAGTTTGCATAAATTAAATCAAGCATTGCTTGCTCTTGGTAAGTACTACCAGGGAAACGCTCTGTTGCTGCTTTTAAATAACGAATCGAGTCAGAATAGCTTCCTTCTTGTAATGCAGCCGCGCCTTTTGCATAAAGGTCATCAACAGAAGCTTGTTCCACTTCTTTATTACCACTGCTACAAGCTGCAATCGCGAATGAGGTCAATGCAATTAGTGCAAGAGATTTTATTTTACGCATTCTTTTTTCCTTAATTTTTACGAAAATCAATAAATAAGTTACAATTAACGAATATTGTATAGAACATTACACAATAAGCCAACTTTTTAAATTTTTAGATGGATTTTTTATGCCACAAATTACCTTAACGGCTGAAATTCAGCCCGAACAAATGGGACAGCGTTTAGATCAAACCCTAGCAGAGTTGTTCCCAGAATATTCCCGTTCGCGTTTAAAAACCTGGATTGAAGCAAAACAGGTAAAAATGAACGGTGAAATTGCCGATATTCCACGTGCAAAAGTTTATGGCGGAGAGCAAATTGAAATTTCGGTAGAAGTAGAAGATGAAAACCGTTTTGAGCCACAAAATATTCCACTTAATATCGTTTATGAAGATGACGATATTATCGTGATTAACAAACCTAAAGATCTCGTGGTTCATCCCGGTGCAGGCAATCCGGATGGCACGGTACTTAACGCACTACTCTATCACTATCCACCTATTGCCGAAGTACCACGCGCAGGGATTGTGCATCGTTTAGATAAAGATACGACGGGTCTCATGGTTGTTGCTAAAACGATCCCCGCACAAACTAAGCTCGTGCGTGACTTACAAAAACGTAAGATCACTCGTGAATACGAAGCTGTCGCAAGTGGCATTATGACCAAAGGTGGTACAGTAGATCAGCCAATGGCTCGTCATGCGACAAAACGCACATTGATGGCGGTTCACCCAATGGGTAAACCAGCTGTGACACACTATCGCATCATGGAAAACTTCCGTAATTACACACGTTTACGCTTACGTTTAGAAACAGGCCGTACTCACCAAATTCGTGTGCACATGGCACATATCGCACATCCATTATTAGGTGATCAAACCTACGGTGGTCGTCCTCGTCCACCTAAAAATGCAAGCGAAGCCTTCAATGAGGTTCTGCGTAATTTTAAACGCCAAGCCTTACATGCGGTTATGTTGCGTTTAGCTCACCCAATTACAGGTGAAATGATGGAATGGTATGCGCCATTGCCGGATGACTTTATTGAATTACTGCATGCCTTAAAAGCGGATTACCTCGAACACAAAGACGAATTGGATTATTAAGATGAAAACCATTGTTCCAAACTGGACTGTTCCACCACACATCCAAGCTTTTACGACCACAAGAGAAGGGGGCGTAAGCCTGCCGCCTTTCGAGAGTTTCAATTTAGGCGATCATGTCGAGGATGATAAAAGTGCGGTCAAAACTAACCGCACTTTATTGGTCGAAAAATTTAATCTGCCACATTTCCCGTTGTTTTTAACTCAAACACACAGTACTCGTGTGATTACGATACCTTATGAGGGCAATAATTTAGAAGCCGATGCGGTTTACACCAATCAACCTAATCAAGTCTGTTTGGTGATGACGGCTGATTGCTTGCCGGTTTTATTCGCCAATAAGCAAGGGACTGAAGTGGCCGCGGCCCATGCGGGCTGGCGAGGACTCTGTGATGGTGTATTAGAAGAAACCGTGAAATGTTTCCAATCAGATTCTGAAGAGATTATCGCGTGGTTTGGACCTGCTATCGGCCCCAATGCGTTCCAAGTAGGAAAAGAAGTGATTGAGCAATTTATGGCTTTTGACCCGATTGCAGAAACGGCTTTTCGACCCGATCCGAATGAAGCAGGAAAATACCTCGGCAATCTTTATCAAATCGCTACACAACGCCTCAATAAATTCGGTATTACCCAAATTTACGGCGGTGAACATTGCACATTCACAGAAAAAGAGACCTTTTTTTCCTATCGTCGAGACGGCAAAACTGGCCGAATGGCAAGTCTAATTTGGATAAAAAAATAAACTCATAAATACAACAAACCGCACATTAAAGTGCGGTTTATTTTTGGCTTATTCTGAATAACTTTCGAACCAACTTTCTAAAATCAAGCAAGCAGAGATCCCATCGACTTTGCTTTTATTGAGAGCGCGATAACCGCCACGTTGGAAAATTTCATCTCTAGCAGAAACCGTCGTTAAGCGCTCATCTTGCAATTCTACTTTGATACCGAAACGACCATTTAAGCGATTGGCAAATTTTTTCGCACGAAGTGTTAAATCTTGCTCGGTACCATCCATATTTAAAGGCAATCCCACCACAATGACATCGGGTTTCCAGTCTTTTAAGCATTTCTCAATGGCATCCCAGTTTGGAATCCCATCTTGCGCTTTAAATGCAGGTAAGGCTTGCGCTGTACCCGTGATACTTTGCCCGACTGCACAACCAATGCTTTTTGTGCCGAAATCAAATGCGATTGCCGTGATGCCCATTAACTATGCCCTACTTGTGAAAAGACAAAATTATGAGGATTAATCCCTAATAATTGATTCGCGGCAGGATAACGATCTTCATAAATAGTTTCAAATAAAATGGTGTCTGACGCTGGCGCGACTAGCCACGCATTATCTGCAATCTCTTGTTCAAGCTGCCCAGCTGTCCAACTGGCACAACCGAGTGCAACAAGATATTTCTCAGGCGCATCCGCTGAACCAAAGGTTTCCACAATATCTGCTGACGTGGTGAGATACATATCATCAGTAATTTTATAACTATGCTCAAATTCTTTCGCAGTTTTCTTATGCAAAATAAAACCACGCTCGGAATGTACAGATCCACCCGCAAGTACAAGTTCATTGCTAAAAGTGCGGTCATTTTTCATCATAAAATTCATTTTTGAATATAGCTCTGCAATGCTTAAATCGGTGGGCTGATTAATCACTAAGCCCATCGAACCTTGCTCATTATGCTCACACATATACACTACAGTATTTTGGAAATAATCCTCCAACTGTGGCATCGCAATTAAAAATTGCCCCTGTAAATCCATCATTATCCCAAATCTCCAAAACAAATTTGTAACGCACTAATGGCTGCTAAAGAAGCCGTTTCTGTGCGCAACACGCGCTTTCCTAATAAAATTTCAGTAAATCCTTGTTGTTCAGTTTGAGCGATTTCTTGAGGAGATAAACCGCCTTCTGAACCAATAAGTAAACGAACCCCCTCTTTTGGAATTGAAGGTAAGGTTTTGATTGAATATTGGGCTCTTGGGTGTAAATTCAATTTTAGCGCACCATCATTTTCAGCACACCAATCTTGTAATTTCATTAACGGACGAATTTCTGGTACAACATTACGGCCACATTGTTCACAAGCGGCAATAGCAATTTTTTGCCATTGTTGAATTTTCTTATCCATGCGTTCGCCGTCTAGCTTCACGCCACATCGTTCTGACCATAATGGTGTAATCACATTCACACCCAACTCTACGGATTTCTGAATGGTGAATTCCATTCGATCACCACGTGAAATAACTTGTCCTAAATGAATAGATAAATTTGACTCTTTATCACTCCATTCACACCCCAAAATCTCCACTTTAACGGCTTTTTTACTCGCTTCAATAATTTTGGATGGATAAATATGATTACTTCCATCAAATAATTCGATTTGTTCGCCTTCTGTCATCCGCAGTACACGTCCTACGTGATTAGCCGCATCTTCTGAAAGCTGGCAAGTGGATTGTTCTTTAAGGGATTCTGGATGATAAACTCTTGGAATACGCATAATGTTAAATCTTTAATATAAGGAAAAAGTGCGGTCATTTTCAACCGCACTTTTCATATTATTCTGTAGCTAGATCTCTTGGCAAGCTTTCTAAAATCGCTCGCCAGTAAGTAGAGGTCACTTGCTTGTGTTTGCGAATACAACCTACTACTAAATCAGATTGACCACTTTCACAAATATCGCGCAATTCTACATAGAAATCATAAGTAACTTGGCGATGTTTTTCTTCACTGAAAAACAATAAGCCAATTTTATGATAAACCCCACGTAAGCTATTAAAAATTAAACGATAGAAAGGTTTATTAGCCATTACTGTAAACTGACGGAATAAGGCATAGTCAAATTCCATATAGCTCTCTGCCGTATTTTCTAATGAATCCAACCCTTTAAACAAAGCAACTGAAGCTTTAGGTGAGTTTTTGACAGCTTCATAAATATAAGATTCAGACATACGACTACGCAACGAAAGCATATTTTCAATGATTAATGGGGCACTCTGACGATCTAAGGTAATTAAGGTTTCAATAATGCTTGGGCCGGCTGTATCCCAAATATCATTGACTTTTGTCGGCTTGCCGTGTTGAATGGTAAGCCAACCATCACGAGCCAAACGCTGCAATACTTCGCGTAATGTGGTGCGTGTTACACCAATTTTATCAGCTAAATCACGCTCAGAAGGAAGATTGGTGCCTGCGGGAAATACATTATCCCAAATACTTCTAACAATATATTCTTCGGCAAGAGCGGCTGGGCTTTGTGCCCGTAAAAGGGTATTATCTGTTTGCATAAATATAAAATAAATATAAAAAAGCTTAAAAAGATCAAAAAAATGTGATTTATTCAATAAATCTTTAACTGGTCTATTATCCTTTAAAGCAGTATATATTACAATGACAAGACTATAAAAAAACGGAGTTCGATATGACTTACACACAAGCATTTATGAAAAACTTTCTGGGCGCAAGTCCAGATTGGTATAAATTAACCATTATTGCCTTCTTGGTAATTAATCCAATTTTATTCTTTTTCGTCAGCCCATTTATTGCTGGCTGGCTACTCGTAGCTGAGTTTATTTTCACCCTAGCCATGGCATTAAAATGCTACCCTCTCCAACCAGGTGGTTTATTAGCATTTGAAGCCATTGCCATTGGCATGACGAATGCCGAACACGTGAAAGCGGAGATCGTGGCAAACTTTGAAGTCGTTTTACTTTTAATCTTCATGGTGGCCGGTATTTATTTTATGAAGCAACTTTTGCTTTATGTTTTCACCAAATTATTAGTGCGTATTCGTTCTAAAATCGTTCTCTCTTTAGCATTCTGTTTTAGTGCTGCATTTCTTTCAGCTTTCTTAGATGCACTAACTGTTGTAGCAGTTATCATTAGCGTTGCCATGGGTTTCTATGGGGTTTATCACAAAGTCGCATCAGGAAAAAACCTACAGGATGCAGTTGATATTACCGATGATAACAAAATCAAAAATCATGAAACTTTAGAAAAATTCCGTTCTTTCTTACGTAGCTTAATGATGCATGCAGGTGTGGGTACCGCTCTCGGTGGTGTCATGACCATGGTGGGGGAACCTCAAAACTTAATCATTGCAGAACAAGCTAAATGGAATTTCATTGAATTTTTCTTCCGTATGGCACCAGTGACAGTCCCTGTATTTATCTGTGGATTACTCACTTGTATTTTAGTCGAAAAATTTAAATTATTCGGCTATGGTGAAAAACTACCGGAAGAAGTATGGCAAGTCTTAGCGGATTTAGATCGTGAAAACGCACAAAAAATGTCTAAACAAGATAAGATTCGTCTTTCTGTCCAAGCGGTTATCGCGGTTTGGTTGATCTTAGGTTTAGCCTTCCATTTAGCGGCTGTAGGCATGATTGGTTTAAGTGTGATTATCCTTGCAACAACCTTTACTGGTGTAACTGATGAACACGCTATTGGTAAAGCATTCCAAGAAAGTTTACCTTTCACTGCATTATTAGTCGTATTTTTCTCTGTCGTTGCGGTGATTATCGATCAAAAACTTTTTGCGCCAATTATTCACTTTGTATTAAGTTCTGAAGAGAAAACACAGTTAGCATTATTCTACGGTTTCAATGGTTTACTTTCTGCGATTTCTGATAACGTATTCGTAGCAACAGTTTATATCAATGAAGCGAAACATGCCCTTGCGACAGGCGCAATTACACCGCACCAATTTGAATTACTTGCGGTAGCAATCAATACAGGTACAAACTTACCTTCTGTCGCTACACCAAACGGTCAAGCCGCGTTCTTGTTCTTATTAACATCATCGCTTGCACCGTTAATTAAACTTTCTTATGGTAGAATGGTCTACATGGCATTGCCTTACACTATCGTATTAACGCTAGTTGGTTTCCTTGCAATCGAATTTATCCTACCAGGAATGACGATTTGGCTTGCAAACCTTGGCTTAATTCTTCCAATTTAATGAAGCATAAGGAGAAAGAATGCTCGACTTTTTTAAGCAATTATCCCTTAAACGTTCAGCGTGGATCTTTTTGGCATTTTCCGCATTTGCCCTAGAATCCACCGCACTTTACTTTCAATACGGAATGGGTTTACAACCTTGCGTACTTTGTGTTTACGAACGTTTAGCTATGGTAGGGTTATTTATTGCTGGTTTTATCGGTGCCTTAGCCCCTAGTTCGCTTATTGTCCGCATTCTTGCTCTTATTGTGGGTTTATTTAGTGCAATCAAAGGATTAATGATTTCCATTCATCACCTTGATTTACAAATGAACCCTGCGCCATGGAAACAATGTGAATTTATACCAAACTTTCCAGAAACGTTACCATTCCATAAATGGCTACCTGCGGTCTTCAATCCGACAGGCAGCTGCAACGAAAGCCAATGGTCACTTTTCGGCATCACGATGGTGCAATGGTTGGTATTTATTTTCGCTGTCTATGTCATTGTGTTGGGATTAATTACACTTTCACAAGTGAAGAAAAGTCGAAATCGACGCCTCATTTTTAAGTAGTCTAATCGCATACTAAAAAGCCTAGAGATATTCTCTAGGCTTTTTTCTTACTGAAAGTCATTCTGTACTCAACATTATTCAAGAAAGAAATACCAATAAGGCATTAAGATCAACCAAATAAAGGCACTGAGAATAACAACAAATTTAAAACTAAAGTGTTTGGTTTTATGACGAAAGCGTTTCATCCCACAATAAACACCAATAAACCCACCAAGCAGGCTTAATAGAAAGAAAGTATTTTCAGAAATTCGCCAGCCGTGACGAACCGCGCGAACTTTGTCTTTCCACATTAAAAAATAAGCGGCGATATTCATCGCCGCTAACATCACAAATAAAAGCTGAATCAGCATTATGCGTAAACGAGAAGATCAAAAATAATAATTCATTTTAACATATTAATCTGGTATTACGCCTCTCCTTTTGCATGAACAAACATCAAGTAAGGTGTTATTTTTATAGCATCTCACAGGCTTTTTCATATCCAGCTTCACAGGATTTTTTAAACCATTGATCGGCAAGTTTGCTATTGCGTTTTGTGCCAAAGCCATTGTCATACATCGCACCTAAATTATACATTCCCTCAGGACTACCGTTTTCAGCAGCAAGTTGGAAATACAAAAAAGCTTTGGCATCATCTTTTGGTGTGCCGAACCCATTAAAGTGAAGGATGCCTAACTCATTTTGCGCTTCACCGTTCCAACTTCCGCCTGCTAATTCATAACATTCCCGCGCAGCTTGGTAATCTTTAATGGTATCACTATAAGTATAAAGAAATCCAAGTTGGTAATAAGCTTCTTTAATGTCTTTTTTCGCGGCCTTTTTATACCATTTGATCGCTTCTAATTCATCTTTTCTGACTAAATCACCTGAACTATATTCAAATCCTAAATTATAGTAAGCTAGCCCATGACCTTGTTCTGCACTACGATGTAGCCATTTCATCGCTTCTTCGCTATTTTGTTCAACTCCTTCGCCTTTTGCATAGCGATTGTACAGACTATTTTGTGCATCAGCATCACCTTGTTCCGCAGCGGCTTTATACCATTTAAAGGCTTCTTCATAATTCTGTTCAATTTCATCACCTCGAACGTAAGCCATCGCTAAATCCTTTTGTGCCTCAAGATTGCCTTCTTTAGCTCGTTCAAGTAATACACCAAAATCATCACGCACAGCAAGACGACTTTGCAGCTGTTGCACTGAGCGTTCGACATCCTCTCCATCTTCTTTTGCAAGTAGATAAAACGCTTGAGCCTTTTCTAAATTTTGTGACACATTACCTAGCCCATCCTGGTAAATCTCAGCCAATTCCCTAGCCGCATCCCTCATTTGGCATTCTGCTGCTAGCTCTAGCCATTTCAGGGCTTTCTGGCTATCTTGTTGAACGCCCTCACCTCTTTTATAAGCATTACCAACATAGTAATAGGCATCAATTAAGCCATTTTCAGCAGCTTTTAAATACCATTTGAAGGCTTGCTTTTTATCCCCTTTAAAACCGTGTAAATTTGCTAAACCATACATTGCATGGGGAAGCCCCATTTCAGCAGCTTTGGTTAGGTATTTTTGCGCTTCAGCATAATTAGTTGGAATATCCTCGTGAGCGTTGTAGAGTGTCCCAAGGTTATTATAAAGCGTCATTAAATCTTCATTGGTTAAATCTTGTTTATTCTTCTCAGCAAGCAAGTAATATTCCAATGCTTTAGGATAATTAATTGGAACTCCATATCCTATAACGCCATCATATACCTGCGCTAAGAGATATAAAGCAAGCCCATCATCGTCATATTTCTCTAGCATTTGCATGCCTTTAAATGTATCTTGCTCCACGCCAATGCCTAAAAGATAGAATCGTCCCAAATTGATTGTCGCTCGTTTATCGCCTTGACGAATGCCTTGCTCAAACCATTCCACTGATTTTTCAGGCTCGCCCATATCATCATAAAGTGCGCCAATATTATTTGCTGCTAATGGATAACCCAATGCATTCGCGCGGTGATATAACGTCATTGCTTTATCGTAATCGACTTCTTCCCCTTTACCAAGAGCATATACTCTCCCCAACTGATATATTGCCTCTGCATCACCTTGTTCTGCATGTTGTTTTAAGGCTTCAAGACTATTTTTGTCAGTCGAGCGAAATAAATTTAATAATGTTTTAAACATAGGACTTCCTTTGGGAGATAAATGTATTTCAATTGAATCGAAAGTGCGGTTGGATTTTTAACTAAATTGGATAATAGGCTCAGCACCGTTAAACCACTATCGTGGCAATTTAAGTAAGCATAATGGAGACTGGTTTTTACCCGGGCTCTTTAGGCTGAAGAATTAATATATTTATCGTTTAGTTGAGCTACCAAATAATATAGTATTTTATTCAACTATTCAATCAGTCAGAAAAATAGCGCTATAATATCAACTAATTAGCTCTTACCTTTCCCTATAAATCATAAAAAAATTAAAATAAAAAACGGCAACATCCTTCATTGATGTCACCGTTTCGTTTAGCAAAGATGAAAAATTAGTTTGCGTAAACAGGAAGACGTTTGCAGATTGCCAATACTTTTTCTTTGGTTGCTGCAATCACTTGTTCTTCGTTTTCTTTGCCTAATGCATCCAATACATCACACATCCAGCCAGCTAATTCACGACAGTCTTGTTCGTTAAAACCACGACGAGTCACCGCTGGTGTACCAACACGAATACCAGAGGTCACAAATGGTTTTTGTGGATCATTTGGTACGGAGTTTTTATTAACGGTGATATTCGCTTTACCCAACGCTGCATCTGCTGCTTTACCGGTTAAACCTTGTTTGATGAAACTGACTAAGAATAAATGGTTTTCTGTGCCATTTGAAACCACGTCATAACCACGTTGTTTAAACACTTCTACCATTGCTTTCGCATTTTTAATCACATTTGCTTGATATTCTTTATAAGCAGGCTCTAATGCTTCTTTGAAACATACTGCTTTCGCCGCAATAATATGAACCAATGGACCACCTTGGTTTGCAGGGAAAACAGAAGATTGTAAGCGTTTATAAAGCTCTTCATCACCACAGGAAGAAAGGATTAAACCACCACGTGGACCACCTAAGGTTTTATGGGTAGTCGTTGTTACAACATGTGCGTATGGTAATGGGTTTGGATATAAACCTGCTGCGATTAAGCCCGCAACATGAGCCATATCAACAAATAAATACGCGCCCACTTCATCCGCAATTTCGCGCATTTTTTTCCAATCTACCACTTGAGAATAAGCAGAGAAACCAGCCACGATCATTTTTGGTTTATGTTCTAACGCTTTTTGACGCACATCTTCATAGTCGATTAAACCATCAGCAGTGATACCATAAAGTACAGAATTATAGATTTTACCGGAGAAGCTCACTTTCGCCCCGTGGGTTAAGTGGCCACCGTGTGCTAAATCCATCCCTAAAATGGTATCGCCCGCATTGATTAATGCACCATATACTGCCGCATTAGCTTGTGAACCAGAATGTGGTTGTACGTTTACATAATCCGCACCAAACAACTCTTTAGCACGATCAATCGCTAACTGCTCGACAATGTCTGCGTACTCACAACCGCCGTAGTAACGTTTACCTGGGTAGCCTTCAGCATACTTGTTAGTAAACTGTGAACCTTGCGCTTCCATTACGCGTGGGCTTGCATAGTTTTCAGATGCGATAAGCTCGATATGCTCTTCTTGACGACGATTTTCGCCCTGAATGGCTTGCCAGAGAACCGGATCGTAATCAGCGATGTTCATACTTTTTTTAAACATTGTGTTTTCCTCGTTGTTTGAATTATTTGTGTATAGTTTACCTGTTTCCAAGTAAAAACTTAATCAAAAATTTCGATCATATTTTTCATTATTACAATGAAAAACATTCATTTATCTAAATCGAGCCTTTTTCTTTCACTAATTTCTCAATTAGTTTAACTTCTTTTGTTTTCTCGCCAGCTCCCAGTTTACGGCATTGGCTGGTTTCTTTCGTATACGTATTAAAATTTGTCATCCTTGTTGGGCTTTTCATTTTAATCTTCATATCCAAATGATTACCGCAGTTATTACAAGGTGAAACAAATTCCTTATCTAATTCTTTAAATTCTGGAGATTGTTCAATAATTTTCGCAACTTGTGGTGAATGCGCAATTTTAAATAGACGATCTGTAAAGTCATAACTTAACTTGCCCTCATTCGCCTGCCATTTGGCTTTAGCTTGCAATAAATAACGCATCCAGCCTTCTTTTGTATCAATCTGTGAAATACCACGTAGAAGCACAGTTTGATCTGCGTGATAGGTGACATAATCAAAATGCTCAACAGGTAAAGGGGATTTGGCTGCAGGTTTTACATGACAAATCCAATCGCCGACTAAGGCTTGTTCTTGTCCAGTTTGCTGATGAGCTACCGTACACCCTGAGAATAATACAGCAACAAAACCACCCAATATTAATTTTCTCATGAGATATTCCTTTTATTGACAGTAGAGATAACATTCATCAATACAAAGTAGGGAAAAATTTTTTTAATCCGGAATATGTAAAAGGCGGCAGTTACATAAATCATCACTCTCAAATTCGGATATTTCACCTGCAACCTTATTCGGAATTGGGAATAAACGCACAGTTAGCGGTTTATTTAAGCGAAATGCCATCGTTCCCGTATCACGCATAATAGCCGCTATACTTTCAGCCTTAGCATTTCCCGCCACAGGAACCGTATCTAAACCGATACCACATACGGCGCTATAAGTCAGTAAAGCGCGAATATCAAAATATTGTTTTTGTGTCCCTTCGGCTAAACCCAAATCTTCTGTCACCGCCAACATTAATCCGGAAAACCCAACCAATGGCACACGTTGGATTGATTTAAACACTTTTGTCAGTAACGCAGAAACCTCTACTGAACCAGCTGCACCAAAATAAGGTAATCCCATTAATTCATAGATTTTTGTTATGGATGAACAATTTTTTGATGGTGCCGCTGAACTATCAATGCCTGCAAATTCAAATTTTCCCGACAATTTGACCGCACTTAACATCTCTAATACTTGATCTACATGATATTGCAGAGCTTGCGACATAGCCTGATAACAATCAGCATAAAATTGATTATGAGGCGATTTTGGCACAGATTTTAATACTTCGACTAATAAATCGGGTGTTTCGAACCCAATGACAAAACTGTTTGGCAAATGACTTAGATGATAACCGGCGGGGAAATAAGGAATAAATGGCTTGCAGTTAAAATTCACCGTAAAGTTAAAATTACCTTCGCCACGTGGTGTGATATTTGCAATTCGTTGTACGGCATAAACAGATTGCTCAATAAGTTCATTATCTAACACACCATTTTCATCTAATGGTACATTTACACAAGCATTACACAAGTCGCCATAAGCCGCGATTAACTCTGGCAATAAAGCAATTTCCTCTTTATTTCTCGCCGCGCCTATTGCAAATCGAAGACGAATTCCACTTTCATTAAATTTATTCAATAATTCCGTTAAATACTGCAAATCTGCTTTCGCTGTCTGCAAATTGGTTAAATCCAAATATTCACCAAAGGGATTAGTAATCACTCGAATCGATTGCAAGGTATAACCTGCTTTCTGCACAGCAGGTAATAACAAATCCACATCACGTTTCACCGAATAAAGAGCGTCTTCCCATTGCGTTTTATCTTTATGTAACGTCAGAAAAAAACTGATTGTGCGAAGACGACATAATTCCTTATTTTTATAATCCATACTATTCCTTAACATTAAATGTAATTATTTTTGCTGCTCACGTTCAACAGCACGATAGCCAATATCTCGACGATAAAAACGTCCAGTCCATTGAATTTGCTCAGCGAGTTTTAAGGCTTTTTGTTGCGCTTCAAATACGCTTTCGCCTAACGCAGTAACACAAAGCACGCGACCGCCATTCGTGACTAACTTACCTTCTTGTTCTGCAACACCCGCTAAGAAAACTTTCTCATTTTCGACCGCACTTTGAGGCAAACCGGTGATTTCATCGCCCTTGCGATAATCGCCTGGATAGCCTTCAGCTGCCAAAACAATACCCAAAGAAGATTTTGGATTCCATTGGGATTTCACTTCATCCAATTTACCATCGCAAGCTTTAAGACAAAATCCTACCAGATCTGATTCAAGACGTAGCATGATTGGCTGGGTTTCTGGATCGCCAAAACGACAGTTAAATTCGATCACTTTCGGCTGACCATTCGGCATAATCATTAATCCTGCATATAGGAAGCCAGTATAAACATTGCCTTCCGCAGCCATACCATTAACCGTTGGATAAATCACTTCTCGCATAATGCGATCATGAATTTCTGTTGTCACCACTGGCGCAGGAGAATAAGCCCCCATGCCGCCGGTGTTTAAGCCTGTATCTTTTTCGCCCACACGTTTATGGTCTTGGCTGGTCGCCATAGGTTCGACATTTTTGCCGTCCACCATGACAATAAAACTCGCCTCTTCGCCATCTAAAAATTCTTCAATGACTACTCGACTACCAGCTTCACCAAAAGCATTGCCGGAAAGCATATCACGTACAGCGTCTTCAGCTTCTTGCAATGTCATTGCAACGATTACACCTTTGCCCGCCGCTAAACCATCCGCTTTTACAACAATTGGCGCACCTTTTTCACGCAAGTACGCCAATGCAGGCTCTACTTCGGTGAAGTTTTGATATTCCGCTGTTGGGATTTTATGACGCGCTAAAAAATCTTTGGTAAAGGCTTTGGAACCTTCCAATTGCGCCGCCGCTTGCGTTGGTCCGAAAATGTTTAAACCAACTGCACGAAACGCATCCACCACGCCAATCACAAGCGGTGCTTCAGGCCCCACGATCGTTAAACCAATATGGTTATCTTGGGCAAATTTAACCAACGCAGGAACATCCGTTGCGGCGATACTCACGTTCTCGACTTTTTTTTCTAACGCCGTCCCGGCATTGCCCGGTGCAACAAAAATTTTATCCGCTAATGGAGATTGCGCCGCTTTCCAAGCCAGAGCGTGTTCACGACCGCCGTTTCCGATGATGAGGATGTTCATGTTGTAGTCCTTGTGTCTTTTTGAATTTAATCCCCTCTTTAGCAAAGATAGGGGGAGGAATAGGTAAAAAAGTAAGTCGTTCATTGAGCGAAGTGACGACATAAATTAATGTCTAAAATGACGCATTCCAGTCAACACCATCACCATATTATGTTCATCTGCTGCATCAATCACTTCCTGATCACGCATTGAGCCGCCCGGATGAATCACACATTGAATGCCTACTTTCGCCGCCGCATCAATGCCATCACGGAATGGGAAGAACGCGTCGGATGCCATCACACAACCGGCCACTTCCAAACCTTCATCTTGCGCTTTAATACCCGCAATCTTCGCAGAATATACGCGACTCATTTGGCCTGCGCCAATACCGATGGTTTGATTGTCTTTGGCATAAACAATGGCATTGGATTTCACGAATTTCGCCACTTTCCAGCAGAACAATAAATCTTTCAATTCTTGTTCGGTCGGTTGACGTTTACTGACCACTTTTAAGTCATCCAAGCCCACCATGCCTAAATCTGCATCTTGTACCAATAAACCGCCGTTTACACGTTTAAAATCCAAACGTTCAGAACGAGAAGTCCATTCACCACATTCAAGCAAACGAACATTTTTCTTACGTTTCACCACTTCAACAGCTTCTGCAGACACTTTCGGTGCAATAATCACTTCCACAAATTGACGTTCTACAATTTCATTTGCGGTTTTTTCGTCTAATTCACGGTTAAAAGCAATGATGCCTCCAAAGGCTGAGGTTGGGTCTGTTTGATAGGCGCGGTTATAGGCGTCTAAAATATCTTTACCTAAAGCCACACCACATGGATTAGCATGTTTCACAATCACACAAGCTGGCTCATCAAATTCTTTCACGCATTCAAGCGCTGCATCGGTGTCTGCAATATTATTGTAAGACAAGGCTTTACCTTGGAGTTGGTTAGCCGTAGCCACGCTCGCCTCTTTCACATTCAAATCAACATAGAAGGCAGCATTTTGATGGGCATTTTCACCGTAACGCATGGTTTGTTTACGCACAAAGTTAAGGTTTAAAGTTCGTGGGAATTGACCGCTCTTCGCCTCCGCATCTTCTTCAGAAGCAACATGATAAGGTTTCACCAACTGACCGAAATAGTTGGCGATCATGGAATCGTATTGCGCGGTGTGTTCAAATGCTTTGATGGCAAGATCAAAACGGGTTTCAAGCGTTAGGCTATTTTGGTGTTTATCCATTTCCGCAAGAATAGCGTTGAAATCATGATTATTCACCACGATCGCTACATCTTTATGGTTTTTCGCAGCAGAGCGCACCATGGTTGGGCCACCGATATCAATATTTTCTACTGCATCTTCTAACGTGCAATTTGGCTTAGCTACGGTTGCGGCAAAAGGATATAAATTCACCACTACCATATCAATGCCTTCAATGCCGTGTTGCTGCATGATGGCATCATCTGTACCACGACGACCTAAAATCCCACCATGCACTTTTGGGTGTAAGGTTTTCACACGACCGTCCATCATTTCTGGGAATCCCGTATAATCAGACACTTCAGTCACTGGCAAACCATGCTGCTCCAACAATTTTGCGGTACCGCCTGTGGAAAGTAGTTTTACACCACGCTGTACTAAGCCTTGAGCAAATTCTATGATACCGGTTTTATCAGAAACACTCAGTAAAGCCTGACTAATTGGACGATCTGTCATTACATTTTCCTTTAATTAAATGGTTAAAAATAAGCGCGGGGAATTATAACGCAAACGTTTGCGTTTATGTAGAAAAAATTTTCCTGGTAAGCGCACTTCAAGGTTCGACTGCTTATTATTTAGGAGGTTTAAAAAATAAAAAAGCCCGCAAAATACGGGCAACCTAACAGTGTGAATAATGTGATTAGCGTTTACGGTTATCTAAAGAAAATGCACCGGCACCAGCAAACACAAAATAGAAGAACACGAGAGAGTAAAGTAAAGCAAGTTCACCACCGTTCGCGATTGGGAAGAACAAATTCCCTTTACCTGCTACATGCATGAAGAAATATGCATAAGCCATTTGACCTGAAAGAATAAAGGCTACTGGGCGAACAAATAAACCTAAAATTAATAAGATTGAACCTACAATCTCAATTATCCCACCAACGATCATTAGTGGATCGCCCACCGCACCATTACCACCAGTCATTGACACTGGGAATTCCCAGAATTTCGCTGTACCGTGCAAGATAAACATATAGGCAGCGATGATACGTAATAAAGCTAAAACATACGGAGAATATTTTTCTAAGTTTTTCATAAAGTTTACCTCATAAAAATAAAAAGTGATTTGAGAACGGGGTGTATATTAATGATTAACTTAACACTAAACAATACCTTAAATCGAAAAGGACTTTTTACGATTAAGAAATAATTTTATGGTTTACTGATTTTCTCAATCCATTGTAGAAACTCAACAGGCGGCATGAATCCGTTAACACGACTCCCCTCGATTTCTTTTCCATCTTGATTAAAGAACAAAATAGTCGGTAAACCTAGCACTTTATATTTTGTCATTAAAGCACGGTTTTCTTCAGAGTTTTTTGTCATATCAACTTGAAGGAGCAACATATCGCCAAAGGTTTTTTGTACACGAGGATCACTAAATGTTTCTTTTTCAAACTCTTTACACGCCACACACCAATCCGCATAAAGATCGAGCATCACAAGTGGTTTGTTATTTTCAGCAAGTGCTTGTTGCAATTCAGCTTCGCTTTTCACTTTCTTAAATTCAACATGGGAAACCACTTTATTTTCGACCGCACTTGGTGTTGAGGTTTCGCCCCACACCCAAGTTTGAAGCGGTTTAACACTAATCATGGCTGCCACTAAAAAGAGAATTCGGAATACCCAACCTGTGCCATTTTTCGGCATCTGAAAAGCAAACCAGATGAAAAATGCGGTACCGAGCATCGCCCATAATCTTGGTGTCCATTCCTCTGGCAAAATACGAGAAATTAAGAATACCGGTAATGCGAGCATCACAAAGCCAAAGAGCTTTTTGACCGTTTCCATCCACATGCCTGATTTAGGCAGGATTTTATTCCCAAATAAAGTGATTAAAATCAGCGGTACGCCCATACCCAACGCAAGCAAATAAAGCGTAATCGCACCAGTAAACAAATCCCCACTCTGCGCCACATAAAGCAAAGCACCTGAAAGCGGTGCGGATGTGCAAGGTGAAGCCACAAGTCCCGCAATCATCCCCATTAAGAACACGCCACCAAAGGCACCTGCTTTTTGCTGTTGGCTAAGTAAAGAGAGTTTTGTTTGTAAGGAGCTTGGGAGCTGTAAGGTAAATACACCGAACATCGACAAGGCTAACAAGACAAAGATGATTGATAAACCAATCATCACATAAGGATGTTGTAAAGCCACTTGGAACGGTAAACCAATTGCGGCAACAATCAAGCCTAGCAAGGTATAAGTCAGCGCCATCCCCTGCACATACACAAAGCTTAATGCAAAAGCGCGCCACATATTAGGACGCTGATTTTGGCCAATCACTATCGCTGAAAGCAGTGGTAGCATTGGCAACACACAAGGGGTAAAGGCCAAACCTAATCCTAACAAGAAGAAACCAAATACAGCATATTTGCTGTTAAATAAACTTTCCGCTAAACGATCTTGTTCTGCTTTAGGTTGTGTTGAAAGTGCGGTCGATTTTCCTGATGTTTTTTCAGTATTGGCGACCTGTGCAATCGGCAAATCTGCCACTTTAATTTCTTTTACTTCAGGGGGATAACAAAATCCCTCTGTACAACCTTGGTAAGCAATTTCAACCACATCTTCTGCTTTTAATGGCGGCTGACTCGCTTTAAAAATAGCTTGCACAGGCTTTTTGAAAATCTTCATCAAGCCGAAATAAGGATCGTTATAATCTTCGGGTGAAATAGAAAATGTAGCTACATCAAATGATGCATTTTCTTCTTGATTGAGCTTCACGGAAATTTTCTCTTGATAGAGATAATACCCTTCTGCAATAGACCAATTGACGATCACATTTTCTTGATTCTCGCTTTTCGCAGCTGAAAATTGAAAAGCTTCATCCACAGGTAAGAAAGCCGGTTTCTTATCAAAAAGACCAGCTTGAGTGGAAAGTGCGGTAAAAATAAAAAATAAAAAAAGAAGAATTCGCTTCATCATAAAGTCCCAACTATTGTTCCTGCTGAAATTCTAGCATAGATAAGCGGAATGTTAATAATTTATGACTTAGATCATAAAATTAAATGTAATTTTAAAAATGACCGCACTTTTCTGTTGTTACAGCAATGTTACAACTATAGAATACGCTCATAACAAAATATAACAAGGAGCAATGAATGGCTACCCCAAAAATTCTCATCGTGGAAGATGAAGCGGTAACCCGTAATACGTTAAAAGGAATTTTTGAAGCTGAGGGCTATGAGGTATTACAAGCACAAGATGGTGCAGAAATGTATCGTCAGTTAAACTCAGAAACGGTCAATCTCATCGTATTAGATATCAACTTACCTGGTAAAAATGGTTTATTACTAGGGCGTGAGTTACGTGAGAAAGCTACAATTCCATTAATCTTCCTCACGGGACGAGATAACGAGGTCGATAAAATTTTAGGCTTGGAAATTGGGGCAGATGATTATCTCACTAAACCATTTAACCCAAGAGAACTCACCATTCGTGCACGAAATTTATTGCATCGCACCATGACACTAAATGGCAAAGAAACCCATTTACAACGTGAGAACTATCGTTTTAATGGGTGGACACTGGATTTAAATAGCCACAATTTAATCACACCTGAAGGCGTTGAATTTAAACTGCCTCGTAGTGAATTCCGTGCCATGTTGCACTTCTGCGAAAACCCTGGAAAATTGCAAACTCGTGAAGAATTATTGCTAAAAATGACAGGACGTGAATTAAAACCACAAGATCGTACTGTGGATGTAACAATTCGTCGTATTCGAAAACATTTTGAAGATCATCCTAATACCCCAGAAATCATTGCTACCGTACATGGAGAAGGCTATCGTTTCTGTGGAGAGTTAGAAGAATAATCTATCATTTAGTAATAAAAGGCTGAGTCAAATCAGCCTTTTGTTTTTTGCTATCCACGGCGAGATTCGGTAAAATCAACGCCAATTTACGATTAATAATCAACGGATAACAATGACCAAGAAAAAAGTCAAAGTCGGCTCCAACACCATTGCGTTAAATAAACGAGCTCGACACGAATATTTTATTGAAGATGAAATTGAAGCCGGCCTTGAATTACAAGGTTGGGAAGTAAAATCAATGCGTGCTGGTAAAGCTAATATCAGCGACAGCTATATCATTTTTAAAAACGGTGAAGCCTATTTATTTGGCGCAACCATTCAACCATTAAGCTTGGCCTCGACCCACGTAGTTTGCGATCCGACGCGTACGCGTAAGCTTTTATTGAATAAACGTGAACTGGATAATCTTTTCGGTAAATCAAGCCGTGATGGTTTTACCATTGTTGCCCTTTCTCTTTATTGGAAAGGTGCTTGGGCAAAGATCAAAATCGGTCTTGCGAAAGGTAAAAAACAACATGATAAACGTGATGATATTAAAGAGCGTGAATGGAAAGTAGCGAAAGAGCGTATTATGAAAAACGCACATCGTGGATAACTCTCCCTCCAAACTGACAAAATGCCTTTCAATCGAAAGGCATTTTTCTTTTTCTCAATATGAAAAAAATTCTCATAGCCATGAATAAAATTATATTGATAATTATTCTCTTTTGAATTAGTATCTTCGCCCAATTCTTTTCGTTATATAAGGAGCTCTAATGAAAAAAGGCATTCACCCTGAAAATTATCGTACTGTTTTATTTTATGATTCCAACGCAAAACAAGGCTTTCTGATCCGTTCTTGTGCTAAAACCAACAACACCATGAAATGGGAAGATGGTAATGAATACCCTGTATTTATGTGCGATACCTCATCTGCTTCTCACCCATTTTATACTGGTAAAACTCGTCAAATTGGTAATGAAGGTCGTGCAAGTGAATTTGCAAGCCGTTACGGTAAATTTGGCGCATTTAAATCAAAATAGGAATGTTCAATGAAAGTATTATCTTCACTCAAAAGCGCAAAAAACCGTCCTGGCTGCAAAATTGTTCGTCGCCACGGTGTCGTTTATGTCATTTCGAAAACCAACCCTCGCTTTAAAGCGCGTCAAGGTGGGAAAAAGAAAGGTTAACCCCAATAAAAAAAGAGCGGTCAAATTTCCGCTCTTTTTTCATTTAGGCATTAAGGTTTGTAAATAAACTCAACACCTTCTTCATCTTCTTCGTCCCAATCATCCCAGTCGTCATCTTCATCATCAAATTGATGTTCAGCGAGCTGTTCTTGATGGTAATCTTCCCATTTGAATTTCACTTCTTCCGGTTTATTTTCTTCTACTTCCGCATCACGTGGATTCGCTTCAATGAAATCCATAATATCACGACAAAGTGGTGGCACATTTTTACCGGTTGCGGCGGAAATAAGGTGATACCCTTCTTCCCAACAAAGACGTTCGGTAATCTCTTGAGCACGTTCATGCGCCTCTTCTTCTGTCATCGTATCAATTTTGTTGAAGACTAACCAACGCGGTTTATCTGCCAACTTTTCACTATATTGGAATAATTCTGACTCAATGATCGCAATATTATCTGCCGGATCGGATTCATCAATTGGGTTAATATCCACTAAATGAATTAACACACGACAACGTTCTAAGTGCTTTAAGAAACGAATACCCAAACCCGCACCATCCGATGCACCTTCAATCAATCCAGGAATATCTGCCACTACAAAGCTATGGCTCTCATCCACTTTCACTACGCCTAAACTTGGTACTAAAGTGGTAAATGGATAATCAGCAACTTTTGGTTTTGCGGCTGAAACGGCTCGAATAAAGGTGGATTTACCCGCATTCGGTAAACCTAACATCCCGACATCCGCAAGAAGCATCAATTCTAATAATAAATCGCGTTTTTCCCCTGGTGTACCCATGGTTTTTTGGCGAGGTGCACGGTTCACCGAAGATTTAAAACGTGTATTACCTAAACCATGATAACCACCTTTCGCCACTAACATTCTCGCACCATGCTTTGTTAAATCGCCAAGCACTTCTTTAGTATCATTATCAATTGCACGCGTTCCCACCGGCACACGTAACGTAATATCTTTACCGCGGCGACCGGTACAATCTGAACTATGACCATTCTCACCGCGCTCAGCTGCAAAACGTTTCGTAAAACGATAATCGATCAAAGTATTTAAGTTTTCGTCTGCAACCAAATAAACATCACCGCCATCACCGCCATCACCACCATCAGGACCACCTTTGGGGATAAATTTTTCACGGCGGAAACTTACACAACCGTTTCCACCATCCCCTGCTTCCACACGAATCAGGGCTTCATCAATAAATTTCATAAAAACTCTCCAATATTTAACCGCACTTTACTTTGATTGCGGTAATAACTTATGTCCGATTGCCGACAAAATTGCTCCGCATACTACAACAAACGCCCCGATATAGCTAATCATATTTAATTCTGGCGTGGCAAAATTATCAGGGCTCGCATAATGCGCAAGATGAGCAAAGAAAATTGTAAATAGTGGTACTAAGGTAATCACAACGCTTACTTTAGAAACTTCCCAACGATTAAGGGCTTCAGCATAAGCGCCATAACCAAATAAGGTATTTAAGCAACAATAAGCCAAACAACCAAATGCTAACGGACTGAGCTCTCTCACTTGGGAAAATCCAGCAATAGGCGTAAATACCAAAAGACAACCGAAATAAATCATTAATAAAATCTGTGGTGAACTAAAACGGCGAAGCATTAATTTCTGTGCCATACCATAAGCAACCCAAATTAACGAGCCTGCCAGACTTAATAATACGCCCGTTAAATAGCGGCTTTCCCCTTGAAATCCATCTAGCTTATCATTGAAGAAAAGCACTAATCCTACAAGTAATAAGACTAAACCTATTTTTTGGTGTAATCCGAGCTTTTCTTTAAAGACAAAAAGACCACAAATCAACATGCCAAAAGAGGAAAAGTGAATAAAAATTTGAGCCGAAGAAGGATCGATAAACTTAAGTGAGCTATTAAATAAGAAGAAGTTACCTGACAACCCTATGACACCAATTACTACCAACCAAATAAATTGACCACCTTTCAAAAATTGTGGCAATTTTTTCTTATAGGCAAGCAAAATAAAGAGCGCTAGAAATGCCACAATAAAGCGATACCACACGATTGTTTGTGGCGTCATAACTGATAAAACCTGTTTTAACGCAATGGGTAAAGATCCCCATGCCATCGCTGTAATTAAAGCAAATAGAAATCCTAAAAGAGGTTGTTTTTTCATGATGTCTTCCTTTATTTGGCTAAAGCACAGTTAGGAATTCAGGTAAATTTCATTCTAAGAAATATTGAAGAGAATGATCCTGCTAAGATAACAAATTTGATTAATGATTGTAAATTACAGGTAAGAAAACAAAGAAAACGCCCCACAGGTAATGCGGGGCGTTTATCAAATCAGATGTAAAATTATTCAGTTACAATACTTACGTATTTACGGCTTTTCTCGCCTTTCACTTCAAATTTTACTTTACCGTCAGCGGTAGCAAATAAGGTGTGGTCACGACCCATACCTACGTTGTTACCTGCGTGGAATTTAGTACCACGTTGACGTACAATGATGCTACCTGCTAATACAGATTCGCCACCGAAACGTTTAACACCAAGGCGTTTAGCTTCAGAATCACGACCGTTACGAGTTGAACCACCAGCTTTTTTAGTTGCCATCTACTTGATCTCCTCTGAAATTATGCTTGAATCCCAGTGATTTTCACTTCTGTGAACCACTGACGATGACCTTGTTGTTTACGGCTGTGTTTACGACGACGGAACTTAACGATTTTAACTTTATCGCCACGACCTTGTGCCACAACTTCAGCCACTACTTTCGCGCCAGCTACTACTGGTGCACCAATTTTAACATCTTCACCATTAACGACCATCAACACTGAGTCGAACTCAACTGTTGAACCAGTTGCAAGTTCAAGTTTTTCTAAACGAACTACTTGACCTTCGCTCACACGGTGTTGTTTACCGCCACTTTGGAAAACTGCGTACATAAATACTCCGCTATAATTGTGCTTCTCCGTTACTATTTTCGGTCCGCACTTCAAAATTCATATAAATAGGTCGCAAATTCTACGGAAAAAACAACTCGATCGCAAGCACTTATTTGCAATAAAATAAAAAAAAGCGCTTTTCCTCGAGTTTAATTTCAGAAACCTTGAAAAATCGGGTAAAATTCACCGCACTTTTCTTTTATATACACAACCATCGAACCAAATGAAGATGAACAAACAAGATTTAATGGATATGCATGCAATCCAAGCATTAACGGATGCGGATATGCAGAAAGTCAACCAAGCTATTTTAGCACAAATTAACTCAGACGTGCCGATGGTTAATCAGCTTGGTTTTTATATTGTACAAGGTGGCGGAAAACGTATTCGACCACTTATTGCGATCTTAGCGGCGCGTGCATTAGGCTACGAAAGCGATAAAGTGGCGACTTGTGCGACCTTTGTAGAATTTATTCACACTGCTTCTTTATTACATGATGATGTGGTGGATGAATCTGATATGCGTCGAGGCCGCGCAACGGCAAACTCTGCCTTTGGTAATGCGGCTAGCGTATTAGTGGGCGACTTCATTTATACCCGTGCATTCCAATTAGTGGCGCAGTTACAATCGCTAGATATTCTTCGCATTATGGCAGATGCCACCAACGTGTTGGCGGAGGGTGAAGTTCAACAATTGATGAATGTGAATGATCCGGATACCACAGAAGAAAGCTATATGCGCGTGATTTATAGTAAAACAGCACGCTTATTTGAAGTGGCGGCACAATCTGTTGCGATTGTTGCGGGTGCTGAAAAATCAATTGAAACCGCATTTCAAGAATATGGTCGCTATCTCGGTACCGCATTCCAATTAGTAGATGACGTGCTAGATTACAGCGCAAACGCTGCAGCATTAGGCAAAAATGTGGGTGATGACCTCGCCGAAGGTAAACCGACTCTTCCTTTATTACACGCAATGCGTCACGGCAATCCACAACAAGCCGCGCTTATTCGCGAAGCCATTGAACAAGGCGGAAAACGTGATGCGATTGATGAAGTACTTGCGATTATGGCTGAACATAAATCCCTCGATTACGCAATGGATCGTGCGAAACAAGAAGCAAAAAAAGCAGTTGATGCCATTGCCTTATTACCTGAAAGTGAATACAAAAAAGCCTTAATTTCACTGGCTTATTTATCGGTAGACCGAACTTATTAATATGACTGAAGAACAAATTCAACCGCAAGGTGCGGTCGATTCTCAAGCTAAATTTCAAAAACCGCGTAAACAAAAAGTACGCAAGGATCCCAATGCGCCTTTTATTCGTGAAAAACTCGAATTACCCGAAGAACATAATAAGTTGCTTCTCCACTCTTGCTGTGCGCCTTGCTCAGGTGAAGTGATGGAAGCCATTTTGGCCTCGGGTATTGAATTTACGATTTATTTTTACAACCCGAATATTCATCCATTAAAAGAATATTTAATTCGTAAAGAAGAAAATATCCGCTTTGCCCAAAAATTTGGGATTCCGTTTATTGATGCTGATTACGATCGCCAACAATGGTTTGATCGCGCAAAAGGCATGGAATGGGAACCTGAACGTGGCATCCGTTGCACCATGTGTTTTGATATGCGTTTTGAAAAAGCCGCTGAATATGCTCATGAGCATGGTTTCCCTGTGTTTACTAGTTGCCTTGGTATTTCTCGCTGGAAAGACATGGATCAAATTAATGGATGTGGTCACCGTGCTGCTGAAAAATATGATGATGTAATTTATTGGGATTACAACTGGCGTAAAGCTGGCGGATCGCAACGCATGATCGAAATCAGTAAGCGTGAACGTTTTTATCAGCAAGAATATTGTGGCTGCGTTTATTCTTTACGAGACAGCAATAAATGGCGTGAAGAAACAGGGCGACAAAAAATTGAAATTGGTAAACTCTATTACACGCCCGATTAAAAATACATAAAAAAAGAACCGCACTTTCAACATGCGGTTCTTTTTTATTTAATCGACGATAAGACGCCCACCTAATGCATTCTCTAAAGAATGATCTAATTGTTGAATTCGCGTACATAACACGTTTTCAATCTGGGCATTTTTATTCTTTTCTTGGGTTAATTCAAAACTTAAATTCAAGGCAACAATAGAAAGCACACGGTCTAATTGCAATAAACCTGTACGCTCCTTCATTTCAGATACTTGAAGATCTAAATTGCGCGCTGCTTGACGCAAAATCTCTTCTTGTTCGGCAGGGACATTCAAGCGCAGCACTTGCCCTAATACAACAACTTCAACCAGTTTTAATGACATGTTATTCCCTTATGTTGAATGCTCAAGTGTTCCTATTATGCCACAGCCAAATGCCTTCGTCATAATTTTTACGTTTAATTGACCGCACTTTATCCGTTCGCCCCATTTCGCAATTTACGCTATAATGCGACACTTTTCATTATTTTTGAACGGAATATTTATGCCAACTATCGCTCCTAATCCATTAGTCCTAGTGGACGGTTCATCTTATTTATATCGTGCTTTTCATGCTTTTCCGCCACTCACCAATTCTGCCGGTGAACCGACTGGTGCCATGTACGGTGTATTAAATATGCTCAAAAGCCTGATTTCGCAAGTGCAACCGAGCCATATTGCGGTGGTCTTTGATGCGAAAGGCAAAACTTTCCGTGATGAAATGTTTGAACAATATAAATCCCATCGTCCACCGATGCCCGACGACCTACGCAAACAAATTCAACCGTTACACGATATTATCCGTGCCCTTGGCATTCCTCTTTTAGTCATTGAAGGTGTTGAAGCTGATGATGTCATCGGTACCTTAGCGGTAGCGGCTTCCAAAGCCAATCAAAAAGTCTTAATCAGCACCGGCGATAAAGACATGGCGCAGCTAGTGGATGACAACATTATGTTGATCAACACCATGAATAATACCCTATTAGATCGCGAGGCCGTGATTGAAAAATACGGTATTCCACCAGAACTCATCATCGATTACTTAGCGCTAATGGGCGATAGCGCTGATAATATTCCAGGCGTAGCGGGTGTCGGTGAAAAAACCGCACTTGGTCTCTTGCAAGGTATCGGCAGCATGGCAGAAATTTATGCCAACTTAGACAAAGTGTCTGAATTGCCAATTCGTGGGGCAAAAAAATTAGGTGATAAATTATTGGCTGAAAAAGAAATGGCCGACTTATCCTATCGCCTTGCCACGATCAAAACCGATGTTGCCCTCGATATTACTCCAGAGCAACTCACTCTTGGTGCAAGCAATAACGATCAACTCACTGAATATTTCGGCCGTTATGAATTTAAACGTTGGCTCAATGAAGTGATGAATGGCGCTGATTCCATCACCAATAATAACGAACAACCGACCAAGATTAATCACTATCAAGCTACGCCTGCGCTCGCTCAAGACAATAGTGAGGAAGCATTACCACCAATTCAAATTGATCGTAGCCGTTATGAAACCTTGCTCACTGAAGCAGATTTAAATCGTTGGGTGGAAAAACTCAAGCAAGCCAAGCTTTTTGCCCTAGATACAGAAACCGATAATTTAGATTATATGGCTGCCAACTTAGTGGGGATTTCCTTTGCGTTAGAAAACGGTGAAGCCGCTTACTTACCGCTGCAATTAGATTATTTAGGTGCACCAAAAACCCTTGAAAAAACAACCGCACTTGCATTGTTAAAACCGGTTTTAGAAAATCCCGCTATTCAAAAAGTCGGGCAAAACTTCAAGTACGACCTCACCATCTTTGCTCGTAATGGCATTGATGTGCAAGGTGTGGCTTTCGATACCATGTTGGAGTCCTATGTGCTCAATAGCACTGGTCGCCACAATATGGACGATCTAGCAAAACGTTATTTAGGACATCAAACCATCAGTTTTGAAGAGATTGCTGGCAAAGGTAAAAATCAGCTGACCTTTAATCAAATTGCATTAGAGCAAGCAGCCGAGTACGCTGCGGAAGATGCCGACGTAACGATGAAACTGCAGCAAGTGCTATGGGAAAAACTTTCTAAAGAACCAAGTCTTGAAAAACTCTTTAAAGAAATGGAATTGCCGTTATTAGGCGTGCTTTCCCGTATGGAGCGTCGCGGTGTCTTAATTGATAGCGATGCACTATTCCTGCAATCTAACGAAATCGCTAACCGTTTAAGTGAATTAGAAGAACAAGCCTATGTCTTGGCTGGGCAGCCATTTAATTTGGCCTCCACCAAACAATTACAGGAAATTTTGTTTGATAAATTAGGTTTGCCGGTTATTCAAAAAACACCAAAAGGCGCGCCATCCACCAACGAGGAAGTGTTGGAGGAACTCGCATTTAGTCATGAATTGCCGAAAGTGTTAGTAGAACATCGTGGGCTAAGCAAACTAAAATCCACCTACACCGACAAATTACCGCAAATGGTGAATCCACAAACGGGTCGAGTGCATACTTCCTACCATCAAGCGGTGACAGCCACTGGTCGTCTTTCATCAAGCGATCCGAATCTACAAAACATTCCGATTCGTAATGAAGAAGGCCGCCGTATTCGTCAAGCTTTTATCGCCCGCGAAGGATTTACTGTTGTTGCAGCTGATTATTCACAAATCGAACTACGCATTATGGCGCACCTATCACAGGATCAGGGCTTAATTAATGCTTTTACCCAAGGCAAAGATATTCACCGCTCTACTGCGGCAGAAATCTTTGGGGTGTCACTGGATGAAGTGACGTCCGAACAACGTCGTAATGCCAAAGCGATTAACTTCGGTTTAATTTATGGTATGTCAGCCTTTGGCTTATCGCGTCAACTCGGTATTGGCCGTGCGGATGCCCAGAGCTATATGGATTTGTATTTCAAACGCTATCCAGGCGTACAAACTTTTATGCATGATATTCGCGAAAAAGCCAAAGCCCAAGGCTATGTGGAAACCCTATTCTGCCGTCGTTTATATTTGCCTGATATTAATTCTTCTAACGGTATGCGCCGTAAAGCTGCCGAACGTGTAGCAATCAATGCGCCAATGCAAGGTACCGCCGCAGACATTATCAAACGTGCCATGATTCAATTGGATCAAAAACTACAAAACGATCCCGATATTGCGATGATTATGCAGGTGCACGATGAATTGGTGTTTGAAGTGCGGTCAGAAAAAGTCGCGTTTTATAGCGAACTCATCAAAACACAAATGGAAAGTGCAGCCGATTTAGTGGTGCCACTGATTGTAGAAGTGGGGCAAGGTACTAACTGGGATGAGGCTCACTAAGGAATTTAGTCATGAATAAAGTTATTCAAAGTCAGTACTTTAAGGCAGAACGTGCTTGGGGAGCACTTGATATTACCAATATGAATGGTATTTCCGTGCGTCTTCACTGGACAGATAAGCCTTACAAATGGCATATCAATGACGGTGAAGAAGTCTTTGCTGTCATGGATGGTACGGTGGAAATGCGCTACAAAGAAGACGGCCAAGAGAAAACCGTATTGCTCCATACAGGTGATATTTTTTATGCGGGTATCGGTACCGAACACGTTGCGCATCCACAAGGTGAAGCGCGCATATTAGTCATAGAGAAAGAAGACAGCATTTAACAGATTAAAAAGAATTTTATGAATCAAGAAAGACTCAACGAAATCAAAAAATCATTAATTCAAATTGTAGAACGCGATGTGGTTCCAGCACTTGGCTGTACTGAACCTATCTCTTTGGCGCTTGCAGCAGCAACAGCGGCTAAATATTTAGGCAAAGCACCTGAACGTATTGAAGCCAAGGTATCACCAAACTTAATGAAAAATGGATTAGGTGTTGCTGTGCCTGGAACAGGCATGGTGGGCTTACCTATTGCCGCGGCGATTGGTGCTTTAGCTGGCGACCCAGAGGGTGAATTAGAAGTATTAAAACACATCACGCCAGAACAAGTATCCCAAGCCAAGGCGATGCTTGATAAAAAGCTCGTTAATGTGGATATTCATCAAACCGATCATATCTTATATTCAGAAGCCGTGTTGTTTGCCGATAATGACCGACTGAAAGTAGCCATTCAAGATCAACATACCAACATCATTTTGATTGAAAAAAATGGCGAGGTCATTTTTGAGAAAGAACACGATGAATGTGCTGATTGCGATCCTTATGATATTTTCAAACAGGTGAGCGCACGTGAAATCTTTGAATTTTCTTGTGAAGTTGAGCTCGATAAAATCCGCTTTATCGGACAAGCTGCCGCTCTAAACCGAGCGCTGTCTAACGAAGGATTACGTGAAAATTACGGCTTACACATTGGCAGAACGTTACGCAAACAAGTTGGTAGTGGCTTAATGTCAGATGATTTACTCAGCAAAATCATGATCGAAACCACTGCAGCCTCCGATGCGCGTATGGGTGGAGCTACATTACCAGCAATGAGTAATTCAGGCTCTGGCAACCAAGGTATTGCTGCGACTATGCCCGTGGTTGTGGTCGCCGATTATTTAAACGTGAGTGAAGAAAAACGTCTCCGTGCCCTCTTCTTATCACACTTAATGGCCATTTATATCCACAGTAAATTACCCAAACTGTCTGCCCTTTGTGCGGTAACAACTGCCTCTATGGGAAGCTGTGCGGGTATCGCCTATTTGCTTACAGGTAAATTTGAAACCGTGAGCATGGGGATTTGCAGCATGATTGGTGATATTAGCGGAATCATCTGCGATGGCGCATCCAATAGCTGTGCCATGAAAGTATCCACTAGCGTAGCATCTGGCTATAAATCAGTGCTTATGGCAATGGATGAAACCCATGTTACGGGTAATGAAGGTATTGTTGAACACGATCTCGATCGTACTATCGACAATCTATGCTCAATTGCGTCTAAGAGTATGCATCATATTGATCGCCAAGTGATTGAAATTATGGTGAGTAAACCCTGTCCTTAATATCGTGATAACTTACGATAAAGTGCGGTCAGAAAAACACACAAATTTCTGACTGCACTTTTTTTATATCAAAAAAACATATTTTCTAGTCAAAAGTTATGGGCGCTACCTTCTTATTTTTTTAGAAAATACCAACCTACTTAGTTCTAAAAGAGAAGGAATATTTATGCTTTTAACCGGATTACTTTGCGGAATTTTACTCGGATTTGTGATGCAGCGAGGGCGCTTTTGTATTACTGGCGCATTTCGCGATATGTATGTCACCAAAAATAACAAAATGTTTGTAGCCCTTCTATTGGCGATTACCGTGCAATCCATCGGTTTCTTTCTCTTAAAAGAAATCGGTGTATTAAATGTTGATCCCGCTGAAAATTTTGCCTTTTTAGCGGTAATTATCGGTGCCTTTGTGTTTGGCATCGGTATTGTTCTTGCTGGCGGTTGTGCGACAGGTACGTGGTACCGTGCTGCGGAAGGCTTAGTCGGCAGTTGGGTTGCGTTATTCACTTATATGTTGTTAAGTGCCATCATGCGTACTGGCCCATTAGGCGAATTCAACAAAACTTTACGCAGTATCAATATCGAACAACGCAACATTTACGATACATTCGGTATCTCACCTTGGTGGTTAGTCGCATTATTAACTTTAGTGACAGCTTTCTATGTGTACAAACATCTCAGTAAACCAAGCGTAAAAGTCGCGGCATTAAAACCGAAGAAAACGGGACTTGCTCACTTATTATTTGAAAAACGCTGGCACCCATTTTTCTCTGCCGTATTAATCGGATTAATCGCACTTGCAGCTTGGCCACTCAGTGTTGCTACTGGTCGTGAGTTTGGACTTGGGATCACTGGTCCATCCGCTAATATTATGCAATTCCTCGTTACTGGCGACGGTAAATTTATTAACTGGGGCGTATTCTTAGTCTTAGGGATTTTTATTGGATCATTCATCGGTGCGAAAGCGAGCAATGAATTCCGTGTCCGTGTACCGGATGCCACCACGATTCTACGCAGCGGACTCGGCGGTATTCTCATGGGCATTGGTGCAACCCTGGCGGGTGGCTGCTCTATCGGTAATGGCTTAGTCGAAACCGCCTTTTTCTCTTGGCAAGGTTGGGTATCATTACCATTGATGATTCTCGGCACTTGGGTGGCCGCCTACTTCACCATTATCCGTCCACAACGTTTAAAATTAACAAAAGCATCATAAGGAGTTTATATGATCGTTAAATTACCAACACTCGGCCTAGTTTGCCCCTTTCCTCTCGTTGAAGCCAAGGAAGCAATGGCTAAGTTAAATAAAGGCGATGGCCTAGAAATTGAATTCGACTGTACTCAAGCTACCGAAGCCATTCCCGATTGGGCGGCTGAAGAAGGCTATGAAGTGACAAACTTCGAACAAATTAATGATGCCAAATGGTCAATTACGGTGATTAAATAATAAAAAAGTGCGGTCAGAAAAATATATAAATTTCTGACCGCACTTTTGTTTTAATAAATCGAAATAATTAAATCAATTCGACTGGTACTTTCACCACCAGTTTTTTCACAAAACTTGATTTGCCGTTTACGGTGCAACCCGGTTTATGTGGTTCATATGGGAAGAAAACAGCAAACATTTTTGGTAAAAGTGTTATGGTGCTTTTATCTTCAATTTGTGGTGTTAGTTGGTAATCATCTTCATCACGATATTCATCGTATAAGCTGATATTTGGATAAGTTGCGCTTACTTCAATATTTTCTTCACCACCAATAAGCAATTGAATATCTAGGTATTTATGATGAAGTTCAGCTTGTTTGCTATCCGCTTCAACCGTATCAAATTCCATGACATTCATATAGACTTGCTCGCTTAAATCATGACGACCATTTTCTAATGCTTCAAGATCTAACGTGTTGAGATGATCGCAAATGTCCGCGATAACTTTTGGTAAACCCACTTTGAAATTTGGGTTATTTAATGCACTGATAATCATAGTGTCTCCTTACGTATGTATTTGTATGAGAATATGATAACAAGTTGCTTATGTTAAATAAAGTTACCAATAAATTTAAAACTCTGTATAATAAGCGAGCTTTATTTTCTACATTAGCGTGCGGCTATCAAAAGAAATTTTTAAACGACCAAAGTGCGGTCATTTTTCGAGAGATTTCTTTTGCTAGTCGCAATCTGGAAAATAAAGCTTTGTTTTAAATATCATTTTGAAGGAAAACATTGTGAATCCAATTGTTAAGCAATTTAAATACGGTCAACACACCGTTACTCTAGAAACCGGCGCGATTGCACGTCAAGCAACGGCTGCGGTCATGGCAAGCATGGACGATACCACGGTATTCGTGACTGTTGTTGCTAAAAAAGATGTAAAAGAAGGCCAAGACTTCTTCCCATTAACCGTAAACTATCAAGAGCGTACTTATGCTGCGGGTAAAATCCCTGGTGGTTTCTTCAAACGTGAAGGTCGTCCATCTGAAGGCGAAACTTTAATTGCACGTTTAATCGACCGTCCAATTCGCCCATTATTCCCAGAAGGTTTCTTCAACGAAATCCAAGTTGTGGCCACCGTGGTTTCTGTAAATCCACAAATCAGCCCTGACTTAGTAGCAATGATCGGTGCTTCTGCAGCATTAACCTTATCTGGTGTACCTTTCAACGGCCCTATCGGCGCGGCGCGTGTTGGTTTTATCGACAACCAATTCGTATTAAACCCAACTATGGCTGAACAAAAACAAAGCCGTTTAGACTTAGTTGTTGCAGGTACTGACAAAGCCGTATTAATGGTTGAATCAGAAGCAGACGTTTTAACTGAAGAACAAATGTTAGCGGCAGTCGTATTCGGTCATCAACAACAACAAGTTGTGGTTGAAGCGATCAAAGAATTTGCAAAAGAAGCGGGTAAACCACGTTGGGATTGGGTTGCTCCAGAGCCAAACACAGATTTAATCAACAAAGTAAAAGCGATTGCTGAAGCACGTTTAGGTGATGCATACCGCATTACTGAAAAACAAGCTCGTTACGAACAAATCGATGCGATTAAAGCGGATGTGATTGCACAAATCACAGCAGAAGATGAAGAGATCAGCGAAGGTAAAATCGTGGATATTTTCACCGCACTTGAAAGCCAAATAGTTCGTGGCCGTATCATTGCAGGTGAAACACGTATTGATGGTCGTACCGTTGATACTGTTCGTGCATTAGATATTTGCACTGGTGTATTACCACGTACTCACGGTTCTGCAATTTTCACCCGTGGTGAAACTCAAGCATTAGCCGTTGCAACGTTAGGTACTGAACGTGATGCACAAATCATTGATGAATTAACAGGTGAACGTCAAGATCACTTCTTATTCCACTACAACTTCCCTCCATATTCTGTAGGTGAAACCGGTATGATCGGCTCACCAAAACGTCGTGAAATCGGTCACGGTCGTTTAGCAAAACGCGGTGTAGCAGCGGTTATGCCAAGTCTTGCAGAATTCCCGTATGTTGTGCGTGTTGTATCTGAAATCACTGAATCTAACGGTTCTTCTTCTATGGCATCTGTATGTGGTGCGTCTTTAGCATTAATGGATGCAGGTGTACCAATTAAAGCAGCTGTTGCAGGTATCGCAATGGGCTTAGTGAAAGAAGAAGAGAAATTCGTGGTGCTTTCAGATATTTTAGGTGATGAAGACCACTTAGGGGATATGGACTTTAAAGTAGCGGGTACACGTGAAGGTGTCACCGCACTTCAAATGGACATCAAAATTGAAGGTATCACCCCTGAAATTATGCAAATTGCATTAAACCAAGCGAA
The DNA here is from genome assembly GCA_902461185.1 of uncultured Haemophilus sp. Taxonomy (GTDB): domain Bacteria; phylum Pseudomonadota; class Gammaproteobacteria; order Enterobacterales; family Pasteurellaceae; genus Haemophilus_D. The sequence continues at coordinate 113,692 of CABPXD010000006.1, forward strand.
AGGTGCACGTATGCACATTCTTGGCGTAATGGAACAAGCAATCCCTGCACCACGTGCAGATATTTCTGACTACGCGCCGCGTATTCACACCATGAAAATTGATCCTAAGAAAATCAAAGATGTTATCGGTAAAGGTGGTGCAACTATCCGTGCATTAACTGAAGAAACCGGCACTTCTATTGATATCGATGATGATGGTACAGTGAAAATTGCTGCAGTAGATAGTAGTGCAGCGAAAAATGTGATGGCACGTATTGAAGAAATCGTTGCTGAAGTTGAAGCGGGCGCAATTTACAAAGGTAAAGTGACTCGTCTTGCTGACTTCGGTGCATTCGTCGCTATCGTTGGAAATAAAGAAGGTTTAGTTCATATTTCTCAAATTGCAGAAGAACGCGTAGAGAAAGTAAGTGATTATCTTCAAGTTGGTCAAGAAGTAACCGTTAAAGTGGTTGAAATCGATCGCCAAGGTCGTATCCGCTTAACCATGAAAGATCTTGTACCAAAACAAGAAGCTGAAGCAGAATCTGCACCAGCAGAAGACATTTCAGCAGAACAAGAATAATCTCACAGGGTGAGTGAATTCAATTTGCACACCCGTTTTGATTATCAAACTAACTTATAAAACAATGCAGTATTTTCGGTTATTCCGTTTTCTAGTTTCGTTGTCTAGCCTAAGTGTGATTTTATTTATTTCCGGTTGTGTGCAATCGGGAAACGTGTTTGTCGCACCAAATAAAGTCGGGCTAGCGGATCAGAATCCGAATGCTCATTTCGAACAAGAAGTGATGATTACCCGAATCGGGCAGGTTTTATTAGTTGGAAAAATGAGTAATGAAGAACGAGCGAAGCTTCACTTTGAACGTGGCGTATTATACGATTCCCTAGGTTTATGGGGCCTCGCACGTTATGACTTTACTCAAGCCCTTGCATTACAGCCAAAGATGGCTTCAGTTTACAATTATTTAGGGCTTTACTTACTGCTTGAAGAAGATTACGACAGTGCATTAGAAACCTTTAATGCGGTGTTTGAATTGGATCCAAGTTATGACTATACCCACCTTAATCGTGGTTTAAATTTTTATTACGTCGAACGCTATAATCTTGCTGAAGACGATTTTATGAAGTTTTATGAAGCCGATACCAAAGATCCTTATCGCGTACTCTGGCTCTATTTGAACGAACAAAAATTAAAACCACAAGAAGCCCATGCCAACCTTGTTGAACGAGCTAAAGGGCTATCTAAGGACTTCTGGGGAACAAATATCGTTCAATACTATTTAGGTAATATTTCTGTGAGTGACTTGCAAGAACGGGCAACTAAATTTGCAGAGAACTCACAACAATATGCAGAAATATTAACCGAAACCTACTTTTATCTAGCAAAACAAAAACTCAATCTGGGGCAAATTGATGAAGCGGCGGCTTTATTCAAACTTGCTATTGCGAATCAGGTGTATAACTTTGTTGAGTATCGTTTTGCCGTGTTAGAGCTGATGAAATTGAAACCGGCTCAAACTGAAGACGAAAAAGAAGAAAAAAGTGCGGTCACAAAAACAGCTGTTTTTTAGACCGACTTTCTTCTTTTATAACAAATAAACCTGAAAGCTAAATTGAGCTTTCCTTACTTACATTCGAGTATTTTAATGACTGACAAAATCACTTTTAATGATTTAGGCTTGCCTGAATTCATTCTAAAAGCCGTTTCTGACCTTGGTTTTGAAACACCTTCGCCAATCCAACAAGCTTGTATTCCTGCTCTTCTAGAAGGCAGAGATGTACTGGGTATGGCACAAACCGGTAGTGGTAAAACTGCCGCATTCTCTTTACCTATTTTGGCAAAAATTGATCCTGCCGCAAAACATCCACAATTATTGGTGATGGCACCAACGCGTGAACTAGCAATTCAAGTTGCTGATGCTTGCGAACACTTCATGAAATATGCAAAAGGTATCAATATCGTAACCCTTTATGGTGGTCAGCGTTATGACATCCAATTACGTGCATTAAAACAAGGTGCACAAGTTGTTGTGGGGACACCGGGTCGTATTTTGGATCACATCCGTCGTAACACATTAAATCTATCTGAATTAAAAGCAATCGTACTTGATGAAGCAGATGAAATGCTTCGTATGGGCTTTATTGATGATGTAGAAACCGTTATGGCTGAATTACCAGAAGAGCACCAAACTGCGCTTTTCTCAGCAACTATGCCTGAGCCAATTCGTCGCATCACAAAACGCTTCATGAATAATCCACAAGAAGTGAAAATCAAAGTAAATAACGATAACGCGCCAGATATTGAACAAAATTGTTGGTATGTTCAAGGTTTCCGTAAAAATGATGCATTATTACGCTTCTTAGAAGTGGAAGAGTTTGATGCAGCCATCATTTTTACCCGCACTAAAACAGGCACGCTTGATGTGACTGAATTATTAGAAAAACACGGTTTCCGTGCTGCAGCATTAAACGGTGATATGACCCAACAATTACGTGAGCAAACCTTAGATCGCTTACGTAATGGTAGCCTTGATATCGTCGTTGCAACTGATGTTGCTGCGCGTGGTATCGATATTGAAAGAATCAGTCTTGTGGTGAACTATGACATCCCGCTTGATGCAGAGTCTTACGTCCACCGTATCGGTCGAACCGGTCGCGCTGGTCGTTCTGGTCGTGCATTGTTATTCGTTGAACCACGTGAACGCCGTTTACTTCGTAATATCGAACACTTGATGAAAAAACCAATCAATGAAGTTGAATTGCCAAATCATGAAGTGTTACAAGCCTGTCGTCGCAAAAAATTCCAAGACAAGATTACCAAGCAATTGGAACATCACGATCTCGAAATGTATCGTAGCTTATTAGAAGATTTATTCACGGCAGATCAGGATCAAGAAGATATTGCTGCGGCGATGTTGATGTTGCTTCAAGGTAAACAAAAACTCATTCTTCCACCAGATCCACCAATGGATAAACGTCGTCGTGACCGTAATGAGCGCGGTGATCGACGCGAAAACCCACGTTCAGCTGAACGTCGTGGTGAGCGTAAAGGCTATGGCAACCAACAACCTATGGATTTATATCGTATCGAAATCGGTCGTGCAGATGGTGTCGAAGTCCGTCATATTGTAGGCGCTATCGCAAATGAAGGTGATATTAACAGCCGTTACATTGGCCATATCAAACTTTATGATGACTACTCTACCGTTGAATTACCACAAGGCATGCCAAAAGAATTGCTTCAACAATTCGGTAAAACTCGCGTTTTAAACAAACAAATGCAAATGAGCTTTATGGGCGCGACACAATCAAATAGTGGACGTGGTGGTAACGATTTTGGCGGAAAAGGCCGTCGCGATGGTCGTCGTAATGAACGTGGAGAGCTTGGTCAAGATCGCTTCCGTGGAGAGCGTAATGGTGAACGTCGTCAGCGTAAATTTAACGATAAAAACGACCGTACTTTTAATGAACGTGGTCGCCGAGATCGCCAACGTTAATCCTTATTTAACAGCCCCTTGAAGTAAAAGGGGCTTTTTTATTGTCTTAATTCTCGTTACAATCGTCTCTTATCTCAATTTATAAGGTTTATCTATTGAAAGGTCTATTCTTACGTATTATTGCTGCTTTTGCATTATTACTTTGGGCAGTGGATATGGTCTTCCCTTGGCAAAAAATTATGCAATCGGAGCAGAACCCTTACACTGCGATCAAAAATCGCGGTAGCCTTATTGTCGGCACCATTAACAATCCCATTTACTATTTTATTGGGAATGAAGGTGAGTCAGGCTTGGAATACGAATTAGCAAAAAACTTTGCTGATTATTTAGGGGTTCGCTTACAAATTAAAACCTTAGAAAATAACGATCAACTTTTTAACGAATTAGAGAACAACAATATTGATATTGCTGCTGCGAATCTTTTGTTCCAACCTCAACGTGCAGAAAAATTTCAGTTAGGGCCCTCTTATACTTCTGCCTCTTGGCAGCTTGTGTATAAAAAAGGTGAAAATCGTCCGAAAGATTTAGCTCAAATCCAGCAAGGAATTATTATTTCTGCGGGAGAAGACTTAGAAAAATTATTATCCCAGGCACAGAAAAAACTCCCTGCACTCAAATGGCAAAACAATAAGCAGCTGACCCAAGAAGAATTATTGATTCAAGTGGCGGAAGGGAAAATTCCTTACACCATTGCCAATAGTATTGATGTGGCGGCCGCGCAACAAATTCGTCCAAATTTAGCGATTGCATTTGACCTAACAGATGAAATGACCGTACATTGGTATCTCTCCAATAAATCCTATAATGAGCTACAGGCGGGTTTGTTAGATTTTATGAATAATGCCATTGAAACAGGATTAATTGATCGCATTGAGGAAAAATACTTCCGTCATATTACCGCCTTTGATTATGTGGATACTCAGGCTTATTTAGAGTCGGTTGAAAAAATTCTGCCTCAATATCAACCGCTCTTTGAAAAATACAAAGGGAATTTAGACTGGCGATTATTAGCCGCTGTAGCCTATCAAGAATCACATTGGGACCCTTATGCGACCTCTCCAACAGGTGTGCGTGGGATGATGATGTTAACCAAAGATACGGCTGCACGTATGAATATTAACAATCGTACGGATGCCGAACAAAGCATTAAAGCGGGATCGGAGTATTTGCATTGGCTACTCGACCAAATGCCTGACAGTATTCCAGAAGAAGATCGAATTTGGTATTCTTTAGCAGCATACAATATGGGATTAGGGCATATTTTAGACGCTCGTCGCCTAACTAAAAAATTAGGAGGCAACCCTGATAATTGGCTAGATGTGAAAAATAATCTGCTGTTATTATCGGAAAAACGTCATTATTCGAACTTAAAATATGGCTATGCTCGCGGTTATGAAGCTTATCAATATGTCGAGAATATCCGCCGTTATATGAACAGTATTGTGAATTATCATCGCGTTCAAGAAAACCAAGCAACTGCAACAGAATAAGTGCGGTCAGAAAAATAGCGTTTTTATTGAATAGAAAGAAAACAAGGAGAAAAAGATGTTAAAACGAAAAACCTTCTTAAAGAAAAAAGCATCAAGAGATATCTCAGCTTCACGTAACCTACGTTTAAGACGCTTAAAACACCATAAAGCAAAACAATTCCAACGCCACGCATTACAACTTGTGGTTCAAGATATCTAATAAAAAGGCGAACATCATGTTCGCCTTTTCGTTATTTACTCACTCTTCTCTATTTTTCAAAAGAATCTTTCAAACGTTCATCTGCACGTCGCGCTTCACCTTTATGTTGAAGTTTATTTAATTGACGTTCTAATTTCTCTTCCACTTCATTGATTGCTTTATACATATCATCAGCGGTTGCTGTCGCAAGTAGATTACCTAATGGGGTTCCAATTGAAGCCTCTACAGAAAAGCCGTTTGGCACTTTACTTAAAACAAAGTGTGGGCTAATCAGTTGAGTGTGCCATTTCTCTAATTTTGCAAGTCTTCCCTCCACATGTTCACGAATTGCAGGGGTGATTTCCATTTGTTTGCTTGTGATATTGAGTGTCATAGCATTTACCTCTTTTGGTTAAATGAACCCTTCGGTTCCGTTCATCTTTAATAACAACATATCGACCTTGCACTGCTTTTTCAAGTGCTTTTAGGCAAATAAAAAAACAAATATTCAAAAATATGATCGGGATCTAATTTCTGCAAAAATATGATTTTCTTTCTGTATAAACTTGTTATGATGTAAAGCTGTAAACAACAAAGGGAAGCACCCTGCTTCCCTTTTCTTTTTACGAGATGAATTAGGCTAATTCATCTTGATCATGTTGCGTTGCTTTTAAACGTTCAAAGTAATCTTTGGTTTCTGAAATAATCTCTTTGCGTAAACCAATTAATGCAACTAAGTTCGGGAAGGCCATCAAACCGTTTACAATATCCGCTAAAATCCAAATTAAATCTAAGGTAAGGAATGAACCCGCCCCGACCAAAACAATAAACACAAAGCGATACAATTTAATACCACGGATACCGACTAAGTAAAGGAAACAACGTTCACCGTAATAGCACCACCCTAAAATTGTGGTGAAAGCAAAGAATAATAATCCTACTGTTACAATGGTTGCACCAAATGACGTGCCTAAGCCCTGTGCAAAAGCGTAGTTGGTCACACTTGCGCCCGAAAGCTCTGGATTACTCCATGCGCCTGTAATAACAAGTACTAAACCTGTCATGGTACACACGATAATGGTGTCTAAAAAAGTTCCTGTCATCGAAATTAAACCTTGGCGAACCGGCTCTTTGGTTTGTGCCGCTGCAGCTGCAATAGGCGCACTCCCTAAACCAGATTCATTTGAGAAAATACCGCGTGCCACACCCGATTGAATCGCTTTCATCACAGTAAAACCAACTGCACCGCCTAAAGCCGCTTGTGGGTTAAACGCACTCTGAATAATTAATGCAATTGCAGTAGGCAATTTGTCGTAATTAACGATTAAGATGATAATTGAAGTCGTTACATAACCAAGCGCCATAAAAGGCACAATGACTGCAGATGCTCTCGCAATACGTCTTACCCCACCGAGAATAATCATGGCGACCAATACGGTCACCACTGTTGCAGTAATCACAACAGGTACATTAAAGGTGTCTTGCATTGCATGTGTAATCGCATTCACTTGAGGGAAAGTACCGATACCGAAGAAGGCCACCAACACCCCAAATAGCGCAAATAATTTCGCTAACCATTTGATACCAAGACCACGTTCAATGTAGTACATTGGCCCACCAGCCATAAAACCATATTTATCGCGTACACGATATTTCACAGCAAGCAAACATTCTGCATATTTGGTTGCCATGCCTAATAATGCAACTAGCCACATCCAAAAAATCGCGCCAGGTCCACCTGCTTGCACCGCAGTGGCTACACCCACGATATTCCCTGTACCAATAGTTGCCGCTAATGCCGTACAAAGTGCCGCAAAAGAAGATACATCCCCCTTTCCTTTATTCGCACCACGAGCAAATAAATAGCTCAATGCACGAGGCAAATAACGAATTTGTAAGAAGCCTAAACGAAGGGTGAGATAAAGTCCGGTTCCGGACAATAGAATGAGTAGGGGCGGTCCCCATACAAAGCTGCTAATAGCAGATAAGGTTGTCTGTAATGACATTGATGATTCCTCGTCGTTTAAAATACAAATAAACTCGACAAGGAGACAAGAAGAATCCCGATAGAAATATTTTGATAATACGGATTGTCTTTTGCCCCTGTCCTTTTGCCTGAGCGTTTGGAAAACAATCGAAAAATCGACCGCTCTTTTGCGCCTTCGGCGTCCATTTACATCAATAAAATGCAATGGATCTCTCCAAGGGTTCGTCCAGTAACAGTCCCTGCAACCTTGCGATTGCGCCTGAAAGATTTTACCTCGTCGGCGTAGGGGCAATTCCCTACTCTCCAGCTACCTTCTTCCGAACTCACTTTTTACGTTTTATTCTTATTGCAAAAAGTGTTGCAAATTTTAACAAACTTAAAAAGCGAACTCAATGGATTGACGAAAAAAGGCTTAGATAACAAGGTGAAAGCAGATAAAAACAAAGTGCGGTCAAAAATTTTCTTATTTTTTGACCGCACTTTTTTCAAATCAAAAAAAAAGGCAGGTCATTGCCTGCCTTTATCTATTTTAATAATTATAAAATCTCTTTTGCTTTTGCTACCACGTTATCCACGGTGAAACCAAAAAGTTTGAATAATTGATCTGCTGGAGCTGATTCGCCGAAGCTATTCATACCTACCACGCGACCTTCAAAGCCAACGTATTTATACCAGAAGTCTGCAATACCTGCTTCGATTGCAACACGTTTGGTTACGGCTGCAGGTAACACACTTTCACGGTACGCTGCATCTTGTTTGTCGAAACGGTTAGTGCTTGGCATAGATACAACACGTACTTTTTTACCTTCAGCACTCAATACATCTGCTGCTTTCACTGCTAATTCCACTTCAGAACCTGTCGCAATGAAGATTAACTCTGGTGTACCCTCACAGTCTTTTAACACATAAGCACCACGTTTAACGGCATCTAATTGTGCAGAAGTGCGGTCCATTTGTGCTAAGTTTTGACGGGTAAAGATCAACGCACTTGGGCCATCTTGACGTTCAACCGCTTGTTGCCATGCGATGGCTGATTCCACTTGGTCACATGGACGCCATGTTTCAAGATTTGGAATTAAGCGTAATGATGTAGTTTGCTCAACTGGTTGGTGAGTTGGACCATCTTCGCCTAAACCGATCGAGTCATGAGTATAAACGAATAAAGTGCGTTGTTTCATTAATGCTGCCATACGCACTGCATTGTGTGCATATTCGTAGAACATTAAGAAGGTTGCGCCATAAGGAATGAAACCGCCGTGTAAAGCAATACCATTCATAATCGCAGACATACCGAACTCACGCACACCATAGTTGATATAGTTACCACCTACGTTTTCGTGTGAACGAATTGGTTTAGAACCGCTCCATAACGTTAAGTTAGAGCTTGCTAAGTCTGCAGAGCCACCTAAGAATTCAGGTAATACATGTGCATAAGCTTCGATTGCATTTTGTGATGCTTTACGGCTTGCAATACTTGCAGGGTTTGCTTGTAATTTTTCAATGAACGCTTTAGATTCAGCCGCCCAATTTGCTGGTAATTCACCGTTTACACGACGTGTAAATTCTGCGGCAAGTTCAGGGTATGCTTTAGCATAAGCGGCAAATTTTTCTTCCCAAGATTTTTCTGCTGCAGCGCCTTTTTCTTTTGCAGACCATTCAGCATAGTATTCAGCCGGAATTTCAAATGGACCATATTCCCAGCCAAGTGCTTTACGGGTTAATGCAATTTCTTCATCACCTAATGGTGCACCGTGACAATCATGAGAACCTGATTTATTTGGTGAACCAAAACCGATGATGGTTTTACAAATAATTAACGTTGGTTTTTCTTTTTCTGCTTGAGCAAGAATGGTTGCGGCACGAATTTGTTCTGCATCGTGACCATCTACATTACGAATTACTTGCCAGCCATAAGCTTCAAAACGTTCTGCCGTATCATCGCTGAACCACCCATCAACATGACCATCAATCGAAATATTGTTGTCATCGTAGAATGCGATTAATTTACCAAGGCCTAATGTGCCCGCTAAAGAGCAAGCTTCGTGAGAAATCCCTTCCATTAAACAGCCATCACCTAAGAACACATAAGTATGATGGTCCACGATTTCATGACCTTCACGGTTAAATTGACCTGCTAATGTTTTCTCCGCAATCGCCATACCCACGGCATTTGTAATACCTTGACCTAACGGACCGGTTGTGGTTTCAATACCTGGTGCATAACCATATTCTGGGTGTCCTGGGGTTTTAGAATGTAATTGACGGAATTGTTTTAAATCTTCGATAGAAAGATCGTAACCTGTTAAATGTAATAAGCTATAAATCAACATTGACCCGTGGCCGTTAGAAAGCACAAAACGGTCGCGATCAGTCCATTTAGGATTATTTGGATTGTGTTTTAAGAAATCGCGCCATAATACTTCAGCGATATCCGCCATTCCCATAGGGGCACCTGGGTGGCCTGATTTTGCTTTTTGTACGGCATCCATTGATAGCGCACGAATTGCGTTGGCGAGTTGTCTACGAGTTGCCATGTTTTTCTCCTATCTAAATAATTCTCAGTATTCTACCCTATTTACTGATTGGCTTAACCAATATTTGCAATTTTATTTAACTTGATCAAATTCTTCGACGACGTTGATGGAAACGCTGGCTACTTGATTTACCTTGTAAATTGACCACCGTTTTAGTTTCCACTGGTTTTCGATATGTTCGACGATAATGACTTAAAAAATAATGAATGGAACTGGCGAATAACGCGCCTAATAAAAAGACCACTACTATTTCACCATATAAGCGGTGAAAAACTTGATTGATTTTGCTCTGCGTCGTTTGAGCATATTGGGCGTCAAAGGTCACGCGCAAAAAGCCACGAACCGCATTATTGGAAGCCGAGTAAATCGGTTCAACAATTTGTTGTGTTGAAAACTCACCTTCATTTTTATGCTCAAGACCAAGTTGCTCACGAAGATTGCCGGTATTGGTACTTTGTGCCAATTCTTTGCCGTTATAATCATAAATGGTCGCATCAAGCACAAAATTCTCTTTAACTAAATTATCTAAATTTTCAACGAGCTGATCGGATTTCGCATTATTGGTTAATAAAACTGAAAATAAATTGGCTTGCTGACGAACCAAAGTATGCGATAAATTCGCTACTTGATTCACACTTGAAAGCTGTGAACCAATCTTAAATTGTTTCACACCAAATAAAATCACCGCCATGGCACCGATACAAAGCAGCACGATGAGCCCAAACATCAGTGATTTTTGAAGTTTTTCTTTAATTAATTGCACGTTGTTTTTCCATTTTTTCGCCAAGATCGGCTAGAATAGATGAGTATTCACAATTTACAGGATTTTCTATGCAAATTCAAAACCTTGCAAGCATTACCCAAAAATATCCCAAATTTCCTACCGCACTTTCGTCTGATTTGCCTCACTCCGATGAATCGCATGCGTTTATTTTATACGGTACAACGCTGAATTTAGCCAAATTACTCGAATTCCAACAAAAGTGCGGTCAATCTTTCCTATGTTTTGATGCATGGAACGTTGAAAAAAATACCGTTGTCTTTTTAAAAGGCAAATGGCTCGCCGATTTTATTGCCCATGCTCACGACCTGCAATTAGACATCGCTAAACTGGATTTTGATGCAAAATTATCAGAAAAAGGTTTATTGGTGATGGATATGGATTCTACCGCCATTCAAATTGAATGTATCGATGAGATCGCTAAACTGGCTGGCACGGGTGAATTAGTTTCTGCCATTACTGAAAGCGCCATGCGTGGCGAGCTCGATTTTGAACAAAGTTTGCGTCGCCGTGTGGGTACGCTTAAAGGCGCGCCAGAAAGCATTTTGCAACAGGTACGTGAAAAATTACCGTTAATGCCAGGCTTAATTGAAACCATTAAGACATTACAACAACATGGTTGGAAAACCGCCATTGCCTCTGGTGGCTTTACCTATTTCGCCGATTACTTAAAAAGTTTATTAAATCTTGACTTTGCGGCTTCCAATCAATTTGAAATTATTGATGGTACGCTGACTGGAAATGTAAAAGGTAGCGTAGTCGATGCACAATACAAAGCGAATACCTTGCAAAAACTCGCTGAGGAATACGGCATTCCACGCAAAAACACCCTTGCTATTGGTGATGGCGCTAATGATTTGGCGATGATGAAGGTCGCCGGATTAGGCGTGGCATTTCATGCGAAACCAAAGGTGCAACAACAAGCACAAATTGTGGTAAACTTTGCTGACTTAACCGCACTTTTATGTCTTTTAAGTGCAAATGATCGAATTTAATTCATTTTGGGAGAAAATTTATGCCATCTTTTGACATCGTATCTGAAATTACTATGCACGAAGTGCGTAATGCGGTTGAAAATGCAAACCGCGTATTAAGTACACGTTATGATTTCCGTGGTGTGGAAGCGGTGATTGAATTAAATGAAAAAAGCGAAACAGTGAAAGTGACCACCGAATCTGATTTCCAATTAGAACAATTAATTGAAATCTTGATTGGTGCGTTTGTAAAACGTGGCATTGAGCATAGCTCATTGGATATTCCAACAGAAAGTGAACATCACGGTAAACTTTACACCAAAGAAATCAAATTAAAACAAGGGATTGAACCAGAGATGGCGAAGAAAATCACTAAATTAGTGAAAGATTCAAAAATCAAAGTTCAAACTCAAATTCAAGGTGAACAAGTACGCGTAACCGGAAAATCTCGTGATGATTTACAAGCTGTTATTCAATTGGTGAAAGGCGCTGAATTAGGCCAACCATTCCAATTTAATAACTTTAGAGATTAATTTAATGAATAAATATCTGTGGGTATTTTTGGCTGCCATTCCACTATGTTCGTTCGCAAATGAGAATGCCATGAATCTCGGTGATAGCGTCATTGATGTTGTAAAATGTGAAAGCACCAAAGGGGAAAAACTTTGGGTCGCGCTAAATAATCTTAAAACATTCACTTACATGAAAAACGATGTGAATGTGGCTGATCAAACGATAGATAATGCTTACTTACAAGCTTATGCCACAGAAGCGACGCTTTTTCTTCCACCAACAGAAAATAATCAGTTGTGGACGATAATAAAAGAAAGAGCAGTAGATAAGACGAGCATCAGTCAAGTTACTATCGATTTGCGTAATAAGAAAGGTAAGCTAATTTCTCATGCTGCTTGCAAACGAAATGACGAGACTTTTTCATTATTAATGGGATCGAGTTTCGATATAAAAGAGCCTACCGATAAAATCCTTGAATTAATGGATCCACTTCCACAATAAAACTAAAGAGCGGTCAAAAAGCACAATATTTTTTGACCGCTCTTTTTATTTACGCTAATTAAGCCAATCTCGCTTTTGCTTCTTATTGAATCATCCAGAAAATCTCAAACACTAAGCTTTCCTGCATTGTTTGATGAATTTTACCTTTTAATTCTTTCAATAGCTGTAATTCCTGTTCAGCAATTTCATCTTGCACATCGTCCAATTCATTACGAGCCTTGCGAAGCTGTTTACGCAGTTTTGTTACCTCTTCTTGTAACTGAATTTGCAATTCAATATCATCTGCTAGCACCAATTCCTTTTCTTTGCCGCGCATTGCCTCTTTGAGTTCGCTAATTAAATCTTCAGCAGCTTGCATTTGATCTTTTGCCCAAGCGTTAATACGAACACTTTCCGCTTTTAACAAGACATCGTTTTCAGCCTTAATACGAGCTTTTTCTAAATCAATTTGATTTTTCACTAAATCTTCAAAGACAAGCGGTGGATTTTGAACAGAATTTTGCAAATCCGCAGAAAGTAAGAATAACTTTTGTGCAAATTCTTTATCTAGCAAATTACCTTGCTCATCACACACGGTAAATACTAACGATTCTTGACTTTCCGCATTCGACTCTACACTGATTTTATTCAAACGTAACCAGCCAGATTTTCCTTGATATTGTTCGATTAAACTAATTTTTTCAGGAAAATTTGTGTAATCAAAAACTAATGTCGTATTTGGTGTATAGGCATTTAATGCTTCATTGATACACCATTGTCCAAGCGGTTGATTTAAGCGATATTCATAACCTTGCAACGTTGCTATTCGCTCTTTACGTGGCAATAGGTATCGTCCAAGAGGTATACCGCCTAGTGGTGCATTTTCGAGTAAAAAATACCAATCTGTTTGATTAAACTGAGCTTTACCGTTTAGTGCAAATTGCGTAACGCCCCAAAACCACTGTTCCATTGCGTTTAGACGGTCTTCCGTCATCACTTTAAGGCGTTCTAGCACTGACTGATCAAAGCTCGAAACCAACGCATTTTTAGTTTCTTGCACTCTTCCTTCAATTTCATCGGCAAATTGGGCTTGTAACTGATCAAAGGCTGTCTGAATTTCGTTTTCAGTACGGCACGTGGCATAAATATTCGCAATTTGATTTTCAATATCCACCCCAGATTCAATTCGCCCTAACACTTCATCAGACGCACCCAACACGCCTTGGAACAATTTAAATTTTTCTGTGAGCAACTCTAAAACGCGCTGATCAGCAAGATTCCGTTTATTTAAGAAATTGATTACCACCACATCGAATTTCTGCCCATAACGATGACAACGCCCGATGCGTTGTTCCACTCTCTGCGGATTCCACGGTAAATCATAGTTAATCAGCAATGAACAAAATTGCAGGTTTACCCCTTCACTAGCAGCTTCTGTCGCAATCATAATTTGAGCTTTTTCTTTGAAATGCTCGATCAATGCCGAACGCTTATCCACTTCTGCCGAGCCTGTAATTTTTTCTGTGCCTTGATGGCGAACAAGCCAATCTTGATAAATCACCACAGAACTCGGATCATTATTCGTACCGCTGAAGAGTACCACATTATCGGCATAGCCATTTTGCGTTAAAAAATCAAATAGGTATTTCTGTGTGCGTACCGATTCGGTGAAAATAATCGCTTTTTGATTTGCTCCCAGTTTAGCCATTTCCGCAAAACCGGTTTGAAGTGCGGTCAATAAAGCAAGAATTTTGCTGTCTTGTTGTAAACCTTCAGCCAAACGAATAAAGCCTTCAATTTCAGTGATTTCTGCCTGTAACGCTGCTTGATTTAATTCATCGCTAACAGAAACAGATATCTCTTCCGCTTCTAATTCATCGGCTTCCACATCTTCTGTGGTTAATTCTTCACCATCAAATAATGCCTCAATTTCGCTTAATGTTTCATCTTGATTCTGTTCTAGCTGCTGTAAATTTTGAAGCCTTAGCAAAATGGCTTTTAATGTTCCCAAAACCGCTTGCGGACTTGAAGCTAGCAGCTTTCGTAATATCAAAGCCGTTAAATGTTTATGTCGCTTTGGCAATGCGTAGCTACTTTCTTTACGTAAAAATTCTGAGATTTGCTCATAAAGGGCAAATTCTGCTGCCGTTGGCATAAATTCTTGAGTGATCGTCTTACGTTCGGTATAACGCACATATTCCAACACATTCTTGCGTAGCGTACGTTTAACAAAACTTGCCATTCTCTCTTTGAGTTCAGCCACATTGCCACGACGAACAAATTCTTTTTGGAAAAATTTGCGGTCGCCAAAAATATGATCATCAAGCAAAGTTGATAATCCATACAGTTCCATCAACGAATTTTGCAAAGGTGTGGCCGTGAGTAGTAATTTTTTCTTGCCCCCAAAGGCATTGCGCATTGCTTGCCCCATTTTGTTGTCGGCTTTGTGGGCATTACGCATCTTGTGAGCTTCATCAATAACCACCAAATCCCAATCAAACTGCTTGAAGGTCGCTTGTTCTTTGCTGGCAAATTGATGGGAAACAATCAGCACATTGTTGCCGATTTGATTTTTGCAAAAA
The DNA here is from genome assembly GCA_902461185.1 of uncultured Haemophilus sp. Classification (GTDB taxonomy): domain Bacteria; phylum Pseudomonadota; class Gammaproteobacteria; order Enterobacterales; family Pasteurellaceae; genus Haemophilus_D. Next base: position 128,705 of record CABPXD010000006.1, read on the forward strand.
TTAAACAGTTTTCCACCGTTTGTCTTTTTCATTGCTTGATTGACAACCGTTTTATCTACCACCATTGTTGGCAAACCAAACTTTTCGGCTAGCTCATTCCCCCATTGTTTACGCAAAATGGCAGGGCAAACAATCAACAAATTCCGCTTACGTTCTGCCCATTTTTGACAAAGCACTAAACCTGCTTCAATGGTTTTTCCTAAACCCACCTCATCGGCAAGCATGACACCTTCTTGTAGCGGATTTTTAAGCGCAAACAATGCCGCATCAATTTGATGGGGATTTAAATCTACCTTTGCATCAAATAGTGATTGCGATAAACGGTTATCATCTGTTCGGCGACACGTGATTTCATTAGCAAAATAACGGGCGTGATAAGGTGTGATATTCATCATTGCATCTTCTCAAACATTTGCTGTAAATAGTTGTTTTCAAAAAATAAAATATGTCTATCGGCAAGCTCTTCTGCGGTTAATTTAATATTTTTCCAACTTTCCAATTTGTTAATCGACACAATAAAACTATTTAGCACCAAATTCGGATCTGCTATTTGTGCTTCGTATTCTTTCACTACTTTATACAATCCTAATTTTTGATCATCTAAGTCCATCCTGGTAATGCTTTTCGGATCAACAAAATTCAACCATTGTTTGCCATTTTCGTAATCTACCACCCACAGCAGAAAGTCAGGATAGAAATTGCCCGCTAAGGCAAAACCTAAGCCTTTGTCTTTACGATCGGCATTGCGCATTAAATAAAGCGATTTACCGTCCAGCCATTTTGCTAATTTTGCTAATCCAGATTCTTCGGCAATCATTAAATCATGGATAAATTTCACTTCACTTTCCGCGTCAAATGGTAATGGGGAAATCTTTATCGGTAAACCTGTTGATTTATCAAAAGAAATAAGAGGATAAAACAGATGGCTATTAAAACAAATCGCCTTAAATTCAGCCAGTGGTGATTGCCAATTCATCGCCTGCTCAATTTTTTTATCTCGAATTAAATCGGCCAATTCCTCGATTTTTTTAACCGTTTGTTCACGCTCATAAGGAATATTTTCCTCCTCACCAAACAACATTTTGTATTCGTCAAAGAACGAACCATTTTCTTCAGTAACAATCGTCGTTTCCATAAATTGCTGTTCATAGGCGGCTTTTAAACGACGGTAAAATTGGTCGGTATATTCCTTCAATAGTTGGAGCAAAATATCCTGTTGCGTTTGAACATCAGCAAAACAACGAATTTCCATTGCTGAATCTGGCACGTAGAGCAAATACCAATCCTCTCGACTTTCGACAAATTTACGCAATCCATCACGGCTAACACGCAAATTTGACCAAGTGCGTTCCATTTTGTATTGCTGTAATTCTAAATAAAGTTTGTCCCAATCGAATAAGGCAAAAATTTCTCGCTTGAATTTATTGCTTTGGCGCTCATCATTATCGCTTTGACGAATCGCTTTAGAACTTAATGCTTCCAATCTTGGATACAGATCCAACACGGCTAAAATCGGCTTAATTTTACCTTGGGCAAATTTAGGCAGCTCATAAAGCTGCACCATTTCTTGGCGTTTAAAGCCCATTTTTTGGTTGTCTTTATAGCCATCTTTCAATCGTAAGGTTTTCAATGCGACATTAGCTGGCAGCTTTTTCTGCACAGGAAAATCTAACTGCAATACTTCATCAGGCGATTGAATACCTTCATCTTGCAAGTATTCGCGGAATTTCGCCATATAATCGGCTTTAATACCGAAAATATTGAGTGTTTCTAATTTATCTAACCCCAAACCTTTTGGCATTTCGTTTATAGTCGTTCTTCGTAGCGAAAAATTACGTCCTTTCAAACGTACTCCGCGTCCAAAAAGTTGAATAATTTGCGAACCTTCCCCTCTGCCCATATTCAGTAAGCCCATCGTCGAAACACGCCAGCTAGACCAACCTTCAGTAAATTTGCGAGAACCGATAAGCAAGTTAAGCGTTGAGCTGTCTTTATTGATTGAGCCAAACAAGCCGTCTAAAAATTCGTCTTGTTCAACCGATACGTTCTCTAATTCCACCGCACTTTTAAGCAATTCACTGCTATCACCAACGTTAATCAAAGCAAAATAATCGTTATTGCCCACTTTTAACGCCACTTCGCCCGAAGCTTTTTTAATATTATGCAAATAGAGATGCGAGGCACTTTCTGTGTTAAATAAGGTTTTCAGAATATCGCTATAAAGGGCATTTAAATTACCTTTAAAAGTTGCTAATGACAAAAAGCGATGGCGGAAGATCGCATTGCCTTTGCTGTCTAGCAAGAGTGGTTCATCACATAGCAAATCGTTTAACCATGCTAAAATTTGCGAACGATTTTTGACATTTAAAAAATAGGCTAACTGTTCTACGACTGCCCAAATATCACTATTTTCAGCATTTACCGTATTACCCACAAATACCCACAGCGGTTTATGCAGATTGTAAGCGGTCAATTTTTCCTGATTTTTTGTAAATAAATAAAGTTGCTGATAAAACGAAAGTAAACTTGCCACAAAATACTTACGGTCATTATCAGCAACACCGTAATCTTCCGCTTTCATATTCAAAATGGAAAACTCTTTACCATAGCCATCGGCATAGAAAAACTTGTAGGAATAGTCAAACAATACGCATTTAGCGTAGGTTTCAAACACCGCTTTTTGTTTAGCTTCTTGTTTATCGGTAAAGCTGGTCGGGATTTTTTGTACCTCGGCTTTTTTGGTTATACCGTTTTCTTTACCAATTTTTTTCTGAATGTCAAACAAGCAATCTTTGACTGTTTTACCGTCTTTCACCGCTTGCCCAAAGGTAGCAGAATACTCAAACGCAAAACCATCGCCAATCAATTTTTGACGGCGAGCAAACCATTGATCGCCCGAAGAACCACGATGTCCTTCATCCACCAGCACTAATTTATTTAAATCCAAAAAGCGATCGACCGCTACCGTCAATTCGCCATCTTTATCTGCCAGTTTGTTAATATCCATAATCTGAATATCGTTAAACAAGCCTGTCCCTTGAAAAGGCTTATTTTTATCAAAAAGACTTGCTGGCAAGCTTGAAGCGGTAAATTCCACTAAATGTTGCTCTGAAAGTCCTTCATTAGGCGTAATCACAAACACCGTTAAATCTTTGTTTTTTTGATAATGCTGATATTGCAGAATATTGACGTGCATTAGCAACGTTTTACCACTGCCTGTCGCATTCCAAAATGCTAATTTATTTAAGTCACTTAATTCATATAAATCAAAATCAGGAAAAGCGTTATCGTTCTCTTTGAGTAAAACCAGTTGTTCATTTAATTGATTTAACAGTTCATTTGGGCGATTAAAATAAAAATCCAAATAAATTTCAGTAAATAACAAAGAAAGATATTGGAAGTATTTTAATTTTAAAATATGTCCTTCAGCTTTATTACGATGCTCGGTAATTTGCTGCCAATGTTTGACGATATTCAAATCATAACGGCGTAAATCGTTTTCCGAAATCAAATCGGTTTGAAATAACTGCCCACCAGTGAGTTCATGAAAAAATTTTGTTTGCCCATCGTTATCAATGCCTTCAAAGCGATCATCACCCAAGCGTTGTTTAAATTTTTCTAAATTGTCTTGATTAAACAGCGACAACAAATAGCGGTTTAGAATTAAGTTATCGTGGAAAGTGCGTTTCATTTTTTGTCCTTTTGACATTGTTTTAGATCTCGCCCAGCCCCTCTTTACAAAAGAGGGGGGGCGATCTTGATGAAGAATAACGATCTCCAATTTTCTACAAACTTATTCCCCTCTTTAGTAAAGAGGGGTTAGGGGAGATTTGTCATTCAAACATCCGTTGTAAAAACTCCGCTTCAATCGACCGCACTTTAAGCGTTTTCACGCTATCATCGCTGTCAGTGAAAACGGTTGGCACATTATGGTCGCCATTGATATAAACCACCTCAAATTCGCTGTCTTGTGGGTTAATATCTCGACTATCCAAATAGCGGTTGAGCTTGTCGTAATCATATTTTTCACAATCACGCCAAATCACTAACGTTTTTTCACCGCTCGTATTTATGCCTTGCACCGTAACTAAGCCATTTTCACGCTTGTCATTGATTTCACTTACCCGCAAACCAATCAAATAGTTAAATGTTTCCACCAAATCAATGGTTTTTGCTTCATACGCACCCGCAGAAGTGGTGGCGATGTTGAGTTGATAGTCAAACGGTTTGGTAAAATGCTGCGTATTAAGCAGTGAATCACGGCTTTCTACGTCTAGCATATAGTGCAATAAATAGTCGTTTTGTAACGCCTCGTTTTGATCGAATAAATCACTGGCAGGCTGTTTTAATTCTAGGTTGTTGAGTGTATCTTCGTAGCTTTCCAGTTTGAGTACTTTGACGATTTGCGATACGCCACCAAACGCCCCGTTATCTGCTTGCGGTTTGCCGTCTTTCCAGTCTTTAGCGAAAATCACTTTTTGCACGCGTGGTTTTAGTACGCTGTCAAAATATTCGCCCTGTTCCACCAGAATATATTTACGGTTGCCGTTGTCTTCTCGATTAAGATTGATTACAGCATGAGCTGTTGTACCAGAACCTGCGAAGTAGTCGAGGATTAGATCGTTTTTATTCGTTGATAAAGAAAATAAATCTAGTAAAGTATTTAGACTTTTTGGATAGCTAAATTCAGAATTTAAAAATAAATTTTTTAAAAGCATTGTACCGTGAGATGAAGCATCATGCTTTGCACCATACCAGAAAGACTTAGGTTTGATAGTATTTTTTAACCTATCCTTGGTATATAGATTAAATGCATCTCCATTAGATTTAACTATAATTTCAGTTTTAAATGTTCCTATTAACTTCTCTTTACCCCATCTCCAGCAACGCTCAACACCCTCTGTATCAATTGGTAGAATTTCTATAGAATTTACAGATTTCTCAAGAGATAGTTTGTTTAATTCTCTATCAAAATAAATTGGAAAAAATAAATTAGGTCTTTCCGTTCTTTTTGAATTAGAACCACTTCTTCTTAATGGTAATTCACGATAAGAAGAAATATCATCATGTTTGGGATATTTCTTATTCAAATCATCAACACTCTGAAGCAATTCGTTTGTCTCTAAAAGTGGTAAATTTTTTGCGTATAACAAAGTATACTCATGTGAGGGAGCTATATGCATAGCATCACTACGACCTCTTGGATTCTGCTGAATTGCCAAATTTGCAACAAAGTTTTCATATCCATAAATAGTTTCAATGGCATTATGCAAATATCTCAATTCAGTATCGTCAATTGCAGTTAACAACAACCCTTTAGAGTTATGAAGATTTTGACCTATCTCAATCCTGTTATGCATTAACGAAAGCCAACTAGAATGCTTATATCCATTTTTATAAATAATTTCTGACGCATTCGTGTTATACGGCGGATCAATATAAATACATTTCACTTTTTCTTTATATTTTTCCTGCAATAAATTCAGGGCTTGAAAATTATCGGAATGAATAAGCAATCCGTTAGTTTTCTCATCTAAATCGTGCAGATTATTTAATACATCGGCTTGGAATTTCGGTTCAAATAAAGCAGTATCGACCACCAAGTGCGGATAGTTTTTGCAAAGTTCTACCACATTTAGACCGCTTGTATCCACGTTAAACAAGGCTTGCCATTGAGCAGTTTGTTTTGGATTATCTAATGCAGCTTGCACTTGAGCTTCATTTAAATGATCGAGCGTAATCAGATAATGACAACCTGCTACAAATTTCTTTTTCAGCCACAATTTCTTTTGGAAATCTTCTAATTGAGCAAGAAAGGCAATAATTTCTTTTGCTGCTGTTTTTAGCATTTTAATCGTTTGGAGGTTTTGCTCAATATGTGAAAAATCAGTGCTGTCTTGAATGTTATCCAAGTTCATCACTTCATTTTTGATATAAAAATCCAATTCTTGATTTAAAAACTTACCTAAATTTTTATGAATAAAATAATCGGCGGTATTTTTAGCGGTGTAGTCGGTGAGATATTTTTCAAGCAGCGTACGATTTTTATTTTTCTCCGTTGGCATTGCTCTGAAAATACCTTGAAATTCATCGGGAATTGCAAAGTTTTGAATTTTTTCCACCGCTTGGGTGATATAATCTGACTGTTTTTCTTTTTTATTTACCGATTTGTATTCAAAACGAATCGTAAGTAAGTCGCCATTTTCTTCGATTGGGCGAATATCGGTTTGAATTTCATCGCCATTTTCGTCCGTTTCAGTTTTAATTTGTGGTTCAATTAAGGCAAACACTCGAGCTTGCTCATTGTCTTTGCGGTTATCTTTTGCAGTGTCCGCTTCCACTAGACGGAATTGTACTTTTTTGCCGTTTTCTAATGTAAACGCATAATTACTGAAACTTTCGCCTGATTTGGTGTAGTACTGGTCTTTATTTGCCCAGTGTAACATCACTTCTTCGCCGGCATAGGGAATGGCGTAAGTATCGCCTTTATAACGGCGTTAGCTGATAAAATCGCCTTGGTCGTAATAGCGAGAAAAGAAGGTGTAGAGATGGTTGTAAACGTTGTTTGCTTGTTCAAAATTGCCATTAAATGCGGCATTAATTTTGTTTGGTAGCGTTTTTTGTAGAAATTCGTTGATTTGGGTTTGGCGTGAATTAAGAATGCGATAAATACCGAAATCTAAATCAGGTTGATTTATTTGAAAAATTTCTTCTAATTTAGCGATAAGTTGAGCAAGCTGTGGTGTCATTGTAAGGTTCCTTTGAAAAGAAATATCGAACAAATTTTACTAAATTTAACACGGCTTATAAATACAAAAATCATTTTAGTTCTTTTAATTTAATCAACCATTTCTATATTCATGTCTATCCATAAATAAAAAATCCTTGTGGCTAATAAAACGCACAAGGATTATTCTTAAATTTAGTTAAGCGTTCTCTTTGAAATTGCAACAGAATATCAAATTTTTTGACCGCTCTTTTTATTTACACTAATTAAGCTAATCTCGCTTTTGCTTCTGCAATCGCTTCTGCAACACGAAGTGGTGAAACCCCACCTTTCGCACAACGTTTATCTAAACAAGATTGTAGCGAAAGAATGTCATATACATCATCCCCTACCACATCACTGAATTGACGGAATTCTGGAATGGTTAAGTCTTCCAACGCTTTTCCTTTTTCAATGGCATAAACCACGGTTTCACCGACAATATGGTGAGAATCACGGAATGGCACACCTTTTGCTACAAGGTAATCGGCTAACTCTGTTGCATTTGAATAACCTTTTAAAGCAGCTTCGCGTGTACGATCGGTATTCACTTTTAACTCATCTAATACAAAAGTCGCCATATCTACGCAATCTTGCCAGGTATCTAACGCATCAAAGATCCCTTCTTTGTCTTCTTGCATATCTTTGTTATACGCTAACGGCAAACCTTTTAAGGTCATCAACATACCGGTTAATGCCCCCATGACACGGCCCGCTTTACCACGAATCAATTCACAAGCGTCTGGATTTTTCTTTTGCGGCATTAAAGATGAGCCTGAAGTCACTCGATCTGACAACTCCACAAAATTCGCTTCACCACTGTTGAAAATAATCATATCTTCAGCGAAACGAGAAAGGTGCGCCATACTTAAAGACGCCGTTGAAAGCAATTCCACAATATGATCACGATCAGAGACGCTATCCAAACTATTACGCGTCGCAAAAGCAAAACCAAGATCGGTGGCTAATTGTTCACGATCGACTGCATAGGCTGTTCCTGCAAGCGCACCACTGCCTAATGGGCAGCTATTCATACGTTTATAAGCATCGGCGAGACGTGAATAATCACGCTCAAACATTTCCACATAAGCCATACACCAATGGGCAAAAGTGATTGGTTGTGCACGTTGTAAATGGGTATAACCTGGCATCACCGCATCTTGCGTATTTTCAGCAGTTTGTACCAAATGACGTTGAAGATTACGAACTGATTCTTGCAACTCGACTACACGCTGTTTACACCACATTTTAATATCAAGTGCAACTTGGTCATTACGGCTACGCCCCGTGTGTAATTTTTTGCCCAAATTGCCCACTTTATCAATAAGCTTACTTTCTACCCAGCTATGAATATCTTCTGCATCATCTTGTAAAATCGCTTGTGGATTTGACCGCACTTCGATTAATAATTCATTTAAGGCAACCTCTAGCTGTTGTTGTTCTTCAGCACTTAAAACACCAACATTCACTAAAGCTTTAGACCAACCAATTGAGCCTTCAATATCTTGCTCTGCCAAGCGATAATCAAAACGCAGGCTATCATTAAAATCTTTAAAACGTTTGTCTGCCGCTTGTGTAAAACGACCACCCCAGAGAGCCATAAGTTATCCTTATCTCGATTATAAAAAATGATTAATTATTCAATTATTACGCATAATTAATCAATATGCAATAATAATCTCTATATCGTCCGCTATTTTACCCTGTTTTTTCTAACAAAAACTAGACAGTAGTGCATTTTAGTGGTAATTTACGCAGCATTCTTAAGGGCATTGCCCACCATTCAAACAATTCAGTATTATCAACTCTTATTAGTTCCAACATTATTAATTATGCATCTTACAGAACTTAAAAACACGCCTGTTTCTGATCTTGTGAAACTTGGCGAAGAACAAATGGGTTTAGAAAATCTTGCCCGTTTACGTAAACAAGATATTGTTTTTGCTATTTTGAAACAGCACGCCAAGAGCGGTGAAGATATTTTTGGCGGCGGCGTATTGGAGATTTTACCCGATGGTTTCGGTTTCTTACGCTCCGCAGACAGTTCCTACCTTGCTGGTCCTGATGACATCTACGTTTCCCCAAGTCAAATTCGTCGTTTCAATCTTCAAACTGGTGATAAAATCGAAGGCAAAATCCGCCCACCAAAAGAAGGCGAACGTTATTTTGCACTTTTAAAAGTTGACCAAGTCAACGATGACAAACCTGAAGTCTCTCGTAGCAAAATCCTTTTCGAAAACTTAACGCCATTACATGCTAATTCTCGTTTAAGAATGGAACGTGGTAATGGTTCAACTGAAGATTTAACAGCACGTATTTTAGATTTAGCCTCTCCAATTGGTAAAGGTCAGCGTGGTCTTATCGTGGCTCCGCCAAAAGCAGGTAAAACCATGTTGTTACAAAATATTGCACAAAGCATCACGCACAACTATCCAGAATGTGAACTTATTGTGCTTTTAATCGATGAGCGCCCCGAAGAAGTAACAGAAATGCAACGCTCAGTTAAAGGTGAAGTAATTGCCTCAACCTTTGATGAACCAGCTGCTCGTCACGTTCAAGTGGCAGAAATGGTTATCGAGAAAGCAAAACGTTCTGTAGAGCACAAAAAAGACGTGGTGATTTTACTCGACTCTATCACGCGTTTAGCTCGTGCTTACAATACTGTTACGCCAGCATCTGGTAAAATTCTTTCTGGTGGTGTGGATGCAAATGCTTTACATCGTCCAAAACGTTTCTTTGGTGCAGCGCGTAACGTAGAAGAAGGTGGTAGTTTAACCATTATTGCAACCGCACTTGTTGATACGGGTTCAAAAATGGATGAGGTTATCTTTGAAGAATTTAAAGGTACCGGTAACATGGAATTACATCTTTCTCGTAAAATTGCAGAAAAACGTGTGTTCCCAGCAATCGACTTCAACCGTTCAGGTACGCGTAAAGAAGACTTACTTACCACACCAGATGAATTACAGAAAATGTGGATTCTTCGCAAAATCCTTAACCCAATGGGTGAAGTGGAAGCAATGGAATTCCTCATTGACAAACTTATGGTGGCGAAAACCAATGATGAGTTTTTTGAAATTATGAAGCGGTCTTAATATTGGCCGCACTTAAAAACAAAAAAGGCTTGGGATCCCAAGCCTTTTTCATTTTGCGAATTATTCGCCCAA
>CABPXD010000007.1:0-117665 GCA_902461185.1 uncultured Haemophilus sp.
TTATTATTTAACTCATCTAATTTAGCCTTAGCCGCTTTTAATGCATCTTCAGCCGCTTTCTTCGGTCCTGTTACCGCACCCGTTGCTGTATCAGTTTCATTCTTCGCAACATCCACTAAGCCATTTGCTACGTTTACAGTAATCGTACGAACACCATTCGCATCAGTTTCACCTGTAACAGTTGCAATTCCTTTTCCAACAAAGTTCACTTTGTTAGTGTTACGTACTTGGTCTGTATAGCCATTAGCTGGAGCACCTACAATCCAACCCATATTTTGCAAGTCACCTACTGTCGCGGCATTGTTCGGGTTAGAGTTTGCAAAGTCTACTAAGCCTGCTTTCGGATCCATCGTTGCTGGTGGCGTAACTGCTTTTGCATTCTCCGCTGGCACGCCTTTCGCACTGATTTGATCCGCTGGATACCATTTACCATCGTTAGCCAATTTAAGCGGTTGTTTTGCATCCGCTTCTGTTGTGCCATCTTCTAATGAGCCATCAGCTTTTACTTTACCTGCTGGGTAATACTTACCGTCATTTGCTTTAACGAGTTTATTGCCATCAGCATCCACTGGCGCGATAGTTTCTGCACCTTGCGCTACGTTACCCAATTGCATTGGTGCATTCGCAGATTTGTCATCACCATTATTCATTGAAGCAATCACATCTGCTGGTTTTTTACCATTCGTCAATGCCGTTGCTGGTGTTGCTGTACCTGCTTTCACATCATCTGCTGTTGTTCCTGCTGGGTAAACATTACCATCAATCACAACCGAGTCTGCTGGGTATGCTTTATCACCAAACACCACAGAATCTGCTGGGTAGAAGTTATCTCCTGCTTTCACCAGTTTGTTACCTTCTTTATCGGTATAAACTACTGGCGATTGAGCCGTTTCAACAGTAATAGTACGAATACCATCTTTAGTTTCGCCGGTTACGGTAATGCCATTTTTACCCACGAAGTCCACTTGGTTAGCGTTCTTCACAACATCTTTATAGCCATTACCATCTTTGGTTGACACAACCCAACCCATGTTCGCCAAATCGCCTACGGTTGCCGCTGAGTTCAAAATCTCAGGTGCAAGGTCAGATTTACCTGTAATTGGATTGTTACCAAGGTTCACTAAGTTTTGGTTGCCCGCTGTTGCTGGAGTATCTCCTTGTTTACCAGTTGATGTCGGCTGTTCTTTTGTATTCAACACAGAACCCACGCCTTTCAACTGCGTTGGTTTCGCGTTGTCGCCTTCACCAGATGTAAAATTCAATGCTGTTGTTGGCTGTGTAGAATTGCCATCTTTACCAACATTGTTATTCGCTGGTGTTGCTGCTTCAGTTTTCATATTTACTGGAGCAACTTGGTTTTTCACCGTAGATGGATCTACAGGCATTTCGCCATTCTTTGGCTTACCATTTTCAAGCTGTTCTGGTTTGTAGTAGTTATCGCCTACTTTCACCAACGGCTCGCCGTTGTTATCAACGTAAGTATTAGGATTACCTACTTTAACTGTGTTGAACTCAACTTCGTCTTTGGTTGCATAGGTAATCGAACCATCTTTCTCATGTTTCACAGACATATTTTTGCCTGCTTTCATAGTAATGGTATCGCCTGGGTTGATCATCTCACCGTTTGCTAAATCAGCCGCAGTTAAATTGTCTCCCTCAGTTTTATCCGCTTTCAGCGTAAAGCCAGAGTTGTTAATCATATCCGCAACGTTTTGAGCTGTTGCTACCAAGTTACCTGAGTTATCGAACGCATTTTGAGCTTTATTTACTGCATCTTGAGCAGCTTTTCTCTCCTCTTCTGTTGCTGTTGGATTATTATTTAACTCATCTAATTTAGCCTTAGCCGCTTTTAATGCATCTTCAGCCGCTTTCTTCGGTCCTGTTACCGCACCCGTTGCTGTATCAGTTTCATTCTTCGCAACATCCACTAAGCCATTTGCTACGTTTACAGTAATCGTACGAACACCATTCGCATCAGTTTCACCTGTAACAGTTGCAATTCCTTTTCCAACAAAGTTCACTTTGTTAGTGTTACGTACTTGGTCTGTATAGCCATTAGCTGGAGCACCTACAATCCAACCCATATTTTGCAAGTCACCTACTGTCGCGGCATTGTTCGGGTTAGAGTTTGCAAAGTCTACTAAGCCTGCTTTCGGATCCATCGTTGCTGGTGGCGTAACTGCTTTTGCATTCTCCGCTGGCACGCCTTTCGCACTGATTTGATCCGCTGGATACCATTTACCATCGTTAGCCAATTTAAGCGGTTGTTTTGCATCCGCTTCTGTTGTGCCATCTTCTAATGAGCCATCAGCTTTTACTTTACCTGCTGGGTAATACTTACCGTCATTTGCTTTAACGAGTTTATTGCCATCAGCATCCACTGGCGCGATAGTTTCTGCACCTTGCGCTACGTTACCCAATTGCATTGGTGCATTCGCAGATTTGTCATCACCATTATTCATTGAAGCAATCACATCTGCTGGTTTTTTACCATTCGTCAATGCCGTTGCTGGTGTTGCTGTACCTGCTTTCACATCATCTGCTGTTGTTCCTGCTGGGTAAACATTACCATCAATCACAACCGAGTCTGCTGGGTATGCTTTATCACCAAACACCACAGAATCTGCTGGGTAGAAGTTATCTCCTGCTTTCACCAGTTTGTTACCTTCTTTATCGGTATAAACTACTGGCGATTGAGCCGTTTCAACAGTAATAGTACGAATACCATCTTTAGTTTCGCCGGTTACGGTAATGCCATTTTTACCCACGAAGTCCACTTGGTTAGCGTTCTTCACAACATCTTTATAGCCATTACCATCTTTGGTTGACACAACCCAACCCATGTTCGCCAAATCGCCTACGGTTGCCGCTGAGTTCAAAATCTCAGGTGCAAGGTCAGATTTACCTGTAATTGGATTGTTACCAAGGTTCACTAAGTTTTGGTTGCCCGCTGTTGCTGGAGTATCTCCTTGTTTACCAGTTGATGTCGGCTGTTCTTTTGTATTCAACACAGAACCCACGCCTTTCAACTGCGTTGGTTTCGCGTTGTCGCCTTCACCAGATGTAAAATTCAATGCTGTTGTTGGCTGTGTAGAATTGCCATCTTTACCAACATTGTTATTCGCTGGTGTTGCTGCTTCAGTTTTCATATTTACTGGAGCAACTTGGTTTTTCACCGTAGATGGATCTACAGGCATTTCGCCATTCTTTGGCTTACCATTTTCAAGCTGTTCTGGTTTGTAGTAGTTATCGCCTACTTTCACCAACGGCTCGCCGTTGTTATCAACGTAAGTATTAGGATTACCTACTTTAACTGTGTTGAACTCAACTTCGTCTTTGGTTGCATAGGTCACTTTACCGTTCGCTTCCTGTTTCACGGTTAAGTTTTTACCAGCCACCATTTCAACAGCTTTGCCCGGGTTGATCACTTCATCACCAGTAGATGTAGCATCTTTTTCACCGCCTTCAACTTTAGATGTTTTCAGCGTAAAGCCAGAGTTGTTAATCATATCCGCAACATTTTTAGCCGTAGCAACGCCTTTATTATCTAAAGCGTTATTTAAGGCTGTTTCAGCAGCTTTTACTTTATTCTTAGCCGCTTCTTTTTGCTCAGGTGTTGCTGCAGCAGCCAACTCGTCTTTTGCATTTTTTAATGCTTTTTGAAGATCAGGATTAGTTGACGGGGCAATAACAGAACCGTCTTTGCTTGAAACAAGCTCGGCTGTTTTAACATCAGGCTCTGCTACATCAACGGTAATAGTGCGAATACCTGTCGTAGGATCGGTTTTACCCGATACTTTGGCTGCGTTTTTGCCGACGAATTTCACTTCGTTAGCGTTTTTCACTTTGTCAGAGTATTCTGCAGCAGTAACTGCACCGTCTGCACCTGTTGTTTTGTCAGAGGATACAATCCAACCCATGTTACGCAAATCACCTACAGTAGCGGCAGTATTGTCGCTTACTTTAGGTTCTCCTGTCGTAGGTTTAGACAAGTCAACTAAACCAGTGTTTTTAGCCGTTGTACCTGGTACATTACCACCATACGTATCTAATCCAGATTTCACATTCGTAACTTTCACTGGATCTGTTCCATTAGAGCCAGATACTTTAAAGTCTCCCTCATCAGTTTTACTTAATTTAGGACCTTGTTCTCCACCTACTTGTACAGTATTGAAAGATACATCATTTTTAGTGGTAAATGTGAACTTGCTACCTGCTTGTGTAATCTTGATGTTTTTATCTGCTTCAAAGGTAACTTTATCGCCTGCTTTCACAGATTGATCTGTAGGTGTTGCTCCTAACTCACCAGCAGTTGTTTTGTCAGAGGTAGCAATCCACGCCGCACTATTCACAGCTTTTACCACAGAATCTACAGTAGCAATTTTTCCAGCATCATTATCTTTTACTTTTACAGTACCTGGATTAGTTCCAGTTGTAACAGGTTCAATTTCGCCAGTATTAACTTTTAAACCCTTGTCATCGGTTGTAAGAGTGTTATCGGCAGCTTTTACTTTAACGCCTTCATTTGTTACTTCTAAAGACTTATCTGCCGGTTTAACAGAGATAGTATTTCCTGTCGGATCTTTTTGTAGACCATTACCAGTATTGACACTGTATTTGATTTTGCTGGTTTTGCCGTCTGTATTTTCAACAGATACAGTTGTGCCGTCGCCGTCAACAAAATTAACGGTGTCATAGGCGGTAACAAAATCTTTTGCTGTGGTATTTCCTTGCAAGTTCCAGCCAGCATTCAATACATCGCCTACGGTTGCGGCGTTGTTTTTGATGTCATCTACATTATTCGGTTTGTCTGCTTTATTTTTTGGCTCAGTTGTACCTGTTTTCGCACCTTCAAGATTGCCGGCTACGTCGGTAATCGCATTACCGCCGTTGTTTAAGCCGTTTTCAGTCAATGAAACTGGGCTCTTACCTGCTGTTACTGGAGTAATAGTAACACCTGCATTAGTCAGCTTAGTTGTCGGCGCAGTATCTGAGCCTTTAAACTCTGCGCTGGTCAGGTTGGTTAATACAGGGTTCAGACTGTAGGCAAAATCGGCTTTTCTGATTTTCTTTTTAAGTGGTTTGTTTTTATCAGGACTATCCGGATCATCAATTTCGACTTCAGTTTCATCACGGTCTAACTTCAAGTTGTTGCCGACTTGGAATTGGACTTTGTCTTCCGAACGGATTGCAGTTTCATAATCTTTTTTCGCAGGATCTGTATTTGCTTTTTTAGATGTGAATTCGCCTGAAGATCCTTCTACCTTATTACCGCTTGTGTTAAAACCTGCTGCAATTTTTTTGGTGATGGAGTTTAACTGAGAGCCGTTGATTGCATCGGTAGAATCTTCTGCCACGCGACCGGCTGCCACGTTTTTCAATTGACGTTCTGCACCGGAGCTACCGAAGGATACTACGTCACCTTCAGAGGTATTGGTACCGCCAGCCCATTTAAATGTATAGGCTATATCTTTTGAGTTATCAGAAACAATCTCGCCATCACTGTTGTAATTCACGCTTAATTGGCGTGTCCCCACCAAATCGGTTGTAGAACCTGTACCGATCGCTACCGCATTTTGGCGTGTTGCACGTGCGCCGGTACCTAAAGCCACTGAACCAATCGCCTCCGCACGAGAACTTGCGCCAATCGCTGTACCTAAATCACCTTTTGCTAATGCGTGAACCCCTAAGGATGTGGATGCATGACCATTTTTATTTGTAGTATCTGCAAAATTAATAGCAGATGTATCCATATTACGACCGGTTAACTCTTTATAGGCCTGAGCTACTGTTCCAGTAGTTTTATCTGTAGCTGCAAAAGTATATTCACGATCAACATCGTGACCATTAATTTTTTCAGTCACTGTCTTTTTCGTTATTTCGCCAGGTTTTGCTTTCTCAAACGTGGTGGTTTGCTTAGACGCGGATTCAATATTTGCACCGCCAATCATAATAGATGAGTCACCTTGTGCATTGGTTGCACGACCCATCGCAATAGCACCATCTTTACCAGTAGCTTTTGCTTGGTAACCTAAGGCAATATCACCATAATCTGCCCAAGATGCAGTACCACCAGCTAAGGCGTATGCACCATTCGCTACCGAACCCATACCGATGGCTACCGCAGCTTCTGCATTTGGTTGTACAGTAGAACCCGCACCGATGGCTGTGGCACCGAAAGCACCCATACGAACTACAGAGTTAGTACCGATGGCTGTACCCAACGCCGTAGTAGAGTGTGCTTCCATACCGATAACAACGGAACCAGATTGACCATATGTAGATCGATATCCTGTTGGCATTGCACGACCTACTAGTTTGTTATACTGGCCTGCTACGGTTGTAGTACTTTCAGTATATTGTAAGTTGTAATCATCGATGGTACTTACTCCAGTACGTTTCACAGCATCCTCTGTTACCACTTGGTATTTATTGTCACGCAATGCATCTGTATCATTACCGCCTAAGGCAACAACACCATCGCCGGCGACTACTTGTCCACCGATAGCGATAGATTGGTCACCAATGGCACGAGCCTCTGCACCTAGAGCAGTCGCTTCATTGATATGATTTTTACGATAAAATGTTAAATTATTATTTACATTACCCCCTTGTAATGCTGCTTTTGTGTCTGCGGGAGCGTTCGCATCTAGACCATAACCAGCTTTTACAAGTACCTCTTCATTCTTATCCGCATTGGTTTCATTATTAATTAATTTATTACCATTTTTAGGATCTGTACGAAGACCAGCGCCAGCTTGGAAACCAAAAGCCGTAGCCGCATTCAAACGATACGTCCCATTTAGACCAAATGCTGTGTAGGCACCACGACCAACTACTGTGTTAGGGCGCCCCCCATTACCAGATCCTTCACTAAATGCATCACGGCCGATAACTACAGTACCTTCCGCATTATTTGTGGTTTTAGCATTTTTACCGATAACAATACTAGTATGACCTTCTACCTTAGTATCAGTACCAATCGCAATTGTATCTTGACCACTACTAATTGTTGCCCCTTTACCTATAGCGACAGCACGTGCCTGATTCGCATTTGCCGCTTCACCAAGGGCTACAGCGTTATCAGAACCTGTACCAGCCTGATTCAGAGCTGCATAAGCCGAATGACCGCTTAATAATGCCAATGCGACTGCTGAAGATTTAATAAAATTGCCTGAAAATTTAACCGCACTTTTTTGTGCATTTGATGAACTTTGTTTTTTATGTGCTTTGGTTAATTCTGAAACGACCACCCAAGATTGAGTTGCTTGGCTCCAAACAATACGGAAGATTTTATTCATAAATGTCTCTCTAACGATGTTTAAAAATACCCTTAATCTCTTATTCAATTAATAAAATAAGTAAGGCGTAAATAAAGTGGAAAAATTATACAGATTTAGTCATGAAATTCAATTTAAAAATACAATCTTTACGATAATTTACATTTATCAATGTGTAATGAAAAACAACAGCAAACGTTTGCTTTTTTTTGCGCAAGAAGTAAGCAAAAGTGCGGTGAGTTTTAGGGGAGTTTTTATTGAAAAAAAGCAAATAGGCTTATCAAAAAACAAAGACCGCAACGTGCGGCCAATTTTTTTAGAATTCTTTTGAAATTAAACTTTCTGCTAATTGCAAATCAAGTGTGGAATCAATATCAATGGAACGATAAGTTAACATTAAATAAAAACGCATTGGGCAATAAAAAAGCGTTTTTCTTTATACATCCACTAAAATAAGTATCGTCGCTTCTCCGCCCCATTCTTTGGGAGCTTGGTGTAACGCTCGCACCTTAGGATGCTGAACTAACCAGCATGGAATTTGTTTTTTCAACGTAAAGGTTCCATAGCCAGTCATGATGCTTGCGCAATAAACATGCTCATCTTCACAAGCTAACAGCAATGCCGCTAATTCCATTTTGGCTTGCTCACGGGTTAAACCATGTAAATCCAAAAATAATTCGGGTGAAAAATCGCCACGACGAAGTTGTTTCAATAAATGGCTATCTTCCCCTTCGCGTAAATATTTGATGACACCATCATGTTCATTTAGCAAGGGTTCATATTCATCGGAAAAATAGAAAAGCGTATCTTCTTTTTCTCGAATATCACGTAAATGGGATTTTTTTTGACCGCTCTTTTGACGCGGCGCCACAAAGGTATCTTGCTTGATGGGCTTGATCCCTTTTGTTTCCGCCCGAAAAAGATCGAAATCATCTTGTTCTGTCATTATTTTTCTCAATTTGTTATTTTGCTTAATGATAGCACATCTATTCTATGGTATAACTAGCCAAAATTTTTATTGAGGCACAAAATGGAAACCTTACACAATCAAGAACTTGTTGCGACAATTTTAGAAGATAATGTGGCAAGTGAATTAACAACCATTCAAGATTTTTTACGCTGGACATACAGCACATTCAATCGTTCTGATATTTACTACGGGCAAGGCCACGATAACGCCTGGGATGAAAGTCTTCAATTAGTGCTTGCAGGACTTCAATTACCGCTCGATTTACCGCAAGATTTATTCAGCTGCAAACTCACTCCTTCAGAAAAAGAAACCTTAGTACAGTTAGTCTTAAGCCGAATTGAACAACGTATCCCTGTCGCTTATTTAACGAATAGTGCTTGGTTCTGCGGATTAGAATTTTATGTGGATGAGCGTACGATTGTTCCTCGCTCGCCAATTAATGCATTAATCCAAGATAAATTTGCTCCGCTTTTAAAATCTGAACCAAAACGTATTTTAGATCTTTGTACTGGAAGTGGTTGTATCGCGATCGCAACGGCTGAAGCTTTTCCTGAGGCTGAAGTGGATGCGGTCGATCTTTCTGTGGATGCGTTAAATGTGGCGGAAATCAATATTGCTCGCCACCAATTAGAACACCGTGTTTTCCCGATTCAATCAGATTTATTCCAAAATCTCTTCGATCAACAATATGATTTAATCGTCACCAATCCGCCTTATGTGGATGAAGAAGATTTGACAGATATGCCGGAAGAATTCCATTATGAGCCTGAATTAGCTTTAGGTTCTGGTATTGATGGTTTAGAAATCACGAAACAAATTTTAAAACAAGCGCCGGATTATTTAACTCCAAATGGCGTGCTCGTTTGTGAAGTGGGCAACAGCATGGTGAGCCTTATCGAGCAATATCCAGATGTGCCATTTGAATGGGTTGAACTAAAAAATGGCGGTCTAGGTGTATTTGCCATTAGCCGCGAAGATTTAGTAAAATATCACGATTCTTTTTAATCTCAAGTGCGGTTAAAAATCGTCGTGAATTTTGACCGCACTTAACAAATTACTGGCGCGCGTTCTTAACGCGTGCTTTTCTTTTTTTTAATAACACAATGAATTTACAAAAACTTTTACTGACTCGTCGTTTCTTTTCTACCCTTGCATTCTTTTCCATGCAAACGGTATTTTTCATCTATTTACAAGGCAAAGGCTTAAGTAACAGTGAAATAGCCTTTTCACTCTCGTTGCTTTTCTTCTGCAACCAAGCATTAGCCATTTTAGCTGGTATCTGGGGCGATCGCTTTGGACTGGCCAAAATGATGTTGCTTGGATGCTTTTTAGATGTGATCGCCTATATTTTCTTTCTCTCTGCTGACAATTACATTCTACTTTTAATTGCCACTACCTGTTTTGGCTTAGGTAGCTGTTTGTTTGGTACCAATGCGAAAGCCTGCCTATTGGTACTCGCAGGTGAAGAATACAAAGAGAAAACCCGATTACAGGGAAAATATTTAAAAGTCACCTCCATGTCGTCTATGTTTGCGCCGTTGTTGGTGATTCCATTTATCAAATACAATCACATTGAATGGTTGATTTGGGTCTGCTTTGCAATGGAAGCGATTCTCTTTGCCTTAATGGTTAAACCGTTTTATCAAATTCAAACTTTGCAAACCTTAGTGAAATTTCGCTTTGCCCAAATTAAAGAAATCATCACCAAAGAATTTTTATTTGTGCATTTGATGCTGTTTATTCCACTTTCCATTGCAACCTCATTCTTTGTGATCTTCCCGTTCCTATTTGATAACAAATTAGGCATGCCGGAACACTCCCCCATTGCACTTTTTGTAAATGGTTTGTTGACTGTATCGCTACAAAGTTATTTTTCTCGAAAAATTAATTTAACGATTAAACAAACCCTATGGGTGGTACCTATCTTGGCTATTGGTATTATCCTGCCTTGGTTTATTACGTTAAAATATATTTCTTTGGTTTCTGCTTATATTTACTTAGTCATTTTCACGGTGATTGAAGTCTATGCTTTAACCGCGATGGCAAATTTATTAGTAAAATTTGATAATGGTACAAACCGAGGTTTTATCTTTGGTTCATCACGATTATTGCTTTCTATCACAACTGTTATCGTCATGAACTTAGTGCCACATTTATTTTTATTGTAAAAAAAGAAACGGTCAGAATTCACATTAAATTCTGACCGCGCTTTTATATTTTTCTATACTTATTTCACTTCTAATTCAACATTATCAAACAATTTCTTCACCGCGCTGTTATCACGCAATTTCTCCGCTTTTTCAACCATTGGACGCGTTAAGTGCGGAGAGAAAAACTCAATAAAGTCATACATATAGTTGCGTAAGAAAGTGCTGTGTTTAAACGCAATTTGCGTCATACTCGCACGGAACAAATGCCCTGCATCAATCGCCACTAAATCCTTATCTGCTGGAGTATGCGCCATAGATGCCATAATGCCCACACCTAATCCTAAACGCACATAAGTTTTAATCACATCTGCATCCGTTGCGGTAAACACAATATTCGGCAGAATCCCCGCGCGGTTAAACGCATAGTCCAAATCAGACACACCGGTAAAACCAAAGGTATAAGTGACTAACGGATATTTACCCAACTCCTCAACAGTAAGATTTTTCACTTTTGCTAAAGG
The DNA here is from genome assembly GCA_902461185.1 of uncultured Haemophilus sp. GTDB lineage: Bacteria > Pseudomonadota > Gammaproteobacteria > Enterobacterales > Pasteurellaceae > Haemophilus_D. The sequence continues at coordinate 10,922 of CABPXD010000007.1, forward strand.
ATGGTCCGGTTTAACAATCACCGAACGATTCCACAAATAGCAAGGCAGTTGAATCAAATCATCAAAAAGATACGGCGCTTCTGTTGTGATCGCTAAATCCACTTCGCCCGAAATCAATGCATCATGGATTTGCGTCGGTGAACCTTGATGAATATGTAAACTCACATCCGGATATTGTTTAGAGAAACGCTCCACCACAGCCGGCAACATATAACGCGCTTGCGTATTAGTTGTCGCAATACGTAACACACCATGATTCGGGCAAGTATATTCATTGGCCACTGATTTAATGCTTTGGGCTTTCACTAAAAGCTCACGAGCAATAGCGACGATCTTTTTACCCGCTGGCGTAATGGATTTAATGTGTTTACCATTACGCTCAAAAATCTCTAAACCTAATTCATCTTCTAACAAGCGAACCTGTTTACTGATACCAGGTTGAGAGGTATAAAGCGCATTCGCGGCTTCAGTCACATTTAAATTTTGGTTTACAATCTCAACAATGTAGCGGAGTTGCTGCATTTTCATCGCGAATACCACCTATTTTTTATAGCGTTTACTTAACTCAGTATAACGTTTTACTGCTTTACGAATTTGACCTGATTTTGGTCGACGACGAGGTTTTGTTACATCCAATTTAGTTTCGGTTTCAGGCGGTAAGCCTACTAATTCACGTAAATAGTTGACGTTTTCTAGATCCATTTCTTCCCAACCACCACGCGGTAAGCCTTTCATCAGCTTAATGTTGCCGTAACGAATACGAATTAAGCGGCTCACTTGAATACCTTGTGATTCCCATAGACGACGTACTTCACGGTTACGACCTTCCATTAAAGTCACATCGTACCATTGGTTAATCCCAACACCGCCCGCAAATTTGATTTCTTTGAAATTGGCTGGGCCATCTTCCAACTGCACGCCTTTACGTAAACGCGCTAACATGGAATCGTCCACTTGACCAAATACACGCACAGAATACTCACGTTCAACTTCACGGCTTGGATGCATTAAACGGTTAGCCAATTCGCCATCTGTTGTGAAAAGTAATAAGCCAGAAGTATTAATATCCAAACGTCCTACCGCAATCCATCTTGCGCCATTTAAGCGTGGTAAACGATCGAATACGGTCGGACGACCTTCAGGATCGCTACGAGTACAAAGTTCACCTTCAGGTTTGTAATACATTAATACACGGCATACTTCTTTTTGTGCTTGTTGAAGGTTGATAATGCGACCATCAATACGCACTTTCACACCGGAATGTACATCAATACGATCACCAAGTGTTGCCATTTTGCCATCGACACTTACACGATTTTCAGCAATCATCGCTTCAATTTCACGACGAGAGCCCTGCCCTGCTCGAGCAAGCACTTTCTGCAATTTTTCGCCTTCTACGGTAGATTGACGAGATGGTTTAGCTACCTTAGCTTTAGGGGTTGATTTGATATCAGAATTGACCACACTTTTACGATCTTTATGATCAAAGTGCGGTTGTTTTCCCGCCTGTTTTTCACGTTCTTGTCTGACTATTTTTTGAATAGGTTTCATCTGTTTTCCTCTGTCGCTTTCCCAAGCGTCTAAAATAAGTTAAATGAAAGGATCGGTACTACCACTTCCTTCACGTAAAATCACTGGCGATTCTTCCGTTAAATCTACCACCGTTGTTGGCTCTTGACCTAAATAGCCACCATGAATAATTAAATCCACTTGGCGTTCTAAGCATTCGCGAATCTCTTCTGGATCGGAATAAGTCATATGTTCATTATCAGGCAGCATCAGTGAGCAAGATAAAATCGGTTCACCTAATGCCTTCAATAAATCTAAGGCAATTTGATTATCTGGTACACGCAAGCCAATCGTTTTGCGTTTTGACGTCATTAATCGACGAGGAAGCTCTTTCGTTGCCGTCAAAATAAAGGTATAACGCCCTGGTGTATTGTTTTTAATTAAGCGATAAGCCACATTACTGACCGTTGCATAGGTTGAAAGCTCGGATAAATCGCTACATACCAACGTAAAATTATGCCCGTCTGGCAATTTACGAATTGCCACAATACGATCCATCGCATGTTTATCGCCTATCATACAACCCAAGGCATAGCCCGAATCTGTCGGATACACAATGACGCCACCTTGACGCAAAATTTCTACCGCTTGATTAATCAAACGCGCTTGCGGATTTTCTGGGTGGATATAGAAAAATTGGCTCATAATTTTGTCCTTAAAAAACTGATGAGATTATACACCGATTTAGAGGCAGGTTATAAGAATTTGTTATAAAAAACGACCGCACTTTGAAAACTCATCCAAAGTGCGGTCTATTTTTTAAGTTTTTATTTCAACAATTCACGGAGGGCTGAACCGATTTCAGCGAGACTTCTCACTGTCTTCACGCCTGCCGCTTCAAGTGCTGCAATTTTATCTGCAGCTGTTCCTTTTCCACCGCTGATAATCGCTCCTGCATGTCCCATACGCTTGCCTTTTGGCGCCGTTACACCTGCGATATAAGCCACCACAGGCTTTGTCACATGAGATTTAATGAACGCAGCCGCCTCTTCTTCTGCAGAGCCACCGATTTCACCAATCATCACGATGGCTTCAGTGTCAGGATCTTCTTGGAAACGTTTGAGAATATCAATAAAGTTGGATCCTGGGATAGGATCGCCGCCGATCCCTACGCAAGTAGATTGACCAAAGCCTTCATCTGTTGTCTGTTGTACTGCTTCATAGGTTAAAGTACCTGAACGAGAAACAATCCCTACTCTGCCTTTTTTATGGATATTACCTGGCATAATACCAATCTTACATTCATCTGGTGTAATCACGCCCGGGCAATTCGGCCCGATCATCACCACACCTGTTTCATTTAATTTTTGTTTTACCAACAGCATATCCAATGTTGGAATGCCTTCTGTAATACAGACTACCAACTGAATACCCGCATCAATAGCTTCTAAAATGGCATCTTTGCAAAATGGTGCTGGCACATAAATCACAGTTGCCGTAGCCCCTGTAGCTTGCACCGCTTCACGCACTGTATTAAATACCGGCAAACCTAAATGCGTTGTTCCGCCTTTATTCGGTGAAACGCCACCCACTAACTTTGTGCCATAAGCCAATGCCTGTTCGCTGTGAAATGTCCCTTGCGCACCAGTGAAACCTTGGCAAATTACTTTTGTCTCTTTATTAATTAAAATCGCCATGATTATTCTCCTTTTGCCGCTTTCACTGCCGCTTGTGCTGCTTCTTGTAAACTATGTACTGCAATTAAATTCACACCACTTTCGGCTAAAATTGCTCTACCTTGTGGGGCATTGGTTCCTTCTAATCGAACCACAACAGGCACTTTTACACCGACTTCTTGAATTGCCGCCACGACACCTTCAGCAATAAGATCACAGCGTACAATTCCACCAAAAATATTCACTAATACAGATTTCACATTTTTATCTGTAAGAATAATCTTAAAGGCTTCAGCCACGCGCTCTTTCGTTGCACCGCCACCAACATCAAGGAAGTTTGCAGGGTTACCACCATATAATTTCACGATATCCATGGTTCCCATAGCAAGTCCTGCGCCATTGACCATACAGCCAATATCACCTTCCAAGGCAACATAGTTAAGCTGATATTTTTCTGCTTCGGCTTCACGTGAATCACTTTGGCTTAAATCGCGTAAGGCTAATAAATCAGGATGTCGATAAAGTGAGTTATCATCAATGCCCACTTTCGCATCTACGCAAATTAAATTGCCTTCTTTCGTCACCACGAGCGGATTCACTTCAACTAAAGAAAAATCTTTTTCGATAAAAAGTTGAGCAAGTTTTACAAAAATCTCGGCAAATTGTTTATTTTGTTCACCACTTAAACCGAGCTTAAAGGCTAATTCACGACCTTGATATGGCATTCCACCCACGAGAGGATCAATGGTCACTTTATGAATTAATTCAGGCGTCTCTCTTGCCACATCCTCAATGCTCATCCCCCCTGCTGAAGAAGCCATAAAAACCACTTTCTGCGAAGCGCGATCAATCACTGCACCTAAATAGAGTTCTTTATCAATCTGACAAGTTTCTTCAATATAAATACTATTAACGAGTTGGCCTTTTTTATCAGTTTGGAAGGTGACTAAATGTTGCCCAAACCATTTATCCGCAAAAGCACGCGCTTCATCTGCATTATGTACAAGCTTTACACCACCGGCTTTTCCTCGCCCACCTGCGTGAACTTGACATTTCGCTATCCAAACATCGCCATTCAGTTGAAAGAGTGCCATTTCAGCTTCATTTGCCGTTTGGCACACAACACCCTCACTCACAGGCAGCGTATATTGCTTAAAAAGCTGCTTAGCTTGGTACTCATGTAAATTCATATTTCCTTCCTATTTTGATGTTGTTTAGCGAAACAAACAAAAATTTGACCGCACTTTGTTTTATTTTAAATTCTTGGCTTGCCCTTTCTATATTGAGTTATATACTGGGACAGAAAAACCACAACTCATGTTAAGGATAACAACATGCAAACGAAAAAATCAAGCAATCTTGCGATTGCACTCATTTGGTTTACTGCTGCTATTTCAATGGCAGAAATTCTCACGGGTACTTGGTTTGCACCACTAGGATGGAAACAAGGTTTAATCGCCATCATCGTTGGGCACTTTATTGGCGGCTCAATGTTTTTCTGTGCAGGTTACATTGGCGCGAAAACCCAAAAAAGTGCTATGCAAACGGTACAAATTTCATTTGGTGAAAAAGGTTCTGGACTTTTTTCTTTACTCAATGCCATGCAACTGATGGGATGGACAGCTGTCATGATTTATATGGGCGCTGACGTCATTTCTATCTTGAATCAAACACCCGATGCGTCACTCTTCCCATTTCTTACACTTGGCTTAGGCATACTCATCATACTTTGGCTACTACTCGGCTTTACTAAATTAGGTATCTATAAAAGTATTTCACTTGTCACCATGTTTTTACTGATGTTGTGGCTTAGTATTCAAGTTGCGAATAAACCATTCATTGCCATGGATGTAGCACAAAATATCAAATTTGGTACAGCTGTTGAAATTGCTGCCGTCATGCCACTTTCTTGGTTACCGGTAGTATCAGACCACACGAAAAACAGTGAAACACCATTTAAAACGACCGCACTTTCAACGCTGACTTATACCGCGACTAGCTGCTGGATGTATGCTCTCGGCTTAGGTGCAGCATTAGTGACCGGTAAATCTGAAATATCACAAATTCTTTCGCTTGCTGGTGTAAGTGTTATCGGCGTATTAATTGTCATCACCTCTACCATGATTAACACTGCACTTCCCGCCTATTCCACCGGCATGAGTTTAAACAATATTTTCCCTCAATTAAAAGTCACGCCAATCTCCATACTTACCGTGATTGTGGGCATTATATTAGCCTCAACCTTACCAGTGACAGAATACGAACATTTCTTGTTCTTTATTGGTTCAGTATTCGCACCAATGATCGCCGTGCTTATCGCTGATTTCTTTGTTCTTAAACAGCATGATGTAAGAAAATCAGTTGATAGTGTTGGACTCGGCGTTTGGTTTGTCGGCTTTGTGCTCTATCGTTTTCTTATGGCAAAAGGTTGGGAAACCGATTTAGGTCTGACTTTCCCTGTTATCATCATTACCTTTATCTTAGCAATCTTAGTACGCAAAATAGCTAAATAAAGATCGGATTTTAACTATAGAAAGGCGGGCATTGTTCCCGCCCTTTTATTTGCATCAATGTAAAAAAGGCTTTTTCCCTGAAAAGAGAAAAAGCCTATATACTTAAATTTCTAATAATAAACGAGTTGGATCTTCTAATAAGTCTCTAATCGCCACTAAGAAGCCAACAGATTCACGACCATCAATTAAACGGTGGTCATAAGATAGGGCTAAATACATCATAGGACGAATCACCACTTGACCATCTACCGCAACTGGACGTTCTTTGATGGCATGCATGCCTAAAATTGCACTTTGCGGTGGGTTTATAATTGGTGTAGACATTAAAGAACCAAATACGCCGCCATTAGTAATGGTGAAGTTACCGCCCGTTAAATCTTCAACCGTTAATTTACCATCACGGCCTTTTTCTGCGAGTGATTTAATTTGTTTCTCAATATCTGCCATGCTGAGTTTGTCGCAGTTACGTAATACTGGTGTCACTAAACCACGCGGGGTTGAAACGGCAATGCTAATATCAAAATAGTTGTGATACACAATGTCATCACCATCAATTGAAGCATTCACTTCAGGATAACGTTTTAATGCTTCAACCACGGCTTTAATGTAGAAAGACATAAAGCCTAAACGTACACCATGTTGTTTTTCAAATTTCTCGCCGTATGTTTTACGTAATTTCATAATCGGCTGCATATCCACTTCGTTGAATGTCGTGAGCATTGCTGTGGTATTTTTTGCTTCCAATAAACGCTCAGCAATACGTTTACGTAAACGGGTCATTGGTACACGTTTTTCTGAACGAGAGCTATATGCCACTGTGCTAATCGTATTTTGCTCTGTCGCCACATCTTGTTTCGCTTTTTGTGCATCTCGTTTTGCCACTTCACGTGCAATATCTTCACGGGTAATACGACCACCCACACCTGAGCCTTGAATTTTCTCTGCATCTAAATCGTGTTCAGCTAATAAACGACGAATAGCCGGACCTTGATCCGCTGAATTATTGTGACTATTTTCAATCGCTGCTTTTTGACGATCTGCTGGTGTTGGCTCATTGTCTTTCACTGTTTCAGATGAAATATCGCCCGCTTGTTGAGTAGAAAGTTTACCTAAAAGCTGTTTACTTACTACGGTTGCACCTTCTTCTTGAAGAATTTCAGCCACTACGCCATCGCTTAAAGCTGGCACTTCAAGTACCACTTTATCTGTTTCGATTTCCACTAAGACTTCGTCACGTTTTACCGTCTCACCGACTTTTTTATGCCATGTTGCAACAGTTGCATCCGCAACGGATTCCGGTAAATCTGGAACAAGAATTTCGATTGTCATTTTATTTTCCTTTAAATTATTCTTTCTTAAAAATTACTGAAATTTCGACCGCACTTTTACAGTGTCAGCGCATCTTCTACCAATTGTTTTTGCTGTTTGGTGTGTAAAGACATATAACCTACCGCTGGTGAAGCTGAGGCTGGACGACCTGCGTATTTTAACTTCACATGCTCAGGAATTGAGCTGTCAAAGTTATGTTTACTGCAATACCAAGCCCCTTGGTTTAGTGGCTCTTCTTGACACCACACAAAATCCGTCACATGGGCATAAGGCTCTAACGCTTTCTTCACATCTTCATGTGGATACGGATAAAGCTGTTCAATACGAATAATCGCCACATCTGTTTGATTATTCGCACGGCGTTTTTCTAAGAGGTCGTAATACACTTTACCTGAGCATAGAACCACGCGTTTAACTTGTTTTGGATCGATATCATCAATTTCACCAATGACAGTTTGGAATGTGCCATTTACTAATTCATCCAAACTTGAGACGGCAAGTGGATGACGTAATAAAGATTTTGGTGAAATACCAATTAATGGACGACGCATTTTACGGATCGCTTGGCGACGTAACATGTGGTAAACCTGTGCTGGTGTAGATGGAATACACACTTGCATATTCTGTTCTGCACAAAGCTGTAAATAACGTTCTAAACGAGCTGATGAGTGCTCTGGGCCTTGGCCTTCATAACCATGTGGTAATAACATCACCAAGCCACACATTCTGCCCCATTTTTGTTCACCAGAACTAATAAATTGGTCAATTACGATTTGTGCACCGTTTGCGAAGTCACCAAATTGTGCTTCCCAAATAGTTAATGTTTTTGGATCCGTTGTGGCATAACCATATTCAAAAGCCAATACGGCTTCTTCGGATAATACTGAATCCCACACCTCAAAACGACCTTGGTTGGCATGTAAATGTGTTAATGGCACATAGCCTGTCCCGTCATTTTGATTATGCACAACTGCATGGCGATGGAAGAACGTACCACGTCCCGCATCTTCACCCGATAAACGAACATTAGCACCTTCATCTAATAAGGTGGCGTATGCCATAGTTTCCGCCATCCCCCAATCAAATAATTTCTCGCCTTTTGCCATTTCACGGCGATCAGCATAGATTTTTTCGACACGAGGATGTGCACGTAAGGTTTCTGGATATTCACTGACACGCTCCGCTAAAGTTTGGAAACGTTCTTGTGGGAATTTACTTTCGTAAGGAGATGTCCAGTCATAGTTGAGATATTGCAACCAGTCCATTTGGGCAGTATCCATTTCTCGCCATTCTTTCACTACACGATCGCCATTATCTAAGGCATCACGATAGAGATTCATCATTTCGATGGCTTCTTCTTCGGTAATCACCCTTTCAGCAATTAAACGATCTGCATAGACTTTACGTGGCGTTGGATGTTTTTTGATGATGCTATACATCATTGGTTGAGTGGCTAATGGTTCATCAGCCTCATTATGACCATGACGACGATAAGAAATCAGATCAATGAAAATATCGCGTTTGAATAAGTTGCGATATTCCACCGCCATTCTTGCGGCAAAAGCAACCGCTTCAGGATCATCACCGTTTACATGGATAATCGGTGCCTGAATCATTTTCGCGATATCAGTACAGTATTCTGTTGAACGGGTGTCATTTGGGTTAGAGGTGGTAAAACCAATTTGGTTATTGATCACAATACGGATTGTGCCACCAACGGTATAACCACGCGCATTCGACATATTCAAGGTTTCTTGTACAACACCTTGTCCCGCTACCGCGGAGTCCCCATGAACCGTAACGGCTAATACTTGATTACGTTCTGTATCATTCTTTTTGGTTTGACGAGAACGTACCGCACCAATCACTACTGGGCTGACAATTTCTAAATGGGATGGGTTAAATGCAAGGGTTAAATGCACGCGACGATCACCGACTGCGAAGTCAGAAGAAAAACCTTGGTGGTATTTCACATCACCTGTACGCTCGCCTGAATGTTTACCTGCAAACTCATCAAAAAGATCTTCGGGTTTCTTACCAAGCACGTTAACTAACATGTTTAAACGGCCACGGTGTGCCATACCAAACATGACATCTTGTACACCTTGTTTGCTCGCATGACGAATAATTTCTTTCATCAATGGAATAAAGGCATCACTTCCCTCTAAAGAGAAACGTTTTGCCCCCGGGAATTTCGCCCCGAGATAGCGTTCTAAGCCATCTGCAGCGGTCAATTCACTTAATAAGTTAATTTTTTCTTCTTTGGTAAAGAGCGGTTTATTTAATTGGCTTTCTAATTTGCTTTGTAGCCAATTTTTCTGATCCATATCTTGAACATGCATAAACTCAAGCCCAATTGAGCCACAATAGGTCTCTTTCAGCATTTTAGCTAAATCACCTAATTTGATGTTATCGCGATGATAAACGTAGTGATTAATATTGAAGGTTTCATTGAGATCCTGCTCGGTAAAACCGTGATAACGGTAATCCAATTCAGGTACGCTGGAGACTTTCCAACGATAATAATTGATTGGGTCTAGTTTCGCTTCTAAATGACCACGGAAGCGATAAGCATTGATAAATTGGAGGACTTTGACTAATTTTGCGCTGGCTTCTGGATCGATAACCGTCACGGCTTCTGTTGTATTTTCTCTTGCTAAACGACGGAAATAATCACGCACTGGTGAATGTGGTTGCTCTGCGGCGGTTGTTTTTGGCAATGCATCAAATGTGGCACGCCAGCTTTCATCGACTGATGATGGATCTTCTAAATAACTTTCGTATAACTCTTCAATATACGATTGATTCGCCCCACCTAAAGCGGTTGAAGCCAACCATTCATCAAAGGCATTATAATGCTGCATATCTACCCCTTGTATTACATGATGTTGTTCGCTCATTATACATAGGATAAAAAAAGAAATAATCCTCAAATCACACTTTGTTACAATTTTGTGATCTACTTCAATAAAAAAACCGCACATAAAGTGCGGTCTGTTTTATCCGAGTTTTCTTAGAAACTTAAGAATGGAGTAATTTTTTCAATTGTAGCTTCACCGATACCATCAATATTTGAAAGTTCGGCAGCACTTTTGATTTTGCCCACTTTGTTACGGTAATCAATGATTGCTTGTGCTTTTTTCTCACCAATACCTGAAAGTTTTTGTAACGTTTCAGCATCTGCTTTATTGATGTTTACTTTTGCAGAAGAAGCCACTTTCTCTTTGGCTGCATCTTTTGTAGAAGCCGCTTTTTCTTTCACTTCTTTTACTTTATCTGCTGCTTTTGTTTTTGCATCAGACGCTTTCTCTTTTGCACTCTCTTTAACTGAATTTAATTTTTCAGTAGCTTTATCTTTAATTGAGGATTGATTACTCTCAGTCGCCTTTTCTTTTAACGCTGATGCTTTCTCTTTTACCGCATCTTTTGCAGAAGTTGCTTTATCTTTCATTGCATCTTTTACAGGTGTCGCTTTTTCTTTAGCCTCTTTTACTTTATCTAATGCAGTTGATTTTGTTGAACTTGCACTATCTGTCATTGATTTAAGCTTATCATTTGCTGCATTTTTCATATCAGCTTTTGTGCTTTCAACCATTGATTTTGAATTTGTTACAACATCTTCTTTTGTTGGCAATACGGAAGTATTCGTTGCTAATGCAGAACCTGACACCGCTAATGCAAGTGATGTTAATGTTAAAAGTGATTTTAAAGATTTCATAAAAACTCCTGTTTTATTATCAATAGGTTCAACTAGCGAACCTGTACACTAAGACTTATCTTCAGAAAATTAGTTCAAACAAAAAAACGCCCCTAATAAGGAGCGTCTTTAAATTTAATACAGACTAGTCATCGCTTGAGAAGATAGAAAGTAATCTTAATAAGCTAATGAATAAGTTGTAAATTGATACATAAATACTCACCGTTGCACGAATGTAGTTTGTTTCGCCACCATGAATAATATTGCTAGTTTCATAAAGGATTGTCATTGTTGAGAACACCACAAATAATGCACTGATCCCTACCGCTAATGCTGGAATTTGGAAGAAAAAGCTTGCCACAATCCCTAACAATAACACGATAAATAATGAGAAAATCGCGGTAGAAAGGAAAGACATATCTTTCTTCGTTGTTAGCACGTAAGCTGAACAAACAAAGAAGACGATGGCCGTACCTGCAAAAGCAAGCATAATTAAATCTTCCATTCCTCTCGCCACATAGATATTTAAAATTGGCCCAATGGTATAGCCCATAAATCCTGTGAACGCGAATGCAGCCAAGATACCCCACGCACTATTTGCTAAACGGTTGGTTACAAAAAGTAAACCGTAAAAGCCTACGAGCAATACGATAAGATTTGGATAAGGCAAGTTTAAGCTCATCGAAATATAAGCAACAACTGCCGAAAATGCCATTGTTAATCCCAATAAGAAATAGGTATTACGTAGCACTTTGTGTGTGCTAAGTAGTGATTCGTCCTGTGAATTAACCACAATGCGAGATTGCATAAAAGCTCCTTATTTTACAAAGAATAAATTTGATGAAACATCAGTTCGTAAAGTAAGGGCTATATGGAAAAAAGTCAATGGTAAATAAAGAATCTGTTTCGATTTTTTAAATTTATTTGGTCAACTCTTAAAGTCATTTTTTATACGCGTGATAATGAATAAATTAATTTACTCAATAAGATTGATTACATTATAATAAGCCTCCTATTTATTCCACATCACGGACATTATATGAACAACAAAAAATCTTATCTCGCTATTTTTGGCATCATTCTTGCCGTCGGATTAATGGCTTCAGCATTTATCCTAGGTAATCAATTTAAAAATTTACGTCAAACCGGTTCTATTTCAGTTAAGGGATTAGCAGAAAGCCACTATACGTCAACACAAGGCACATGGGTTATCCGCATAAATGGTTGGGGAGCAACTTATAATGATGCCATGGCAGCTAATCAGAAAAACTTAAATGAAGCGGTTCGTTTTCTTAAAGCACAAGGTTTTGCTGATGAAAATCGAGAAATCACTGAATTGGATGTATCTACTCATACTGACTATTATGAAAATGAAAAAGGTGAAACCAAAAGTAAAGACAATGGCTTTGATGCATCTAGATCAATCCGAATTTCGACCAAAGAACTCACTAAGTTACAAAAAGCACTCACCAACATTCACCAATTGGTTTCTAACAATCAAGACATTAGTTTTGGTGAACCTAATTATTATTTAGAAAATCTTGAACAAATTAAACGTGAATTAATTTCAAAAGCAACACAAGATGCCCATGTTCGTGCTGAAGAATTTGCGAAAACCAGTAATGTAAAAGTTGGCGTGTTAAAATCTGCTTCACAAGGGCCATTCTACATTCAAGCGCCAAATCCTGATGCGGATGACTCTAGCGATTACACTGGTAGCTACGATACAAGCACTATTGAGAAAAAAGCACGCTTAGTCGTCACCATTGAATATGCAATTGAATAATCATTTAATATTTACTCAACATTCATAAAAAAGTGCGGTCAATTTCATCATTAAATTCGACCGCACTTTCTTTTCAAAAGGAATAAGCTATGCAACTCCCCACTCTACAATCTGCAAAATTAATTCGCCGCTATAAGCGTTTTTTGACTGATATTGAATTACCAAATGGTGAAGTAATCACTATTCATTGTGCAAACACTGGTGCAATGACTGGCTGTGGTGAAAAAGGTGATACCGTTTGGTACTCTCATTCTGATAGCCAAACGCGCAAATATCCACATAGTTGGGAATTAACTCAATTAGCAAATGACCAACTTGTTTGCATTAATACGCACAGATCCAACCAGTTAGTCTTTGAAGCCTTGCAAAATAAACAAATCAAAGAACTGGCTATGTATGATGAAATTTATCCTGAAGTGAAATATGGTGAAGAAAATAGCCGTATCGACTTCTTACTTAAAAGTGAAGGCTTGCCAGATTGTTATGTTGAAGTGAAATCCATCACCTTTGTAAAAGGCACATTAGGCATGTTTCCCGATGCGGTTACTACCCGTGGACAAAAACATGTTCGTGAACTTTTAGCCATGAAAAAACAAGGACATCGCGCGGTTGTTCTCTTTGCTGGATTACATGATGGCTTCGATCGTTTTAAAATCGCTGAGTTTATAGATCCTGAATATGATCGTCTTTTAAAGGATGCCAAATCACAGGGCGTTGAAGCTTACGCTTATGCGGGAAAATTTGAAATCTCAGATGGAATTCCGACCGCACTTTCTCTTACGGAAAGTGTACCTTACATCGATTAAAAAAATAATTGAGAATTATTTTCATTTTTCTATTGACATGACATTTGAGAATGGTTATCATCTAAATATTCCAAAAACAAATAGATAATCACTCCAACTTCACGCCTATTTCCCCACAAATAGGCGTTTTTTTTCATCTCAATCTTTTCATTTCAGCCATATTCTCTATAATGTAGCCTTTAATATTGAAATAACATTAGGAAATAGAATGACTGATATTAATACCGTTCTCGCAGAACTAAAACGCGGTACTGATGAGATTCTTTCTGAAGCAGATTTAATCGAAAAACTGAAAGAAAATCGCCCACTTAAAATTAAACTTGGTGCAGACCCTACTGCTCCGGATATTCACTTAGGGCATACCGTGGTATTAAACAAACTTCGCCAATTCCAACAATTAGGCCACGAAGTCTATTTCTTAATCGGTGATTTTACTGGTATGGTCGGTGACCCATCTGGTAAAAATACTACTCGCCCACCACTTAGCCGTGAAGATGTGCTTCGCAATGCGGAAACCTATAAAGAACAAATTTACAAAATTCTAGACCCACAAAAAACAAAAATCGTATTCAATTCTGAATGGTTGGGTAAATTGGGTACTGAAGGGATGATCCGTTTAGCGAGCAACTACACCGTAGCGCGTATGCTAGAACGTGATGACTTCAAAAAACGTTTTGGTAACAATCAACCTATAGCAATTCATGAATTTATTTACCCATTATTACAAGGCCATGACTCTGTTGCTTTAGAAGCAGACGTAGAACTTGGTGGTACAGACCAAAAATTCAACTTACTTGTTGGTCGTGAATTACAAAAATCAGCCGGTCAGAAACCACAGGTAGCGATTACGCTTCCATTACTTGTTGGTTTAGACGGTGAGAAGAAAATGTCTAAATCATTAGGCAACTACATCGGCGTGACAGATGCACCAAGCGATATGTTCGGTAAAATCATGTCGATCTCGGATGAATTAATGTGGGATTGGTATAACTTACTTTCTTTCCGTCCACTCACTGAAATTGCGGAATTAAAAGCTGAAGTAGCAAATGGTAAAAACCCACGTGATGTGAAGATTTTATTAGCCAAAGAAATCATCGCGCGTTTCCATGATGAAGCGGCGGCAGAGGCAGCTGAGCAAGAATTTATTAACCGTTTCCAAAAAGGTGCAATGCCGGATGAAATGCCTAAATTCACCTTTGAAGGCAAAATTGGTTTAGCAACCTTATTAAAAGAAGCGGGACTAGTTCCTTCTACTTCTGAAGCAATTCGCTCAGCGAAACAAGGTGGTGTGAAAATTAACGGTGAAAAAGTCGAAGACATGAAAGCCAACGCGCCAAAAGGTACGAATGTTTACCAAGTCGGTAAACGTAAATTCGCACGCGTAACCATAGCATAAAACACCTATGAAAATGACCGCTCTTTTTAAGTGCGGTTATTTTTTAACTGATATCCACAATAGAAGGAAAATATATGAGCCAAAAAATCTGGGTAACCGGTGATGCGGTTGTCGATCTTATTCCTGACGGTGAAAATCATTATTTACGCTGTGCCGGTGGTGCGCCTGCAAATGTGGCAGTTGGTGTCGCGCGTTTAGGCAGCCCAAGTGCTTTTATTGGTCGCATAGGTAATGATCCGCTTGGCCAATTTATGCAAGATACCTTAAATGCGGAAAATGTGAATACACAACATATGATTTTAGATCCGCAACATCGTACCTCTACTGTTATAGTTGGATTAGATAATGGCGAACGCAGCTTTACCTTTATGGTAAACCCAAGTGCAGATCAATTCTTACAAGCCAGCGATTTACCGCCTTTCCAACAAGGTGAATGGCTACATTGCTGCTCTATCGCGCTAATCAATAATCCATCTCGCGAAGCGACTTTCGAAGCCATTCGTCGCATTAAAGCTGCTGGCGGTTTCTTCTCTTTTGACCCCAATTTACGTGAATCACTTTGGTCTAGCCTAGAAGAAATGAAAACCGTGGTCATGGAAGCCGTTGCATTGGCTGACGTATTGAAATTTTCTGAAGAAGAATTAACGCTTTTAACCAATACTGACAGCCTTGAAAAAGCCTTTGAAAAAGTGACCGCACTTTATCCTGACAAATTGATTATCGTGACCTTAGGCAAAGATGGTGCGCTCTATCACTTAGAAGGTAAAAAAAATGTAGTTGCTGGAAAAGCCTTACAACCGGTTGATACAACAGGCGCAGGTGATGCCTTCGTTGGTGGTCTGCTTGCAGGTCTTTCACAACATCCAAACTGGAAGGAAAATGATGTGCTTGTGCAAATTATCCGTCAAGCCAATGCATGTGGCGCCCTGGCTACGACAGCAAAAGGGGCGATGTCTGCTCTACCAAATCAAACACAATTAGCAGCATTTTTAGCGAATTAGCGTGCAAAGCTGCGAATAACCACACCTTTTATTTATGAAGATAATTTAGGAGATATTTATGAAACTTTGGTATTCCAACTCTAGCCCTTATGCTAGAAAAGCTCGTGCTGTAGTGCAATATCATCAATTACAAGATCATGTTGAATTACTCCTCGCAACCAGTGGTTTAGATAAGAATTCCCCCCATAATTTAGACAATCCTCTTGGACGTTTACCAGCATTACAACAAGAAAATGGCGAATGGCTTTATAATAGTTCACTTATTGCAGAATATCTCGATCACCTCGCTACACAACCTTCACTTTATGGAAACAGCGAGACACGTTGGGAAATTCTTCGTTTACATTATTTAGCCGATGGTATTTTAGAAAATGAAATCTCAGTCGCACCTGAAAAACACCTTCGTCCACAAGAGCAATGGTGGCTTGAACGTCATCAGCAAATTTTTGACCGCACTGAGCGAAGCTTAATTGAACTAAAAAAAGCCATTGATAGTTTTGGTGAAGAATTAAATATCGGCACATTGAATGCCGTGTGTGCAATTGATTTCCTACTGTTCCGCGATGCTTGGACTCATGCTTCACAACATGCAACCATCAAATCATTAAAAGCATGGGCTGAAGCAATGAATCAACGCTATGATTGCTTAAAAAATACTTTACCCAAATAAGATTAAATTATGATTATTTTCAATAATGGCAAATACAAAAGTATCCTAGCCGCAGAAGCGGGTGAACTCACAAAAATTACTGAAACTGTGCAAAAAGACAAGGATTTTCGACCGCACTTTCATATTGCCCCACCAACTGGCTTGATGAATGATCCGAATGGTTTGATCTTCGATGGAGAGAAATATCATCTGTTCTATCAATGGTTTCCATTCGATGCAATTCACGGGATGAAACATTGGAAGCATTTAATCACGAAAGACTTCCAACATTACCAATCAGCGGATGATCTGATTCCTTGTGAGCTTTTTGAGTCTCACGGCTGTTATTCGGGTGGTGCTTTAAAAGTCGGTGATAAATTGGCCATGTTCTACACTGGCAATACTCGTCGTCCAAGTGATAATCAACGCGTGCCTTATCAAAATTTAGCGATTTTCGATCTTAACGGGAAGTTGCTTAGCAAACGTCCGTTAATTGAAAATCCGCCAGAAGGTTATACAGAGCATGTTCGCGATCCTAAACCGTATTTAACTAAAGGCGGCAAAATCCGTTTTATCTGCGGTGCACAGCGAGAAAACCTCACCGGAACAGCCATTATTTTTGAAATGGACAATCTTGAAGATACGCCTCGCTTATTAGGTGAACTTTCCTTGCCTGCTTTTGATAATAAAAACGTGTTTATGTGGGAATGCCCTGATCTATTGAAGCTCCGTGATAAAGATGTGTTTATTTGGTCGCCACAAGGTAAAGATCGGGAAGCACATCAATTCCAAAATAATTATCATGCAACTTATGCAGTGGGCAAATTAACGGATTTAACCTTTGAAGCAGAATATATCGGCGAATTAGATCAGGGCTTTGATTTCTATGCACCACAAACGTTTGGTGGCTTAGATAATCAAACTTATACTGTGCTTTTCGGTTGGATTGGTTTGCCAGATTTAACTTACCCAACAGATAAATTTAAATGGCATTCTGCTTTAACCTTGCCAAGAGAATTGCGCTTAGAAGGGACAAAAATTTATCAACGTCCGATTGCTAAAATAGACGAAAATCTAACCGCACTTTCAGCGCTTCATCTTGATGAAAAAGCGGATATTGCTAATTTAGATCGTGCTTATGTAAAATTTGAGGCAAATAACCAAGCCTTTGACTTAACCTTCTTCCAAAATGAAAAAGGACAATCACTGCGCCTATCTTATGAAAATGGCTTGATCTGCTTAGATCGCAGTCAAAGCGAACAAACGGAATTAATGGAGAAATTCGATACAAAACGTTTCTGCGAAATTGAAAATCTGCAGACGGTTGAAATCTTCTTTGATCGCTCGATTATTGAAATTTTCTTGAATCATGGTGAAAAAGCCATGACATCAAGATTTTTCATTGAGAACAGAGAGAATACAATAGCCAGCAATCGTCCGTTAGATTTAATGATCGGTTATTTACCGGCTATTCAATATATTTAAAAGGTTTTTATGAAACAAACTCATTTCAATTTATACAAGATGAGCAAAAATGTCCTTTTTGCTTTAACAGTTTTTTCATTAGTCGCCTGTACGACAACACCAAGTGAACCGCCAAAAAATACAGAACATTGGGCAACGCTAATCAGCGAACAGGAAAATTTATATCAGATTGATAGTAAATTTTACCGTAGTGAGCAATTAGAGCCGCAATCTGAAACATTATTAAATAAGTTGAATATTCACACAATTGTGAATTTACGCTTTTTTGACCGTAATGATGATAAACAAGCATTTGGTCATACTAAGATCAACTTGATTAATACCCTATTACTTACTTGGTCAATCAGTCCAGATGAAGTGGCTGATATTCTGTGGCAAATCAAACAACACCAAAAAAATGGTGCGGTTTTAGTGCATTGTTATCATGGTGCTGACAGAACTGGCTTAATTGTTGCAAGCTACCGTGTGATTTATCAAAATTGGGATCTCAATGAAGCCAAACGTGAAATGCAACAAGGTCCTTACGGCTATCATTCTGTTTGGAAAAATATTGATAATTTCTTCACGCAAGAAAATATGGCTAAGATCAAAGCTGAATTAGATAAACGTTCTAACGCAACAAAATAAAACATGAAAGTGCGGTTAAAATTAACCGCACTTTTATTTCCAACTATGTTCTTTTATTAAAATTAATGACTATGTTTGTTCAACAACAAAACGCAACGCCATCCAATATTGTGGCATTCAATTTTCTATTGATTGCCTTTTTAACGGGGATTGCATCTGCGTTTCAAACGCCGACCCTGAGTTTATATCTCTCTCAAGAGATTCAAGTTTCACCTTTTTTTGTGGGCTTGTTCTATTCAGTCAATGCCATTATTGGCATTATCTTGAGCCAAATTCTGGCCAAATATTCTGATAAGCAAGATGACCGTCGAAAAGTGATGATTGTTTGCTGTTTGATTGCCGTGCTTGGCTGTCTCATTTTTGCTTATAGTCGAAATTATTATGTGTTGATTATTATCGGTACCACGCTATTAGGGCTAGGTTCATCCGCTAATCCGCAATCTTTTGCTTTAGCGCGAGAATATGCTGAAAGTAGTCATCGTGAAGCGGTGATGTTCACCACAATTATGCGAACTCAAATCTCATTGGCTTGGATTGTTGGGCCACCGCTTTCTTTTTTCATTGCGTTAAACTGGGGCTTTGATTACATGTATTTGGTGGCAGGTTCTGCCTTTTTACTATGTGCAGGCGTCAGCAAATTATTGCCGAAAATTCCTCGTCAAAGTGCGGTTAAAAATCAAGAGATTTTAGACAATACGCCACCAAGAAAAAGTGTGATTTACTTGTTCATCGCTAATCTATTGCTTTGGACCTGTAACAGCATGTATCTCATTAATATGCCATTATTTGTGATTAATGAATTACATTTAAACAAAGAACTGGCGGGAACATTAATGGGAACTGCTGCGGGATTGGAAATCCCTGTGATGATTTTGGCGGGCTATCTCACCAAATACTTCAGTAAAAAACGCTTGATGATGATTGCTTTAGTTTCAGGTCTCGCCTTCTATTCAAGTTTATTATTCGCTGAGCAAACTTGGCAGCTTATCGGGTTACAAATGCTTAATGCGATTTTTATCGGTATTACCGCTACCATTGGCATGGTGTATTTCCAAGACTTAATGCCGACTAAAATGGGTACGGCCACCACCTTATTTAGTAATGCAGCAAAAAGTAGCTGGATTATTGGTGGACCTATTGCGGGTATTATTGCGGAAATTTGGCATTACAACTCTGTTTTTTATGTCGCTGTGGCACTAATTTTTATCAGCGTAGGCTGTATGTGGAAAGTCAAATCAGTTTAATGAAAATAAAAAAGTGCGGTCAATTTTGAACGCACTTTTTTACATTATTTTAGCGCCATGCTTTGAATTGGTTAATCAATCCATTGGTTGAGCTATCATGGCTTGTCACTTTCTCTTTGTCTGCCAATTCAGGAAGAATTCGATTCGCTAATTGTTTACCTAATTCCACGCCCCATTGGTCGAAACTAAAGATATTGAAAATCACACCTTGTGCAAAAATTTTGTGTTCATACATCGCAATTAATGCGCCAAGAACAAATGGTGTCATTTTTTGCACTAAAATAGAGTTGGTCGGTTTGTTACCTGTAAAGACTTTAAATGGCACAATGTCTTTTACCTCATCCAACGATTTACCGGCTTTCACAAACTCTGCTTCAACTTCTTCTTTGGTTTTACCGAAAGCAAGTGCTTCAGTTTGTGCAAAGAAGTTTGATAACAATTTGCTGTGATGGTCACCTAATGGGTTATGACTTTGTGCCGGTGCGATAAAGTCACAAGGGATTAATATCGTACCTTGGTGAATCAATTGGTAGAACGCATGTTGACCATTTGTACCCGGTTCCCCCCAAATAATTGGGCCAGTTTGATAATCACGGATAACATCGCCATTACGATCGACATATTTACCGTTTGATTCCATATTGCCTTGTTGGAAATAAGCCGCAAAACGGTGTAAATATTGGTCATAAGGTAAAATTGCCTCAGTTTGTGCACCGAGGAAATTGGTATTCCATAAACCGACTAACGCTAATGTTGCAGGAATATTTTTTTCTAATGGCGCAGTACGGAAATGTCTATCCATTTCATGCGCACCACTTAATAGTGCTTCAAAATTATCAAAGCCAATTGAAAGTGCGATTGAAAGACCGATTGCAGACCATAAAGAATAACGGCCACCAACCCAATCCCAGAATTCAAACATATTGTTTGTATCAATACCAAATTCTGCTACTGCTTTACCATTGGTCGAAAGTGCGGCAAAGTGTTTTGCCACCGCGCTGTTATCTTTCGCTGCCGCCAATAACCAATCACGTGCAGAATTCGCATTGGTCATGGTTTCTTGTGTGGTAAAGGTTTTAGATGCGACTAAGAAAAGTGTGGTTTCAGGATTTACTTTTTTCAACGTTTCAGCGATATGTGTACCATCTACGTTTGAAACGAAGTGCATATTCAAGTGATTTTTATAAGGACGAAGCGCTTCAGTCACCATGTAAGGGCCTAAGTCTGAACCACCGATACCAATATTCACCACATCAGTAATCGCTTTTCCTGTATAACCTTTCCACTCACCTGAAATCACACGATCACAGAACGCGCTCATTTTCGCTAATACTGCATTCACTTCTGGCATCACATCTTTGCCATCTACATAGACAGGTGTATTTGAACGGTTACGAAGTGCGGTATGTAATACGGCTCGATTTTCTGTACGATTAATTTTCTCACCTGTAAACATAGCATTTATTGCTTCACCTAATGCAGACTCTTTGGCTAATTGACGAAGCAATTTGAGGGTTTCTTGGTTAATTTTATTTTTTGAAAAATCCAATAAGATTTGATTTTCAAAACTTAAAGAATAATCGTTAAAACGATTTTGTTCTTGTTTGAACAAATCAGCAATCGTGGTATTAGCCAGCTGAGATTGATGAGCTTCAAGTGCTTTCCAAGCTTGTGTATTGGTTGGGTTGATGTTTTTCATGAATATTTCCTTTAAAAAATTGAATTCTTTACATTTTTGCTTTCTTGCAAAAACAATTAATCAACATATTCTGTTATAACACGCGGCGTTAATTTTGTAATCAATTCATAGCTTAAAATACCACTGTATTTAGCTACCGTTTCAATTGGTAATTCCTTACCCCATAAAATCACTTCATCACCGACTTTATCTTGGCTATCTGGACCTAAATCCACCGTCAGCATATCCATTGAGACGCGACCGACAATAGGAACAATTCGACCATTTAGATAAACTGGCGTACCTTCTGGCACATCTCGCGGATATCCATCACCATAACCAATGGCAACCACGCCAATTTTAGTATCTTTCGGACTGGTCCAAATACCGCCATAGCCAACAGGCTCCCCTTTTTTATGCTCACGTACAGAAAGCAAAGATGACGTTAAATTCATCACGGGAGTTAAACCAAATTCAGCACTGACAGTATCCGTTGGTGAAATACCATACATAATAATCCCTGGGCGAATACAATCTAAATGGGCTTCTGGCCAGAATAAAATCCCGCCTGATGCGGCAATGGTTCGATCTCCTGCTTTATCTTTTGTCGCTTGAAGGAAACGGTCGAGCTGAACTTGAGTGTAATCTGAATCTAACTCATCAGCACGGCTAAAATGACTCACAAAACCTAAGTGCGGTTGAATTTGAGGCAGTTTTTTCAGCTCTTGATAAAAGTAATCCACTTCATCAAGCGACACACCTAAACGGTGCATACCGGTATCAATTTTTAACCAGACTTTAATTGGACTTGGTACTATAGCTCGTTTTAATGCTTCAAGCTGTTCACGGTTATG
The DNA here is from genome assembly GCA_902461185.1 of uncultured Haemophilus sp. Lineage (GTDB taxonomy): Bacteria > Pseudomonadota > Gammaproteobacteria > Enterobacterales > Pasteurellaceae > Haemophilus_D. The sequence goes on from CABPXD010000007.1 coordinate 33,172, forward strand.
AACCACCGTCTCAATATTATTTACTGCAATAATAGGCAGATCTTTTTCATCAAAAAAGCCTTCTAGCAATAAGATCGGTTTAATAATACCGTTGGAGCGTAAAGATAATGCCTCTTCCAAACGTGCTACAGCAAAACAATCCACCATGCTTTCTAAAGCGGATGAGACAAACACCACACCATGACCATATGCGTTTGCTTTTACCACGGCAATAATTTTGCTGTGTGGTGCTTTTTCTTTAATAACTTGTAAATTATGTTTTAAGGCAAGCGAACTGATTTTCGCTGTTGCCGGTTTTACGTTCATTTTTCTAATCCGTTATCTCTTGCCTAATAATCATCTCTGTATTCACGCTGTTCGGCAAGGTTATCAAAGCGTGAGAATTGACCGTTAAATGCTAAACGTACACGACCAATCGGACCGTTACGTTGTTTACCGATAATGATTTCAGCAACACCTTTATCTTCAGAATTATCGTTATACACTTCGTCACGATAAATAAACATGATCAAGTCAGCATCCTGCTCAATAGAGCCTGATTCACGCAAGTCCGAGTTTACTGGGCGTTTATCTGCACGTTGTTCCAACGTACGGTTAAGCTGGGAAAGAGCTACAACGGGGACTTCTAATTCTTTCGCTAAGGCTTTTAAAGAACGTGAAATCTCAGCAATCTCTAAGGTTCGGTTATCTGAGAATGCCGGTGCACGCATTAACTGAAGGTAATCCACCATAATCATGCTCAAACCATTGTTTTCACGGTACACACGACGTGCTCGAGAGCGTAATTCTGTTGGGGTTAAACCTGAAGAATCATCGATATAAAGGTTATTTTTTTGCTTAAACATCCCAAATACGCTGGCAATTTTGCTCCATTCCGTTTCATCCAAATTTTGACCAGTACGAATTTTGGTTTGGTCCACGCGAGCAAGAGAGGCTATCATACGCATCATGATTTGTTCCGCAGGCATCTCTAAACTAAATACCAACACAGGCTTATCACTTGCCATGGCGGCATTTTCACAAAGGTTCATCGCAAACGTGGTTTTACCCATAGAAGGACGTGCAGCGACAATGATGAGGTCTGAAGGCTGTAAACCTGCTGTTTTCTTATCTAAGTCAACAAAGCCCGTTGTGACCCCTGTCACACCGCTATGATTTTCAAGCTTACTTAAGGTATCAATTCGAGCAATAGTACTTTCCAACACGCTGATCACATTTTGTGGCCCTTCAGTTGAAGAACTGCGTTTTTCAGCGATAGCAAACACTTCTCTCTCGGCTTCATCCAATACCATTTTGATGTCTTTGCCTTTTGGAGAATAGCTGTTTTCTGCGATACGATTTCCCACAGCAATAAGCTCACGCAAAATCGCTTTTTCACGTACGATTTCAGCATAAGCCAAAATATTAATGGCATTTGGCGTGTTATTAGAAAGATCCGCTAAATAAGCAAAACCGCCTACAGAATCGCTAATACCTTTCGCTTTAAGGGCTTGATCAAGGGTGATTAAATCAATCGGGCTTTGATTACGCATTAATTCTTCCATGGTTTGGAAGATTGCTTTATGCGCAAAAGTATAAAAATCCTCAGCGATCACTCTTTCTGCAATACCATCCCAATGTTGATTACTCAACATAATGCCGCCAAGTACGGCTTGTTCAGCTTCAGTGGAATGAGGCGGGATGCTAACTTGTTCAGTTTTCTGATCAGGTGATTGGATTTGTCTTTGTGAGGCCATAAGGATTTCAATTTAAACTAAAAACTGTGCTTATGATACCGCAAATACGAGGTGGTTTTAAGAAAAAAGTGCGGTCAATATTTTCAATATTTTAGATATAAAAAAACGGTGGAAAAATCCACCGCTCTTTTTTATTCATGAATGTTGATTATTCCACAGTTAAAGTACGACAAACGTTAGTTGTACCTTCTGACTCATCACCTTGTGTTAATAGAACAACATCACCAGAAACTAAATAACCTTTTTCTTTTAATAGGTTAATCGCTGCTTTTGCACCCACAGCGCTACGAGATTCACCATCAAAATGAACTGGTGTCACACCGCGGTATAATGCACAACGGTTTAATGTTTCTTGAACACGAGAAAGTGCAAAGATTGGTAAACCTGAGCTGATACGTGACATTAATAGTGGCGTACGACCAGAGTGGCTTAAGGTAATGATTGCTGCAATACCGCTTAAGTGGTTTGCAGCGTACATTGCAGACATCGCTACAGATTCTTCAATATCTCTGAACTCACGATCTAAACGGTGTTTAGAAATATTGATGCTTGGCATTTTTTCTGCACCTAAACATACGCGAGCCATTGTCGCCACAGTTTCAGCTGGATATTGACCTGCGGCAGTTTCTGCTGAAAGCATTACCGCGTCAGTACCATCCAATACCGCATTTGCCACGTCCATCACTTCTGCACGAGTAGGCATTGGGTTGCTGATCATTGACTCCATCATTTGAGTTGCAGTAATAACCGCACGGTTTAATTGACGTGAACGACGAATTAATTTTTTCTGTACGCCAACTAATTCTGGGTCACCAATCTCAACACCTAAGTCACCACGCGCAACCATGATGACATCAGAAGCAAGGATGATATCATCCATTGCTGCTTCATCAACAACCGTTTCAGCACGTTCAACTTTAGCAACGATTTTCGCGTCTAAACCTGCTTGTTTTGCTAATTCACGCGCATAGTTTAAATCTGCACTTGAACGAGGGAAAGATACAGCTAAGTAATCTACACCGATACGTGCAGCTGTGATGATATCTGCTTTATCTTTTTCAGTTAATGCATCTGCAGATAAACCACCACCTAATTTATTGATCCCTTTATTGTTTGATAATGGACCACCAACTGTCACTTCAGTAAATACTTTTGCACCATCAGTAGAAAGGACTTTTAATTGCACACGGCCGTCATCTAATAAAAGAATATCGCCAGGAACAACGTCTTGTGGAAGAGTTTTATAGTCTAAACCAACAGCTTCTTGATTACCCTCACCTTTTGGTAATTCCGCATCAAGAATAAATTTATCGCCAACATTTAAGAAAATTTTGCCATCTTTAAAAGTAGAAACACGAATTTTAGGACCTTGTAAGTCACCTAAAATTGCCACGGTTTTACCTAATTTTTTCGCGATTGAACGAACACGCTCAGCACGGCCAATGTGATCATCTGGTGTACCGTGAGAAAAGTTCATACGTACAACATTAGCGCCTGCTGCGATAATTTTTTCAAGATTGTTATCGCGGTCTATTGCAGGACCCATTGTACATACAATCTTCGTTCTTCTTAATTTTTTAGACATTATCTAAACTCCACAAATAGTTACAATTTAAAAAAGCTTTTTTAATTTCGGCTCATCCGAGATAAAAACCGTCGCGCATTATACGCTTAAACCACTGCAAAATCAAAACAAGCACTGAGAGTTTTTGCAACAAATTTTGGTTATTTTTTTAGCAGCTAAATTTAACTTAAAACAAATCCCCTTGTTTTCATCATTAAAACTGTTTATCATCTGCCACATCTTTTACGCGACTATAGCTCAGTTGGTTAGAGCACCACCTTGACATGGTGGGGGTCACTGGTTCGAGTCCAGCTAGTCGCACCATTTACCCTAAACACAGCCCCGCGAAACCACTCGCGGGGTTTTGTTTTTCCCAGTGTTTTCAAGGCTTTTCAGCCCTTTTACTTATCGCAACTAATCAGATTTAATTGTCTTTAACCGCATTTTTTAGTAACAAGTTTAGTAACAAGGTGATAAACTTCGAAAAATCTTGTTACTAAAACTAAGGGAAAATGATGCCTCGTGTTACTAAACCGCTTACAAATACCGAAGTAGATAAAGCGAAAACAAAGGATAAAGAATACAATCTAAGTGATGGTAACGGTCTTTTTTTACGCATTAAGCCTACTGGTGCTAAGGCTTGGATTTTTAATTATTATCACCCAGTAACAAATAAGCGCACATCTTTTACTATTGGAACTTATCCAGCTATAACACTTGCGCAAGCTCGCCAAAAACGAGAAGAATATCGCGCTCTACTTGCTCAAAGCATCGATCCGCAAGAATACATAAAAGAACAAGAACTAATTAAAAACGGTCAGAACGAAAATACTTTCTATAAAGTCGCTTTACTTTGGAAAGAAAAAAGAAGCAAAGAAATTGAGCCAATGACAATGGAAAAGAATTGGGCAAGATTAGAAAACTATCTATTCCCTACTCTTGGGAATTACCCTATCGATCAGATTACTTCCCCTTTATTGATTAAAACTGTTCGGCCATTAAATGAAAAAGGTTTCAATGATACGCTGCACCGTTTATTAAACCTCGCTAATCAGATTTTAAATTATGCGGTAACAATAGGATTTATTTCGTTTAATTCTTGCTTGAAAGCATCTGATGCTTACCATAAAGAGTCTCAAAAACATCACCCGGCAATCAAACCGGAAGAACTACCGAAACTATTACAAGACTTCAAAAATTCAAGTAGAGATCATCTAACAAAGGTTTTGTTCCGATGGCAATTACTTTCAATGGTTCGTCCGGCTGAGGCGGTTTCTGTTGAATGGTCTGAAATTGATTTTGATAAAAAGTTATGGACTATCCCAGCCGAAAAAATGAAAAAAACAAGACAAGGGGCATTTCCGCACATTGTTCCGCTTTCATCTTTAATGATGGATATTCTGAAAGAATTGAAACCTATAACAGGTGATGACAAATTCGTATTTTCTCACTATCACAAACCTAACCAATCAGCTAGTAAAGAACTAATAGCTAACGCATTGAGAAAAATAGGTTACAAAGGGATTCAAGATGCTCACGGATTGAGATCGATAGCTAGAACGTTTTTAGAAGATCAGCAAGTTGATTTCCGTATTGCTGAAAGTTGTCTTGCTCATAGCATTGGGAATAAAACAAGTCAGGCATATAACCGTTACGATTATGTAGAACTCCGCCGCCCTGTGATGCAATTATGGAGTGATTTTGTGGAGCGATGCGAAAAAGAAAGCGTGTGAATTAGCGGCGTGTAAAAAATATTACAAAAATTGGTTCACCTGTTCACCTTGTCAATTTAACCTTTTATTTCATATAGTTATGGGTGAATAGGTGAACATTATTGTTCACCCTAATTGTTCACCTTTTAAGAGAAAAGCATAAAAAAAGGGGCTTTCGCCCCCTTTTCCTGGTTTATGAATTGAACTCATTTTGGAACTCTTCATAGTTTTTGAAGTGAACATTGGAGCGATATCCAAATTTTCCTTTAACTTTGAAGAACTCAAATTTATTTTTATGCTGCGCAAATCCTTGCTTTAATGAATTTGAAAAGTTTCTCAATGTAAGAGTATTTGAAATTCCACTCGCAGCCGTAAATGCTAAGTATGCTGGATAAAGATGCGTTCTTGCCTTACCACCTAGATTAGCATTTCCTATATACAAACCGTCATTCTGTGCCGTAGTATAAAAGTAGCCGCAAAATTCGGTGATATGGTCAGATTCGCTTTTTATTTCTAAAGCCTCATCACTTGTTTGTTGCTCTTTTAAAGCGGCCTTAGCGGTTTCAGGCTGTTCAAAGGTATGTATTAGTTTGTAAATTATACCCCCTACTTCCCCCTCAATCTTATCCATGAAATTAGGATCTCGCTCGTTTTCAGGTACTACTTTGTCAAAGTGAAAGATCACCCTTCTTCGCTCAATCCCACCGCTACGCTCTGTAAATCTAGTCGCCTCATTATTAACAATTAAGACTACTGCCGAAATAACAGCTTTAAATTTAGTGCGGTGTTTTGGGTCAATATTCACAGGGTCGCCACCTGTAATACTTTTCAATCCACCACCATCACCACCATAACGCGATTGTTCAGGGCAAATTAGCAAAGTCTTGCCTACAAAATTTTCTCGCCCGCGCGGTTCATCTAAATCTATTAATCGCCCGCTTTCTGTGTTCTGCTCACCAGCTAATAACGTGGCAATATTAGCAAAAACAGATTTACCACTACCGCCATCGCCTGTTACTTCAAAGAATAATTGCCAGTCGTTACGATTAGTTAAAACTGCGTATAAAGCCGCTAGAATAGCGTTCTTTTTGTTTTCTTTACCACCGCTTACGAACTCTAACCATTTATCAAAATATGGCGTATTTTGCGCTGAATTTAGATATTCATGCGGAATATAAGACATTAGCCAGTTTTCCCGATAATGGGGCAAGAACTCTAACGTAGTGCGGTTTAAAGTGCCGTTATTGAAAGCAATCAATTCTTGCGCCTGTGTTCCCATTTTTGGGGATTGGATTTTGATTGTATCAATGATGCTTTCTATTGAGCGCGCACTATAATTGAAGTCCTGTTCATCAAAGAAAGCTACTGCATTATCTAAGAACTCAAATTTATCTACTAACTGCCAGCTTATGCCGTCATAGCGATATAATTCTCGGTCTTTTGGGTTTAATGCTAAATCCATATTTAGCCACTTCGTCAAGGCTCGCGCTTTCTTATTTACTCCGTCATTTTCTTTCAGCTTTTCGGGCGGAGCTAATTGCGTTGCTAAATCAGCGGTCTTTTTATCGGTTCGCAAGCGTTGAATGTAAGAGCTTAAATCCTCTTTCACTTGCGCGGCCGCATCAATGAGTTTCACCTCTCTAGCCGAAGTGTTTTTTGCTAAATTCTGACAAATTGCGGTGATTTCCTCCTGTTTTAATTCGCCATATTGAGCAATCTTCACTAACTGCTGATCTTCTTTAGCTATACGCGTTGAAGAAATTTTGCTTAATTGATCCTTGCCTAGAATAACTGGTTTCTGATTACTTTCTAGACCATCCACCAACGAACATAATAAGAGCCATTCTTCACCTTTTCCGTCATCCCATGCTTTCCATGCTTTAGAGCCAGCTAGCACAAATAAATCGGAATAAGGTTCATGCGGTTGATCCGCAAGGTGCGGAGCATTAATTAATCGAGCCATTATTCACCCCTTTAATCACTCCGTTTTCAATATCACTGATGCGCATTAACACAATATTTTGAAAATATGAGAGCGTTTCAACTAATGAATTAACCAGGCTAATTTTTAATAATCTATCAACAATTTGGTCGTTTGTTAGTTCTGATACTATTTTCTCTGGATTTAAAGAGGGTGGAACTGGAGCTAATTGTAATAAATGCTTATTTGCCGCTAATAATTCATCGTGAAGAGTTTTTAACTCCTCAATATTGTCAGCAGGATAATCAAATAACTGCTCTGCTAATACTTCTATCGCACTAGTCATATAAGGGAAAGATGAGTTAAATGCTTCACCTTCATCTTTTTTCATATTCTGATAACTAATTGCGATCGCTTTTAACTCAATAGGAGTTAGTTTTGAATAATCTAGTTTTTGATTCATATCCATCTTATTTGCCCTCGCTAACGATTAATTTTTGTTTTTCAATATTTTCAACTTGTAACTGCTCAATCTGCTCTATCACTTCAACAAACTTATGGATTAAGTAGTTATTTGCTTGATTAAATCCCTTTAGCGCTCCGTACTTATCTTTAATTTCCACGCCTTGCGACTTAGCCATTTCATTAAGTAACTTTGAGCCAGCTTTTAACTTCCCTACTAAATCAGCTAGTTCATTACGGAATTTCACTTTGTGATGAAACTCGTCTGGATAAACTTCAAGGCATTTCCGGTTGCTGTCATGAATTAGCTTAAATTGGCGAGAAATCTGAGTATATTCAAACACTAACGGGTTGAATGATAGTTTGCCTTGGTATTTGGCTTTAGGTGCGCTGTGCTCGTTTCCTTGCGTATTTTCTACAGAATGTAAATTTGCATTCTGGTTTTCCTCAAATTTGAGTTTAACCGCACTTTTAACCGGCTCAATATTGAGCTTGTTACCTTTAACCGAACCAATTTTGGATTGGTTCATTTCATTCACAAACTGATTTATTTTTCCTTGCTCATTGTTTTTCTTCCATTGCTCAAGCTGTGCTATTGGGTTAGTTGGTTTCATCTTCGCCCTCCGTTAAAACTGTGATAGTTTCTAAACGTCTGCCGGTAATATCTTTTTCGCCAATCTCAGCTTTTGTTCTGATTTTGGCTTGTAGTACGTCTCTAAGTGAACAATATTGACCCGCAGTGAATTGATCGCCGTTGTCATAGGTAAAAACAAGGGTGTAAGGGAATTTCGTGTTACTCATCATTTCGCCCCCTTATCTCCACCATTGAGATGATAAGTTGCTTGAATAGCAGTTTCTCGTAAGGTATTAAGAAAATAAGCGTTAGCCTGAATTAATGCTCCAATATGTTTTACATTGTCATTACTCATCGCGTGGCGATCAAAGGTTTGCTCACTCTCAGCAAAGAAACCTAAACGACTTATCATATCGCCCAATTCCATTAAGCCATATTCGATAGATTCACAAAGACATTCGCTTTCTGTGCGAATTTTCTCTAAGGTCTGTTCACTTACATCGTTACTATTAACAACATCTTGAAGAGCTATTTGAATAGCATCATAACTAAGCATGAGCCACCTCCGCGAAAGAGATTGAAGGGAAAGTATTTGCCGATAAAGTGCGGTCTGATTGAAGATTGATTCTTCCAGCAAGCACTAAGACGAACTCGCGGGCAAGCTTAGCGCGTGCGTTGCGTTCGTTATCAGCGGTAATACGGATTTTTTGAAGGTGATTTGATAAATCAGTACGGCGAATAGCCGCGAAGATGAATTGATACATTTGCGTAAGTTCCAAAGTTAGATTTTCAGGAACTACCGCTAGACTTTCCACGGTCGGGCGGTAGAACGTAACAAGGTGGAAAACTGCCAACTTTGGAAGACAGCCCGTCATAGACGGCTTATTACGCTCTACCATTGAGAGAATGATCGGATTTATATGTAAAACAAAATCCGCATATTCTTTAGGTGTGCGAATGTTACGAACAAAAAAAGCACGGTCTAATGGCGTGCTGTCGTTCGCCAAAGTTAGATAGTTCAGCTTTCCACGGCTGGCCTTAGATTTTGCTAAGGCGTAGACATAGTCGCAAATTTGACTGCACTTTGTAAAGTGAAATTTATTGTAATTATTTTCACATTGTTTATAATTTACATAAATTATATTCATGATTGAACTCCATGATATAAGCCCGCGCGCTAACGTGGGCTTTTGTTTTACTGTAATGTTTGATATTGCTCATCAAGATTAATAATCGGGTTTGAAGTCTCTAACGAGTAAATCAAATCTAAATCCTGTTTAGTCACTAATAGCGGAACTTCGCAAGTACTTTGTTTAATTGCGATGCCGGATAACAAAGCATCTAGTGCTTCAGTGCCAACCTCATCACAGAAAGTATTGTTTTTATCCAAGTTAAATATTGAATAAAACAAATCAAATTCTTCTGAGTAATTTATGATGAAATGCGGATAAACTAATTTCTGTGTGATAGTCAATGGAGCAGTTTTATATTCCTGCTCAAATTTTTCCTGAAGATTCATTGGATACCTCCTAATAAATTAATTGAATGTTGAATATTGCTTTCAGTGAAAAATGGAATATCTAAACAACGATTCCGTTTTTCTTGCTGATAGCGTAGTTTTTCGTTGTAAAGGTTGGCGATTTTGCGTATCTGATCGCCATCTTTTACGGTGTATCGGGTGTAGTGTCTCCCTGCTTCTGAAATCTCACGAGCTTTATTCAATTCAATATCAAGAATTCGCTGAATTTCGCTTACCTCATTACGAGCATTGAGGAAATGAACGTTGAAATAACTTTCTTTCTCACTAATACCTGTTTTCGGTTTTAAAATAAGTTCTTTAGCGATTGTCATTAATCTTGTCGCCATATTTCCCCCATTAAGCGCGCGCGGCTTTTTGTTCTTCAATCCATTGATTCACTTCTTCTAAATCCCAGCGGACAAAGTTTTGTGAAAAGCGGATTGGTTGAGGGAATTTTTTAGCTTTTACAAGCTCATTTAGTTTGGTGCGACCAAAGCCAACAATATGGCAAGCGGTTTCACCGGAGATTAGTTTTTGGTTTTGATTTAAGTTTTGAATTTTGGTCATAAAACACCTCTCATAAATTTAATTACACGCGGCTAATTAATAGCCCGATTTGATACGTAACGTTACGAGAGGTATTAGAACCTATTTTTAGAAGTGGAATAATGGCGAGAAGTAGCTTATTTCAGTAAATAAGTTACTTATGGTTAGTAATTTTTAGGTTTTCTTTTTCTCTTTCCTTTTTGTGGGTCTAAAGGTTTAATCCATCCAGTTATAGTTTTAATTGTTTGACGTAGATCTAAAGCATCCTTAACATCTATTGCCATTTGCCCTTGTGTAACATCTGGATGTTTTTTCCACACCTCTTTAACCCATTCTTCGGCCTTAATTTGATCTAGTTTCTTGGCTTTTGGAGTTTTTCCTTTTGCTATTCTTTCAGCTTTAGGGGTGACATTTGAATAGGAATATAATTCATTAATTTTTGCTTTTAAAAGAGTTTTTATAATTAAAAATAATCTTATATTTCTAGTATCTATTTCAGTGCGACTGGATAACTCATTTTCGAACTCATCTTTATCAGTAAGGATAAATTTCAGATCATTAATCATAAATAGGTCTTTCATATTTATTGATTTCAAAAGAATTTTTTCTAAACAGTCTAAATAATAAAAAATAACATCCTTTATATCATCACTATTTAACCCTTCATAAATAATACTATCTAGAACATCTCCCTCATCATTTCCTATACTTTCTATGAGAGGAAATAATTTTTTAAAACCTTTTGTTACATCATCTTGGCTTAAATTAGTTTCATCTTCTATTTTTTTTAATGCATTAAGAAGAATATCAAATAAATTATCATTCATAAACGCCCCTTTCGCATTTGCCCTTATTGGTAGGAGCGCATCAACAAGATAAGGTTTCTTGCTTTCTGGGATCAGCCTAGATGCGCTTTATTTGGTTATTCAGCTAATGTAATAGATTCTATTTCCAATCGATTTCCTTTATATCTTTTTTGTAGAAATATCATAGATTTAGTTCTAGCATCTCTTTCATCTAATGCTTCTATGGATATAATGTTGCTATCAATTTCATTCCCATTATTATCTATTACAAAAAAACTTAGTAGATATTCCTTATTTTCCATATTATTCCCTGTTTTTTATATTTATAGTGATATTGCCTAATCGAGTTTCTTTTCCGTCATTTCCAATATGTGTTATTGTTCCGCTAATGAACGGTTTATTTTCCTCTTGTTTTTGTAGAATTCGTTGAATGATAGGGCGTTGCAATTCCTGTTCTGCCCAGCTGGATAATGTTTCGTCTTGTTCTAGCGGTTTTGGTTTCTCTTTTATCTTGTATATTAGATAACAAAAGAAGGCGATAGCACCTATTAGAAAAGCCAGTAAAGGCCATTTTAATATTGGCCAAAAGATGAAAACCAACAAGCCAACAAAAAGCAATATGGCTAAAAATAACAAAAAATCTAAAGCAGAAAATACAAATGAACCAAATGCGGATAAAACGGATTTAATCATACTTTCCCCCTCGTTTCTCTGTTTATTTCTTGCTCTATTTTATCAAAGTTTAGATGCGTTAAGCTACGGCTATTTTTTGTTCATCAGAAAAGTTTTATAATAGTCTCGCTTTGAATTTAGAAATATTTTCAAAGTATCTAAACGTGAGCGGCTTACTTTTTCGGAAGTTTGCCGCAAACTTTAAGGAGCTGCGATCTACAAGTGCCTAATCGCGTCCTGCATGTAAGTTTTTAGACAAAATAGCCCAACATTGTGAAATGTCGGGCTTTTCTATTATTTGAACGCTTTTTTAAATTCTTCTTCTGCAACTTCTTTTGCAATCTTCAGTGCTTGTGCCTCACCAGATTTAAAGCCTTTTTCCATATAATGGCGACCTTTCATTTTTACTGTGCCATATTCAACCATCCACCAGTAAAACGGATCTGATTTATCTCGCGTATTTTCCCCAATTTTTGCCATTCTACGGCCGTTTGTTCGCATAACTCGAATTGCAGTGATACCACTTAAGCCATCTTTGGCTACCCTTGTTTTATGTCGAACGTTGTTTTTAATTGTTCCTTTTTGTCGGAAATTAGTGCTACTCTTTAATGTTGGAACATTCGGCTTGATTGTTTTTTCAATCGATTTGGCCGCGCTATTTAGTCCTTTTCTGATTGCTTTTGCAGCGACTTTGTTTATATCCTTATTTAGTTTTTTTAAGTTTTGCTCAAGTTCTCTCAAGCCTTTTATTTGAACTGCCATAGTTTCCCTCTGTAGTTATAAATCAATACCATTAAATTGTTCCAATGCCTGTTTGTGTTCTTCTGATAACTCAAAAATCAGATCGCCATATTCAAGTTGATAGGTGCCGAATGACATCAAGAAAGCTACTGCCGGATCGATTTTGTTTGCGGCCTTCTTCTTGTTTGGCTTTATGTTGGCGTTGGCATCGGTTTCCATCACCACATTGGATAACGCCCAGGTAAGCACCGGATCGCCGTTGTGTTCTATCATCTGTCTGTTTATTAAAACTTCCGCACTTTTTGCCACTGGGCTAAATCGTTGGTATGTTTGCGGGAATGGCTCTACTTCAAGCCCCGCCGCTTGTAATTGTGTTCGTAAATGGGTTGCGTTCCATACATCAAAGCCTGTCATTTTGATATTAAAGTTTTCCGCATCTTTGAGAATATCATCACGGATTTTGTCATAGTCGATACAGTCGCCCTCTGTGGCAATTAGCCACCCTTGGCGCACCCAGTTTCGATACATTGCGCGGTTTTTATTTGCCACGTTGTTAAGCTGAAATTCGGGAATGTAGTGCCGTGTAAGCAAGCGCACTTTGTTTCCGTGTGGGAATGTATAACAAAGGCTTGTTAAGTCGTTGGTACTTGATAAATCTAGCCCTAAATAGCAATCTTGATGAAGTAAATCGCTTTCCGTGTACTGCCGTTCGCATTGCGCCCAGTTTCCATCACCTAGCCACGGCGTAGAGCCTTGACACCATACATTAAAGCGCTTAGTTAGCATTTCTACCCATTCGGACGGAATCCCCCTAGCCTTCTTGATTGTGTTCTCAAAATCAAGGTAAGGAATGGATTTACCTATATTCGGATTTGCTTTTATCCAGTTCTCCTGGTTGTCGATTTCGTTTTCTTCATCTAACTCAAAAATCAACACAAATAAGCTGTCGTTCTGCTCATTCCCTTCAAGGATTTGAGCGCAATAATCATAATGCTGTTTACAGGCTGAAATAACGTTACTTCCGGCTGTTGTAATAGCAAAGAGTAAACCTTCAGGGCGTGCGCCTTGCCCTAGCTCTAACGCGCTATATACGCTGTTGTCTGCGTGTAGGTGATATTCATCAACAATCGCTAAACTAGGGTTTGTTCCCTCAATGGTTGAGGATTTAGCGGCAAGCGGTCGCATAATGCTATTGTTCTTCGGATTAATTAGCTTGTGTTGTTGAATATTAAGGCGCTTTTTCAATGGAGCTGAAAGTAAGCACATTTGACGAGCATCATCAAAAACAATCCTAGCTTGATCTCGGCTAACGGCTGCAGTATAAATATCTTGTTGCCCACCTTCTACCAATAAAAACCAATTAGCCAGTACTGCCGCTACTGTCGATTTAGCATTTTTTCGTGCCACTTGAACATAAGCAGAACGATATTTTCTCAATCCAGTATCTTTCCGTTTAAAGCCTAATAGGTTAGCAAATAGAAACACTTGCCAATCAGAAAGAATAATAGGTTCACCGCGCAAATGCCCTTTAACGTGTGGGCATAATTTAGAGAAAGCCAAAAACTTATTTACCACACCTTCATCAAAGAAATAAGCGGGGTTTGCTAAATCATTAAAATAGCGTGCTACAGCTTGTTTTATTTTTTTACAAGCTACTATTTCTCCAGATTGAACTTTTCCCGCATACTCATGCCAAATCACCATTTTCACCTACATTGTAAGCACTTGATCAAACATATCTGTAGTTTCAACTTCAACCGGATTTTTTCTGCGACTTACTGGGTCAAAGCCTAAAAGCGAGGACATTTTCACCATCACTTTTTCAGCATCTGCTTTCGCTGACAGTGCGGGGTTTCTTGATTGCGTACCTTGGCTATTTACTATTGAAAAGCCGTTTTTATGAATATCCTCAACTGCAGCACGAAAAAGAGAATAATTCACGCAATATAATTCCAGGTGAATTAAGTCCGCATCTTGAATATCACCACGTTCAAGAAGTTGCGGAATTCGTTCTTTCCATACCGCTTTAGCGATTGGATCTAAAAAACTCGGTGGATTATGCGTTTTTTTCTTGTTTTTTGTTGTCATTGTATTTCCTTATTTTCAAAAAAATTACCTTGCGTAAAAATTTGTATAGGGGGGCGGTTCTTTAGGCTTGCCACTTTCTTTCAAAAACTCCCCCCACCTGTTCAAATTGTCTTTTTGTAATCATTTAATTTAAAGCAAAGTCCAAAGTTGGATTTTGTTCAAAATTTATACCAAACCAAATTTGGGTTGGTTAGCTCAGTTATGGTCATATGGCCACAACTCAACTGTGGATATATCACCATAATTCAGTTGTTTCGTTATCGAAACGGTTCACTTCTTCGCACCAAATCCGCGTTGGTCTATCACTCGTGTTTTATAGCTGTGACAATCACGACATAAAGGCTGATGATTGCTTGCTACCCAAAACAACGGATCGGCTTGCCCGTTCTCTACCGGCTTGATATGGTCTATCACTGTTGCCGGAGTATATTTGCCTTGCTCTAAGCACATCACACAAAGGGGATGATGCTTTAAGTATTGCTCGCGGTATTTGCTCCACTTATGGTCGTAACCGCGTGCGCTACTGTTTGGGCGTGTGTCTTTTGGCTTGTGCTCCTCACATCTACCGGACTTTACTTTGTTTCTACATCCGGGATAGCTACAACGTCTTAATGGTTGGTATGGCATTCGTTACTAAATCCTTAGTAAGCGCACGGTTCTCTATACACTTCCCACAATGCGGAAATCGTCATAGGTGCCGGTTTAAGGTTGGCTAAGTCTGTGACTGCTTCGCGGTTCGTGTAGAGATAGGCGATATACATTAAGCAACCAATCTTAATCGCCGGGGTAAAAGGTATGGTCTTTTCCGTTTCTTCTTCCCCAAAGGTTTTACCAATATGCTTTTGGCATACTTCCAATGTGGCTACCTTATAGGCTTCCAGTAACTCATCATCTAAATCATGATCAAGATTTAAGTGCGCTTTGATTTCATCAATCGTTAAATTAATACTCGACATAATCATCACCACCTTTGTAAGCCTCACCCTCTTTACACATTAGCTGTAATTCTCTGTGTGACTCCATGCTGTCAATCACCGAATAAATATCAAATACACGGTTTCCGTATCTAATACGCATTTTCCTGGTAACGCCCTCAATGTAACGAATTCTAACTCTCACAATGTTTTCCCCCATTTGAAATGGGCCGCTAAAATACTCTCTACCTTGTAATGGTTCTACACTTGCTCTTACTTCGGCAAATTTCTTCCAAAAAGGTCTTGATGAGCCATAACCACTTTTTCGCTCTTTGTCATAATCCCTTTTTTGTAAGGTAATTACCTTGTTATATTTACCGGCTCTAATCATTCTAGGCATCGTTCACCTCGTTTTCGTTTACGCTATCACCACGCTTAACTTCTACGGTTTGTTTCCATGCTTGGCTAAATTCATCACCGCCAGCATAAGGCGGTAAGCCTTCACGTCTGCGCACTTCGTTAGGTGACATTACGCCCGCTTTAATCGCCACATCATAGCTATTGAAACGTTCGTTTTGACTGGTGCGGAGTAAGTCGCTTGTGTCAAACTCGATTAAGTGCCGTTTCTTGCTACTGCTCGTTAAGTCAATCATTAAGGCATCTTTAAGCTGTTGTTCAAAGTTAGTTAGCCATGGGCGCAAGGTTTGTGATAAGAACGCTCTACTAGCCTCACTGAAATTCGCATAACTACTATTGGAATAATCTTGTAGGAAAATCGGGCTTATGTTGTAAATTCGGGCTATATCGGAAATTGTGAAGGTTCGACTTTGTAACCATTCGGCATCTTGGTTTGTCATGCCTAATTGTTTGTATTCCATTGAGCCTTCAAGGATTGGTGTTTTGCCAGCGTTCTTCGCGCCTTTGTAACGCTCTAAGGCTTTCACTGCTTTCTGTGCTTTCGCATCGTCTAACCATTCAGCCGTTGAGATTAGTCCGCTTGCCATCAATCCGTTTTTCATAATTGATGCGCCGTGTCGTTGTTGTGCTAAACCTAGTCCAATCGTTTCACGGCAAACTGTCACAGGTGAACGCCCCATAAATCCATCAAGGGAACTATGGCGTAGGTGTAACATTTCATCTTGAAGATAGTTTCTAGTAACTCCGTTTAAGTCCGTTACCTGGTAAATATGTTCGCCTGTTACTTTTCGGAAGATATTTACTGCGCTCGGCTGGTAAGGTGTAAGGCTTACAGGTTCACCCTTGTTATTCCACTCAATCACTGCGTAAGCATTACCAGTTAGCAAACAATGGCGCATCATCGTATATTTGAACTGGTAAGGTGTTTGGTTTCGGTTAGGCATTTCATTTAAAAGGTATTCAACCGGATGACGGTAGATTCTTTCTCGCCCATCTTCTTTCAGTGCGTACAGATAACAAGGCATAGATGCTACCGATTCGGCAATCACTGTTACGGCGTTCATAACCGCTGGTAGAGCCTCTGCAGTTTGTGGGCTGACATATTCGCCCGCACCTGTATTATTTATGCCCATGTAAGAGATAAATTCATCAATAGTGATTGGCTCGCTGCGTTTTTCTTTTCGTCTAAAAGGATTCCACATATTACGCCCCCATTACATCAACCCACTTGCTTAAAAGTGCGGTAGATTTATTTTGCGTTTTTTCTTTAGCAGCCACCATCGAACGCTTAGCGATTTCAACACTGCTTTCCGGATAAGCTGGAATACTTGTTACAGTAACTTCAAATAGCTCCGCTTTAATCACTGTTCTTTGATAAGGTTCCACATCAAATTTCCATTCTTCTTCCATCGCTCGGAATCCGAAAGACATCCCAGTAATATCACCACGGGAAACACTAACTAATAAATCTTTTCCTGTCGTTGTATCAGGTGGGGTTAGTTCAAAGCGTAAACCTATAGAATCCTCTTCTAGCTTTAATGTTCCCGAACTTGTTCGACCTAGTAGCTTACTGTGGTCATGTTCAAAGAGTGCGCGCACATCTTCGCCACTAGCCAGGCTGTCACTAAAAGCTTTTGGCGCAAAGGATTCTACAAAATCACAATAAAGCACTTGCGAAGGGCTATTCCATTTCACTACATAACCGACTAGCTTTTGATTTTCTTCATCGGCTGAAAGTGTTGCGGAGCGGATTTCAAATTCTTTATTCATATTTCACCTATTAAGCAAAAAAAGGGGCTTTCGCCCCTCTATGATTTATGCTGTTGTTTCAATCACTTTAATTGCGTTTGAATCTACTACGCCACCACCTAAATATTTATCGGTGTGTACTTTGTAGAATCCTGGCTCAGTTAAATTGTCCGGACGGGTTCGCACGCCTGTTTCGTGATCTACAATGAAATATCCGCGTTTGAAGTCACCGAAGGCAATTACTGCTTTATTGGCTCCACCTGTCGGCATTGTTTCTAAGAAGTGGACTGGACGACCTAATAATGTTGCTGGGGCATCGGCTGTTAAACCATCGCGCCAGATATAATCGCCGTTTTTGTTTTTAAGTTTTTGTAATGCTGCTGCAATCGTTGATGACATCACCCAAACCGCATTTTTACGGTATTTGCTATGAAGTGTATAGAATGCATCGATTAAAGTATCTGCATCAATCTTCGCTACGCCTGCTACTTCAATTTTTTGAAGTTTGCCGAATTGGCGTACTTTGTCATCTTCGGTTGTGCGTTGGTAGGTTAAGAAGCCTTTTGATTTCTTGTTACCATCACCGGAAGTTAAATCTGTTTCTTCTGTTTCTGTGAAGGTTTCAGAAATTTCATCAGTTAGCCAACCTAAAACATCAATGCTTGAGAAGTCTAAGATTTCTTGTGTAGTCTTAGGATAAGCATAGATTGAATTTAAAGCGATTGTTACTTCATGAAGTTTCGGGCTTGCTGTGCCATTGCGTGCTGTGCCTTCTGTTCCGTGTTCTACTGCTGCACCGCCAGCCGATACTAATTTTTTGTATTCTTTCGCTCCAACCGGTAAGCGTACTACGTTACAAAGTTGGCGCATTACGCTATCGTCTGTTAAGCGTTTCATTACATCTTTGTCTAACTGTGGGATAACCGAATAGCCGCCATCTTCACCGTTAGCCGTAGTTAAATTGCGAAGTTCACCAGTTTTAACATAATGGCGCAGTTCATCATTTGAAAATTGTTTAGCACTACGTTGCTCTACAGGACTAACATTGCCTTCAAGGCTACGTTCTTCATCTGTTACAGTTTCATATTTACTGATTTCTGCACTAATCTGCTTGCTTAAATCTTTTAGCTTTTCAAATTCCACCGATTCAGATTCATTTAATGATCGATTTTCTTTTTCTGCTTTTTCAAGCATTGAGCGCATTTCTGCTACTTTTCCCGCCTTTTGTTGGCGTAACTCAATTAATTTTTTAAACATGATTTATATTCCTTGTATATTCTAAAAGCCTAAATTTAGACGGCTCACAATGAGCCAATACAACACTATAAACATATAAAGACATAAGTAAATACCTTAAATTTCAATAGTTTAGATACGTTTAAATACGGTAAGTTAAAGTTATTTGATTGCTTGTTTTTTGAACAGCCAAGTATTAAATATTCTGTATTGAGATATCTTTTTTTGTTTAGTGAACAAAGGTGAACAATGGTGAATAGTTGGTGAACAATAGAAAAGAATATAACTATATAATAAATAAAGAGTTTTAAGGATTGGTGAACAAGGTGAACAGTTTTTCTATAAAATTTCTAACACGCGGCTTATTAGTGGTATTATGGCATCAGAAACTATCGTAAATTTGTAGTGAATTTGAGTTTTAGTAACAAGCTTAGTAACAAGATTTTAAACTTTAAAAAATAAACATTTAAAATCAACATAATACAAACCAATTCGGGTTCAGCTAGTGCACCATTTATTGAAGCCAGTAAATTTCTACTGGCTTTTTTATATACTTCATTTAAAACCAATAAATTAAACATCTCGCCCTTAGGATTTCACCTAATCTTTAAAACTGAATGTTGCTAACTTTTAACTATTTTTGTATAGTCTTACCAGGTGATGATACTAGTTTATTTTTAGCTATCACGAAGATAGTAACATTGGAATACTTAGCGTGCCACAATAAACAATTAAAATTATTTACAATTTTAAGGGCAATCATATGATTAAAAATATCGATATTACTCATTATAGAAAATTAAAAAATTTACAGTTACCCTTTAACCAAGGTGTTAATCTTATTTCCGGCACTAATGGCACTTGTAAGAGCTCTATTCTGCACATTATTGGAAATACCTTCCAAGGTTTTAAACGAACAACTACTGGAGTCAACTCGGAAGCTTTAAATATAATTCGTACAATCAACAAGTACACAAACCCTAAAGTTGAGAACCTTACAAAAGGGGATAAAACTTATAACGATCCTGCAAAAGGCACTGAGGGGGCATTATTTAAAATTCAACTTGATAATGAAATTTATGCTTTCCGCCGCCATAATTCAAAAGAAGAGAAAGATGCTGAGGTATTTAAAAATCGATTCAGACTTATCTTAAATTATGCTCGAGGACAAAAACAAAGTCTCCCATTTGGAATGGTGATCTATTTAGGTCTTTCCCGTATTGTTCCTATCGGAGAGTTGTCTGATGTAGTTACTAAAGTTAAAAAAAATTTACCTGAAGCATATCAAAAAGAGCTAGTTTCGCTATACGAAGAGCTAACTAATATCCAAATTACGCAGCCAATAATTGAAAATAACAATAATATTAAACATAGATTAAATTTCAACTCTAATATTGATGGAATTGACTCCAACACGATCTCTGCTGGTGAAGATAATATTATGATTATGCTTACCGCTTTAGTCAGTCTAAAATATCACTTTGAATCATGTAGCAATCCTGCATATAAAATGAGTTACTTGCTAATTGATGAAATTGATGCAACACTGCATCCATCCCTACAATTTAAACTACTTAAAAAAATAAATGAATATTCTAAAAAATACAATATACAAGTATTTTCAACAACCCATAGCCTATATTTATTAGAAGCAGCCTTTAAAGAAGACATCAATGTCACTTATTTAAAAAAAGGAGCAGCAAACTCTATTACATTAATGACTGATCCAGATATCTATAAGGTGAGAATGAATCTTAATACTGAAACCAGTCAAAATTTATATGAAAATAAAAAAATACCTATTTTTACAGAGGATAATGAAGCAAGAGAATTGACTAAACTAATTTTTGAGCATTTTACAGAAAAAGATAGGGATTTCGCTAGCGTATTTTCTAAATTTCATTTTTCAACTATGAGTGCTGGTGCAGATAATTTAAAATCAATGTTTAAAGACGAGGAGCTGACATCAACAACTTTAAAAGCTATTTGTATTCTTGATGGAGATAAGCCATCAGAAGATCTATCTCACCATATTATTTCTTTACCCGGCGGTGATAATCCTGAACAAATTGCATTTAAACACCTTAAATACCTTTTAGATAATGAAGATGGAAATCGCTTTTGGAATAATAACTATATTTCTAATTATGGTTTTACGTATGAATGGGCATTAGATAATCTATCCTGCATAGCTAAAAATCTTATTCGAGATACTTTTGAAAAACTTCCTCCAGATAGCACTAGAAAACCATTGAGAGAGCAACAAAAAGAGTTTTTTAATGGTAAATTGCCAAATGGAAATCAATCTAACGATATTGCCTTATTTTTCAAATTTATACTAAAAGATTGGATTATTCAAAATTGGGAAGATAATAGCTTTAAAAAATTTAGGAAAAACTTGCAAATTCTATTCCATAAAGTTGCAGATTTTCATAACATCAATCCGGACAATTGGCCTGTAAAAAGACCAGTTAATTAAATATAAACCTAAAATTTTAGGGTATTTTATGAAAAACACTCCCCTTCGCTATCCAGGTGGCAAATCTAAATTTGCTCCCGTAATTAAACACATTATAGAGAAGAACAATCTTAATGGACACTACATAGAACCCTATGCTGGTGGAGCCGGTGTTGCTTTAGATTTGCTATTTAGCGGATACTGCACTGATATTCACATAAATGATTTGGATTTGGCCATCTATCATTTTTGGAAAGCTATTACTGAAGAAACAGAAGATTTTATCCGCTTAGTTAACGATACAAAAGTTACCATTGAAGAATGGCACAATCAAAAAGCAATTCTTACAGAAGAAGTAAATGCTACAGAATTAGAGAGAGGATTTGCAACATTTTTTCTTAATCGAACTAACCGTTCTGGAATTCTTAAAGCAGGAGTTATTGGTGGATTGGGGCAAACTGGTACCTACAAGTTAGATTGTCGCTTTAATAAACCTGATTTAATTAAGCGTATTGAAAGAATTGGTAATATGGCAAATAAAATCCATGTTACTAATTTTGATACTGGAACTTGGCTACCAAAACTTGACGATGAAATTCCCGCAAATTCACTTATCTATTTAGACCCCCCATACTATGAAAAAGGGCGTGGGCTTTATAGAAACTTTTACCAACACCAAGATCATCTATCTATTCAAGAAAAATTGAGTAATATAAAAACCCCCTGGGTTGTTTCTTATGATAATCACCCAAATATCAAAGAAATTTATCAGCAATACCGCCAAGGTGAATATACATTAAACTACTCTGCTAGCAAAAAGGTTAAAACTACAGAAATTATTATTTATAGCCATACTCTCATTCTATAACTGTCATTATATTTTCTTTTACATAAAATTTATGATGTCACCAATATTATTTTTCATATCCTTACTTACCTAAAAAAACCGTAACATTAGCATAATCAACTCATACCCAATAATATCTGAACCTTAAATCTTTGCATCAAAACGTTAAAATCATGGAGAAAATTATTATATATATCTGATTTTAATAAAACTATAATTCGTCAAATTACATTACAATCCCAAGCTTTTTAGCTTGGGATTTTTCTTTTTATCCCCCGCTTAATTTGAATGAATCTTTTCTGAATAAAGCATACATAAAAATGAAAATAATTTGTATTGATTGACGAAAACGTTTTCGCTATACTTTAGGCTCTTTATTATCTATTGGGAAGCGATTATGAATTTTAAATTAAGCCTTATTTCAACCGCACTTTTAACCAGTTTTTCCATTTCTACGTTTGCAGAAACTGAGCAAACCGTAGATACAAACACCGAGACGCTTGAGCAAATTAACGTTCAAGATACGGGAATTAAACAAAATGGTTATCAAACGACAGGGACATCAGTTGTATCAAAAGCTGAAGTGCCTGTATTCGACACACCAAACACAGTAAATATTCTTTCGACCAAACTACTAGACGATCGCAAACCTGAATCACTCATTGATGCGCTTTATAACGTCAGTGGTGTGAGTCAAGCGAATACGTTAGGTGGTATGTTTGACTCTATTCAAAAACGTGGTTTTGGTGGAAACCGTGACAACTCAATTATGCGTAACGGTTTACAAGCCGGCCCAGCTAAAAACTTTAGCGCGACAACTGAAACTGTTGAAGTTTTAAAAGGACCTGCATCTGTACTTTATGGTATTCAAGATCCAGGTGGTGTAGTTAATATCATTACTAAAAAACCACAACAAACACCACGTTATGTCGTTGGTGGAACCTTAGGTAATCATAGCCTGTGGGGAACCCAATTAGATTTTACTGGAGGCTTAGGAAATGGTTTTGCTTACCGCTTTATCTATGACAAACAAGAAAAAGATTACTGGCGTAATTTTGGCAAAGTGAAAAATACGACTTACGCCCCTTCTCTTTCTTGGGAAAATGATAAAACTAAAGTGCTTCTTTCTTATGAACACAAAGATATTCTTGAGCCATTTGATCGTGGTACAAATCTTTTAACGGCAACCAATGCATTACCGGATATTCCTGTATCGCGTCGTTTAGATGAACCAAATAATGAAACCACGGCAAAAACCGATAACATTGATTTCAAAATTGAACACAAATTAAGTGATGGTTGGAAATTAAATGCGGGTTACAGCTATGCTCGTTATAAATATTTCTATAATCAAGCTCGTATTACAAATATTAACGTCACAGATGTTGCCATTCCTGCAGTTAAAAATAAAAAAGGCAAGATTACCTCTCCTGAATTAAGTGCGCGTCATGTACGCCGAGAGATTGAACAGCAACAAGGTGACCAGCGTGTTCATAGTGGCACATTAAATATTGTCGGTGAATTTGGTATTGGTGATATTGCTAACCGCTTTGTAGCCGGTATTGATGCAATGCGTAATATTCGTGATCTTGGACCGATTTATAACAAAGGTATTACAAATTCGGATATTAATATTGATAATCCAATCTACACCAATCCTGTTGCGGAACATAAAAATGGTAATGGCAACGCCTATCAATATAACTATCTCAAAACTGTTGGTGTTTATATTCAAGATACCGCCTACTTTACAGATAACTTTATCATGACGGGTGGCTTACGTTATGAATACTTTGACCAATTTGCAGGGCGTCACGGCTTGAATGGCACGAAAACTGGTAATACCGATCAGCACGATGGTAAATTATTGTATCAATTAGGTGCCGTATATAAATTTACGCCACATATTGCGAGCTTTGCAAATTACTCTGAGTCTTTCCGTCCACAAATGAGTGTGGCAACACCTGTGAGCGGAGATTTAAAACCTGAACAAGGCAAATCGTTCGAAATTGGTGCAAAATATGAAAACTCAGGTTTCAATGCGACACTTGCATTATTCAATATCAGCAAACGTAATGTGGCTGAATCCGTTGGTTCTGGTTCAAATGCGCAATTGAATATCGTCGGCAAACAACGTTCTCGTGGTGTGGAATTTGATCTTAATGGTCAAATTACGGATAGTCTAAGCGTAGCAGCTAACTATACCTACACCAAAGTAAAATCACTTGAAAACGAGCGTTATCCTGATGCGGTAAATCAACAACTTTCAGGTGTACCAAAACATCAAGCTTCTCTATTCTTAGCTTATAACGTAGGTGAATTTGATTTTGGTAACATCCGTGTTGGTGGTGGTGCTCGTTATTTAGGTTCTTGGTATGCTTATAACAGTGATTACACAAAAGCATACAAATTACCTCATGCCGTGGTATATGATGCCTTTATTGCTTACGATACAAAAATCTCTGGCAAGAAAGTATCCTTCCAACTTAACGGTAAAAACTTAACAGATAAAACTTACTATCCATCTACCTCTGGTAACGCAACAAACACGTTAATCCCTGTTGCATTAGGTTATGGACGTGAATTTATCTTCAACACGAAAGTTGAGTTTTAATTGAGCGCACAATACGAGGGCGAATCATTTCGCCCTTTTTTCGTTTTTTACTTTATGGATAATCAATGAATTGGCAAACTGAACTTAACTCAAGTTTAAGCTGGATTTTGACCGCACTTTTCTGGGTAGTTTTATGCTTTAGCATGATGATGATAGCATTAAAACAAACCTCATTTGGTCAAAAGTTTTGGCATATTGCATCTCCTTCAATTAATCGCCGTAACAGCATCAAAATCATCGTTATGCTACTGGTGTTGTTTACCATGATTTTGTTAGAAGTGCGTTTCAGCGTACTCAACTCTTTTTTCTATAACGGGCTTTATAGCTCAATGCAGGAATTAGATGCGGATAAGTTTTGGTTCTTTGCAAAACTGAATGCCCTCTTAGTATTGGTACAAGTTATCCACTCCATCGCCGATTATTTCTTGCAACAAGTATTTGAAATCCGTTGGTTGGAAAACTTGAATAAAGTCCTTGTTAAACGATGGTTAGAAAATAAAAAATACTATCGCCTCAAATACGAAAAAGATCTGCCCGATAATATTGATCAACGTATTGAACAAGATGCACGTGAATTTATCAGTAGTACTGTAAAAATTGTGCGCGGTATGATTAATTCTATTCTGACTACCATTGAATTCACCATCATTCTTTGGTCACTTTCTGGAATATTAAGTCTTTTCGGTTTGAATATCGAAAAAGGCGTCGTTTTCTTTATTTATGCCTTTATTATCCTGGCAACATTAATGTCTGTATGGATTGGTCACCCTTTGATCAAGCTGAACTTCAATAAAGAAAAACTCAATGGTGACTACCGTTATTCTTTAATTCGAGTGCGAGATAATGCGGAAAGTATTGCATTCTATCAAGGTGAACAGCAAGAACAACATTTACTGAAAAACAAATTTGCCGAAATTATTCATAACCGTTGGGCAATTGTATTGAGAATGCTGGGGTTAGACGGCTTTAATGGAAGTGTCACGCGCGTTGCAAAACTCTTACCGTTAATGCTGCAAGCGCCTCGTTTTTTCACTGGACAAATCAAACTGGGCGATATGCACCAAACTGTGCAAGCATTTAACCGATTAATGACCGCACTTTCCTTCTTCCGTTTGTTCTATGAAGAATTTACGCTCTACCAAGCACGTTTAAATCGTCTTTATGGTTTTATGACTAAGTTGGATGAATTAGATCATTCAGAGATTCATCAACCCATGAAATGTTCTAACCGTGTTGCATTGTCAAACTTTGGTATTAAAGACGAGCAAGGCAGATTGTTGCTTAATAACTTAAATATTGAACTAAAAAATGGTGATGCTTTATTAATTCAAGGTCCATCTGGCACAGGGAAAACATCTCTATTAAAAGCGATGGCCGGAATTTATCCTTTTGAGACAGTAGGTCTGGTAGAACATCCTTGTGTGACCAGTTTATTCTTACCGCAACGTCCTTATATGCCACAAGGCACGTTACGTGAAGCGATTTGCTATCCAGATATTGATCCTTATCATCCTGAATTGGAAAAAACACTCGCGGATTGTTGTTTGGATAAATATCTTCATAGTCTTGATATAGATAACGATTGGCAAGCGACTTTGTCACCGGGTGAATTGCAGCGTGTGGCATTTATTCGGATTTTACTGACGAAGCCTGAAGTAGTCTTTTTAGATGAAACAACATCAGCACTTGATGAGCCAACAGAGTATATACTTTATAAAACGATTAAAGAGCGGTTACCCAATATGATCATTCTAAGTGTCGGCCATCGTGGTACATTACATCAATTCCATAACAAACAATTGGATTTGGCAGTCTGCATCGTATAAATAACAAAAGGCTAAATTATATTTAGCCTTTTCTTTTTGGTCGTCCTATACAACTACCTAGAACTTGCACAATGCTTGCTACACACCCCAATCCCCCCTATAATTCCCTCAATTTTTCTAATTCCATTTTCACAATGTCAAATAAAACCATTGCTAAAAATACACTGTTTCTTTACATCCGCATGCTCTTCAATATGGGGGCTATGCTGTATATCTCTCGTGTGGTATTACAGGTATTGGGTGTAGAAGATTTTGGCATCTATAACATTGTGATGGGTGTGGTGGTCTTATTTTCCTTTTTTAATGGCACAATGACTGCCACCACTCAGCGTTTTATTAACGTAGAAAAAGCCTCGAATGACATTCAACGTGTCAATAAAGTCTTTAATATTAGCATCTTAAATCACCTACTCATTATTTTTATCGTATTCGTGTTAGCCGAAACCGTCGGTTTATGGTTTTTAAATCACAAATTGGTGATCCCCGCTGAACGCTTGCAAGCCGCAAATATCGTTTACCAATTAGCATTAATTATTGCTCTTGTTGAAATCATCAAAGTGCCATTCAATGCCATGATTGTTGCCCATGAGAAAATGGGATTCTATGCTTGGTTGGGATTAGGTGAAACCATCTTAAAACTGACTTCTGTCTTTATCTTAAGTCATATCACACATTACGATAAGTTGGTTACTTATAGCTGCTTATTGCTTTCAGTCAGTTTAATCGTGCTCTCTCTTTATGTGTTATTCACTAAATATTATTTCAAAGAGGCTGCGCGTTTCCGTTTATATAAAGATTTAAGCAAAACCAAAGAAATGGTGAGTTTTTCCGGTTGGATGCTCATGGGACAAGTTGCTTATGTGGGGTCAACACAAGGCTTAAATATGGTGTCTAACTTATTCTTTGGCGTAGCGGTCAATGCTGCTGTTGCCATTGCGACACAAGTAGAAGGTGCCGTTTACAGCTTTGTAAATAATTTCCAAATGGCAGCTAATCCACAGTTGGTTCAGTCTTATGCGGCAAAAGATTACGATCGCAATCGCCAATTGATTCTTGGTATTTCAAAATATTCACTTTACTTAATGGCGATTCTCTCGGCACCTGTATTGTATTTCACCCATACCTTATTGACATTTTGGCTAGGTGATCATCTTCCGCAATATACTGAACAACTTGTACAAGCTATTATTGCTTGCTTATTGATCAGTGCAATGGCTGGCGCATTTTGGATGAGTGCATTAGCCATTGGCACATCTACCGTAAAACAATACAATATCATCGTTGCGTTAATCGATCTTTGCACAGTGCCATTGGCTTATTATTTGTTCACACTAGGTTATAATCCAGTATTTGCCTTTGTGGGTAAATTTAGTACGATGGTCATCTCACAAATCTATCGATTATATTTTATTAATAAAAAAATTAAATTTAACCACAAAGAATTTGTCTCATATTTAGTGAATGTCGGCGTGGTGTTTGGCCTGCTATTAGGTATCATCTATATATCAGATACCACCCGCAGCTATTCTTTATTGGAATTTATTGGACAATCCATCATTTTAGAAATGGTATTAATCTGTGTTATTTTAATCTTCGGATTAAACACAGCAGAAAAAAATTTCTTGTTTAGCTATTTAAAGAAAAGAGTAAAAAAATGAATCAACTCCTTATTGATTTAAAAAACAAACTGAATCCTATTGTCGAACTGATCAAAGATAAAAACGACGTATTTTATTTCGACTACCCACTTCATTTGAACGTGGGCGATTTGCTGATTTATCACGGAACCGAGCAATTTTTTAAAGATCACCACATTAACGTGACCTTAAAACGTTGCGAATATGATTTAGATCTTGAAGAAGTCAAAGCGAAAATCACACCAAACACTACCATCCTTTTACATGGTGGTGGTAACTTTGGTGATCTTTATCCGCAGCACCAAAAGATCCGTGAAGAAATGGTGACGAATTTCCCGAATAATCGAATTATTGTGTTGCCACAAACTGCTTATTTTAAACACGAAGAAAATCTGCAAAAATCAGCCGAACTTTTCCGTAGCCACAGTGATTGCCATTTATTGGCGCGTGACGAAAGAACAGCGAATCTATTTGCTCAATTTTCTGATCATGTTTATTTATCACCAGACATGGCACATCAGCTTTATGGCACGATGGAAACCAAGCAAGGCACAACGGGTGAACAACTTTATTTCTTGCGTAAAGACATTGAAGCAAGTGATGTAGAAAAAAATATCTTAGCGCAATTGCCTGCTAACAGTAATGTAAAAGACTGGAAAGATATTCTTTCAACAGAAGATGATGTGGTTTTAGCATTAAGCTGGCGAATGAGTAAAATGGCCAATAAATTTAGTCTGGATTGGCTGAAAGATCTTTGCCATCAATTCTGGTATGCCTATACTCAACGTATTGTAAAACGTGTTGCACAAGTATTCTTAGCGAATGATAAAGTCACCACAACTCGCTTACATGGTCATATTTTCTCTTGCTTGTTAGAAATTCCAAATCGTGTTTGCGATAACTCTTATGGCAAAAATAGTAGCTATGCCAAATTATGGACCAAAGAACTAGATTTTGTTGAATTGGATAAATAATGTTTGAATTGAAAAAACTGATTACAGCCATGATTCTTCCCCCATTTAATATTTTAATTTTGTGGGGGCTGTCTCTTATTCTAGCTAAATTCAATTTCAAAAAATTAAGCCGAATTTCGACCGCACTTGGTTTCTCTCTACTCTATCTTTTAAGTATCCCTTACACCGCACAAGTACTTAAAGACAGCCTCATTACTGAAGATCATTTAACACTACAAGATTATCAACAAGCTCAAGCGATCGTTTTGCTGGGTGGTGGCTTGCGTGATAGCAAAGAACTTTATGCGCCATTAGCTTCAACTGCTATTCAACTTGAACGCTTACGTTATGCCGCTTTCTTACAAAAAGAAACACACTTGCCACTATTAATTACAGGGGCGAGTCCAACAGGCGCTATTGAGGCCAAAATCGCCGCCGAAGAACTCCAAAACTTCTTTAATGTGCCAACTAAATGGATTGAACCTAAAGCACTTACTACTAAAGAAAATGCGCTTTTCACCAAACAAATATTGGAAAAAGAAGGTATTCACAAAATTATTTTAGTCACCAATGAATGGCATATGCAACGTGCAAAATTATTATTCCAACAACAAGGTTTTGATGTGTTACCTGCAAGTGTAGGTGAAGGCATTACGCCTGATAGTTATGGACTCAATATGATGCATTTTATTCCACAAGGTGGCGCGATTACGAAAAATATGCAATTACTCAAAGAGTGGATTGGATATTGGAAAGAGCGCTAAAGTGCGGTCAAAAGATCACAAATTAGATAATGTTAAGAGGAAGAAAACATGAGTCAAATTACACGCGAACAAATGCTTCAGGTATTCGAAAATCGCTGTTCCACGCGTTATTACGATCCGAATAAAAAAATTAGCCAAGAAGATTTCGCGGCAATTTTAGAATTTGCTCGTTTATCACCAAGCTCTGTCGGCTCTGAGCCATGGAAGTTCTTAGTTATTCAAAATAAAGCATTACGCGATAAACTCAAACCTTTTAGCTGGGGTATGCAATATCAATTAGATGATTGTAGCCATTTAGTGATCATTCTTGCGAAGAAAAATGCACGCTATGACACGCCTTTCTTCCGTGATGTAGCAGAACGTAAAGGTTTACAAGGTGAGCAGTTGGAAAAAGCCTTGGCAAAATATAAAGGCTTACAAGAAGTCGAAATGAAAACCGCAGAAAGCGAGCGTGCATTATTTGACTGGACAAGCAAACAAACCTACATTGCATTAGCCAATATGCTAACTGGTGCCGCCGCTATCGATGTTGATTCTTGCCCGATTGAAGGCTTTAACTACGATAAAATGAATGAAGTTTTAGCCACTGAAGGGCTCTTTGATCCAAATGAATGGGGCGTATCCGTGGCTGCAACATTTGGTTATCGCGCGAGAGACATTACCAAAAAATCTCGTAGACCAATTGAAGAAATCGTCACTTGGGTTGAATAATCTATTTTCAAATAAATGGGCAGCAAACGCTGCCCTTTTCTTTACCCTCCAAACAAGACTGCGCCACCTGTTACTGCCTCCATCGTGCCATATAACAAGCTTAGTGCAAAAAAGATCATAATTGCGCCCGCAATGCATTTGATCATGGCCTCACCTTTTTGATTAGAACCAGTTAAACCGTACCAATGGCCTAATCGCGTTGCGACATTTCTCGCATAGCGTACTAACGCAGCAAAAAGTGAAAGCATTAATCCTGTGCCCAGAGACATGGCAAACGTAGCTACAATTCCCCACCAATAAAGATCCAGCATATAAGCGAGAAATAGCACAAAAATAGCGCCACTACACGGTCGCATACCAATAGTCAAAATCACTAAGAGCTGAGATTTTAAATCACCTGATTGCTTAAGCTGTTGATCATTGGGTAGATGTTGATGTCCACAGCTACACTGTGTTTGGCTTACTTTTCCTTGCTCATATCGAAAAGGCGAAGCTGTTCCAATCTGTTTTGGTAATGATTGGATCGATGTAATACGAAAAGATTGTTTTTTCTTTAAGCCTTTCAGACCTTGAGCAATCCAATAAATCCCTAACAACACTAATAAAATTAGAGCGCTACGTTCCAGCCATAACTGGCTAAGTTTAAAATATTTAGAGGAAAGATTAAGTATCACCACCACAATGGAGGTTGCAGCAACGGCGACAAAACCTTGCATGAGAGAGGAAAGCAAGCTTAAGCGTACGCTGGTCTTAAGTTGGCTTTCGTGAGTAGAAAAAAGATAACTAGCAATAATAAATTTGCCATGCCCAGGCCCTAATGCATGTAATACACCATAAGAAAAGGCGGCAAAAATCAACCACAATCCTGCCGTTGATGAATGTGCTTGAATCTGGTGTAGATTTTCAGAAATCAGCTGATTAAAGGCTTTTTGCCAATCAGCAACTTGCACAAACAACCAAGGTAACAATGCGAAGATAATCGCTAATAAACCAATAAAAAGTGCGGTCAGTTTTAACTTCATTTTTATTCACACTTAATTTTTACTTTCTGTGCAAACAATACACCAAGAGAATCATCTTCATTTTTTTGCGATTTATCCAATGATGATGCGTAAGATTGAATTTTTTCATCAACATTAGGTTCAAGCACCTCGCCTTTGCAGTTTGCAGGAAGTGATGAAAAATCAACCGCTCTTTTGCCAGTTTCTGCATACCGCATAGCCACATAATAAGTGCGGTCATAAGTCATCAGCGTAAATTCATTATTTTGCAAGGCCTGTGGCTGAGCTAAAAGAAAATCAAAATAATATTCCACCTCATTCCCTTTCACACGCATACCGTAATTTTCAGGGTGTTTTGTGTATTTAATTTTATGATTTTCTTTGTCAAAGACATAACTAAAGTAATGTTCATTCACAACGTTCGCCATGACTTCATCAACTAATTTCTGTTGGGCAGCCTTATCCCCTTTTGCCTGCTTCACATCATACAGGACAGCTGAAGAACTGGCTTCATCAAGTAACCACTGCGTTGAGAAACCAATTAATTGATTATCTTTCACTAAGGGTTTCGTTTGCATATCAATGAATGCGTGGGGATGCGCTAGCGCTGAAAAAGGCGAAATCAGCAATAATCCAAAAGGTAATTTTTTAAACATAAATAAGAAAAAAGAGTGGCTAAATGATTGAATAGACAGATTTTATCACAAGCAGTTCCCAATCAAAATCGAATAAAAATCAGTCTAAAAGTAAAAAATCCTATGATTTTATTGATTTTTATCAAAAAATGATTCATTCGCATTTCCCTTATAACTGAAATTTATGTACTATTTGTTTCGTCAAGTGATTGCTTGATATTCATAAAGTTCCTAAATAAAATAATCATAAATATAGCTAAACTACTTTCCTACCACCCTGTATGGGTGGTTTTTTTTGCCTTTCAAATAGCTTATTCCCTAAACATCAAGTAAAATAACCGCACTTTTATTCATAACATCGAGAGAATTATGTCAACGCAATTTGTATATACGATGCACCGTGTCGGCAAAGTGGTGCCACCGAAGCGTCATATTTTGAAAGATATTTCTTTAAGCTTCTTCCCTGGTGCCAAAATTGGGGTGCTCGGCTTAAATGGTGCGGGTAAATCAACCCTTTTACGCATTATGGCGGGCGTGGATAAAGAGTTCGAAGGTGAAGCGCGTCCACAACCGGGTATTAAGATCGGTTATCTTCCACAGGAACCAAAACTTGATCCTCAACAAACTGTGCGTGAAGCGGTAGAAGAAGCGGTTTCTGAAGTAAAAAATGCACTGACTCGTTTAGATGAAGTCTATGCGCTTTATGCCGATCCTGATGCGGATTTCGATAAACTCGCGGCGGAGCAAGCGAATCTTGAAGCGATTATTCAAGCACACGATGGCCATAATTTAGATAACCAATTAGAACGTGCGGCAGATGCATTACGTTTACCGGATTGGGATGCCAAAATCGAACATTTATCTGGTGGTGAGCGTCGTCGTGTAGCGCTTTGTCGCTTATTACTCGAAAAACCAGACATGCTCTTATTAGACGAACCAACCAACCACTTAGATGCAGAATCTGTGGCATGGTTAGAGCGCTTCTTACATGACTACGAAGGTACTGTTGTGGCGATTACCCACGACCGTTACTTCTTAGATAACGTAGCAGGTTGGATCTTAGAGCTCGACCGTGGTGAAGGTATTCCTTGGGAAGGTAACTACTCTTCTTGGTTAGAGCAAAAAGAGAAACGTTTAGAGCAAGAACAAGCCGCTGAAAATGCGCGCCAAAAATCCATTGCGAAAGAGTTAGAATGGGTTCGCCAAAATCCTAAAGGTCGTCAAGCGAAAAGCAAAGCACGTATGGCGCGTTTCGATGAATTGAACTCTGGCGAATACCAAAAACGTAATGAGACCAACGAGCTCTTTATTCCACCTGGCCCACGTTTAGGTGATAAAGTGATTGAAGTTCAGAACTTAACCAAATCTTATGGCGACCGCACTTTAATTGATAATTTATCATTTAGCATTCCAAAAGGGGCTATCGTGGGTATTATTGGGCCAAATGGTGCGGGTAAATCGACCCTATTCCGTATGCTTTCAGGTCAAGAACAACCAGATAGTGGCTCAATTACGATGGGTGAAACTGTTGTACTTGCTTCTGTGGATCAATTCCGTGATTCAATGGATGACAAAAAAACCGTTTGGGAAGAAGTGTCTAACGGACAAGATGTTCTTACTATTGGTAACTTTGAAATTCCAAGCCGTGCCTATGTTGGGCGCTTTAACTTCAAAGGCGTAGATCAACAAAAACGTGTGGGCGAATTATCAGGTGGTGAACGTGGTCGTTTACATTTAGCGAAACTTCTACAACGTGGCGGTAACGTGCTGTTATTGGACGAACCGACCAATGACTTAGACGTTGAGACTTTACGTGCGTTAGAAAATGCGATCTTAGAATTCCCAGGCTGTGCCATGGTGATATCCCATGACCGTTGGTTCTTAGACCGTATTGCGACTCATATCTTAGATTACGGTGATGAAGGTAAAGTGACTTTCTATGAAGGTAACTTCTCTGACTACGAAGAGTGGAAAAAGAAAACCTTAGGTGAGGCCGCAACACAACCACATCGTATTAAATATAAGCGTATTGCAAAATAAGAAATTAAAGTGCGGTCACTTTTGACCGCACTTTCCTTTTTACATCTGGAGTGATTATGTTAGTTTATTTGCATATTGTTTGTGCATTTTTAAGTTTAGGATTATTAATAATCCGTGGAGGAATGCAATTAAGTGGGAAAGATTGGCGAGCAATTAAACTGCTAAAAATTTTACCGCACTTAGTTGATACACTTTTAATTGCAAGCGGTTTATCGATGTTTTTCTTGTTCGGCTATCAGTTACAAAGCTGGCTTGTCATGAAAATCATCATGCTTGTGCTTTATATCTTCTTCTCGGCTAAATATTTTAGTCGTAAAGCAGTCAATCCAAACAGTGCATTTTTAGCATTTGCCTTGTTAAGTTTCTTAGGTGCAATGTTCTTTGCTTACCAACCAAACTTTATGGAAGGCTAATTATGAAAAAATCCATCTTCAATTGAAGATGGATTTTTTGTCTTATCTTAACCACCGGCTAATTTTACTTTAAACCCTTTTTGTTCTAAAAGTTGTTTAAGTAAATCGCGTTTTTCGCCTTGAATCTCAATATTGCCGTCTTTAACTGAACCACCACAACCACAACGTTTTTTTAGTTCAGCGGCTAATTTTTTTAATTCATCATCGGATAAATCTAGCCCAGTAATCACTGAGACGCCCGCACCTTTTCGACCACTGGTCTGTTTTTGGATGCGAACCACACCATCACCTTTAGGGCGGTGTACCGGCTGCTTTTGCTCTTTAATTCGCCCCACTTCGGTAGAATAAACTAAAGTACTCTCAGTCATATTACTCAATTGATGCATTAATTGAACGAAGCACTTCTGCTGGATTTTCAGCTTGAGTGATTGGGCGACCAATCACTAAATAATCAGAACCAGAGCGAATAGCCGCAGCAGGAGTCATGACACGACGTTGATCACCAAAATCACTTCCAATTGGACGAATCCCCGGTGTGACTAATTTAAAATCAGGACCACAAGTATTACGTAAAATCTCCACTTCTTGTGGTGAACAAACAACTCCATCTAATCCCGCACGCTGTGTTAAATGCGCAAGACGTAAAACGTGTTCAAGTGGCGAGGAATTAATACCAATTTGCAACAAATCTAAATCTTCCATGCTTGTTAATACAGTTACAGCGATTAATAACGGTGCATCTTTTCCATAAGGCTCGAGAATTTTCTTCGCCTCTTCCATCATTTTTAAACCACCGCTAGCATGGACATCAACCATCCATACGCCTAAATCAGCCGCAGAACGCACAGCTCTTGCCACAGTATTCGGAATATCATGAAATTTTAGGTCGAGGAAAACATCAAATTGACGCTCATGCAATTGCTTAACGAAACTGGTTCCCAATGTAGTAAACATTTCTTTACCCACTTTTAAACGGCATAAACTTGGATCAATTTGATCCACGAGGGATAGCGCTTGTGCTTCCGTTTCGTAATCCAATGCAACGATTACTTTGCTATTCATAATTTTACCTCACTGTGTCAATTAATTATGTTCAGGTTTGATGGTTTCCCACTGTTTGCAAGAAGGACAATTCCACATTAATTTATGGGTTTGATAACCGCAATTTGAGCAACGATAACCAAAGCCTTGCTTAATTCTCTCACCGACCATTTTATGTAGCAAAATTAAGCTTTCTTTACCTCGCCCTTCCTCAGCATCATCAATTTGGAATTGAATAAAACGGTGGAAAATAGAGGTACTTGGATGTTTTGTAAGTTGTTGATAGAGCTTTGATTGAGCGGCACTCTTGCCATCTTTCTCTTCAATCACACTTGCTAACATTAAATCGACTTTAGTATTGTTAATCTGCTGACTAGCTCGAATCAAAAATAACTCAAAGTTATCTCTTTCTCCTAATTCATCATAACAATATTTGAGTGTTTTCAACACTTCTCCAATGTAAATTGGATTCTGATTAAGAATATTCTCCAAAAAATGAATGGCTTGACGGTAGTTTTTATCTGCCATTTCTAAATCAGCAAGCAGCATTGATGCTCTCACACTGGTTGGAGATACATTTAGCGCTTTTTGTAAAATACTGCGTTTTTCAACCACACTTTCAAGTTCACCGCTTAAGGCATATTCACAATAACATTGTGCTAATTCCACATTATTTTCTTTAGGTGAGATCTTGGCAAGCTTCTCTGCGATATTAACGGCTTTTTTCCATTCTTTTGTTTTTTGGTAAATTACCAAAAGCTGTTGCAGTGCATTTTCTGCAAACTCTGGCTCATCTACCATAATAATATAAAGGGCTTCAGCACGGTCATAAAAACCCACCGTCATGAAATCTTTGGCAAGTTGCTGTTTAGCTAATAATTTTTGTTCGAAAGAATAATTGGGACTACGATCGAGAGCTTGATGAATGCGTAAAGCACGATCTACCTCGCCTCGAGAACGGAAAAGATTACCAAGCGTTAGCTCTGCTTCAAATTGAGAGTTGCTTTCAATTTCATTTTCTGTTTCTTGTTTTTGCAACATATCAAGAAACAAATCAACGGCTTTATCCGTTTGATTGGAAAGCAAAAAATTAACCCCCGTGACATAATCACGGGAGAGTTTATTACTAATATCTTCCTGATCTTTCTTGGCACTCCGATGCCCCATATACCAACCATAAGCGGCGGCTATTGGCAGAAGCAGAAAGAGTAATTCAAGCATTATACTGCCTTATCGCGAGTAGTCGTTAATTCGTTAATTTGTAAGGTTTGACGTTTAACTTGACGCGCTAACGACATATTTTTGAATTTTAATTTTAAGTAGAAGAATCCAGTAATTAACCAACCTAAAATTAATCCAAAACCAAATAAAATTGCAACTAATGTTGAAAGTTGGAATTGGCTTTCAGCAACAATATAGTTAAAGGTGATTACTTGATCATTATTCGCCCCTATAGTTACCGCAACGAGTACAATAGCTAGCACAATAATGAGTCCGAGAATATATTTAATCATCACAATCTCCTTGTTAAGAATAGATTCATTATGCCAAAATTTATAATAAAAAACGACACCTAAGTGCCGTTTTATTGATATCGATTGAATGTTTAAGCAAAAACATTTACACGATCTTTTAATTCTTTACCCGCTTTAAAGTGCGGTACAGATTTAGCATCTAATTTTACAGAATCACCGGTTTTTGGATTACGACCCACTCGCGGTTGACGATGGTGTAAAGAGAAGCTACCAAAACCACGAACTTCAATACGATTACCCTCTTCTAAAGATTGTGCAATGAGTTCAAGAATATCCTTTACAATACCTTCGACTTCTTTTGCGGATAAAGTTGGGTGCTTTGTTGATAGATTTTCAATTAGTTCAGATTTAGTCATCGTCAACTCTCCTTTAAATTTGTACTTAAACTTGTTATTTATTAAGACTTACAGGTAATCTATTAGTTCATAATAAATTACCGCTAAATCCTTGTTAATTATAGCTGGTAGTAATAAGGCTGAGTCCATGACCCAGCCTTATTTATGTGAATTAATTATTCACCTTTAGCTGCTTTGAAAGCTTCAGCCATTGCGTTTGGAATAGCAACATCTTCTTGTTTCGTATTCACGTTTGCAACTGCAGCGGCTTCTTCAGCTTGATCTTTCGCTTTTACAGATAAGTGAACGATACGTGCTTTACGATCAACACCTGTGTATTTCGCTTCAACTACATCACCTGCGGCAACTTCGTTTGTTAAGTCTGCTGCACGGATATAACCTTCAACGCCACCTGCTAATTCAACTTTAGCACCTTTAGCGTCAGCTTCAACAACAGTTGCAGAAATTACTGCACCTTTTTTGTTGATTGCTACGAAGTTGTTGAATGGATCATCTTCAAGTTGTTTGATACCTAAAGAAATACGTTCTTTCACTGCATCTACTGCTAATACCACTGCAGAAACTTCGTCACCTTTTTTGTAGTTACGAACTGCTTCTTCACCTGCAACATTCCAAGAAATGTCAGATAAGTGAACTAAACCGTCGATACCACCTTCAAGACCGATGAAGATACCGAAATCAGTGATTGATTTGATTTTACCAGTAACTTTGTCGCCTTTGTTGTGAGTTTCAGCGAATTGAGTCCATGGGTTAGCTTTACATTGTTTTAAGCCTAAAGAAATACGACGACGTTCTTCGTCAACTTCTAATACCATCACTTCAACTGTATCGCCTAAGCTTACAACTTTAGATGGGTGGATGTTTTTATTAGTCCAATCCATTTCAGAAACGTGAACTAAACCTTCAACGCCATCTAAGATTTCAACAAAACAACCATAGTCAGTTAAGTTAGTTACTTTACCAGTTAATTTGCTGTTTACTGGGTGGTTTTCAGCGATAGCAACCCAAGGATCTTGACCTAATTGTTTTAAGCCTAAAGATACGCGAGTACGATCTTTGTCAAATTTTAATACTTTAACAGTTACTTCGTCGCCTACATTCACGATTTCGCTTGGGTGTTTAACACGTTTCCAAGCCATATCAGTGATGTGTAATAAACCGTCAACGCCACCTAAATCTACGAACGCACCGTAGTCAGTTAAGTTTTTAACGATACCTTTAACTTCTGAACCTTCAGCTAGGTTCTCAAGGATTTGTTCACGTTCTTGGCTGTTTTCAGATTCGATCACTGCACGACGAGAAACAACAACGTTGTTACGTTTTTGATCTAATTTGATTACTTTGAATTCTAATTCTTTACCAAGTAGGTGATCAGCTTCACGTGCAGGACGTGTATCAACTAATGAACCTGGTAAGAATGCACGAACACCGTTTAACTCAACTGTGAAACCGCCTTTCACTTTACCGTTGATTAAACCGATAACGGTCGCTTTTTCTTCGTAAGCTTTTTCTAATTCAATCCAAGATTCGTGACGAACAGCTTTCTCACGAGAAAGTTTAGTTTCGCCGTAACCATCTTCAACTGCATCTAAAGCTACGTTTACTGTGTCGCCAACTTTAACTTCAAGTTCACCTTGAGCGTTCTGGAATTCAGCAACAGGAATTGCAGATTCAGATTTTAAGCCTGCATCAACAAGTACAAAGCCTTTTTGAATAGCAACAACAGTACCGCTAACGATTGAACCTTGACGGGTTTCAAGGCCTTTTAATGATTCTTCAAAGAGTTGAGCAAAAGATTCTGACATATAAATAATCTTCTTAATTTAAGTTAATAACATCCACATTAAGATCCATAAAATGCGGGTTTGAGGATAAATGTCTATTCTTCCTTGAATAAACAGTTAAATCGAAATTGACGCTTTTTGTTGAATATAAACTAACGCTTGAGCAATGACTTCATCAATACTCAATGTTGTACTATCTAACAATAAAGCATCATCAGCCGGTTTCAATGGCGCAACCTCACGATTTCTATCGCGAAAATCGCGTTCTTGTATCTCGGCTAAAATCTGTGCAAAGTTACCATTAATTCCCTTATTTTGCAACTGTTTATAGCGCCTTTTTGCACGTTCTTCTGCACTTGCGTCTAAAAATAGTTTAACTTGTGCATTTGGGAAAACCACCGTTCCCATATCTCGCCC
Source organism: uncultured Haemophilus sp. (assembly GCA_902461185.1). GTDB lineage: Bacteria > Pseudomonadota > Gammaproteobacteria > Enterobacterales > Pasteurellaceae > Haemophilus_D. Next base: position 72,861 of record CABPXD010000007.1, read on the forward strand.
ATCCGCAATCAGACCGTCATTTTTACCAAAATCCTGCTGAAGTTGCAGTAAAGCTGACCGCACTTTTGGGAAAACCGCCACTTTTGATGCAGCCTCCGCCACTTCTTGCGTACGGATTAAATGACTCACATCCATTCCGCCAAGAAGCACATTTACTTCACCATTTTTCGGAATGAACTGAATATCTAAATGACGGGCTAACTCCGCTAATCCTTCTTCATCGGTTAAGTCTGCATGACGTTTCAACGCAGCCAATGCCGTCACGCGATAAATTGCTCCACTATCCAATAACGCATAACCTAGCTTTTCTGCCAACACATAACAAAGCGTACCTTTCCCTGCACCACTAGGGCCATCAACGGTAATAATCGTTCCCATATAACTTATCCTTTACTTATCAAAAGTTGACGTATTATAAAGATAAACACTCTATTTCGCTATTGCCACCTTTCAAACTTAATTCAAGATCCACTAACAAAGAGTAAAAAATAACAAACTCGCACCTATCAGCTTTTTTAGTTAAAAAGCTAACCAAATTATCCCCCATCTTTTAAAATTAATTTTTTTCATTTTTTTTAGATTTTTATATTAATTTTAATAAAAAATTATTGAATTTTACAAAACACAATAAGATAATGCGAATCTTTCTCAAAAAAATAATAAGGATATGTAATGAAGAAAGTTATTAAATTAAATTTAATCACACTCTGCTTAATCAATACCCTAAGTGTTTCTATCGTTGATGCAAAAGCTGAAGAAACATTAGATCAAATTGATGTAGTAGAAAAAAATGTCGCTAACGATAAAAAACCTTTTACGGAAGCGAAAGCGAAAAGTACCCGAGAGCATATTTTTAAAGAAACCCAGACTATCGATCAAGTTATTCGAAGTATCCCAGGTGCTTTTACTCAACAAGATAAAGGCTCTGGCGTAGTTTCTGTTAATATTCGTGGCGAAAATGGGTTAGGTCGTGTCAATACAATGGTCGATGGCGTCACTCAAACTTTTTACTCTACTGCCATGGACTCAGGTCAATCAGGTGGTAATTCTCAATTCGGTGCATCGCTTGATCCTAACTTCATTGCTGGTGTCGATGTCAATAAAAGTAACTTTTCAGGTTCCAATGGCGTAAATACCTTATCTGGTAGTGCCAATTTTAGAACATTAGGTGTTAATGATGTTATTACTGATGACAAACCTTTTGGGCTCATCGTAAAAGGAATGACGGGGAGCAATGCAACTAAATCGAATTTTATGACAATGGCTGCAGGCAGAAAATGGCTGGATAATGGTGGTTATGTTGGTGTGGTATATGGTTACAGTCAACGTGAGGTTTCTCAAGATTATCGTATCGGTGGAGGTGAACGATTGTCTTCTCTTGGACAAGATATTCTTGCTAAAGAAAAAGAAGCCTATTTCCACAATGCCGGTTATGTTTTAAATTCAGCTGGACAGTGGACTCCTGATCTAAACAAAAATCATTGGTCTTGCAACGCACCCAATCCAACATTTAATGGAAATACAGACCCAATTACAACAACAGATGAGCTAACTGGAGCGACCGAAACAAGAACACCAGGTTGTATTACTCGGATTGAAAGAAAAGAAGAAAATTATGATTATGTTAGTGAAGAAGATACGCCTAATGAGCCTCGTTACAATACATCTAGCTATCAACTTAATACTTATAAAAATGAAACCAGAAGGAAAATTCTGAAAGAATTGGAAAATGGTATACAACCTCAAAATATCCCTGAATTACAAAATGATGTAGATTCCACAAATAACTCATTTGAACGTAATAAAGATCAATATAGTGTTGCTCCTATTGAACCAGGCAGTTTGCAATCTCGTTCTCGTAGCCATTTATTAAAATTTGAATATGGCGATGATAACCATACCTTAGGTGCACAAATACGTACCCTTGATAATAAAATTGGTTCTCGAAAAATCGAAAATCGTAATTATCAATTAAATTATAATTTTAATAATAATCGCTATCTTGATCTAAATCTAATGGTAGCACATAACTTAGGTAAAACCATTTATCCTAAGGGTGGCTTTTTTGCTGGTTGGCAAGTTGCAGACAAACTTATTACCAAGAATGTGGCAAATATTGTTGATATAAATAACAGCTATACCTTCTTATTGCCAAAAGAAATCGATTTAAAAACCACATTAGGGTTTAACTATTTTACTAATGAATACAGTAAAAACCGTTTTCCAGAAGAATTAAGTTTGTTTTATGATGATGCTTCACATGATCAAGGTAACTACAGTAATTTAGGACGATTTAAAGGCAGCCGTAATTTACTGCCACAACGTTCAGTGATTTTACAACCTTCAGGTAAGCAGAAATTTAAAACGGTGTATTTTGATACCGCACTTTCTAAAGGCATTTATCATTTAGATTACAGCGTGAATTTTACCCATTATGCATTTAATGGTGAGTATGTTGGATATGAAAATACAGCGGATCAAATTAATGAACCGATTTTGCATAAATCAGGTCATAAAAAGGCATTCAATCATTCTGCTACATTAAGTGCAGAACTGAGTGATTATTTTATGCCATTTTTTACTTATTCACGAACACACAGAATGCCGAATATTCAAGAGATGTTTTTCTCTCAAGTGTCTGATGCGGGGGTGAATACGGCATTAAAACCTGAGCGAGCTGAAACTTATCAACTTGGTTTTAATACCTATAAAAAAGGCGTTTTCACTAAAGAAGATGTATTAGGTTTGAAATTAGTTGGCTATCGTAGTTTTATCAAAAATTATATTCATAATGTATATGGTGTATGGTGGAGAGATGGCATTGTTCCTGACTGGGCTTCTGAGAATGGATTTAGATTTACCATTGCTCATCAAAATTATAAGCCAATTGTGAAAAAGAGCGGTGTTGAATTAGAAGTAAATTATGACATGGGACGTTTCTTTGCAAATCTGTCTTATGCATATCAACGAACAAATCAACCAACCAATTATGCAGATGCCAGTCCACGTCCTAATAACGCATCAAAAGATGACATTCTAAAACAAGGTTATGGTCTATCTCGTATCTCAATGTTACCTAAAGATTATGGAAGATTAGAACTTGGATCTCGCTGGTTTGATCAAAAATTAACTCTTGGTATCGCAGCACGTTACTATGGGAAAAGTAAACGAGCAACCATTCAAGAAGATTATATTAACGGTTCTCAATTTGAATTAAATACGAGCCATGAACGAACTTATTATGCAATCAAGAAAACAGAGGAAATTAATAAACAACCGATTATTTTAGATTTGCATGTAAGTTATGAACCAGTTAAAGATTTAATTATAAAAGCTGAAGTACAAAACCTACTAGATAAACGTTATGTTGATCCTTTAGATTCAGGCAATGATGCTGCTTCACAGCGCTATTATTCAAGCTTAAATGATTCAATTTGTAGTAAAAATAATACTTGTGAAGATGGAGGAAAAGATAAATCTGTACTTTATAACTTTGCACGTGGAAGAACTTATATTCTGAGTTTAAATTATAAATTCTAATTGGCTCATATAAAAAGGCATAGCTAATAAGCTATGCTTTTTTAAATAATGTTTATAATTCAATTTTAGAATTTATTATCTTATTAAAAGATTATTACTACAGTCTGTCGATCATCCCTAATACTAATGCCGAAGACTGTTTTGCAGCTAACGGTAAGAACTCTTCAAAAGACATACTCGCTTCGCCATCGCCTGCATCCGAAATTGCACGAACGACCACAAAAGGTACGTTAAAGGCATGACAAACTTGTGCTATCGCTGTTGCTTCCATTTCTACTGCAGTTATGTGAGGGAAATCCGCTTTAATTTGAGCAATTTTTTCTTCGCTATTAATAAAGCTATCTCCCGAACAAATTAAACCACGTTTTACATTTTGTCCTTGTGACTGTGCAATTTCATCGGCTAAATCTGCTAATTTTTTATCTGAAAGAAAAGCCGCAGGATTTGCAGGTAACTGCCCTTTTTCATAGCCAAATGCCATCACATCAGCATCGTGATAGCGGGTTTCATCCGAAATAACGATATCCCCTACTTTTAAACCTTTTGCGACACCGCCTGCTGAGCCGGTATTTAAAACCACATTCGGTTTAGCCAATTGTAATAAAGCAGTAGTGCCAATAGCCGCAGCGACTTTACCAATCCCTGATTGCAATAATGCGACTTCTTTACCATTAATTTTGCCTTCAAAAATGACCGCACTTGCCACTTTCGTTTCTTTTTTATCTGTCATTAATTGGGATAAAATTTCCACTTCTTGTGCCATTGCACCAACAATCCCGATTTTCATTATTTTTTCCTTTCTTGTTCGAGTTTATTCACTAAGAAATCTAATACAGCTACGCCATAATCATCGTTATACAGCGTACTCGCGGTGAGGACATATTTTCCGCCCACAACCACATAAGGGAAAGTAAAGACACCATATTCTTCTGTCAAATAAATGGCGTTACTCACATCCTCTTTCACTTCTTTGGAATATACGATTTTATTAAATTCAGCTTTACTAATCCCTTGTGAGACAACCCATTCACGCATCTTATCTAATGTGGATAATTCGGTATAACGTGCCTTTTCAGAGGTTTCAAATAACAGCACATCTGACAGCTCGCCCACTTTTAAACGCTGTAATGTATAGAATATTGTCGCTGAAAATTTAGCTTCGTTTGTAGCAACTGGATGTTCTTCTAATGCTACTTTATTAGGTCGAATTTGGCTATAAAGTTGCAAGATATCCTGGGCTGAAGAACAAACTCGGCAGTCGTAATCAAAGAAAAATTGGATAGGAATTTTACGATCGTTTCTTTTGGCTTGCTCAATGGGTTCTTGATATGAAAAATAATCTCGACCATCTTCAAACTGTGCTACATTTGCTGGCGGTAAGTGCGGTGAATTTTTGGCAGAAAAATCCTTTGCATTGACTTCACCGAATGCGACATTTGTCACACTCAGCAATATCATTGCAAAGGATCCTTTTAATAATTTATTCTGCCAAACTTTTTTCATAAATTAACCAATTGGTTCAATATAATCGACTAATAATTGGAGGTTTCGATTTCCACGAAACTCATTAATTTCTAACTTATAAGCAAATTTTGCCTGCTTAATCGACAAATCGGGATAATACCGAGTATCGATATTAAACGCAATGGCATCTAATAATGGACCACCATTTTTAGGCTCAACAAGCATTTTTAAATGATTTTGATTTTGTCCGATTGCACGTTGCTCAAAAATTTTAAATTCACCATCAAAAACAGGCTCAGGAAAGGCTTGTCCCCAAGGACCGCCAGATTTTATCACTTCTGCCGTTTCAATACTAAATTCATTTGCTTGAAGTTCGCCATCCGTCCAAATCACACCTTGTAATTGATCTTCATTTAACCAATCTTGCACCGTTTGATTAAAAATCTTTTGAAAATCAGGGAAAAAGCTTTCTTTAATGCTTAGTCCTGCTGCCATGGCATGACCGCCAAATTTTAAAATCATATCCGGATGTTGGGAATGAATACGCTCTAATACATCGCGCATATGCAAGCCTTCAATTGAACGCGCAGAACCTTTTAAAATACCTTCTTGATCTTGCGCAAAGGCAATAACTGGTCGATGATATTGATCTTTAATACGAGAGGCTACAATACCTAATACACCTTGATGCCAATCTTTCTGAAATAAGGCTATTCCCATCGGTAATTCATCAGAAAGTGCGGTGAGATTTCGGCAAATTTCTAAGGCTTCTAACTTCATGCCTTGCTCAATTTCTTTTCTGGCTTGATTTAAACTATCCAAATCTAAGGCTTGCGCTCTAGCCTCTTGCATACTTTCTGCAAGTAATAACTCCACACCAACAGACATATTATCTAATCGACCCGCAGCATTTAAACGGGGTGCAATCGCAAAGCCTAAATCCGACGAACAAAGTTTTTCAACTTCCCGATTAGCCACTTCAGCGAGAGCAATAATTCCTGGTCGACAACGCTTCGCACGAATTCGCATCAACCCTTGATGGGCTAAAATACGGTTATTTTGATCAAGTGGAACAACGTCTGCAATCGTGCCGAGCGCGACTAAATCCAGTAATTCAGTAAAATTAGGCTGTGTTTCAGCCGTAAAAATACCCAATTCGCGAAATTTAGCACGCAAAGCGAGCATTAAATAAAACGCCACACCTACGCCAGCTAAACATTTTGAAGGGAAATCACATTGTTGCAAATTTGGATTAACAATGGCATCAGCATTCGGCAGGATTTCTGGTGGCAAGTGATGATCGGTAATCAACACCTTCACACCCTGCTCTTTTAAATACGCCACGCCCTCAAAAGACGATACCCCGTTATCCACCGTCATTAATAACTGCACGTCTTTTTCCATTGCCATTTCAGCAACGGGTACACTCAAACCATAGCCTTGCTCAAAACGATTCGGTACAAGGTATTCCACATCAGTAAAGCCAAGCATACGCAAAGCTAATACTGAAAGTGCCGTACTGGTTGCCCCGTCTGCATCAAAATCACCGACGATAACAATCTTTTGTTGCTGTTGATAAGCATCAACCAATAAATCTACGGCTTGTTGAATACCGTGTAATTGATTGGGATTCAGCATTGATTGCAAAGTGCGGTCTAATTCTTGGCTGTTTTTTATATGGCGAGAACGATAGAGACGATCGAGTAATGCGTTATCTGAAACAGGATTTCCGGCAGGAATTTCACGACGTTTGATGAGTTTTTTCACGGTGTTTTGTTATTTAAAATTATCACCTAAAGGAACATTTGATATGTGCTTTGATGATATGAATATTTAAAGGGCGTATATCATACGCCCTCACTACTAAAAATTATTGTGCTGATTCCTTCAAAGCAGCTAATAAATCTTTGGGTTTTAAATATCCCCCAATCAATTCACCTGTTGAAGTCACAATACTTGGCGTACCTTGCACGCCGAGTTGTACACCTAAATCATAGTGTCTTTTCACAATATTAGGTGTTTTCAATTCTTTCGGTAAGTTACCTTTTTCTGCTTCGTTCAATGCAAATACAGGATCTTTCGATGTCCAAATTGCTTCCATTTGGCGAGCGGTTTCATTCATGCCAGCACGTGGGAACGCAAGATAACGAACGGTAATACCTAAATCATTATATTCTTTTACTTGTTGATGAAGAATATGACAATAATGGCAAGTAATATCCATGAATACGGTCACAACATATTTTTCATTTTTTGCCGGATAAATGATCATTTCGTTTTTTAACGCATTCACTTTATCCGCTAAAAGTTTACCGGCCACATCAACTGGGCCTTTATTTGTTAATTCATACATTTTGCCTTGCAAAACATATTGACCATTTTCACTTACATATAAAATGCCTTGATCAGTCACCGCTGTTTTAAGGCCTTTTACCGGTGAATCTTTCACTTCAATATTTTTCGCACCTAATGCTTGTAATTTCGATTTAATCTCAGCATCAGTCGCCATAGCAGTGGCAGAAGCAGTGATTAAAAGTGCGGTCAGTAATTTTTTCATTTTTATTCCTAAATATCTAAACAACAAAGATTAGAATTATAAATGGATCGATGATTTGTGCAAGCCAAACTACCCAAAAAACTGAAAATGACTTATACTTCTGCCGCTTATAGAGGTTTATTTATTATGTTTGAAATTAATCCAATCAAAAACAAAATCGCCGACCTTTCCGAGCGCACTTCTGTGCTTCGGGGGTATCTTTGACTTCGACGCAAAAGTTGAGCGTTTAGAAGAAGTTAATGCCGAATTAGAACAACCTGATGTGTGGAACGAACCTGAAAAAGCCCAAGCGCTTGGGAAAGAACGCGTTTCACTTGAACAAGTGGTTGATACCATCAAGAATTTAGAACAAGGTTTAGAAGATGTTGAAGGACTGCTTGAGTTAGCTATTGAAGCTGAAGATGAAGAGACCTTCAATGAGGCCGTTGCTGAATTAGATGAGCTTGAACAACAACTTGCAAAACTTGAATTCCGACGCATGTTTAGCGGTGAACATGATGCATGCGATTGTTATATCGATTTACAAGCAGGTTCTGGTGGAACAGAAGCGCAAGACTGGACGGAAATGTTACTTCGCATGTACCTTCGTTGGGCTGAAAGCAAAGGCTTTAAAACTGAATTAATGGAAGTCTCTGATGGTGATGTCGCAGGTTTAAAATCAGCGACGATTCGTGTCAGTGGTGAATACGCTTTTGGTTGGTTACGCACAGAAACTGGTATTCATCGTTTAGTGCGCAAAAGCCCATTCGACTCTAATAATCGACGTCATACATCGTTTGCAGCGGCTTTCGTTTATCCTGAAATTGATGACGATATTGATATTGAAATTAATCCGGCTGATTTACGTATTGACGTTTATCGTGCATCTGGTGCAGGTGGTCAGCACGTCAATAAAACTGAAAGTGCGGTGCGTATTACTCACATGCCAAGTGGGATTGTCGTACAATGTCAAAACGATCGTTCTCAACACAAAAATAAAGATCAAGCCATGAAGCAGTTAAAAGCGAAATTGTATGAGCTTGAGTTACAAAAGAAAAATGCGGACAAACAAGCGATGGAAGATAATAAATCTGATATTGGTTGGGGCAGCCAAATTCGTTCTTATGTGTTAGATGATGCGCGTATTAAGGATCTCCGCACAGGCGTGGAAAATCGTAATACACAAGCCGTACTGGATGGCGATCTCGATCGCTTTATTGAAGCAAGCTTGAAAGCGGGACTTTAATCATATTCTTTATATAAAAAGAGCGGTCAATTTTAACCGCTCTTTTTTATTACACTTCTTCTTTTTCTTTCAGTTTATTCTTGCCTAGCACCGTATCTTTCATTACTGTCAGCAATTCTTTTTGCACATGAGAAAGTTTTGGTTTTTCCGACTTTTCAAATGCTAGCGGACGACAAAACTCCATAGCCTTAATACCCAATCGAGCCGTCAATAATCCCACGCCAATCCCCTGTGCTGCTCGTGCAGAAAGTTTCGCGGTAATATCTTGCGAAAGCCAATCCATCCCTAAATCTTGCACGATTTCAGTCGCACCGGCAAAAGCAAGATTCACTAACACCATTCTGAGCAAACGAAGACGGGTAAAATACCCAAGCTCAATCCCATAAATTGCTGCAATTTTATTGATTAAACGAATATTTCGCCACGCAATAAAAAACATATCAATCACAGCTAAAGGACTAATTGCCACAATCACAGCGGATTCTGCCGACATTTTCGTAATCAGTTTTTTCGCTTTTTTATCAAAAGACTGTAACACCGTTTTACTAAATAAATGAGTAACTTCGCGAGCAGAATAACTTTCATTCAGCTGTTTTTCCCATTGGACAATTGAGGGATGTTGCGAATCCAATTTTAAGGTATCAGCAATCGATAAACACAAGGCTTTCCCTTTTTCGCTATCCTGTTCAGAAAAAACTTGATGATTTTTAACCGCACTTTCACCTATTAATCGCTGACTTTGTTCTTGTAAATTCAAACGTTTTTTGAGTTTCACCAAACGTCGCCATTCTGCGATGATTTCAGATAAACCAAACATCACCACAATAAAACTCACCAAGGCAAAAGCAAGGTAAATCCATTGTTGGTTTTGATAACTGTCCCAAATCCATTGAACAGATTGCGCAACCGTCGCCCCTAAAAATAAAAGTGCGGTCAATTTTAAAGCGGTTTTCCAACCACTCGATTTAGGCTTCACAATTTGCTCAAATTGCTCGTCCAACAACTCCCCTTCTAAAAGTTCATTATCGATGGTTGTTTCAACATTATAAAATTCCTGCTTAGGCAGAATTTCTTCCTCTTCTGGTTGTTGAGATTGTGTGAAAATTTGTTTTGTCATTATTCTTTCCAATAAAAATAGAAACGGTATTTTACCTCAAATTTCTTTAGCAAATCTTAAATGGCTGAAATAAAAAAGCAATATTGACTAGAAAATAAAATGAGCTACTATAGCCATTATCCATAATTAGTTTATCTAATGTGTTAAGTTTTAACTGTTAACTAACTAGAAGGATCTTTTCATGAAGAAACTTATCGCCACTACGGTGCTCTCCGCATGTTCCATGGTTTATGCCAATACCGACATTCCAAACTACAATACCGATTCTCATCTGTATGAATTCACTCAAACTTATGACTTAGTTGCGCCAAAAGGTTCGCAAGGACAAGCGAATCTGTGGGTGCCTTTACCATTTAATGGTGAGTATCAACAGGTAAAATCTATCCATTTTGAAGGTAACTATTTGGATGCCTATGTAACAGAAAACAACAAATATGGTGCGAAAACGCTCTTTGCGACTTGGGATAAAGATGCGCAAAAACGCGATTTAAAAATCACAATGGTGATTGAAACCAAAGATCGTGAACCTATGGTTAAAGGTGCATTAGAAAATTACAAGCCACCAAAAGATATTCACTATTCTGTTGATGTACAAGAATATTTAAAACCGACTCAACATATTAAAACTGATGGCATTGTGAAACAGTTCGCCGATAAAATTGTGGGCACTGAAACCAATCCATTGAAAAAAGCTGAGTTGATTCACCAATGGATCGTCAACAATATGGAACGTGACAATTCTGTTCTAGGCTGTGGCGATGGTGATGTAGAAAAAATTCTGACCACTGGTGTGTTAAAAGGCAAATGTACCGATATTAACTCTGTCTTCGTTGCACTGGCTCGTGCCAGCGGTATCCCTGCTCGTGAAATTTTCGGTATTCGTTTAGGTGCAGCGGATAAAATGGGCAAATATTCCAAAGGTGCTTTCGGTAGTGCGGACGAACATGGCGTAGCAAATGTAAGCGGTGGTCAGCATTGTCGTGCTGAATTCTATCTAGCTGGATTCGGCTGGGTGCCTGTTGATTCTGCAGACGTGGCAAAAATGCGTTTAGCAGAGAAAAAATCTGTTGATGATAAGGATACACAAGCCGTTGCCAAATACTTATTCGGTAACTGGGAAGCAAACTGGGTAGGATTTAATCATGCTCGTGACTTCGATTTATATCCACAGCCAGAACTTGCCCCACTCAACAACTTTGGCTATCCGTATGCCGAAGTCGGTGGTGACCCGCTAAATTCCTTTGATCCGAAAGAATTTAAATATGACTACATCTCTAAAAAGCTCTAATAAATCTTTTTGGGTTGCGATTGCCACCGCGCTAAGTGCTGCGGTGGCATCAACCTTGTGCTGTATTGCGCCTTTAATCTATTTAGTATTTGGCGTGTCATCCACATGGTTGATTGGCTTGGGTGAATATGATTATTTACGCATTCCTATGCTTATCGTTTCATTATGCGCCTTTGCCTACGGCTTTTGGTTGTTGATGTTTTCCAAAAAAATCATTTGCAGCAAATACATTTCCCGTAAAAAGCTTATTGTTTTGTACTGGATTGTATTTATCGTCATGCTCTTTTTCTTAACTTATCCAACCATTTTACCGTGGATTTTAGAGCTTTCTAATTAGGAACAAAAAATGAAGAAATTAACGACCGCACTTTTGCTTTCATTATTCACTTTCTCTATCGCTCAGGCAGAAGAAACAAAGCAAGTTATGTTAAAAGTGAATGAAATGAACTGCCAGCTTTGTGCTTATTTGGTGAATAAAGAATTACGTAATATTGATGGCGTGATTTCCACTAAAGCCTCCATTAAAGATAGAACTGTGACTGTTGTAGAAGATCCAAAAGTTTCTGATGAGCAATTGATTAATGCGATTCACAAACTGGAATATACGGCGGAAGTGGTGAAGTAAAACGATAAAAATAAAAGTGCGGTCAAAATTGACCGCACTTTTTTATCTTTAAGAATCGACTTATTTAATCACGCCACATGCCATACGTGGGCCGCCACCGCCAAGTGGAGCTGGATGATCTGAGTGGTTATCGCCACCTGCGTGAATCATAATAGAGTGACCACGAACTTCATCTAATTTTTTAAGACGTGGCGCTAAGACAGGGTTAGTTGCGGTACCATCATGTAATACAGTTAAAGCCGGTAAGTCACCTAAGTGAGCATCATCTTGCCATGGGTAACCGTGTTGTTTTGCGCCTTTAGGATCCCAGTGACCGCCAGCCGCTAAACCTGCTGTTAATTTACCGTCTTTTTCTTTTGGATCACAGCTTGGATTTTCATGAATGTGAAAACCATGTAAACCTTCAGCTAAACCTTGTAGATTTGGTGTAAACACTAAACCATAATTTGATTCAGTAATAGTTACAGTCCCTACATCCTTGTTACCATTTGCAGGATCTAATTGTTGTACTTTTACTTCGATTGAAGGACCTGCTGGTTTTGCCATATGGTCATGTGCATTTGCCACGCCAGCAGCACAAATTCCGCTGATTGCTAATGCTAAGAGAGTTTTCATTTTCATTATAAGCTCCTTTACTTTAGAAAGACTCAAATTAATTCTACCTAAATACCAATAAAAAAATAGTGGTTTATATTAAATATTTGACAATTAAATTGATTTGACTTTTCTATCAATCAAACCTATCCGCCAATAAAAACTGTAAAACTGCATCCATTCTTAAATGCGGAATGCTTTCACCTTGTTGTAAAACTTGAGGTTCAAAGGAATCGAAATCAAAAGATTGTTTTGACCAGAACTCTGCACTAGGTAGTTTACTTGGTACAGACCCCGGATAAAGCGTAATAAGTTGCTTATCTACAGAACGCACTCCTTGAATAGCTTTGATTTGTTTACCGTTTTGATTAACTAAAACTTGTTTTGTCGCTCGAATCGCAGCAATTGCCGTGTATTCTGTATCAATCCCTTCAAATTCAACATGACGACCGCCCTCTTGCACCAATTGGCGCATCAGACTAATTAAGTTTTGAATTTGATCTGTTGTGATATGATCGGCTTTTGTTGCCACAAACATTAACTTATCAATATTCGGGGAAAACAAACGATTAAGTAAATTGCGCTTCCCATAATGGAAATTTTTGAAAAGCTGATTAAGCCCTGTTTGCATATCGATAAAGGCTTGTTGGCTATGATTCAGTGGCGTTAAGCAATCCGCTAGAATCACTTGGCGATCAAAAGTAGAAAAATAATTTTCATAAAAGCCTTTCACCACCTTATTACGATAATAATCATATCGTTTATTCAACACGGCAAAATAGCTATTGGATTTTGCCGCTCTTTTCAATTTTTGCCATTGCTCTTCCGACAAATGCAATAACGGAAAAAATTGCAAAACAGGTGCACCTTCTAATTCTCCAGGCAAGACAAATCGGCCAGGTTGAATAAATTGCATTCCTTCTGCTTTGCAGGCAAGTAAATAATCAGTATAAGATTTTGCAATCTGCGCTAAAACATCTTCATTGACGACCGCACTTAGGTCGAGCTTTTTCAGTTTATCCAACCAATCTTGCGCAAACTGTTGGCGAATACCCGATGTAATTTTAGCTTGTTCAAGTGACCATTGTTGAAAGTCTAGATTTAGCAAAGGTAAATCCAATAGCCATTCACCAGGATAATCAAAAATATCCAAATATAATATGCCACGTTCTTTAAAATGGCGAAGTAAGCCCGATTGGCGTTCAAAACGAATAGCAAGGCGTGTTTCACTTACGCCTCGAGTAGATTGGCACCACTGTGGTGGATTATTCATTAAATCATTGAGATTCGCTTCATAATCAAAACGTGGAATACTTAAATCCTGCTGAGGCACACGTTTTACCGCTAAAATAGATTGATTTCGGGCAGCCTCAAATAAAGGAAGATGAGCATTTCCCTCTTGGTTAATATGTAACAATTGATTAATCAAGCTCGTAACAAAGGCTGTTTTACCGCTTCGACTTAGCCCTGTCACAGCCAGACGCAAAGTGCGGTCAAATCCACGATTGATTATTTGATTAATTTCCCGATTAATTGATTTAAACATATCCTAAAAATCCAATAACTAGCCATTTTTGCCAAGATATTTTACAATTCACTCAATTTATCACAAAACGGTCTTTAATAATAAAGCTATGTTACGTCGAAATGTCACTTTTTGTTTTTTATTGTGTGGGTTGAGTCAAATTAATCTGGCACAAGCCGCGCCAAGCATACCCAAAATGCTGACAGAAAACGGCTTAACATACTGTACAAATGCATCGGGTTTTTCCTTTAACCCACAAACTGCAGACGCTGGCACCAGTATGAATGTGGTGACGGAGCAAATTTATAACAAATTGTTTGATATTAAAGATCATAGTGCAGCTCTTGTTCCTGTGTTAGCACAATCCTATTCTCTTTCATCTGATGGCAAACAAATTCTCATTAATCTTCGTAAAGGGGTGAAATTCCATCGTACCCCTTGGTTTACACCAACTCGTGACTTTAATGCAGAAGATGTAGTCTTTTCGATTAATCGTGTTTTAGGGCATGATACTTACCTACCAACACTTTCAGATGATGTGGTAACTTATAAAAATCCACAATATAGAATCTTCCACGAGCAAGCCAAAAAGGTTCACTTTCCGTATTTTGAAAGTATTAAGCTGAATCAAAAAATTAAAAGTATCACGGCAACGAATCCTTATCAGGTCAAAATTGACCTGTTTGAACCCGATGCATCAATTCTGTCGCATCTTGCCAGCCAATACTCTATTATTTTCTCGCAAGAATATGCGTATCAATTAAGTGCGGATGATAATCTCACCCAATTGGATACACATCCTGTTGGCACAGGCCCTTATCAAGTAAAAGATTACGTTTATAACCAGTATGTTCGCTTGGTACGCAATGAGGATTATTGGAAAAAAGAAGCCAAAATTAAAAATATTATTGTGGATCTTTCTGCGGATCGTACAGGGCGTTTAATTAAATTCTTTAATAATGAATGTCAAATCGCGTCTTATCCTGAAGTCAGCCAACTCGGCTTGCTAAGTGAGAAGGACGACCGTTATTATCTTCAATCTACGGATGGAATGAACCTAGCCTATTTGGCTTTCAATTTCCAAAAGCCATTAATGCAGGATAAAACTATTCGTCAAGCTATTTCGCAAAGTTTAAACCGTTTTAGAATTGTGCGAAATATTTACCACAATACAGCAACCGTAGCGAATAACATTATCCCTGATATATCTTGGGCTTCTGCGATTAATACGCCTGATTTTTTTTATGATTATCAACCCTCAGAAGCGGAAAAAACATTACGTGATAAAAAACTCGCGTTAAAGATGTGGGTAATAAACGAAGAACAAGTATATAACCCTGCACCAATTAAAATGGCGGAGCTCATCAAATGGGATTTAGCCAAAGCGGGAGTGGATGTTAAAGTGCGGTCAGTAACACGCACGTTTTTAATCGAACAATTACGCAAAGGCACGGAAGATTACGATTTAATCTTAACGGGTTGGCTTACTGGAAACCTTGATCCTGACGGTTTTATGCGTCCGATTTTAAGTTGTGATACACAAAAGGAAATCACTAATCTATCCAATTGGTGTAACCCTGAATTCGATAAGATGATGGATCGCGCACTATCCACCAATCATTTATATGAACGGTCTAAAGCGTATAACAATGCGCAAGAGCTCATTTTAAACGAATTACCTATTGTGCCAATTGCAAACGTAAAACGACTTTTAGTCGCACGTGGTAATGTAAAAGGAATTGAAATGACCCCATTTGGTAGCATCAATTTTTCTACCTTGTATTTCATGAAAAATAAGGAGAAAAAATAATGCTCTTTTCAGCAATTCGTTATGTCATTTGGGTAAGCATTTTATTATTGATTTTATCCGTATTAAGTTTTGTGATTTTAATGCGAGATCCACTCAATGCCGATCTTGTCACAAATAACATTTATAGTGCTTATTATCATTACCTTACATCATTGTTACAGGGCGATTTAGGGATTACCTATAACGGCGGAGAATCGTTAAAAGATTTAATTTTTACGGTATTACCACCCACATTAGAACTCTGTTTTACTGCGCTCTTATTAGCTTGTATCTTAGGTATTCCTCTCGGCGTATTAAGTGCGGTCTATAATCAGCGTCCTTGTGCACGCGCATTGCAAAGTATCTCTAATGTTGGTTTGTCTATTCCTATTTTCTGGTTTGCCCCGATTTTGCTCTATGTGGCAGCGATTCAAAGCTGGGAGATTGCAGCCATCGGGCAATATAATTTACTGTATGAGATCAAACCTATCACAGGCTTCCCTACCATTGATATGTGGTTTGTTGATGTTCCTTACAGAACCAAAATCGTACAAAACGTTTTACAGCATTTAGCCTTACCGACATTAGTGCTTTGTATTCTGCCGACAATGGAATTTATCCGCATCATTCAGCAACGAGCTGATTATTTACTTCAACAAGAATATGCCAAAGCGGCTGTAACACGTGGATGGTCTAAATGGACGATTTTAAAACGTTACGTTTTTCGTAATACATTTCCATTATTGATTCCACAGCTTACTCGCGTATTTACCTTAGTATTAACACAATGTATGTTGGTAGAAAACGTTTTAGGTTGGCCAGGAATAGGACGTTGGCTGATTGATGCCGTAACCCAACAAGATTACAACAGTATTTCTGCCGGTGTTGTAGTGATCGGTGTTTGCATCATCATTATTGATACCTTAGCCAAGTCGCTGATGTTTATGTTAGATCCATTTAATAAGAAGGGCTGGTATGCAAGATAAAGAACCTGATGAATTTCGTGAAAGCACCTCCCTCTTTCAAATTTGGTTGCTTTTCCGCCAGAATCGTGTGGCGTTATTTAGTTTCTACTTATTTTTTATCCTGATTTTGGTCGCACTTTTTCCGAAGCTAATCATGCCTTATAGCGAAAGCATGGAGTTTGTGGGAGAAGAATTGATGCCACCATCTTGGGTAGAAAAAGGTCGTATCGCCTTTTTCTTTGGCACGGACGATCTTGGCCGCGATGTACTCAGTCGATTAATTATGGGAACACAATATACGCTCGGTTCATCCCTTTTAGTGGTCATTGCCGTGGCAATTATTGGGGGGGCTTTAGGTATTCTTGCGGGTATGTCAGAAGGGATTAAATCTCGTTTTTTAGGCCATATTTTTGACGCCTTTTTATCTATCCCTATTTTGCTGATTGCCATTATTATTTCCACATTAATGGAACCGAGCTTAATAAATGCCATGTTTGCCACTCTGTTGGCTATTTTGCCGTATTTTGTACATGCCATTTATCAAGCAATTCAGCAAGAACTAAAGAAAGACTACGTACTCTTACTAAAATTAGATGGTATTTCAAACTGGGAATTATTAAAAACTACAATCTTGCCGAATATTAGTGTCGTCTATACACAAGAAATTTCTCGAGCATTTGTGGTCGCTATTTTAGATATTACGGCTCTCAGCTTTATTTCTCTAGGTGCACAACGTCCAATGCCAGAATGGGGCGCAATGATTAAAGATTCGTTAGAGCTGATTTATCTTGCCCCTTGGACAGTTTTATTACCGGGCTTTGCTATTATTTTCACCATTTTATTAAGCATTATTTTTACTAACGGATTGTGTAAAGCAATCAATAAATATTATGAGTAACCCATGGCGCTGTTAGATATTCGCAATCTTAATATTGAAATTCAAACACCAAACGGTCGCATGAAAATTGTGGACAGCGTCAATCTTTCGCTTAATGAAGGGGAAATTCTAGGGCTCGTCGGTGAATCTGGTTCAGGTAAAAGTTTAATCGCTAAAGTAATCAGTAATTCCATTAAAGATAACTGGATTGTCACCGCTGACCGTTTTCGTTTTAATGATGTTGAATTGCTTAAACTGACGCCGAATCAACGTCGAAAAATCGTTGGAAAAGAAATTTCAATGATTTTCCAAAATCCATTAAGCTGCCTAGATCCAAGTCGAAAAATCGGTAAACAGCTTATTCAAAGTATTCCAAACTGGACCTTTAAAGGTCATTGGTGGCAATGGTTTGGTTGGAAAAAACGTCGTGCGATTGAATTACTACACCGTGTAGGCATTAAAGACCACCAAGATATTATGGCGAGTTATCCTAATGAGCTCACTGAAGGTGAAGGCCAAAAAGTGATGATTGCCGTAGCAGTGGCGAATCAACCTCGATTATTAATTGCGGATGAACCCACTAATTCTTTGGAGTCCATTACGGCATTGCAAATTTTCCGCTTGCTTTCAAGTATGAATCAAAACCAAGGCACGACAATTTTATTAGCCAGTAACGATCTTAAAAGTATCAGTGAATGGTGTGATAGCATTTCCGTTCTTTATTGTGGGCAAAATACAGAGTCTGGGCCAACCGACCAAATATTAGAAATGCCTCATCATCCTTATACACAAGCATTGCTTTACTCTGTTCCGGATTTTAGTCGCCCCTTAGGTTTTAAAAGCAAATTAGGAACATTAGAAGGGACTGTGCCGATTTTAGAACAAATGCCGATTGGTTGCCGTTTAGGACCTCGCTGCCCTTTTGCTCAGCGTGAATGTATTCAAAAGCCAAGCAGATATCGCATTAAACAGCATGAGTTTTCCTGCCATCATCCAATTAATCTTCGAGAACGGCAGTTTAAGGATAAAATTGCAACTTCACCGCTTACGCTAAATACCGAATCAAAAGGAAACGAATAATGCCATTATTACAAGTGGAAAATCTCAGTAAAACCTTTGATGAACCTGCCAAACTTTTTGGCTCAGAGCAATTTTATGCGGTAAAAGATGTCAGCTTTACGCTTAACCGTAAAGAAACGCTTGCGATTATCGGTAAAAATGGTTCAGGTAAATCGACCTTAGTAAAAATGATTGCGGGGATTACTCCCCCTACTTCAGGAAAAATCTTATTTAATGATTTACCGTTACAATTCGAAGATTTTCACTATCGTGCACAACATATCAGAATGGTTTTCCAAGATGCGAATTCAGCATTTAACCCGCGTTTAAATATTGGACAAGCCTTAGATGCACCACTGCGATTAATTACCGATTGGGATGAAGAAACGCGTAATGAAAAGATCTTTGAAACACTTTCTCTGGTGGGGCTTTATCCTGATTATACGAATCTGAAAATTAAACATCTTTCGGTCAGTCAAAAACAGCGGATCGCTTTGGCTCGTGCACTCATTCTTCAGCCTGAAGTGATTATTATCGATGATGCACTTGGTACATTAGATGCCTCCGTTCGTGTTCAATTGCTTAATCTAATTTTAGATTTACAAGAACATTTAGGCATTTCCTATATTTATGTTGGACAAAATTTAGGGATTATCAAACATATTGCGGATCAAGTGCTAGTTATGGATGAAGGTGAAATTATCGAATCAGGTACACCAAGAGAGATCTTTACCAATCCTCAAAATAACATTACTCGCCTACTTGTAGAAAGTCATTTTGGTCAATTGCTTGATGAAAATGCTTGGCAAACAACAGTCCCCTAACCATAAAGAAAAAATAAGGGCGGAAATCATATTCCGCCCTTTTTACATTTTACTGTTTTACTTAACCGAACCGCAATTTAAACAATACAAATACTGCCCTTTTGGATCATTAAATTTAGTCAAGACATTCAGTTGTTTTTTCACTTGATGCACTTCCTGTGGTAATCCTAACCAATTTGTCAGTAACGCTTGACCTTTTTGTTTAAGCTTACGATCTAATTGAGCTAAGAAACTACTATCTTCATCCACCAACCATTGCACGCTGAAATTATCCATGTATTTATCGGGATGTTGATTGACTAGTGCGACTACTTTATCAATGGCTACATCAATATCGCCTAATTCATCCACTAAACCATTTTTCTGTGCATCTTGCCCTAACCAAACTTGGCCCTGAGCAATTTTATCCACTTTATCTTTTGATAATTGACGACCACGGCTTACCACCTCTAAGAAACGATCATAACCATTTTCGATACTAAGTTGATAAATATCCTGTGTATTTTTACCCAATGGACTTAAAGCTGACGTTTCCGCGAGATCCGTTGTCGCTACGCCATCAGTACTCATTCCCATTTTTTTGATTGTATTTTCAAAGGTTGGGAATAATGCAAAAATCCCGATTGAACCCGTAATCGTATTTTTATCTGCCACGATATAGTCGGCAGTTGAAGAAATCCAATAACCGCCAGAGGCTGCCATGCCCCCCATGGATACCACAACAGGTTTACCTGATTTCTGAAGGTTTTCAGTTTCTTGGCGAATAATTTCAGAGGCAAACGCACTGCCTCCCGGTGAGTTAACGCGCAGAACAACCGCCTTCACTTTCTCGTTATCGTAGGCCTGTCTTAATAACTTCACGATGGTATCGCCACCAGCTGATTCTTCATCGCTTTCACCATCAATAATGGTCCCTTCGACATTAACTACAGCAACGATATTTTTTTCATTTGGATCCACAGAGAAACGATCGGCTAAATCAGATAAATAATCTTCAAACTCGACTAATTTAGCTTTGCCTTCTTCACCTTGCCCGAAAAGTGCGGTCAATTTTTTATCTAAATCCAATCTTGTCGCAAAATGTGTCACTAACTGACGTTTTTTCACATAAGCCGTTTCATCACCCTTTAACGCTTTTAAATCACTAATATATTTTTGTGCATTCGGTAATACATCATTAGCGGTAATATGACGATTAACCATTAACGTTTGCATGTAGTTTTGCCACATACCCCCAAGCCATTTCTGCATATTCGCTCGTGCTTCTGGTGACATATCATCACGCAAGAAAGGTTCTACCGCAGACTTATATGTCCCCACTCGGAAAATATGCGGCGTAATTTCAAGTTTTTCGAGCATGGATTTGAAGTAAAGATTTTCATAACGTAAACCTTGAATACCGACTTGTCCAATCGGATTAAGATAAATTTCATCCGCAAAACTCGCAAGAAAATATTGTGATTGTGTGTAATTGTCAGCATAAGCAATAACTGGCTTTTCTGATTCTTTAAAACTTTGAATGGCCTTTCCTACATACTCTAATGATGGAAGATCCCCCCCTTCAAAGTCATTTAAATTCAACACTAAACCACGAATTCGTTCATCATCTTTCGCAGATAAAATACTTTGCACCACATCAAAGGTTGAATATTTATAAGAGACTTTTTCATTATTTAAACGTTGGAGTTCCTTTTCCCAACTCAACATATCTTCCGTGTTATCCGCAAGATAGCCCGTTAAATTTAAATATAATGCACCTTGATCACCTGATAAGACTTGGCTTTTCTTACCATCCCCAAAAAGACCGACAAGAAAAATCAACGCTAAAACAAATAATAAAAACACAAAATTCATCACAAGATTTCGGATAAAATTGAGCGCTTTACAACAAAATTTCAATACGCTTAAGATGTTATTCATGCGAAATTAAACCTTTAAAATAGAAATAAAAATTGTGCGTAGCCTATCATAAAGTCCCATGAAAAACTATGCTATAATCAACCGCACTTAATTAGAAGAAGGAAAATACTATGGATGCATTAACTCTTTTAACACAACGTAAATCCAATAAAAAATTAACGGCACCAGCCCCTAGCCAAGTACAATTAGAACAAATGTTTCAAGCCGCTTTACATGCACCTGATCATGGTAAGCTTGAGCCTTATCATTTCGTGGTAATTCAAGGCACAGGTTTAAGTAAATTGGAAAGCTTGCTCAAAGCTGCAGTAGCTGAATTTGAGTTAGGTGAAGAGCGATTAAAAAAAGCAGAGAATTTTGCACGCCGTGCACCGATGGTCATTGCGGTAATTGCTAAAATTAATCATGAAGTGAAAAAAGTACCAGGTTGGGAACAAATGCTTACTGCAGGTGCAGCAACTTATGCGATTCAACTTGCGGGCAACGCACTGGGTTTTGAAAGTTTTTGGGCAACTGGTCCTCTCGTTGAAGGGCGTGAATTACGTGAAGCGTTTGGTTGCGACAAAAATGATAAGATCGTTGCCTTATTACAAATTGGTACAGCAGTTGAAAAATTAGAAAAAGAGTGTAAACCAAAAGATTTATCACGTTTCGTGAGCCATTTATAAAAATCAAAAAAGGCGGAAATTCCGCCTTTTCTATTCCTTTTATTCTAACTCGCCTTCTATCCCACTTCGGATTTTATGTTCAAACGCCGTATAATCCACTAAAAAGGCATCATGACCATAATCCGACGGAAACTCGTAAAATTTTAAATCGACTCTCGCTTGTTCTAAAAGCTGTTTACTTTTATGTAAATCAATGGATTTAAATAGTTGATCTGTCGTGACGGATACTAACGTATAACGTGCTTTAATTCGAGATAGAGCTTCTTTTACATCCGCATAACCAACACTTGGGTCATATAAATCCAGTGCACGTAATAAATGCAAATAAGTGTTGGCATCAAAACGATCTAAGAATTTTTTGCCTTGATAACTCAAATAGGATTCTACTTGAAAGTGGTCGCCCCAAAATTGCCCTTCAGATTTAGTTGCACGACCAAATGCCTTAGCCAACTGCACATCGGTACGATACGTTAACATTCCTAACATTCGTGCAATGGAAAGGCCTTGATTAGGTGGCGTGCCATCATAATAGTCACCATTATTGAAATTTGGATCATTAATCACCGCTTGACGCATGACATGGTTAAAACCTATGGCTTCCGCACTAAAGAAGATAGAAGAACAAAGATTGACAATGTTATCCACAAAATCCGGATAATCAATTGCCCATTGGGTGGCTTGCATACCGCCAAAAGAGCCACCCACTATAGCTTTTAAATGCGCTATGCCTAGATAGTCAAGTAACGCTTTTTGTACTTTAATAATATCTTGAACAATAATATTCGGGAACTGACTGCCATAAGGTTTTCCCGTAGTGGGATTAATTGAGCTTGGTCCCGTTGTTCCTTTGCATCCGCCTAATACATTTGAACAAATAAAAAAGTATTTAGATGTATCAAATGCGAGACCATCCCCCATAAAATTTTGCCACCAACCATCTTTATTCGGTTCATCAAAATAAGGTTCGGCATCTCCTGTTAAGGCATGACAAATCAATACAGCATTGCTTTTATCTGCATTTAAAGTACCGTAAGTTTGATACGCGACATTAATAGGCGAAAGCTGCCCACCCAATATTAATTGGAGGGGATTGTCTTGAAAAAGCACGGCATTTTGCACAGCCATTGAAATAATAACCTTTTAAATTGGTGATTCGCCAATTATCAACAGCTTATTTTTTTTGTCAAGAAATTTTAGCCGTTTAGACGGCCAAATTTCATTCTATCCATTTCCTAGATAAATTGCACTTGAACTTACTTTAATTTTTAAGTATGTTGGTTAGATGCAACTACTCTCTCAAATGCTATCAAAAATGACCGCACTCTTAGCTTCGTTACGCCTTCCTTTAAAAAAGCTCCTTAGCTATGTCTTGGGGTTCTCTTTGGTTGCATTAATAAGTTGTTTCATAATTGATCGTGCCGTAAGTTTCTATGTACAGGATCGCGTATATGAAGACGTCGAAATACTTCCTCATCGCCATTACGCATTGGTACTAGGCACGTCTAAATATGTCACCAAAGGAAAAACCAATAAATATTATGACTATCGCTTAGAGGCATCAAAACTCTTAATCGATCAAGATAAAGTCGATTATTTACTGCTAAGTGGCGATAACCGCACGATTCAATACAACGAACCACGTACCATGTTTTTGGATCTACGTAAAATGGGCGTGTCTGAAAGCGTCATGTTTAAAGATTTTGCAGGATTCCGCACCTTAGACTCTGTTGTGCGAGCAAATAAAGTTTTCCAAGTTCCTTCCTTTACGATCATCAGTCAAAAATTCCATTGTGAACGCGCGCTGCTTATTGCTAAACATTACGATATTGATGCCATTTGTTTCACCGCAAAACAGCCAGAAGTTTATTTTGGGACACGTGTCCGCGAAATGTTTGCTCGCGTGAAAGCCGTATTAGACTTAATTATCGGAGTAAAACCCTACTTTCTCGGCACACCAGAACCGCTACCAATACCTGCTGAATAGTTAACTATTCTTTAATTTTTACCCTATTTAATCAAAAAAGATCTAAATAAAAAGATTTTTATACGATTTTTTATCATATTTATTTGACAATTTTTACTTAAATCGCTATTTCTAATAGCCATCATAAAACACAACATCTTACTTTTTCATTTTTAGAGGATTATCTTATGTCTCATTTATCGGTAGCAAAATTTGGCGGTACGTCTGTCGCAAACTATTCCGCTATGCAAGCTTGTGCCAAAATCGTTATTGCAGATCCTAATACTCGCGTTGTCGTGCTTTCTGCCTCTGCTGGTGTAACAAACTTATTAGTTGCCTTAGCCAATGGCGTAGAAGCTGAAGAACGCGCAAAATTAATTGGTGAAGTCCGCCAAATTCAAGAAAATATTTTAAATGAATTAAAAGACGACAGCCGTGTTCGCCCTGTCATTGAAAAATACTTAGAAAATATTACCGCACTTTCTGAAGCCGCTAGCCTTGCGACATCACTTGCTTTAACTGATGAGCTCATTAGTCATGGTGAAATGATGTCAACGCAAATTTTCATTGAAGTATTAAGAGAATTACAGACATCTGCAACCTGGGTTGATGTGCGTACTTTAGTGGCAACTAATGATAACTTTGGTAAAGCCGCACCAGATGATTCACAAACTCAAGCGAACTGCGATAATTTATTAAAACCATTAATCGATCGAGGTGAATTAGTTATCACTCAAGGCTTTATCGGTCGTGAACCAAGCGGTAAAACGACTACTTTAGGCCGTGGTGGTAGTGACTACTCTGCTGCACTTTTAGCTGAAGTATTAAACGCAAAAGATGTCTTAATTTGGACTGATGTGGCAGGTATTTATACGACCGATCCACGTGTCGTACCAAATGCACAACGTATTGATACAATGAGCTTTGCTGAAGCAGCCGAAATGGCAACCTTTGGGGCGAAAGTATTACACCCTGCGACATTGCTTCCTGCCGTTCGTAGTAATATCCCTGTTTATGTGGGTTCAAGTAAAGCCCCTGATGCAGGCGGTACTTGGGTAACACGCGATCCACAACCTCGTCCAACATTCCGTGCTATTGCAGTTCGTCGTGATCAAACTTTATTGACGCTTTCAAGCTTAAGCATGCTACATGCCCAAGGATTCCTTGCGAATGTATTCAATATCTTAGCCAAATATAAAATTTCGGTGGACACGATTACCACTTCTGAAGTGAGCATTGCATTAACGTTAGATAAAACAGGTTCTGCTTCATCTGGTGTTGAATTACTTTCACCAGAATTATTAGAAGAATTAAGTCAATATTGCACCGTGAAAGTCGATACAGGACTATCACTTGTCGCATTAATTGGAAATGACTTACACCTCGCTTCTGGTGTAGCAAAACGTATTTTCGACACACTCGAAGGCTATAACATTCGCATGATTAGCTATGGCGCAAGCACAAATAACATTTGTATGCTAGCGCATAGTGACAAAGCGGATGACGTAGTACGTTCATTACATAAATCGTTGTTTGAATAATAAATTTAAGGAAAGTGCGGTTAAAAATAACCGCACTTTTTTACGTTTTAAATTTGAGATTACGGCAAAAAAAGAGTAAAGTAATCGTTTGTCTGATTTATAAACTTACGCAAACTTAAGGCGGAAATTATGGGAAAAAGTGTTGTTGTTCTTGGCGCTCAATGGGGCGATGAAGGGAAAGGCAAGATCGTTGATTTATTAACGGATCGAGTCAAATATGTGGTGCGTTACCAAGGTGGTCACAACGCAGGTCACACGTTAATTATTAATGGTGAAAAAACGGTATTACGCTTAATTCCATCTGGTATTTTACGTGATAACGTGACCTGTTTAATCAGCAACGGCGTGGTGCTTTCTCCTGCTGCATTAATGCAAGAAATGGGCGAATTAGAAAACCGTGGCGTAAAAGTACGTGAACGTTTATTAATTTCAGAAGCTTGTCCATTAATCCTACCTTATCACGTTGCAATGGATCACGCTCGTGAAGCTGCATTAGGCAAAAAAGCCATTGGTACAACCGGTCGTGGTATAGGTCCCGCTTATGAAGATAAAGTGGCTCGTCGTGGTTTACGTGTAGGTGATTTATTCAATCGTGAAGCCTTTGCTGAAAAATTAAAAAATCTGCTTGAATACTATAATTTCCAATTAGTGAACTACTACAAAGTAGAACCTGTTGATTATCAAAAAACATTAGACGATGTGTTCGCGGTAGCTGATATCATCACTGGTATGGTGGCAGATATCACAACCATCTTAGATACTGCTCGCAAAAATGGCGACAACATTTTATTCGAAGGTGCACAAGGTACGATGCTTGATATCGACCACGGCACCTATCCGTATGTAACCAGTTCTAACACCACGGCAGGCGGCGTAGCAACAGGTTCTGGTTTCGGTCCTCGTAACCTTGATTATGTGTTAGGTATCATCAAAGCATACTGTACACGTGTTGGTGGCGGTCCATTCACCACAGAATTATTCGATGAAACTGGTGCTGAAATTGCACGTAAAGGTAACGAATTTGGTGCAGTAACTGGTCGTCCTCGTCGTTGTGGTTGGTTTGATGCAGTAGCCATTCGCCGTGCAATTCAACTTAACTCTATTTCTGGCTTCTGTATGACCAAATTAGATGTATTAGATGGCTTTGATGAAGTAAAAATCTGTACGGCTTACAAAATGCCAAATGGCGAAATCGTTGAATATGCACCATTAGCAGCGAAAGATTGGGAAGGCGTAGAGCCAATTTACGAAACCTTACCAGGCTGGAAAGAAAACACCTTCGGTGTAACTGATGTAAATAAATTACCGCAAACTTGCCGTGATTACATCAAACGCATCGAAGAAGTAACTGGCGTGCCAGTAGCTATCCTTTCAACGGGTCCAGATCGTGTTCAAACGATGATTTTACGCGATCCATTTGCGGCATAAAATGGCATAAAAATAAACCGCACTTTGGCACAGCCAAGTGCGGTTATTTTTTAAGGAGTTTTTAATGACGGAACAAGATATTGCTGACTACCTAAAAAATCACCCTGATTTTTTTACTCATCGTCCTGAACTACTTCAACAGCTTAGTATTCCGCATAGCCATGAAGAAGGGACGATTTCGTTAGTCGAAGCACAGCTTGCTCAGCAACGAGAACAAATCAAAACGCTTACTCAACTCCTCGAAAAATTTCATCAGCTTGCCCATCAAGAAGCAGATATCTTCTTTGCTCTTTTGCCTTTGCAGAAAAAACTATTTCAAACAGAAGACTTTATCGCCATCAATGAAAAGTTAGATGACTGGGCAAAAGGCTATGAGCTAGAAGGTGCCAAAATCTTACTTTTCACAGATAGCTGGCAAAAAAATACGACTATTCCTGAACAACATTGGCTAGACCGAAAAGGCTTTGAACTTATTCGCCTAGAGCGAATGGGATTACGCCAATTCTATTTAGGTGATCTCTCCAATAAAGAAAAAGCCCTCATGTTCCTTCCAGAAGAACTCCCTATCGGCTCTGTGGCGATTTGCCGTTTGGGTGGAACACCGCAAAAACCAACCGCACTTTTACTCTTCAAATCTCGAGACACAAACCGTTTCCACAACGACCAAGACACCACATTTCTTCGACATTTAGTCGATATTGTGGAGTTACATTTGGGAAGATGGCTTTAAACGTTATTAATATCAAATTATTGATCCTGCTCACAATTTCAAAAAAATAAACTTTCTTTATTTTTCAACTCTTTCAACAATACCTTTGTTTTTATTATTAAAAACACACAATTCAATTTAACTTCAGATATCACAAGGGTCTAATTATGAAAATTTTAACTTGGCCTGTGGTTGCAGGTGCTGCACTTGGTATCGTTGCGCCACTTCTCACTTACAATGGCAATCCTGGTAATATGGGATTTTATGCGGCTTGTTTCTTACGTGATACAGCCGGATTGCTTGGATTACATCACGCAGCCCCATTACAACACCTTCGCCCAGAACTCATTGGATTAGTTTTAGATGCACTCGCCAGTGCATTCTTATCTAAGGAATTTAAACCTCGTGGTGGTTCTGCCTCACTCGCTCGTATTAGCTTATATATCGCATTAACTAATAAATCTGAAGCCTAATATCCATTCAGAATAAACAAAAAGGAAGTCAATCATAACTTCCTTTTTTCGTTTTAAAAGTGCGGTCTTTTTTTATCTTATTTTTATATCAAACTAAAAGGGCTAAGTCCTATTTACAGAACTTAGCCCTTTAATTTATTCACTATAAAGTGCGGTTAGATTACCAGAAGTATCCTACTGCTGCACCACCTGTCACTTCACCTTGAGTATTAGCACCCATTGAGAAACGAACACCGTATTTACCGTTATCAGAAATACGAGAGTAACCCACTGCTACTGCAGATTGGTTTTTGTGTTGACCAACACCTGCTGTTGCCACAGATTGACCCGGTTTATGCGGCTGTAACAAGTTTGCCATAGCTGCAGAAGTCGCCATACCCGCATTCATACGGTTGCCTAATTTATTAATTTGGCCCTGTAACTTATTGCCCATCGCATGTAACTGGCTACCATTTACCGCATCTTTTGAAGTTGCTGAAATTTCACCTGGTGCTACGCCTGTAATCTTAGTTGGTGCGCCTGTCGCTGTACCAACATTGATATTTCCACCATTGTTAGTAATCTTAGGACCATTATCACCGAATTGAACACTGTCAAAGGTTACATTAGAAGCAGTTGCGTAAGTCACTTTACCGTTAGACTCTTGTTTCACGGTCATATTTTTACCTGCAACCATTTCAACTTTTTTACCTGGATTGATCATTTCTGGTGTACCTGAAATTTTCTCACCGCCATTTGCTGAAGTGGTTAATGTAAAACCTGACTTGTTAATTGCATTTGCTACATCTTGTGCAGTCGCCACTTTATTTGCAACATTTGCAATATTATTTGCCGCATCTGCAACTGCCTGTTCAGCAGCCTTACGAACCGAAGCTGGGGCATTCGCTGGTAAGCTATTTAATGCATTTGTGGCATTTTCTAACGCTTTAGTCATTTCAGGTGTCACAACTGGGCCTTGAACGCTACCATCATCGTTATTGGTAATCTTACCAGTATCAATGTCAAACTTCACATTACTTGTTGTGCCGTTTGGCGTGGTTTCTACCACAGCTTTGGTACCTTTGCCATCAACAAAGTTAACAGTGTCATAAGGTTTTACAAAATCCTTCGCTTCACCATTATTTTGTAGATTCCAACCTGCATTCAACACATCAGATACGGTCGCTGCATTATTGCCTGCATTTTTTGCAATATCTGCCGCTTTTGCCGCATCAATTGGAGCAGATTTATTGTCTTTACCTGCAATAGGCTTACCATCAACATCTTTAGCGTTCTTATCTGCATCATTTACAGACGGAAGATTAGATTTCACATTACCTAATGTCGTTGGTGCACCAATTTCATTAGGTGCAGCAGCAGGATTAACCATATTAGTAGTTAAGTCTGCAGGTGCAACTTCTGTTGTAGTTGGATTACCTTTATCATCAACAGTAAAGTATTTATCACCCACTTTAGTTACTGGTGTACCATTCTTATCAGTATATTGAACTGGTAAGCCTGTTACATCCACCTTAACAAAAGTCGTCGCTTTTTTCGAACCATCCTCATTTTTTGCATCCACAGTGACCATTTTTACTACAGTATTTTGACCATCTACGAATTTAACATCATCATTAGGATTTACTTTGTCATGAACTTTAGCTTCTTTTTCAAATGCTTTAGTTACATCTTTAGCATCAGCTTTTCCAATGTTCCATCCAGATTCTTGAATAGCTGTAGCGACAGCGTTACCACTTACAAATTTAGAACCTTCGTTGTTAACCTTATCTCCTTCTGCAAGAGTAATTGGTTTAGAAGTATCTGGCTTACCATCCTGACCTTTTTCATAAAGTTTACCATCAGGACCTTTTACACCATTTATAACTGTGCCATCAGCTTTAGTAACAGTCACATCGTTTGTTACTTTACCTTCAGCAACAGAGATGGTGATTTCACGAACGCCCTCTTTATTTGTTTTACCCGTTACAGAAATACCGTTTTCGCCTTTAAAGTCTACTTTATTTGCATTTTTCACAGTATCTACATAACCATTTTCAGGCGCACCAACAACCCAGCCCATATTCGCTAAATCACGAACTGTAGCCGCTGAGTTTAGAACATCATCTGACAACGGTGCATCTTCACTACCTAAATTCACTAACTTAGGCTGTTTATCTTCAGGTGTTGTTGTTCCCTCAGGAGCAGTTGGCACTTTTTTAGTATTTAATACAGAGCCCACTCCTTTTAATTGAGTTGGTGTAGCTTTATCACCTTCACCCGATGAGAAATTCAATGCGGTAGTCGGCGCTTTACTATCCTGATTATTGTCTGCAGGCGTTGCGTTCTCTGTCTTCAAGTTAACAGGCTGTTTACCATTTTCTTCAGCTTTACCTAATTTTACAGAAGTAAACTCAACGTCCTCTTTAGTTGCATAAGTTACTTTACCATCAGCATCTTGTTTCACAGACATATTTTTGCCAGCAACCATTTCAACAGTTGCACCCGGATTGATTAATTCGCCATCATCCTTAGTACCTTTAGCTTTTTCACCGTTACTATTTTTATCAGCAGAAGTCTTTAAGTTAAAACCAGATTTATTAATCATCTCTGCAACATTAGCTGCAGTAGCTAATTGATTTCCTGCGTTATTAACAGCATTTTGAGCATCTTCTACTGCTTTTTTAGCTGCTTCATCATCAGGATTATCTGCAAGCTTTTTCTTCGCATCTGCTAACGCATCTGCTGGTTCAAT
The DNA here is from genome assembly GCA_902461185.1 of uncultured Haemophilus sp. Classification (GTDB taxonomy): domain Bacteria; phylum Pseudomonadota; class Gammaproteobacteria; order Enterobacterales; family Pasteurellaceae; genus Haemophilus_D. The sequence continues at coordinate 103,740 of CABPXD010000007.1, forward strand.
TACCTTACCATTTTCAGATTTCAAAGTTGCAGTTTCTGGTTGTTTTACATCTACTGTAATAGTACGAATACCATCTACAGTTTTACCTGATACCGTTGCTGCGCCAGTGCCAACGAATTTTACTTCATTCGCATTTTTTACTGTATCTTTGTAGGCTTTATCTAAAGCATCAGTTGTTTTATCCGAAGATACAACCCATCCCATGTTTTGTAAATCACCAACTGTCGCCGCTGCATTTTTATTTACAGGAGCATCCTTAGTACCAACTAAATCAACTAAGTTTGGCTTATCAGCATCTGCTGTTGGAGAACCATCAGGAGTTGTTGCTACTGACGTAGTATTTAATGCAGACTTCACTCCAGTAATGTTCTTATCACCTAAATCCACACCATCAGAATTAAAGGTCATCGTAGTTCCTTTACCACCAATGCTCGTGATGTTACTTAACACAGGATTTAAAGAATAAGTAAAGTCCTTACCTGATTGTTTTAACTTGATGTTTTCGCCTGCTTTAAATGTGACTTTATCGCCAGCTTTGACAGCCTCTTCAGTTGTAGTATTGCCTTCGGCAAACTCACCACCATCTTCAGCGCCAGTTACTTTCCAGTATGCACTGTTAATCGCATTTGCAACATCGTTTGCTGTTGCAAAGCTGTCTCCTGCATCACCCGCTTTCATCGTACCCGGTTTAGCTGTATCCTCGGCAATCGTTGTTTTTTTCACATCAAATTTAACCGCACTTACGGCACCGTTTTCAGTGACTGTTACATTCGCAGTTGTGCCGGTACCATTCACAAAGTTCACGGTGTCATAAGCTTTAACGAAATCTTTAGCTGCACCATTTTCTTTTAAATTCCAACCGGCATTTAAAATATCATTTACAGACGCAGCTTTTGTTCCATCCACACCGGTTGGGGCTGCTTGATTCGTTGTTGGTGCCGCTGCATCATTTTTCGTTACTGGCAATGTACTAGCTAAACCAGTGATGCTGTTAATACCTGTTAAATCAGAATCTAATCCATAAGTAAATACCTTACCTTTACGTTGTAAACGTAGGTTCTTACCTGCATCTAACGTTAACACGCCGTCTGCACCAATAGTTTCAGCGGTATCATCGTTATCAACCGTATCTTCAGCCAAGTCGATTCTAGAATTATTAGCCTTCGCTTTCCAAGTCACTAGATTTTTTATTTTGGTTTCACCAGCAGGAGTGATATTGCTTAAATCTTTATCCGCCGCATTATCAATTTTATCTTTCGTGGCATCATCTAATTTAACTGTTACATCCGTACCGCTGGCTGTTGTAGTCAAGCCATTTGTACCTTTCACATTAAACTGTAAACCACCAGTTTTATCTAGCTGCTGAGTATCAGTAGTTCCTGAATCACCGCCAAGTTTAATATTATTCGTTGCGACTTTATCTAACTGTGATTTATTAACTGCATCAGTTGGATTCGTTCCCGCTGCTAAATTCGTGATTGGTTTATTGTTCATATTAATGCCGTCTGCATTGGTTACAATGCCGCCAACATCAGTGCTATTTAAACCTTTTAAATCTTTAGCTAATTTAACCCACAATTTGCCGTTTTCATTGTTCACACCAATATTCTTTTCGGTTAAAGCATCTTTATCTGCACCACCACGAATATCTAAACGATTTTCAGCTATGCTTTGTTTAATCACCGTAGCATCAGATTTCTCTTTACCATCGGCATTATCACCAGCATAGTGTAATAAAGATCCGGTAGTTAAACTATTAAGGACACCATATAGCTGTGAACCATTGATTGCATCTGTTGATGTTTCACTCACCTCACCAGCAGCAACATTTTTTAATTGACGCTCATAACCAATAGAACCTATGGATACAACATCCCCGCTAGAAGTGTTATCACCACCAGCCCAATTATAAGTTATCCCTTGGACTGTTGTTTTAGTTTGCTTAGTACCTTCTTTATCTGTTTTAGAGCCAGCACCTAACGCAATGGAATTGTCAAGGGTAGCAAGCGCCCCAGAACCTAAAGCAACAGAATTCACTTTCTGCGCTCGGGCTAACGTACCCATACTTACAGCAAGCTCTTTTGCTTCTGCTTTCATACCAATTGCTGTTGCAGCATTAGAGGCTTTAGTCGGAGTCCATCTTGGATTCAAAATATCTACACCAGTTAAATCCTGAAATGCCTGCTTAATTGTATCGGTCTTAGAAGCTCCATTCTGAGGATTAGTATATGTAACAGTAGCTTTAACCGCATCATCTACATCATCCCCACCAATTGCAATCGAAGAATCACCTTCAGCTATCGTATTACCGCCAATTGCAATAGACTGAGAACCTTTTGCCCACGCCCCATCAGTTGAATCTGCATTTGCCTGTCGTCCACCACCAATGGCAATAGATTGCCCAGGCCCTTTACCTGGTATTCCGACTCTAGCATTCTTACCTATGGTAATATTGGCAAGCCCGCTTGTCGAACCTGATACGCCAGAATTTTTCCCTATCGCGATAGTTCCCTCACCATAAGCTTCTGACCCACCACCGATTGCAACAGCTTCTTCATGAGTAGCTGTTGCACCAGTTGAATTAATTTGATCACCAACTGTGCCTGCTATAGACACTTTAGCCTCAGCGCTATTAAGACTGAACAAAAGTGCGGTTGAGCCAAGCATTACTTTAATAGCATTGCTTGTACTTGCTTTCTTATGTGCTTTAGTTAATTCAGAAACGGCAACCCAAGATTGCGTTGCGTGATTCCAAATCACACGGAAAATTTTGTTCATAAAATATTTCCTTTGATTAAAAAGGTTGTAAAAAATTAAAGCAGCTTATTTATCATAAACCGCTCTATACATGAAAAATGCCCTAGCATAGTAACAGCGAAAAAATATAAGTCAAGCCTCTCCCCCCAATTTACATATGTAAACGTTTGCACGCTATATCACTAATATATTGTGAAAAATAATTACTTATAAAAACAAAAAAGCTCGCCAAATTTGACGAGCTTTTTTAACTTACATAAACCGTATTAATACAAATTACGCGCGTTTGAAGTCAATGTGAACCAATTTTGGTTTGGATGGGTGACGTTGCATTGCTTGTACTTTAACTGCAACTTCTTTACCACCGATCACTAAAGTAATCACTTCAGAATAGAAAGATTCATGTGCTTGCGCGTTGTTTAATTCATCATGGTTTAAGATGATTGAAACTGGCTCTTCGCTGCCACCATAAACGATTGCAGGGATTTGACCATTATGACGCAGGCGGCGGCTCGCACCCTTACCTTGCGCTGTACGAACTTCAGCGTTAAATTTAAATGCCATTTTAATGTTCTCTTTAAATTAATGTTAAAAGAAAGAAAATTGCAGGCGACCCAGCAATTTTCCAAATGATCTGCCCCAAAAAAGTTGGATAGGTTAGTTAACTTAAATGTTGAGCTCGGTATTGCACCGGGCTCAATCCTTTGAAGGCAAGTTTAATTCGTTTTCAGTGACAAGTTTGATAATTTTCAAACGAAATTGATAAGGGTAGGACATAATCTGCACCTCAAATTAGGTGTCCAGTTTTTGGGGTGCAGATCACTTTCCATGCCATTAAAGAATATTCTTCTCACCACGAGAAAGACTGATTAATCCTGAACGAACAATTTCAAGTAATGTGCTTTCTTCTTTCAGCGCCTCAACAAAAGCATCTAATTTGTCTTTTGTACCCGTTAACTGAATGGTATAAGATTTTGTTGTCACATCAACAATCTGACCACGGAAGATGTCGGCTAAACGTTTTAACTCATCACGTGATGAACCCGTTGCACGAACTTTCACTAGCAACACTTCACGCTCAACGTGCTCATGTTCACTCAAGTTAATAACTTTAAACACATCCACTAACTTGTGAAGTTGCTTTTCGATTTGTTCGAGCACTTGCTCATCACCCACTGCTTCAATCGTCATACGAGAAAGCGTTGGATCATCGGTTGGTGCCACAGTTAAGCTTTCAATATTAAATGCACGCTGGGAAAATAAGCCGACTACTCGAGATAATGCACCGGATTCATTTTCTAATAAAACAGATAAAATTCTACGCATTATTCGTTCTCCTCTTGTGGTTTGCTTAAAATCATCTCATTCATCGCCCCGCCGCGAACTTGCATTGGGTAAACGTGTTCGGTTTCATCAACGTTAATATCAACAAAGACCAATTTATTTTTTATGCTGAAGGCTTCTTGTAATTTGCTTTCTAATTCATCTGGTGTCGAAATTTGAATCCCCACATGACCATAAGATTCTGCTAACTTCACGAAATCTGGTAAAGAATTCATATAAGTTTGAGAATGGCGGCCAGAGTAAATCAAATCTTGCCATTGTTTCACCATGCCTAAGAAGTGGTTGTTCAAACAAATCACCACAACAGGAATGCCATATTGTGTCGCTGTTGAAAGCTCTTGGATATTCATTTGAATACTGCCATCACCCGTTACGCAAACGACGGTTGCATCAGGATGTGCAAGTTTTACCCCTAATGCAGCAGGTAAACCAAAGCCCATGGTACCTGCACCACCTGAATTGATCCAACGACGCGGTAAATCAAACGGATAATGCAATGCGGCAAACATTTGGTGTTGCCCTACATCCGATGCCACATAAGCTTGGCCTTTTGTAATGCGATACACCGCTTCCATCACTTGCTGTGGTTTGATGACGCCTGAAGTGCGGTCGAAATCCAAGCATTTTTTCGCTTTCCATTCATCGATTTGTTTCCACCAATCTTCTAAATGATTTTGCGGACGCGAACCGATTTCTTCACCTAATAAACTTAAGAATTCATCCAATACATTTTTCGCGTTACCTACAATTGGAATGGCCGCAGGTACGTTTTTAGAAATAGAGGTTGGGTCAATATCAATCTGAATCACTTTTGCATTCGGGCAATATTTATCTAAGTTGTTAGTGGTTCGGTCATCAAAACGCACCCCAACACCAAGAATTAAATCACTTTCATGCATCGCGGTATTGGCTTCATAAGTCCCGTGCATCCCAAGCATGCCTAAAAATTGTTTGTCCGTACTTGGGTACACGCCTAAACCCATTAACGATGAGGTGACCGGTAAATTTAAACGTTGTGCGAACTGTGTTAATTCTTTATGACAGCCTGCCGCAATTGCACCACCACCCACGAATAAAACCGGTTTTTTAGCCACTAATAATGCTTTTAATGCTTTCTTAATTTGACCTTTATGACCATTTACGGTTGGATTATAAGAACGAAGCTCAACAGATTTTGGATATTCGTAAGGATATTTTAAAGTTGGATTTACGGTATCTTTTGGAATATCTACAACAACGGGACCTGGACGGCCTGTTGAAGCAATATAAAAGGCTTTTTTTAAGATACCCGGAATGTCTTCAGCTTTTTTAACGATAAAGCTGTGTTTAACCACCGGACGAGAAATCCCCACCATATCACATTCTTGGAACGCATCACGACCGATTAGGCTACTCATTACCTGACCTGAAATGATCACCATTGGTACAGAGTCAGTATAAGCCGTTAAAATCCCTGTAATCGCATTGGTCGCACCTGGTCCTGATGTTACTAACACACAACCCACTTTACCTGTCGCACGTGCATAACCATCTGCCATATGTACCGCGGCTTGCTCATGACGAACTAAAATATGTTCAATCCCACCAAGAGTATGGATTGCATCATAAATATCCAATACGGCACCGCCTGGATAACCAAATAAATACTCAACGCCTTCGTCACGCAAAGACTGAACCACCATTTCCGCACCGGATAATTTCTTCATATTTTACTCCTAAAACTAACCACACTTTTATTTGTTACGATTCGTGTCAAAACAATGGAAACATCATACCGAAAGAAAACGGCTTGTCCAGCATGAGAAAAGTCTAAAAAAACGAATTAAAAAGCATTAAAAACTAACAAAATAAAAATATTAAGATTTAAATAAAGATAATTAATATAAAAAGCAGAAAATCGTAGTTTTATATGGAGTTTTATAAAAATAAAAATTTTTTATTCTTTTGTTCAAAATTTTGAGCTGGATCACATTTTAAGTATTGATTTTTCTGCTGAGTCAGGAGAAAGGGAGAGATTATAAGAAAAAACCGCACTTGGAAGATCCAAAGTGATCTGCCCCCAAAAAGTTGGACAGGTTAGTTAACTTAAATATTGAGCTCGGTATTGCACTGGGCTCAATCCTTTTAAACCAAGTTTAATTCGTTTTTGGTTGTAATACACTAAATATTCTTCAATTTCAGCCTGTAATTCAGCAATTGAATGATAAGTCCGTGAGTAAAAACACTCTGATTTTAATATTGCAAAGAAACTTTCAATCACCGCATTATCATAGCAATTTCCTCGGCGGCTCATACTTTGCACCGCTTTACCCTCCAACATCTTTACCCATTCCGCCGAGCCATACAATACGCCTTGGTCGCTATGAATAATCGGACATTCTGTTGGTTTAATCCTACTAAGCCCTTGTTCTAACATCTTTTTTACCAATGAAAACTTCGGGCGTGTCGCAAAGCTATAGGCAATAATTTCTCGGTTAGCCAAGTCCATTAACGGTGAAAAATAAAGCTTTTCTTGCCCAACATGAAATTCCGTTACATCCGTTACCCATTTTTGATTGAGTGCCGTTGCTGTAAAATCACGATTCAGCAAATTCGGGGCAATATGTGATGTTTTTCCACGTTTTCCATGTCTTTTTTTGCGTAAAATGGAATGAATACCTAACTCGTTCATCAGCTTTAACACCGTTTTATGATTCAAATTAAAACCCATTTGGCGTAATTTAAACGTCATGGGGCGATAACCATCTCGCTTTCTGTTCTTTTTATACAGCGATAAGATAGCCTCTTTTACCTCGTGATAATTTCGCTTAATCTCTTTATAGTAAAAGCTTGAGCGAGGCATTTTAGACACATGAAGTAAATCATTTAACGCGTGGTCTGGCTTCAATCTTTCAATGATTTTTCTTTTTTCTGTCGTTGTTTTTGACGGTCGAGCGCCTCCAACTCCTTTAGGTAAGCAATCTCCGCACGAGCCAAGGCGAGCTCTCGTTGTAACTTTTTAAACGCTTTAGGTGAAAAGTCTGTAGTTTCCGGAATTTCAATGTCTTTCTTTTTCATCTTTGGCTTCACTATTTTCGGTGTTTGAAGGTTTGTATGAGGCGATTTTACGCCATCAAGCCCTCTTTCCCGAAATGCTTTTAGCCAATAAATGACGAGAGCGTGGGAAATTTGATGAAGTTTAGCCACTTCACGGATACCATAATCCTGTTCGGTGACGAGTTTGATAATTTTCAAACGAAATTGATAAGAGTAGGACATAATCTGCACCTCAAATTAGGTGTCCAGGTTTTGGGGTGCAGATCAAAGTGCGGTTAAATTTTAAGAGATTTTTAATTAGCCGTTATAGCGTTTGAACACTAAAGTCGCGTTTGTACCACCGAAACCAAAGCTGTTTGACATGACAGTTTGTAAGCCTGCATTTTCTTTTGTTTCAGTCACGATGTTGCAGCCTTCTGCCGCTTCGTCTAATTTTTCAATATTAATGCTTGGTGCAATGAAGTCATTGTGTAGCATTAATAAGGTATAGATTGCTTCGTGTGCACCTGCTGCACCTAAAGAGTGACCAGTCATTGATTTGGTTGAGGAAATCGCTGGAATTTTGTCACCAAATACATTTTTGATCGCACCTAATTCTTTCACGTCACCAACTGGTGTTGATGTACCGTGTACGTTGATGTAATCAATTGGGGTATCTACCGTTGCCATTGCTTGTTTCATACAACGCTCTGCACCTTCACCACTTGGCGCTACCATGTCGTAACCATCAGAGGTTGCACCATAGCCCACGATTTCTGCGTAGATTTTTGCGCCACGTGCTAATGCGTGTTCTAATTCTTCAACCACTACAACAGCGCCACCACCAGCGATAACGAAACCATCACGGTCTGCATCGTAAGCACGAGACGCTTTTTCTGGGGTATCATTGTATTTAGTTGAAACCGCACCCATTGCATCGAATTCAGTTGCACATTCCCAAGATAATTCTTCCGCACCACCAGCGAAAACCACATCTTGTTTACCTAATTGGATTAATTCAACTGCGTGACCGATACAGTGTGCAGACGTTGCGCAAGCAGAGCTGATTGAGTAGTTCACACCACGGATTTTGTAAGGGGTTGCTAAACAAGCTGACACACTTGATGCCATCGTTTTAGTTACCGCATAAGGACCAATTGCTTTCACACCGCGTGGACCACGCACTGCATCACAAGCCACTAATTGGTTATGTGCTGAACCAGTACCTGCACCGATTACCAGACCTGTACGGTCATTTGAAACTTGATCTTCTGTTAAACCTGAATCTTCAATCGCTTCACGCATAGAAAGGTATGCATAAGCTGCCGCATCACCCATAAAACGATACACTTTACGATCGATATGCTCGCTTGGATCAAGTTTGATTGTGCCGGCAACATGGCTACGCATTTTCATTTCAATAAACTCAGGCACGACTTCAATACCAGATTTACCTGCTTTTAATGAAGCCAAAACTTCTTCTTTGTTGTTACCGATACTTGAAATAATACCAAAACCAGTAATTACAGCTCTTTTCATTCTTTATTCCTTATGAGTTAGGGGAAATTTAATTCAACTTACAGTTGTTAGCTGAACGCAATTTACTATGAAATGAAAATATTGCAAGCAATAATTCATTTGTTCGACCAGTTAAGTTTTAACCGTCTCAAAATTTCCGTGCTATTATAAAAGAATTTGATAAGGCAAAAAAGGGCTAACAGATGTTCACCATTCAGCATGCAAAAATTCATTTTAACCAAGAGAATACCCCCGTTTCAGATAAGTTTGATGACGTGTATTTTTCCAATCAAGATGGTTTAGCAGAAACCCATTATGTGTTTTTAGAAGGTAATCAGTTGTGGGAACGTTGGGTTAATTATCAAGAAGCCCACTTTGTTATTGCTGAAACAGGGTTTGGCACAGGATTAAATTTCTTTGCGGTGACCACGCTATTCCGTGAATTTCATCAGAAATATCCAGATTCGCCTCTAAAACGCCTTTATTTTATCTCTTTCGAAAAATACCCTTTGCCACTTGATGCATTACAACAAGCCCATTTAGCCTATCCGCAATTTTCTCGTCTTGCTCAGCATTTACAACAGCATTGGCTTAATCCCATTCAGGGTTGCTATCGTTTTCATTTTGATGAAACCACGTTAGATCTTTGGTTTGGCGATGTCGCTGAAAATCTGCCGCAACTGGGCGATTATATGAATGGTAAAATTAATGCTTGGTTTTTAGATGGTTTTGCACCGAGTAAAAACCCCGACATGTGGAATGAGCAGCTTTATCAGCAAATGTTTCGTTTTACCAAGCTACAAGGTACCTTTGCGACCTTCACTGCGGCAAGTGCGGTTAGAAAAGGCTTAGAAAATGCAGGCTTTAATATTAAGAAACGCAAAGGCTTTGGTAAAAAACGGGAATGTCTTTCTGGTCAAAAAATTCATGAAAAACCGACCGCACTTTCTATGCCCTGGTTTCATAGTCAGCCCGCCAATCTCAAAGAACAAGATATTGCCATTATTGGTGGTGGAATTGCTTCGCTTTGTACAGCCATTTCATTGGTTAAACGCGGGGCTAAAATCACAATTTATTGCGAAGATGAGCAAACTGCCCTCAATGCATCCGGCAATAAACAAGGGGCTTTTTATCCACAACTGAGCGATGATAACGAACGCAATATTCGTTTTTATATTCATGCTTTTGCCTATGGCCATCAATTCCTACAATGGGCAATTCAACAACAAATCGAATTTGAACATGAGTTCTGTGGTGTAGCGCTTTGTTCTTACAATGACAAAACAGAAAGTAAATTAAATAAAATCGCTGAGCTGAATTTGCCTTCTGATTTATATCAGTCATTAAGTCAAACTGAATTAAGCGAAAAAGTAGGTTTGCCGTTACCTTTTGGTGGCGGTTTTATCCCTCAAGGTGCTTGGCTTGCACCACGTCAGTTAGTTCAGCATGCTTTTGCCTTTTTAGAGAAACAAGGTGTCCAGATTAAAACATCACAAAAAGTAACCGCACTTTCTCAAACAGAAAATGGTTGGCAAATCACCACAGCTGAAAATGAAACTTTCTGCCATGAAGTGGTTGTTTTAGCAAACGGGCATAAACTCACTGAGTTTGAACAAACGCAAAAACTGCCACTCTACCCAGTTCGCGGACAAGTGAGCCAAATTCCGACATCGGAAAATTTACTTAAACTCAAAACCGTGTTGTGCTATGACGGCTACCTGACGCCAGTCGATCAAACGAAAGCCTGTCATTGTATTGGTGCAAGTCATGTTCGTGATAATGCGACTCGTGAATTTAACCTAACTGAACAACAAGAAAACCAACAAAAAATTCAGCAAAATATACCTGAAGAGTGGACAAAAGAAGTAGATACATCGGGTAATCTTGCTCGAATCGGTGTACGTTGTTCGGTACGTGATCTTACGCCAATGATGGGCGCTGTTCCTCATTTTTCTGCTCAGCAAACACAATATCAAAATTTGTTTAATTTGCGACGCCGTAAACAGCCAATAGAACAAGCTGAAAACTACCCTAATCTCTATTTAATCGGTGCCTTAGGTTCACGAGGATTAACTTCTGCGCCGTTTTTAGGTGATACACTGGCTTCCTTAATTTATGGCGAGCCCTTACCGATGAGCGAAGATCTGATTCATAACTTAATGCCAAACCGCAGTTGGGTCAGACGCTGGTTGAAAGGTGCGGAGGTGAAATAAAAAAGTGTGGTCAAAATGATCTGCCCCCCAAAAGTTGGACTCAACAAACCAACAATTGAGGTGCAGATTTTTTTATGGGTAAACACTACACAATCGAATTTAAATTACAGGCTCTTCAACCTATTTTGAATCGAAAAATGAGTATCAGAAAAGTAGCTCGTTTTTACAATATTCCTTCCAACGCCCTAGTCGGGACATGGTTGAAACGGTTTTTTGAAAAGCATAATGAATTAGATCATGAAATTAAGAACATGCAGGAAAACATTCAGCTCGCGACTCATACGGAAATTGAGACTTTGAAAAAAGAAAAATTACGGATTAAAGATGAGCTTTAGGAATACCTAAAGAAAAAATCACAAGAATAGTAAAAAAACTGGCTGATGCCGGTTTTTTTATTATCGAAATAAATTATCGCCATAAATAAACCGCACTTAAAGTGCGGTTTATAATTAGGCTTTTTTGGTAAAAGCTAGATTACCATTGGTAACCAACACTTGCTGCAGCACCTGCATCTCCACGAGAGTTTGTATTCGCGGAGAATCTTACCCCAAATTTACCATTATCTGATAAGCGAGAGTAACCTACTGCAACTGCGCTTTCTCCTCTATACGTACCAGCGCCAGCTGAAAGCATAGATTTACCTGAAGAGGTGGCTTGATATAAGTTAGCTGAGGACATTGCGCCTGCAATACCCGCGCTGAGTCTTTTATCCATTTTATTCATATCATTATGAATATTGTTAACCGCACCTCTTAATTGGTTCACATTCACTGCATCTGTACCTTTTATACCCGGAGCAACGTTAATAATTCTATTACCACCGTTATTCAAGCCGTTTTCAGTTACAGAAACAGTTTTGTTTGGAGCCGCATTATTTATTGTAATACCATTATTATTGATAACGGTATTACCAGTAGTGACGGAACCGTCGTTACCAAGATCGATATCTTTGGCTAACTGCATTTCTAAAGTTGCTTTACCATCTGCCTTCACATTGATATTACCTTTAGCTGATTTGAATGTTTCTGATTTCACTTTAGAAACACCTTCGCCTTTGATCATAACTTTGCTATTAAGCTTATTGTTATTTACAACTTCATTATTGCCGGTAAATTTCAAGCCATCATCTGGGTTAGAGCCTGAACCATTTGTGCCGTCTTTACCATCTTTTACGGTAAATGTGGATGTATTACCACCAGTAGTAATCGTCACGGTATGCGTACCATCTTTATTGTCTTTAGTACTTACAGTAGGTGTTAGACCGTCTTTACCATTTTGACCAGTAGCACCAGTTTCACCTTTTTCACCTTTCGCACCATCTTTTACGGTAAATGTGGATGTTTTATCACCAGCAGTAATCGTGACGGTGTGAGTACCATCGGTACCATCTTTAGTGGTTACAGTAGGTGTTAGGCCGTCTTTACCTGTTTCACCTTTAGCACCTTGAGGACCTTGTTCACCTTTTGGTCCTTGCGGTCCTACAGCTCCGTCTTCACCTTTTGGTCCTTGCGGTCCTACAGATCCGTCTTCACCTTTTGGCCCTTGCGGTCCTACAGCTCCGTCTTCACCTTTTAGACCTTGAGGTCCTTTGATGTTCCCGATTTTATTCCAGGTTCCGTTTTCTTTTTTGTGAACATCACCTGTATTAGAATCGATGTAAGTGTCGCCATCTTTACCATCATTTGCTGTTGGTTGTGTAGGACCACTTAATAGTTCCTTACCGTTACGTCCGTCTGCTCCAGAAGCTCCATTTGTACCATTACGTCCATTTGTACCATTCAAGATATCACTTGTACCAATTAACTCATCTATACCTTCATCGTATTTACCGTTACCATTATTATCATAGTATGCTGTAATACGAGTACCATCTGGTTGTGAATCTGCAGTTGCTGGTTGTGAACCTGTTGAGTCTGTAGTTGCTGGTTGAGCTGATGAAGTTACCTCATCTGGATTAGCTCCTACACTTCTTGCTCGTCTTGCACTTCTTGTTGACGTAGAAGGTTGTGGATTTGCAGCTGATACAGCACCTGCTGCTCTTCTTGCTGCTTCTGCTAATGCATTTAAGTCAATTGTTGGTGTACGGCCATCTTTACCATCTTTAATGTTAGCTACAACAGGCTCTTTTCCAGGAAGTGTAAATGTAATGTCAGTACTGTGGCCATCTTTTCCACGAGCAGTTGTAACTTCAGGAGTATCTCCCTTGTCACCTTTTTCGCCAGGAGCACCAGTTTCACCTTTCTCACCTTGAAGGCCTTGCGCACCTTCTGCACCTTTATCACCCTTAGGTCCTTTGATGTTGCCTGCTTTGTCCCATGTGTCGTTATTCTTAACGAAGACATCACCAGTTTCAGTATTGACGTATTTATCGCCGTCTTTACCTTCTGTAGTTGGATCAACTTTGCCGTTCAATACGTCTTTACCATCGCGTCCATCACGACCTGCTGCGCCATCACGTCCGTCGCGTCCAGCTGGTCCTTGGATCCCTTCACGTCCATCACGACCTTGAAGACCTTGTTCACCTTTGTCACCCTTAGGTCCTTTGATGTTGCCTTCTTTGTCCCAATTTCCATTGTTCTTAACGTAGACATCACCTGTTTCAGTATTAACGTATTTATCGCCGTCTTTACCTTGGTTTGCTTCTGGGTTAACTTTGCCGTTCAAGACATCTTTACCGTCGCGACCATCACGTCCGTCACGTCCTTGCGCACCGTCACGTCCATCACGGCCTGGTAAACCTTGAGCTCCGTCTTTACCGTCGCGACCTTGAAGACCTTGTTCACCTTTGTCCCCTTTAGGTCCTTTGATGTTGCCTTCGTTGCCCCATGTGCCGTTATTCTTAACGAAGACGTCACCTGTTTCGGTATTAACGTATTTATCACCGTCTTTACCTTGATTTGCTTCTGGGTTAACTTTTCCGTTTAAGACATCTTTACCGTCGCGACCATCACGTCCGTCACGACCTGCTGCGCCGTCACGTCCATCACGACCTGGTAAACCTTGAGCTCCGTCTTGACCACGTTCACCTTGAAGACCTTGTTCACCTTTGTCCCCTTTAGGTCCTTTGATGTTGCCTTCG
>CABPXD010000008.1:0-106843 GCA_902461185.1 uncultured Haemophilus sp.
AATCAACAAGTGCCCACACAGATTGTCTGATATATTGTTAAAGAGCAAAAAAGAACGACGCACCGGTTTTTCTTAAGAGTCACAACAGCGCGTCGTTGTGTGGGGCGTATTATAGGACTTTCAGAATTCTTTGCAAGTGCTTTTTTATAAAAAATTCAATTTTTTTATTGTCTGATGATTTAATCATCAAAGTGAATTGTCTTTGTTCAATATTCAAGGTAAATTACCTCCAAAGAGTAAGCATTTTAATGAGGTAGTTATGAATTTTGAGCAAATGATTGGTTTCGGTGTAGCAGGCAATTTCGCGGGACATTTAGAACAAGCCGGAGAAGCAGCTGATTTCACTCAAGTTAAAACAGAAAATGCCATTCAACCAAAAGCGATTTTCCCTTTTTATGTACCAAGTGAAAAAGCGGGCTTTCTTTCTACCTATCCTTTAAGTCACAATCAAATTAATTTTCCACAAGGCGCAGATAATCTGCAAATTGAACCTGAAATTGCGCTTATTTGTGATCTTATCTATAAAGGAAAGCAAGTTGAGCAAATTATCCCGCGTTATTTTGCAGCCTATAATGATTGCTCTATTCGTCGCCCTAATGCGAAAAAAATCTGTGAAAAGAAAAACTGGGGCAAAGCAAGTAAAGGTATTTCATCAAAACTTATTCCACTTTCTTCCTTTATTAAGGGAAGTGAAATTGATCAATATCGTATCGCTTGCTTCCATAAAAGAAATAGCGCGCTCAATACGTATGGTATTGACAGCCCCGCTATCGGTTATAGCTATTTCCACCAACAATTATTAGATTGGATCGTCGATAGAATGAATAATCAACCCGATGAAGGACCAATGAATCATATTGCTTCTTTATTAGAGCAAGCAAACTATCCGAAACAAGCGATTATTAGTATTGGCGCCACCCGTTATACTGAGTTCGGTGAAACACATTTCTTGCAACCTAATGATCTCAGTATTGTTGTCGTGTATAACGGTGAAAAACATTCAGCTGAGGAAATTGAGAAAATGGCAAGAGATGAAAAATTTGCAGATGATATTTCGGTGCTTATTCAGAAAGTGGTTTAGCATACATATAAAAAGTGCGGTTAATTTTGGCCGCACTTTTTATTTACTTCCTTCTTAAAGAAACTTCTCCGGCATTAAAATACCGCTCGCCTTCATCGGTTATGACTTTTAAATAACCGCGTTTATCAATTCCCTGCTCTATACCTGAAATCGCGCCTTGTTCAGTAAAGACATTCACTTCATCACCAAAAAATTCATTATGGTTTATCCATTGTTGCATGAATTCCTCATCAATGCCTTTTTCTTCAAATTGAGCTAATCGAGAATAAATACGTTGAATCACTTTAATAAGGATCGTTTCACGATCTATATTTGGATTCTGTTCGGTTAGCTGTGCATATGGCTGACTAATTTCGGTTGATTGTGGCAATTTTACATTAATCCCAATACCAACGACTAAATTAAGCTGCCCATTCTTGTGATTAATGATCTCCACCAAAATACCACCTAGTTTTCGCCCTGAAAGCAAAATATCATTTGGCCATTTCACTTTCACATTTAACGCTTCTGCAATAGCTAAACCAATCACTAAACTTAATCCATCCAATGCTTTTTTAGGATCGATAGTCCAATAAAAACTGAAAATTAACTGCCCTGCAAACGGTGAAAGCCATTGGCGACCACGACGTCCCCGCCCTGCGGTTTGATATTCTGCCAGACACAAATCACCTTTTTTTAATTGGTTAATTTGATTCGTTATAAATTCATTTGTTGAAGAAATGGTTCGATGATAACTCACGGAATAAGGTGAAAGTGCGGTCGAAATTGCTTGCGGATTTAACAAAGGCATTTCTGGCACAAGCTGATAAACCTCATTTTCTTCTTGAATATTCAATCCCACTTCTCTCAATAATGCCATTTCTTGTGCCAATTCATCTGACGTAATATTTAAAAACGACATCAAATCTGACCGCACTTTAGGTTGGCAATCAGACAAACAATCCAATAGCGATGACATATTCATTCCTTCTCATAAAAACCTTGGCAAATCTTACCATAAAAGCGAAAAAATTCATTTTCAACCACATGAAAAATCTGTATAATCCCGCCGCAATATTTTTTGACACAATTTTTAACAGCGAGATATTGCCATGCTTAGAATCAAACAAGAAGCTCTGACTTTTGACGACGTTCTACTCGTCCCCGCTCATTCAACTGTTCTTCCGAACACTGCCAACCTCTCAACTCAACTCACCAAAGAAATTCGCTTAAATATTCCTATGCTTTCTGCTGCAATGGATACTGTCACAGAAACCAAATTAGCAATCTCTTTAGCACAAGAAGGTGGCATCGGCTTTATTCACAAAAATATGACGATCGAACGCCAAGCGGATCGTGTCCGTAAAGTAAAAAAATTCGAAAGTGGTATCGTTTCTGAACCTGTGACTGTTTCGCCAGATTTAACCCTTGCAGCACTTGCTGAAATGGTGAAGAAAAACGGCTTCGCAGGCTACCCTGTTGTAGACAGTGAAAATAACTTAATCGGTATCATCACTGGCCGTGACACGCGTTTCGTAAAAGATTTAAGTAAAACTGTTTCACAATTAATGACAAAAAAAGAAGACTTAGTCACCGTAAAAGAAGGTGCAAGCCGTGAAACAATTTTAGAATTAATGCATCAAAACCGCGTAGAGAAAGTACTTGTAGTAGATGATGCTTTCAAACTAAAAGGTATGATCACCGTTAAAGACTTCCAAAAAGCAGAAC
Organism: uncultured Haemophilus sp.; assembly: GCA_902461185.1. GTDB lineage: Bacteria > Pseudomonadota > Gammaproteobacteria > Enterobacterales > Pasteurellaceae > Haemophilus_D. The sequence goes on from CABPXD010000008.1 coordinate 2,789, forward strand.
AAAAACCAAATGCATGTAAAGACGAATTCGGTCGTTTACGTGTCGGTGCGGCTGTAGGTGCAGGCCCAGGTAACGAAGAACGTATTGATGCATTAGTGAAAGCCGGCGTAGATGTGTTGTTAATCGACTCTTCTCACGGTCACTCAGAAGGCGTATTACAACGTGTTCGTGAAACTCGTGCAAAATATCCAAACTTACCTATCGTTGCAGGTAACGTAGCGACTGCTGAAGGTGCTATCGCACTTGCAGACGCAGGCGCAAGCGCAGTGAAAGTAGGTATCGGTCCAGGTTCAATTTGTACAACTCGTATCGTAACCGGTGTAGGTGTTCCACAAATCACCGCTATCGCAGATGCAGCGGCGGCATTGAAAGATCGTGGTATTCCAGTTATCGCTGACGGTGGTATCCGTTTCTCTGGTGATATTGCAAAAGCTATCGCAGCAGGTGCGAGCTGTGTAATGGTGGGGTCAATGTTTGCTGGTACTGAAGAAGCGCCAGGTGAAATCGAACTTTATCAAGGTCGTGCATTTAAATCTTACCGTGGTATGGGTTCATTAGGTGCCATGGCGAAAGGATCATCAGACCGTTACTTCCAATCTGATAACGCTGCAGACAAACTCGTACCAGAAGGTATTGAAGGCCGTATTCCATATAAAGGTTACTTAAAAGAAATTATCCACCAACAAATGGGTGGCTTACGTTCTTGCATGGGCTTAACTGGCTGCGCAACCATCGAAGAATTACGCACGAAAGCAGAATTCGTCCGCATCAGTGGCGCAGGCATTAAAGAAAGCCATGTTCACGATGTAACTATCACTAAAGAAGCGCCAAACTATCGTATGGGCTAATCCGTAAGGTGGGCTTTAGTCCACCTTTTGTTGTTTTAAAGTGCGGTTGATTTTTGCAAAGTTTTGAGGAAAATTGACCGTCTACACTATCAATAATAAGAGCATTATAAATGACAAATATCCACAACCATAAAATCCTGATCCTCGACTTCGGTTCACAATATACTCAACTGATTGCACGTCGTGTGCGTGAAATCGGTGTGTACTGCGAACTTTGGGCATGGGATGTGACTGAAGAACAAATCCGTGAATTTAATCCAGACGGTATCATTCTTTCTGGCGGTCCTGAAAGTACTACTGAAGAAAACAGCCCGCGTGCACCTGAATACGTATTTAATGCAGGCGTGCCTGTATTAGGTATTTGTTACGGTATGCAAACCATGGCGATGCAACTTGGTGGTCTAACTGAAACTTCGGATCATCGTGAATTCGGTTATGCTTCTGTTTTAATGGATAATCCGACCGCACTTTTCGCTCATTTAAATGATGGCGACAGCAAATTAGATGTATGGATGAGCCATGGCGATAAAGTAACGCGTTTACCAGAAAACTTCCACGTTACTGGTACTACCCCAACCTGTCCAATTGCCGCGATGTCTGACGAAAATCGTCGTTTCTACGGCGTACAATTCCACCCTGAAGTAACTCATACTAAAAAAGGTTTGGAATTATTAATGAATTTCGTGGTGAATATTTGTGGTTGCGAAACCAAGTGGACAGCAGAAAACATTATCGAAGATGCCGTTGCTCGGATTAAAGCACAAGTGGGCGATGATGAAGTAATTTTAGGTTTATCTGGTGGTGTTGATTCTTCTGTGGTTGCATTACTTTTACACCGTGCTATCGGCAAAAACTTACATTGCGTCTTCGTGGATAACGGCTTACTTCGCTTGCACGAAGGCGATCAAGTCATGGAAATGTTTGGCGATAAATTCGGCTTGAACATTACCCGTGTTGATGCAGAAAGCCGTTTCTTAGGTGAACTTGCAGGCGTATCTGATCCTGAAGCGAAACGTAAAATTATCGGTAAAGTGTTTGTTGATGTGTTCGATGATGAATCGAAAAAACTCACTAATGTGAAATGGTTGGCACAAGGTACGATCTACCCTGACGTAATCGAATCGGCAGCAAGTAAAACCGGTAAAGCACATGTAATTAAATCACACCACAACGTAGGTGGCTTACCAGACTATATGAAACTTGGCTTAGTTGAACCTTTACGTGAATTATTCAAAGACGAAGTACGTAAAATCGGTTTAGCATTAGGCTTACCGGCTGAAATGATCAACCGCCACCCGTTCCCTGGCCCAGGTCTAGGCGTGCGTGTATTAGGCGAAGTGAAAAAAGAATACTGCGATTTATTACGCCGTGCGGATGCAATCTTTATCGAAGAATTACGTAATAGCGGTTGGTATGAAAAAACCAGTCAAGCTTTCAGCGTGTTCTTACCAGTAAAATCTGTTGGCGTAATGGGCGATGGCCGTAAATACGATTGGGTTATTTCCCTACGCGCAGTAGAAACCATCGACTTTATGACTGCTCATTGGGCTCACTTACCTTATGATTTATTAGGCAAAGTATCTAATCGTATCATTAACGAAGTGAACGGCATTTCCCGCGTAGTGTATGACATCAGCGGAAAACCACCAGCAACGATAGAATGGGAATAATATTAATCAATTTAAAGGGCAAATTATTTGCCCTTTTCTTCTTTCATAGCACTAATTTCTCTCATCAATATTCACTATGGACATCGCATTTTTACTCGGTACTAAAATTATTGAACTAACACTTATTGTGCTTATCGGCTATGGGTTGGTTAAATCAAAATTATTAAAATCTGAAGATAGCAAGCCACTTTCTATTATTGGGCTTTATGTTATCAGTCCATCAGTGATGATTGAGGCATTTCAAATTGATTACACACCTGAAATCCTGCAAGGTTTACAGCTTTCACTGCTTATGGCGGTGTTTCTTCACATTATTTTGATTATCATTGGTAGCCTATTAAAACACCTATTAAAGCTCGATCCTATTGAACACGCCACTTCCATTTATTCTAATTCTGGCAACTTAATTATTCCGATTGTGATGTCGCTATTTGGCAAAGAATGGGTCATTTACGCCAGCTGTTTTATTGTGGTGCAAACCTTTCTGTTTTGGACGCATTGTCGGGTGATTATTGTAGGAAAAGGAAATTTATCCTTGAAGATGATTGCTAAAAACATCAATATTTGGTCAATTCTCGTCGGAGCATTTTTGTTTGCTTTTCAAATTAAGTTGCCAAATATTATCAATGGCACGCTCTCTTCCATTGATTTGTTTATTGGTCCAAACGCCATGCTTGTTGCGGGCATGTTAATTGCCGCAATTCCATTAAAAAGCATTGTTTCATCTAAGCGCATTTATTTAGTCACACTATTGCGCTTGTTGGTTATTCCGTTTGTATTGTTGATGTTAATAAAGCTCATTGGCTTTGTACATTGGGTTGAGAAAGGTGAGATTATCGTGTTGATTAGCTTTTTGGCTACCACTAGCCCTTCAGCTTCAACAGTGACACAAATGGCGGTGATTTATAACAACAACCCACAAAAAGCCAGCGCCATTTATGGAATAACGACGCTGCTTTGTATGTTTACTATGCCTCTGGTGATTGCTTTATATCAAATATGGGGGTAAATCGTGGAAAAGTGCGGTCAATTATTTAAGCACTTTTGATGCTGGCTGCTCTTTTTTTAAACGATAAAGTTGATATAAATTAACGAAAACTAAGAAGGCGTTTAGAAGCGCAACTGGATAAGATTTGATGATTAAACTGTAAACGACAAAAAGTACCGCTCCAATTGCATTAACAACTCTCAAGTGAACAATGGATTTGAATAAAAAAGACACGGCCACAAAGAATGTTGCCAAATAACCTAATAACTCAATGAAATTAAATTCCATAAATCTCTCCGTTAACAATGATTGAGGCGCCATCATAAAAGATTTTGGAATTGAGGAAAAGAGGCGAAATAAAGGCAACCGATTGCAATATCAAGAAATTTTTATTTCGCTCAAAATTCGCTTAGATAAAGATTTTTTGCACTAAAAACATATAAAAAATTGTGCCTGCCGAGATAGAAAGAAACATGTTCTTTTTCCAGAAATGCAATCCCAATACCAAAGCACCCGCTATAAAATCTGGCAAGCCATGATAACCACTCAACACATCCACATTTTTATAGCAATACACCACTAACATCCCAAACATCGCCGCAGGCAATACTTTGCCAAGGTAACGAACATATTCTGGAATTTGGCGATTTGCGGGAAAGATCCAGAATGGCAATAATCGAGTAAATTGCACGCACACAATACAAATTGCAATGGTGATAATTTGTTCCATCAATGTCATTTTAGTGCCTCCAATTTAGATGAAAGTTTAGGACGTCGTACCGTTAATAGAATCCAGATACTGATTAGCGTTGGCACTAAAAAATGCGCTTTTCCAACAATTAATAGCGATGCAAAAGCCACACCTAAACCTAATAATGAGCTTTCATGCGATTTCTCTTTGAGCCAGTTTTCAGCAAAAATCACCAGGAAAAGCGCGGTCATACCAAACTCTACCCCTTTTAAATCAAAAGGTATAATTGAGCCAAATAGATTACCTAATCCCGCTCCTACAACCCAATAAAGATGGAGATAAAAACTGACAAAGAACATATACCAGCCTTTATCTAAATGATCAGGAATCTTCGCCATATAGTTAAGGGAAAAACTTTCATCGACTAGGGTACTAATTAAATACCAACGTTTTTTCCCGAGTTGAACACCATATTTTTCTAACATGGAAATGCCATAAAAAATTTGGCGACCACTGACCATCAGCGTAACCAACGCAACACTTAAAGGCGAAAAAGGCATAACTAAGGCGGCAGCGGCAATAAATTCCACTGAGCCCGCATAAATGAGTGCTGCCATTGCAACGGGGAACCAAACACCGAATCCAAGTGCTTTCATGTAAATGCCGTATGCTATGCCTAAAAATAAAAAGCCGGCAAGCATTGGCATGCTGTAAGGAAATGCCGCTTTTGCTGCAGCTTTGATGGGATTTTCTGTCACTACTTCTGACATATTGACCTACTACAACTCTAAAACAGACAAACCAGGTAAGGTCGAAAAACTTTGTGCTTTTACTGTTTGATGGAAATCTTCGATATAAGCTAAATTAGCATCTTCTTTACGAATCGCGGCATAGAGATTACTGTACAACCCTTCTTCTGTAATTTTACGCGCCACCACATACCCTTTTTCTAAATAAGGTAATGCCGCCCAATAAGGCACGGTAGCAATGCCTCGACGACTCGCTACTAACTGGATCAAGGCGATCGTTAGCTCTGTTGTACGACGTGGCGGATTAATGCCTTTCGGTTTCAACACTTGACGATATAAATCTAACATATCATCAGGCACAGGATAGGTCACCCAAGTTTCTTCAGCAAAATCTTCCGCCTGCCAAACCTCTTTATTGGCTAACGGATGATCTTTAGAACAGATTCCCACCATTTCATAAGAAAATAACGGCTTAAACAAAACATCACCATTTTGTTCAACTTCTGACACGATCGCCCAATCTGCGCGATGAGATAACAATAATCCAACCGGATCAGTGTGGAAACCTGAGACAATATCCAACTCCACCAAGCTCCAGTGTTGACGAAATTCATCCATTGCCGGCATTAACCAGTCAAAACAGGTATGACACTCTACTGCAATTCTTAACTGTCCTGCATCACCGTGTTTTACACGTGCAAGCTCACGTTCTGCATCAACCACTTTCGGAAGAATTTCATTGGCAAGACGAATCAAGCGATCGCCTGCCGCCGTGAAACGCAATGGATTACTTTTACGCTCAAATAGAGGTAATCCAAATTGCTCTTCCATTAACTTAATTTGGTGAGAGAGTGCTGATTGTGTTAAATACACACGTTTTGCCGCCATCGAAACGCTGCCCGTTTCCTTCAAAGCAAGCAAGGTTCTTAGGTGACGAAGTTCAAGAAATGTTGGTTTCATTAGAATAATTCATAAAGTTATCGCATTAGATGAGTATCATGATAACGCAAATTAAATTTATCGAAAAGAAAGTGCGGTCAAAAACGTTAATATTTTTGACCGCACTTAAGACGATTATTTATCTAACTGAATGGGAAGAAATAAACTTAATGGACGTTTTTTCACAATTTGACAAACTTCATGCCAAATTGGCCACCAGCTATCAATTTCCGTATTTAAAGAACGCAGGGCAACCCAAAGCGTTAATGAAAAACTGACAATTAAATTCACTAAACCAATCAACAATACAAAAGCAATGCATTGTAAAAGCAATGAATAGGTGAAATGTCCGCTCACGGCAATATAGCCTACATTCGCCGATGAAAATGCCACATGACGAATATCTAACGGAAGATGCGTTAAGTACCCCACCACACCGGTAATCCCAAGCAGCATGCCAAAGCAAAGGTTACCAATTAGCGAGCCATAATTCTCATGCATATAATTAGCAAATTTAACGCGAGTCTTCTCAGACATTAATTTTTTCAATAACGGATGTTGGGTTAAACGCATGCGCATATTCAAATAATTGCTTCTGTTATCAAAATAGCCCGAAATAATCCCTGAGCAAAATAACCATACACCTGCAATGGCTGCAAACCATAAGGTTCCCGCAAAAGGATCAATGCTATGCAACTGATAAGCTATTTGATCAGCATTCATCAACGGCTCACCTGTTTTATATTGGTAACCAAACGCAATCAATGCGGCTAAGCCCATCGCAATGAGCACATTACCTAGCACAGCAATACTTTGAGAACGAAATACATCCACTAATAATTGGGCTAATTTCATATTGACGGTTTTCCCTTGAGGCGTTTTCTCAACAGCCTCAGCAAAACGGGCTGCAGTCATAGCTGGCTGTTTGGTTGCAACCGTGAAATGCAGCATAAAGATCACCATGAAACCTAAGCCGTAATTTAAGCCTTCTGCAATGCCTTTCCAGACTTTGTCATCAATTATACTGCCTAGGTAGGTTTTAAATAGCGCCATCAATGCAATTAATACACCACCACCTGCGGCAGAATAAAACATTGCCCAATACTCTTTTTTATCTCGAGTAATGTAATGCTCACCATGATCGCCTGCATTCTGCGTAACACTACGAGCCATTAATCCTGAGCTTTGTTTCCATAGTCTCGAAATACTATGTCGTTCTGCTGCTGCACGAGCAAAACAACCAGTTAATAATAAAATTCGACGCGGTAAATAGCGATTTGAAACAAAAATCGCCATCAAGGTTTCTAACCGTTCTAAAGTCTGGGAAAGACGTTCCAATAAATACGCCGTATTTAAGGATGATCCCACTACCGCCCCACGTTTCTGTAAGCCAATAATCAATTCCTTACATTGATCAAACATTACCTGTAAATGGCTATCATCAAAAGCCGTTGATTGGCGACGCGCCTCTACCCAATCAACCACTTCATGATGCAATGCCACAAAAGGTGAATCAGCATTCAACAGAGAGGGCTCCATTCGCATCAACTCAGGATCCATATCTTCAGCCGCAATCCAAATTGAAAGCATTTCAATGGCAAATAATCCTTCACTTTCAATATGGTTTCTTAAACGTTCACGATCTTTTTGTTCTGTATAACGGGTTAAAATACCAAATACACCTCGCCACGTTTTTAAGGGAACGGCATCAATCCAACGCGCATCATTTTTATCGCTAAACAATAAATAGAAAATATCACGTAAATCATTAATATCTTTAAAAGACGGATTGAAACGCTCATAAATACGCGTTTTCATTTCTTGTCCAAAACCGCCACGCGTAAGAATCCCGCTGCTAATAAACAAGGGATAAAGACGTAAACTACATAACCAACCGCATAATAATTTCGAGACAGAACAGCCTAATTCTTTATCGTTCTTTAAGATAAACTTAAATAAATGCAAGGTCGGAGAAATTTTTTCTGTGGGGCTGCTACGTAATAATTGGCACAAGCCCTCTACGAGACCAAAAGCATCGTTTTCCGCCACTTTGTTACGCAAAAATTGCGGTAAGGTATCGGTTTTAATCATGAGCTTTCCCCCTTCTATCGTTTATATTCAAAAGCGAGACATTATACAGCTGTGTTAGATAAAGTAAAAATGAGCGGAAAAGTGCGGTCAATTTTGAACGGATTTTAAAAGAAAAGACGTATGCTTCCATACGCCTTTAAATTGATATTATTTCTCTTTCTTCAGCAAGAAAATACCTTGTTCAGAGAAATTCACATAAGCTTGTTTGAGATCAGCATTAAAGTCTTCTGGTTTAGTATTAATGAGCAATTCTTTGCCTGCCCAAATTGCCACCACTTCCCAGTGGTTACCCATATAGACTGCACTCTTGATTTCACATTGTTGTGCTGCCTCGCCTTCTGCTTTTAAGTAAATCGCTTCAGGACGAACGCCCACCAAGCATTCACCATCCGGTAAATTGAATTGCGCCGCATTGCTTAATGGTAATTTATAACCATTCACGTCAATGGTATTATTTTCTAATTTACCTTCAAAGATGCTTGATTCACCCATGAAGTTTGCAAGAAATAAAGAATTTGGACGCAAATAAAGCTCTTTTGCTGGCGCTTTTTGCATGATTTTACCTTTATTCATGACGATAACTTCATCAGACACCGCAAATGCTTCGGTTTGGTCGTGAGTCACATAAAGTGAGGTAATACCTAAACTTTGTTGTAATTCACGGATTTTTTCACGCATAGAACGACGTAAGTTTGCATCCAAGTTACTTAATGGTTCATCAAAAAGTAATACTTTTGGTTTTAATACTAACGCACGTGCTAATGCCACACGTTGTTGTTGACCACCTGAAATTTGATCCACAAAACGATCTTCAAAACCCGCTAAGTCAACCAACTCTAACGCTTCTTTTACACGTTTAGCGCGTTCTTCTTTACCCACGCCTTGCATACGTAAACCGTAGCCCACGTTATCGCCAATACTCATATGCGGGAATAATGCGTAAGACTGGAATACGATACAAATATCACGGTTTTGAATAGATGATTTGGTTACATCTTCACCATCGATAAAAATCTGACCCGAAGTTGGGTTTTCTAAGCCTGCCACTAAACGTAACACAGTGGTTTTACCACAACCAGATGGCCCTAATAAGGTCACCATGGTGCCACGTTTAATGGTTAAATCTAAATTATCAATGACTGTGGATTTACCAAAAGATTTGGTGATATTTTTTAATACTAAGAAATCATTATTACTCATAATATTTACCTACAACTTAACGAGTTAATTCATTTTTTTCGCTTTAGAACGGGAAATTCGGGTATCACCCACAATCCAGTCAAAGAATAAAATAATAGCCATCATTACAATAATTAAAATCGAACCGTATGCGATAGCAACACCATATTCACCATCTTCTACACGGTTTAAAATATAGGCTGTTGCCACACGTGTATCAGCGGTGACTAAGAAGATAATCGCACTTACGGTGGTCATTGCACGAACAAAGCTTGTAACCAATGCAGAAAGTAACGCTGGTTTTAACAATGGTAAAACGATAAACCATAATGTTTTCCATGAGCTACCTTTTAAAGAAAGAGACGCTTCATCAAGTGATTTATCTAATTGTCCAAGACCTGCAATCGCTGCACGCATACCGATTGGTAAATCACGCATTACCATTGAAATGATCACGATAATGCTGGTGCCTGTAATGTAAAGTGGCGCATTGTTAAAGGCTAAAATATAAGATACCCCTGCAACAGTTCCTGGTACGGCGAAGCAAAGCATGGTTAAGAACTCAAGAGATTTTTTACCTTGGAAATCTTTACGCACCACAATATACGCAATTAATAAACCGAAAAGTGCGGTCAATGGTGCGGCAATTCCTGCGTAGATTAAAGTATTAATCAATGATGGCCATGCCCCATCGCTTAAGCCTTGTCCGAATAACATCGCATAGTTTTTCAAGGTTAAGGTGTAATCTACGCCCCAGTTCACCGTGAAACTACCGTAGAAAATACTGCCGTATAACGCTAAGTTAAAGAGTACCCAGAAACCAAGCATTCCGATGATGGTATATTTCAAGCCGGTTGGTAAATCTTGCACGTCACCACGATAGGATTTGCCTGAAACGGTCACATAAGAGCGATTACCAATCCAAATATATTGGATGATAAATACGGCTAATGAGAAGATTAAAAGCATCGAACCTAAAGTACTTGCTGAAGCATAATCTAATTGTGAGCCGGCAATATAGAAGTAGATTTGTGTCGCGATTACGTCAAAGCTACCACCCAATACTAACGGGTTACTAAAGTCCGCTAAGGATTGGATAAACACGATTAAGAATGAGTTTGCCAATGCTGGACGTAGTAATGGGAAAATGATATTGAAGAACGTTTGGTAACGATTTGCACGTAAGGTGTAAGACGCTTCTTCAATTGATGGATGAACAGATTTTAATGCACCATCTAAAATCATGAATGAAATCGGCGCAAAAGCAAGAATCTGTGCAATGGCAATCCCGTTGAAACCGTATAACCAGTTATGGTTCTCAAATCCAAATGTTGTGGATAAGAACTCTGTCACATAACCAGAACGGCCAAGCATTAATGTTACCCCTAAGCCTACAACGAATGGCGGTGTGACGATTGGTAAAATGGAGAAAATTTTACCAATGAATGCCGTTCTACGTGCAATACGGGTGGTATAAAGCGCAAATGCCAAACCGAAAATTGTTGATACAATGCCTACAAAACCTGATAAGAATAGCGAGTTACTAATAACACGTACAATATAGCTTTGAGTCAAAATTCGCATCACTTGTTGTGGTGCAAAGGTATCACCGTCATAGAACATTGAAACAAAGATGGCCAATGTCGGGTAAACGATGAAGAAGAAAATTAATAAGATAATGCAAAGTAAAGAGGCGATAATAAATTTATCCCCTTGCATCACTTTTAATTTTGCGAAAGAAAACGTCGCCAATGCGGTTAAACTCGCGATTAATACAATCACTGAATAACCCATGCTGACTTTACAAATTGTTGCACTGACAAAGATAAATAATGTCGCTGCTGCAATAAGATACAGCTCTGCTTTCGCTTGTGTATCCTTCGGTAATTTAAGAAGTGGCATCAAACCGTATAAAATAACCGATAAAAACCATAATGCCGTAATATTTAACGAAGACCAACCCATTGCACCTAGGTATTCATCGCTTGTGCTTTCAAACAAGCCATAATCTAAAGCGTGGGAAGGCAGAAGAAGAAATGCAATCACTGCAAGAATTATCCAAAAGTTAGCAGATTGGATAATAGGAAGTTTATTTGCGTTCATACAACCTCGCATAAAAGAAAAAAAGCGAAATAATATAATAGCTATTATTTCGCTATGTATACATCATTATTTTGCTAATTTAACATCATCAACCCATTTTGTGATCAAACGTTTACGTAAATCACTTGAGCCGTATTTGTCAAAATCATAATTAATTAAATTGATAGATTTAAAATCGAGCGCATAAGGTGATTGTTCTGCGGTACTATTGGTTAAAATAGAATACGCTTCCCCTTTTTTCCAGGTTAACTCTTGCGCTTCTTTTGATAACGCCCAATCCACAAATAATTTCGCATTTTCAAGGTTTCTTGCACCTTTAATAATGCTCACGCCACCAATTTCATAGCCTGTACCTTCACAAGGAACAACTAATTCTACTGGTGCGCCTTTGGCTTTCTCTAAAGAATATTCATGTAAAAAACCAATTCCGATTGCGGTTTCACCACGTGCCGTATTACGGGTCGCTGTATTACCTGATTTGGTATATTGGGAAACATTTTTATTGAGTTCTTTGAGATATTTGAACGCTTCATCCTCACCCCAAAGTTGGATATAGGTGGCTAATTGTGTATAACCCGTACCTGAACTTTGAGGATCTGCTGCTTGGATCTCATTACGATACGCAGGATCAGCTAGATCTTTCCAACATTTTGGTGTCGGCAAATTGAGTTTTTTCAAACGTTCTGGGTTAATCCCGAAGCCTAATACACCGAGATAAATCGCGGAGGAATAGTTGCCTTTAATTTTAGCGGGATCTCTAAACTGTTCAGGAATTTGTGCGAGATTTGGTGACTTATACGCTTCAAGTAAGCCCATTTCACCCGCTTGAGAATGAGGATCAAGCGTACCGCCATACCACACATCCCCTTGAGGGTTGTCTTTCTCAGCATCAATTTTGGCTAAAATTGTGCCTGTACCACCACGGATAAAACTGGTTTTGATACCATATTTTTTCTCAAAAGCCATGGTTTCTTGCTCGCACATCGTATTTTGTGCACTACAATAAACCACTAAACGACCTTCTGCAGCAGATGCGTGAGAGCTTAACAACACGCCACCAAATACAACACCAGAAAGTGCTAAAGCAACGTTAGACATTTTCATTGGTCCACTCCTGTGTTTATAAAATAAGATGAGCTAATACGCTCATCGTAGAAACCCACGTAAAAACCTAGCTAGTGGGGCTAAAATGGTAAAAGTGCGGTCAAAAAATCTCATGTTTTTCAACCGCACTTTAAACACTATTTCGCTAATTTAACGTCTTGAACCCATTTTTCAATTAAGGCTTTGCGTTGTTCGGTTGCACCGTATTTTTCAAAGTCATAATTGATCAGATTAAGTTTACTTGGATCAAACGCAGTTGGCGATTGTTCCGCTGTGGTGTTGGTTAAGATTTGTAAAGAATCACCTTGTTTCCATGCTAACTCTTGACCTTCTTTAGATAATGCCCAATCCACGAATAATTTTGCGTTATCGATGTTACGCGCACCTTTTAAGATACTCACGCCACCTAATTCATAGCCGGTACCTTCGCAAGGCACCACTAATTCCAATGGTGCACCTTGACGTTTTTCAAGTGCATAATCGTGTAAGAAACCGATACCTACCGCAGTTTCACCACGTGCCGCATTACGAGACGGAGTGACACCTGATTTGGTGTATTGAGATACGTTTGGATGTAATGCTTTCAAGAAATCAAAGGCTTTTTCTTCGCCCCAAAGTTGAACGAAAGTAGCCAATGCAGTGTAAGCTGTACCTGCACTTTGTGGGTCAGCAATTTGCACTTCGCCTTTTAAGCGAGGATCAGTTAAATCTTTCCAACATTTTGGGACTTCTTTAATACCTAATTTTGCTAAACGCTCAGTATTCACACCAAAACCTAAGATACCCATGTAAATCGCAGACACATAATGTCCTTTGGTTTTCGCTGGATCACGGAAACGTTCTACGATTTCATCAATGTGTTTAGATTTATAAGGTTCGATTAAGCCTAATTCAGCCGCTTGTGCTTGAGGGTCGAATGTACCACCAAACCATACGTCTGCTTGCGGGTTATTTTTTTCTGCTTCAACTTTTGCAAAAGTACTGCCTGAACCGTTGCGAATAAATGAGGTTTTCACATCATATTTTTCGCCAAACGCTTTCGTTGTCGTTTCACAAAGAATGTTGGTCGCACTACAATACACCACCAAACGCCCTTGAGCATTGACAGCAGATGATGTCATTAAACCTGCAGCTAAAAGTGCGGTTGAAATTGAGAGAGAAATTTTATTCATTTTCATTGTAGACTCCTCATAAATAACACAGATGAAATAATAAAAACGAGCACATCGTAAGCGAAAACGAAAAAAATTTCCGTGAAGTACTTCACAAATTTAAAAAATTAAAATAAAAAAAGAAAGAAAGGTGAATTTAAGCTGATTTTTCTTTATAATCCCAATAATTTTTACCTTCCGTTTTTGAGGACGTCCCATGTCAAACTCATCTTGTATTATCATCGCCATCACGGGTGCATCCGCTTCAGGCAAAAGTTCCATCGCATCTACTGTTCATAAAGAACTTTGTAACGAGTTAGGATGCCAAGAAATTGGGATTATTGCTGAAGACAGCTACTATAAAGATCAAAGCCATTTAGAGATGAGTGAGCGCATAAAAACAAACTATGACCATCCCAATTCAATGGATAGAGATTTACTCATTCAACACTTAAAAGACTTAAAAAACGGAACCGCCGTAGATATTCCTGTCTATAGTTATGTTGATCACACCAGAACAGGCGAAACCAAACACTTCACTCCGAAAAAAATTGTGATTTTAGAAGGCATCTTATTGCTCACTGATGAGCGAGTTCGCCAATTAGCCGATATTTCTGTGTTCGTGGATACACCATTAGATATTTGTTTTATTCGCCGTTTACAACGTGACATGGAAGAACGTGGCCGTTCATTACAATCTGTCATTGACCAATATCGTGCAACTGTTCGTCCAATGTTCTTGCAATTTATTGAGCCATCAAAACAATATGCGGATATCGTGATTCCGCGCGGTGGTAAAAACCGTATTGCGATTAATATGTTAAAAGCTCAAATTCTTCATTTATTAAACCAAAAATAGGAAAAATCATGCGTCTTTGCGATACCGATATCGAACGCTATCTAGATGATGGCATTATTTCTTTAACGCCTCGTCCTGAAAATGACAAAATCAATGGGGCAACCATTGATGTGCGTTTAGGCAATTCATTTCGAGTATTTCGTGAACATTCCGCGCCTTATATTGATTTAAGTGGTCCGAAAGAAGAAGTCTCTGCTCAACTTGAATCAGTGATGAGTGACGAAATTATTATCGGTGATGATGAAGCCTTCTTCTTACATCCAGGTATGTTGGCGTTAGCAACTACATTGGAGTCAGTGAAACTCCCTGCCAATATTATCGGTTGGCTAGATGGTCGTTCTTCACTTGCTCGTTTAGGTTTAATGGTACATGTAACCGCACATCGTATCGATCCAGGTTGGGAAGGCAAAATTGTGTTGGAATTCTACAACTCCGGCAAATTACCTTTAGCATTACGTCCTAATATGGTAATTGGTGCTTTAAGTTTTGAAGTTTTAAGTGGCCCGGCAGCTCGCCCGTATACCAGTCGTAAAGATGCCAAATATAAACATCAGCAGAATGCGGTAGCAAGCCGAATTAATGAGGATTAATCAATGAAAAAGATCGCAATTAGCCTGTTGATCGTGCTGTTTGCGATCTTTGCTTTTTTTTATATTCAACTTCAACAAGCTAAGAGTCTTTTGACCGAACAACTGACGAAACGAGATATTCAACTTGAAACGGTAAGTATTAGCCTCTTTCCACAGCCTGTTATTTCCTTAGAAAAGGTTAAATATCACGCGATTTCTGCACAAAAAATTGAAGGAAAATTACCTTTTATTTCACTCGTTTTTGGGAATCCAACGATTGACGAAATTCAAATTCAGCAAGCTCGCTTTACTGAAAATGCATTGAATTCAGCCAATATCCGCATGGCATTTTCAGATTTTGCACTCAAACAATTTTTAAAAAAAGATCTTACTTTTAATGGTAGCAACCATATTTGGGTGAACCTTGAAAAACCTATTTATGGCAACACCGCAACCTTTGATTTTCTTTTTAACAAAGGAAATATCGCCCTTCGTCAGGAAGGTGAATCACTTATTCAATTTGATGATGTGCAATTCAATCAGCAAAAATTAGGCTATATTGAAATTCATGCTGATTTAACGAAACTACAGAAACTTGCCATTGGTTACATTCGACCGACATGTACCACGAATTGTCTTGCCGTACTCAAATTTAGTAGCTATCTGCAAAAAAGTGCGGTCAATTTTTCTGGTAAAAATTTTCCGTTAACACAGTTGTTAGCGTTACTTAATTTTCCTCAAACCATGACGGGCACAAGTGATTTTAATATTCAATTAGCTTTTGCAAATTCAGAATTAGCCCAAGGGAAATTTGATTTTAACGCACGTGATGGTGAGCTTTTAGGACTTAACCTACTGGATATGGCAGCACAGTATTTACCGATTAATTACAACAGTGATTTAACCGCGAGTAGAAATATGAACACGCCTTATGAGCGTTTTGAATCAAGCCTTTCATTCGAAAATCATTTACTCAAAGTCGATAAAATAAGCTTAAAAACAACCGCACTTTTAGGTGAAGG
The DNA here is from genome assembly GCA_902461185.1 of uncultured Haemophilus sp. GTDB lineage: Bacteria > Pseudomonadota > Gammaproteobacteria > Enterobacterales > Pasteurellaceae > Haemophilus_D. The sequence continues at coordinate 18,752 of CABPXD010000008.1, forward strand.
TTCTGGAGCCATTGATTTAGATAATGTACAATGCGATGTCAATTTAACCTTAAGATCCACTAACGAAAAATACAAAAAGCTGGCATTGCCTATTCGCTTTTTCGATAGTTGCTACTCACCACAGTATAAGGTGAATATTGACCAAAACTTTCGTCATCAATTGAAAGAATTAATTAAAGAGAAATTAAAATAATGTCATTTTATCAGAAAGCAGAAAGAACCCAATATTGGCGCGTAGTCATCATGGCTTGCGCCGCTTTTATTTTTAATACCACGGAATTTGTACCCGTTGCATTACTCACTGACATCGGACAAAGTTTTGATATGCAAAGCTCCGATGTAGGTTTAATGATGACCGTTTATGCTTGGACGGTTATGATTATGTCTTTACCCGCCATGCTCGCAACAGGTGATATGGAACGTAAAGGCTTATTGCTGAAACTTTTCGTTATTTTTATCATCGGCCATATTATCTCGGTCATTGCGTGGAATTATTGGATTCTTCTCATTGCTCGTATGTGTATTGCGGTAGCGCATTCACTCTTCTGGGCAATTACCGCATCATTAGTGATGCGTGTAGCACCGAAGAATAAGAAAACGCAAGCAATTGGCATGCTTGCTATCGGTACATCCCTTGCGACTATTTTGGGCTTACCATTAGGCCGTTTAGTCGGTCAATTAGTTGGCTGGCGTATTACTTTTGCAATCATTGCCGCATTAGCTTTGGTTGTAATGGTATTCATTATGCGTTTATTACCAAATCTACCAAGTAAAAATGCCGGCTCGCTCTCTAGTCTACCGATTTTGGCAAAACGTCCATTACTCATTGGACTTTATGCTACAACGGTAATCATTGTTTCAGCACACTTTACCGCTTATACCTACATTGAACCCTTTATGGTTCAAATCGGCGAACTCGATCCAAATCTTGCAACGATAATTTTGTTAGTTTTTGGGGTTTCTGGCATTACCGCAAGTGTGATCTTTAACCGCTTATACCGTTTCGGTCCAACTCAATTTATCAGTGGGGCAATGATTTTACTGGCTATATCTTTAACATTTATGCTTGCCTCTGCGAGTTATACCGCCACGATGTTTACCCTTGCCTTTATTTGGGGTATTGGCATCTCTTGTATCGGACTCGCCTTACAAATGCGCGTACTGCAACTTGCTCCTGATGCAACGGACGTAGCAAGTGCCATTTATTCCGGTATTTTCAATGCGGGTATCGGTGCAGGTGCACTGTTTGGTAACCAAATCGCTCGCCATATTGGTCTTGAATATATTGGATTTAGCGGTGCAGCATTAGCGATGATTGCACTCGGCATCTTTGTCTTCTTCAACTTACGGTTCCGTAATCAAAACATCTAAAAAAATGACCGCACTTACTCAAGTGCGGTCATTTTCTTTTCTAATCGAGATGGAAGCAAGCAATGAGCTTACCATCAGGATATTTTGCCAATTTAGGCTGCTCATTTCGACATTTATCCGTTGCTTTCCAGCAACGTGGATTAAATGCACAACCTTTTGGCGGATTAATCGGGCTTGGTAATTCTCCGGTTAATTTAATCCGTTGACGACGTAATTCAGGTGACAATCTTGGTGTCGCTGAAAGCAAAGCTTGCGTATAAGGATGTTGTGGGTTTTTAAAGATCTGCTCTTTTGTGCCCATTTCAACACAACGACCTAAATACATCACCATCACTTCATCAGCAATGTGTTCAACCACCGAAAGATCATGTGAAATAAACACATAAGATAAACCAAGCTCAGCTTGTAAATCCATCATCAAATTCAGCACTTGTGCACGAACAGATACGTCTAAAGCTGAAACAGGTTCATCCGCTACAACCACGTCAGGATCAAGCATTAGACCACGAGCAATCGCGATACGCTGACGTTGACCACCTGAAAACATATGTGGATAGCGATCATAAAACTCGGCACGCAATCCCACTTTCGCCATCATGGATAACACTTTTTCTTTACGTTCTTTTGCCGATAGATTGGTATTGATGACTAAGGGTTCTTCCAAAATTGTGCCGATTTTCTTACGCGGATTTAGTGATGCATAAGGATTTTGAAACACAATTTGGATTTTCTGACGGCGCAATGCTTTCGTTTCGTGATCATTCTCTAAGAAATTTTGCCCGTTATAATACAACTCCCCTTCAGTCGGTTCTTCTATCATGGTTAAAAGACGACCAAGTGTCGATTTACCACAACCAGACTCACCTACTACAGCAAGGGTTTTACCACGTTCTAAGGAAAAAGACACACCATCTAACGCTTTCACTTGCTGTGTTTTTGCAAACATCCCTTTTTTCACAGGATAATATTTTTTCAGCCCAATGGCATTGAGCAATGGTGCATTTTCTTGTGCGACATTAGACATTGCTTGGTTCTCCTTGGGCATTTAATGGGGTGTGACATTTTACTTGTCTGTTTCCTACTTGGCGTAATTCAGGCTCGATACTTCGACAAAGATCCGTTGCATACGGACAACGTGGGTTTAGCAAACAGCCTTGTGAGCGATCGTATTTACCAGGTACCACACCGGGTAAAGATTGCAAACGAGATTTACCTTCTGCAAATTCAGGTAAAGAACGTAATAACGCTTGAGTATAAGGATGTTTTGGTTCATGGAAAATATCTTCTGCGCAACCTTCTTCCACCACTTGTCCTGCATACATCACAATAATGCGATGTGCCGCTTCTGCGACTAGCGCAAGATCGTGCGTGATCAGAATCAACGACATACATTCTTTTTGCTGTAACTCAAGCAACAAATCTACAATTTGTGCTTGAATAGTCACATCCAGTGCTGTAGTTGGTTCATCTGCAATAAGCAATCTCGGTTTACAAGCTATCGCCATAGCAATCATAACGCGTTGGCTCATCCCGCCAGAAAGCTGATGCGGATAAACATCAATACGTGATTCAGGATCAGGTATTCCGACTAAGCGTAATAGCTCTAAGGTGCATTCACGGCGTTCTTTTTTGCTACCCCCTTGATGCGCTTTAATGGCTTCCATAATTTGAAAACCGACTGTATAAGCGGGATTTAAGCTTGTCATTGGGTCTTGGAAGATCATAGCAATATCGGCCCCAACTAATTCCCGCTTTTCTTTTGGCGGTAAGCTTAAGAGATCTTTTCCTTCAAATTCTAAGCCTTTCGCTGAAACACGACCAGGAAAATCAATTAAGCCCATCACGGCAAGGGAACTCACGGATTTCCCAGAGCCAGACTCGCCAACAATGCCTAAGACTTCACCTTGATTAACTTGATAGCTAATGCGATCGACCGCTTTAAAAGGTGTTTTTTCATCACCAAAGTGAACAGAAAGTTCTTTTACATCTAATAATGCCATTCTGCCCCCTATTGTTTTAATCTTGGATCGAGCGCATCACGCAACCCATCGCCCATTAAATTAAATGCTAAAACAAGCGATAAAATCACTAAACCTGGAATAGTAACTAACCAGTTTGCCGCCTGCATAAAGCTACGTGATTCAGATAACATTGTCCCCAATTCCGGTGTCGGTGGTTTGGCACCGATACCTAAGAAACCTAAGGTTGCTAATTCTAAAATGGCGTTAGAAATCCCCATCGTCATTTGTACGATGAGAGGCGCAAGGCAATTCGGTAAAATCACAATAAACATTAAACGTAATACGCTTGCTCCCGCTACGCGCGAAGAGGTGACATAATCTCGGTTTTTCTCATTTAATACCGCTGCACGTGTTAAGCGTACATAACTTGGAATCGAAACCACGGCAATCGCTAATGTCGCATTCGTTAAAGAGGGCTCTAAAATTGATACCACTACAATGGTTAAAAGCAAGTTTGGGATAGCCAACATAATGTCAATGAAACGAACAATTAATGTATCCAATGCCCCACCATAATAGCCTGCGAGCAAGCCAAGGCTCGTTCCTAAAATGCAAGATAAAATAACAATAATGAAACCTGCGAAAACCGAAATGCGCGTACCATAAATAATGCGAGAAAGAATATCTCGACCAATGTCATCCGTACCCAGTAGATAAGCAGAATTGCCGCCTTCATACCAAGCAGGTGGTAACAACAGTGCTGAACGGTTTTGTTCAATAGGATCAAAAGGTGCAATCCAAGGCGCAAAAACACTGATTAATGCTACGACAAGAATAAAAGTGAGCCCAATCACTGCCCCTTTATTTTGTTTGAAATAAAACCAAAACTCCTGCAACGGTGTGCGAGGCGCAATCGTTTCAATAGATAAAGTTTGTTCCGTCATTAATAAGGCTCCTTATTGATGGCGAATACGTGGGTTTACCACGCCATAAAGTAAATCGATAGCTAAATTCACCACAATAATAATTGTAGCGATAATTAACACGGCACCTTGTAAGACTGGGTAATCACGATTGGAAATCGCATCAATAATCCATTTACCAATGCCTGGCCATGAGAAAATCGTTTCAGTTAAAACCGCACCGGATAATAACTGCCCTACAATCAAGCCTACCACTGTCACAACAGGGATAAGCGCATTACGTAGCGCATGAACAATCACAATTCGGGTATAACTTAAGCCTTTCGCTTTTGCGGTACGAATATAATCTTCACCTAACACTTCCAACATCGAAGAACGTGTCATTCGAGTAATCACCGCAAGTGGAATGGTACCTAACACAATAGATGGTAGAATCAATGACTTAATTGCATTCCAAAAGGCGCCTGGTACGCCTGAAAGCCAAGTATCGATTAACATAAAACCCGTTGGTGTATCGATCCAGAAACTGTCTTCTAGACGTCCCCCTTGTGGTAAATCTAACCAAGGTGAAACATATAAGATCAAAATTAATCCCCACCAGAAAATTGGCATGGAATAACCCGTTAATGACATAGCCGTCACGGTATGAGAAATCCAGCTATCTTTCTTGACGGCCGCAATCGTTCCTAGCGTAATACCAGCAATTAACGACCAAAATAGTGCAAAGAAAGCCAATTCAAAGGTAGCAGGGAAAAGTGTGAAAAACTCAGTCAGAACAGGTTGTTGGGTGCGGAATGATTCACCAAAATCGCCTTGTATTACATTGCCAATATAATTGAAATATTGCTGATACAACGGTAAATCAAGACCGAGTTGCTTCATCATTTGTTGATGAACTTCTGGCGTTAAACCTCGCTCTCCCATCATAATCTCCACAGGATCGCCTGGAATAAAATGAATGAGCGCAAAAGTCACAAAAGTAATGGCGATAAAGGTAGGAATCACCATTAAAATACGTTTTAAAATAAATTTAAACATCTACTTCCCACATGATAAAAGTGCAGTCGTTTCTTCGAACGTTTTCGCACTGGCATATTGAATATGAACACTAATATCCATACTCGTTGCAATAAAATCCTCCCGATTCTACCGCACTTTTTCTAATTTTGCCAAATGTGCAATCAACCACTTAATGCCTTGAGCTTGGAAAGCGATTTGTAAACGGGTGTTATTATCTGAGCCTTCAACGTTTATCACTGTGCCAAAACCAAACTTTTCATGCTTCACTTTTTGCCCCATTTTCCATTCGTTCTCAGGCAAACTCGCGCTTAAACTCCCTACTTTTGCTTGGTTTAATGCTCTAGTCACCGTTCCACGCAAGCGGATTTCTTGAATGCACTCTGATGGCAATTCTGTAATAAAACGTGAAGGCAAATGGCGTTCTTCTTTCGTGTAAACTCGGCGACTTTCTGCATAACAAATCGTCAGTTTTTGCTTAGCTCGAGTAATGCCCACATAAGCAAGACGGCGTTCTTCTTCTAAACGACCGGGTTCTTCAAATGAACGTAAACTTGGGAATACGCCCTCTTCTACCCCCACCATAAACACACGTGGGAATTCCAAACCTTTTGCTGAATGCAAAGTCATCATTTCTACACAAGATTGATGTGGTGAGGCCTGCTCTTCTCCAGCTTCTAAAGAAGCATGAGTTAAAAAGGCGGTAAGATCGGTCATATCCTCTGCTTCATCAGGTTTGATAAATTCTCGGGTTGCCGTTACCAACTCTTCTAAGTTTTCAATACGGACTTCGCCTTTCTCGCCTTTTTCCTGTTTATACATATCGTATAACCCAGAATGTTTAATCACGAAATCGGTCTGTGCAAACAGTGGCATTTCGGCTGTATCAATCTGTAAAGAATTAATCAACTCTTGGAAACGCAACAATGCGGTTGAAGCACGCCCTGTTAGCATATTTTCTTGCGTCGCCACTTGTATGGCTTGCCATAAGGTAATCTGACGTTCACGAGTTAAATTTCGTAACACATCTAAAGTACGATCGCCAATACCTCGAGTAGGCGTATTAATCACTCGCTCAAATGCAGCATCATCTTGACGATTATTAATTAAACGTAAATAAGCCAACGCATCTTTAATTTCTTGGCGTTCGAAGAATCGCATCCCACCGTAAATACGATAAGGAATTTGACAACGGATCAACGCTTCTTCAATAACACGAGATTGGCTATTACTACGATATAAAACTGCACAATCATCTAATTTTCCGCCGTCGTCTACCCAGTTTTGGATTTGAGACGCCACGAATTTTGCTTCATCTAACTCATTAAATGCCGCATAAATACCTACGGGCTCGCCCATTTCACCATCGGTCCATAAATTCTTACCGAGACGATCACTATTATTCGAAATAAGTTGGTTGGCACTTTTCAAAATATTGCCGGTAGAACGATAGTTTTGCTCCAAGCGAATAGTTTCAGCCTTGAAATCTTTTAGGAATTTTTGAATATTTTCAACTTGCGCACCACGCCATCCATAAATAGATTGATCATCATCGCCCACAATCATCACTTTGCCCGTATTGCCGGCAAGAACTTTGATCCAAGCATATTGGATTTTATTGGTATCTTGGAACTCATCCACCAAAATATGCTGAAAACGTTGCTGATAGCGCTGCAAAATAACGGGCTTTTTAGCAAATAATTCATACGCACGAATTAACAATTCGGCAAAATCTACCAAACCTGCACGATCACAAGTATCTTGATAAATTTGATAAATCTTAATCCACTCTTTTTCCTGGCGATCTCCAAAATCATTAATATCTTGCGGTCTTAAACCTTCATCTTTTTTATTATTGATATACCAGCACGCTTGTTTCGGTGGAAATGCTTTATCATCATAATTGTGCAATTTCATCAAGCGTTTCACTAAACGAAGTTGGTCTTCAGAATCCAAAATCTGGAAATCTTGTGGCAAGTTCACATCTAAATGGTGAGCGCGTAATAATCGATGGGCAATGCTATGGAATGTCCCAATCCACATACCAAATAGATTCGATTGAGCATGTTTGGATAAGGTATCTTGAATACGATGACGCATTTCAGCAGCGGCTTTATTGGTAAAGGTGACCGCCATAATGCTGCCTTCAGAAATATTTTCTACGGCAATCAACCAAGCAATACGATGAGTCAATACACGAGTTTTACCACTTCCTGCACCAGCAAGCACAAGGTAATTGCCAAGTGGTGCTGCCACTGCTTCACGTTGTTTATCATTCAAGCCATCAAGTAATTCTGAAATATCCATTGCTCTATTTTAATCTGGTTAAATTTACAGGGATTATAGTGGGAATTATATTTTTAAACAACCTGATATTTACAAATTTACTCCGCCCCTTTATATTAGCAATATCAAATAATTACTAAATATTGACGAAGTTAAAGGAGACACAATGTCAATTAAAACAACGCTAAAATTAACCGCACTTTCAGCCCTAACCGCCCTCGCATACACTTCTCACGCACAGGCTGAAGGAAAACTCACTGTCTATTGCAGCGTACAAAACGTTGTATGCGAAAAAGTCACTCAAGCCTTCAGTAAAAAATACAATGTAGATGCACAATTTGTGCGTAATAGTACAGGCGTCGTATTAGGCAAAATTAAAGCTGAAAAAGAAAACCCACAAGCTGATTTCTGGTTTGGTGGCACCATTGAACCGCATCTTCAAGCGGCTGAATTAGGCTTACTTGAATCCTATCGTTCCCCATTACAAAAAGACATCATGCCGCAGTTTAAATCTTTAATGGAACAACGCGGTAATTTCACCTCTGTGATTTACTTAATGGAACTTGGCATTGGGGTGAATACTAAAAAATTGAAAGAATTGAATATTCCTGCGCCAAAATGTTATGCAGATCTGATAAAACCAGAATATCAAGGTCAAATTCAATATCCCGATCCTCGCGTTTCGGGTACAGGTTATTCACTTATCAGTACTTTTTCCACATTATGGGGAGAAGAAAAAGCTTTCGATTATTTGAAAAAATTAGAACCCAATCTCATGCAACATACCAAAACAGGTCTTGCGAGCAACTATTTGGCTAACGGTACCGTGGCGATTGATTTAGGTTTTATGCTGGTTTACCCGCGTGAGAAGAAAAATGGTGCGCCAGTTGAAGGCATTTTACCATGCGAAGGCGTAGGCTATTCTTTAGGCGGGGCAAGCATCATTAAAGGATCGAGAAACCTTGATAATGCCAAACGGTTTATGGATTTCGTGCTAAGCAAAGAAGCCCAAGAAATTCCTTGGAAAGAATCAGACTCTTATCAACTTCCAACCAATATCCATGCAGAACCTGCACCTGGTTTCCTACCGGCTAGCAAATTAAAACTAGTGGATATTGATTTTATGAAATTTGGTACAGATCAAGAAGGCAAACGCCTGACTCAACGTTGGGTCTCTGAAGTCCTCTTAGATAGCAAATCACCGAAGGAATAAACAAAAAGTGCGGTCAAAATAAGAATGTTTTTGACCGCACTCTTTTTTATATAGATAAAACTAAGCTAAAACCAATCGCTCTTTCCCAGAATAAATATTGGCTTTTCCTGGGCGAGCAAAGCCGATAAGGGAAAGATTGTGTTGTTCAGCCATATTCACGGCGAGATCTGTCGCAGCAGAAATCGCAACAAGTAACTCGATACCACAAGCTACCGATTTTTGAACCATTTCATAACTGGCTCGGCTTGAAACAAGTACGAATCCTTTCGGTTGATCCTGTTTAGCATGCCAGCCGATTAATTTATCTAGTGCCACATGTCGCCCAACATCTTCTCGAATCGCCAGTAAATTACCCGATAAATCAAAAAAGGCGGCGGCATGTGTCGCCCCTGTCTCTTTTCCGAGTGTTTGATTAGCTTGTAATTGTGCTAAACAGCCATCTAATAAATTTAAATTAAATTGGAAAGTGTGGTCTAATTTCGGCAACTTTTTATAAACTTGCGAAATTTGTTCTGTGCCACAAATGCCACATCCCGTTCTACCTGTTAATGTACGGCGATGATCTTTTAATGCCACAAATTGACGGCTAGATAATTCAATTTGCACTTCAATGCCATTGCATACTTCCACCACATCAATGCCATAAATATCCGCTTTTTTCTCAATAATGCCTTCCGCTAATGAAAAGCCTAAAGCAAAATCCTCTAAATCTTGGGGAGAGCACATCATAACAGTATGTGCAATACCATTATAAACAAGTGAAACAGGCACTTCGGCAGCCAAACTATCTTGTTTTTCCACTAAAAGTGCGGTCGGATTTTCAGATGTTTTTTTTAAAAAATTAATTGTTTTTTGGATTATCCAGTGCATTATTTTTTCCCAATAAAATGACTGTTGTAAAAATGTTACTTTTTTTTAACAAAAAATGTTTGTTTTGTGATCTAGCTCAAGTTTTAAAGCGATTATAACAAGTTTTGATTATAGATTTTCGGTTAAAAAATAGTTAAAATCAGCTCCGTTTAAATTGGTCATTGTTATAATCAATTTAATTGTTGATACGTTATTTTAACGAAATCAAATAAATTATCTATACGAATTTATACTATCGAAATATCTTAACGGTTCGCCGTTATGAAGGAGTGATTATGCAGGTCTCTAGACGTAAGTTCTTTAAGATCTGTGCAGGTGGTATGGCGGGGACGTCTGCGGCAATGTTGGGCTTTGCACCATCATCTGTTTTAGCAGCGCCACGTGAGTACAAATTATTACGGGCGTTTGAATCCCGTAACACCTGTACATATTGTTCTGTAAGCTGTGGTATGTTGCTATATAGCACAGGTAAACCTTACGATTCCTTAAGCAGCCACACAGGTACCAATACCCGTTCTAAATTATTCCACCTTGAAGGTGACCCAGACCATCCGGTAAGCCGTGGTGCGTTGTGTCCGAAAGGTGCAGGTGCGTTAGACTATGTTAATAGTGAAAGTCGCGTACTATATCCTGAATATCGTGCACCAGGTTCTGACAAGTGGGAACGTATTTCTTGGAAAGATGCAATCAAACGTATTTCTCGCTTGCTAAAAGATGACCGTGATGCCAACTTTGTTGAAAAAGATGCAAGTGGCAAAACCGTTAACCGTTGGACAACTACAGGTATTATGACCGCCTCTGCCATTAGTAATGAGGCCGCACTTCTTACCCACAAATGGGTTCGAATGATGGGCATAGTGCCGATGTGTAACCAAGCGAATACTTGACACGGACCAACGGTAGCAAGTCTTGCTCCATCATTTGGTCGCGGTGCCATGACAAACAACTGGGTTGACATCAAAAACGCTAATCTTATTATCGTTCAAGGCGGTAACCCTGCTGAAGCTCACCCTGTTGGCTTCCGTTGGGCGATCGAAGCGAAGAAAAACGGTGCAAAAATCATCGTAGTTGATCCTCGCTTTAACCGTACAGCGTCTGTAGCTGACCTTCATGCGCCAATTCGTTCTGGTACTGATATCGCATTCTTAATGGGTGTGATCCGTTACCTATTGGAAACTAATCAAATCCAACACGAATACGTTAAACACTATACCAATGCTTCATTCTTAATTGATGAAGGCTTCAAATTCGAAGATGGTTTATTCGTAGGTTTTGATGAAGAAAAACATGCTTACGATAAATCAAAATGGAATTACCAATTTGATGAAAATGGTTTTGCTAAACGTGATATGACCTTACAAGATCCACGTTGTGTGATTAATATCTTGAAAGATCACGTCTCTCGCTATACCCCAGAAATGGTTGAGCGTATCACAGGCGTCAAACAAAAAACCTTCTTACAAATCTGTGAAGAGATTGGTAAAACCTCTGCTCCAAACAAAACTATGACGCACTTATATGCGTTAGGTTTAACTGAGCATACAATTGGTACACAAAACATTCGCTCAATGGCAATGATCCAATTACTCTTAGGTAACATGGGTATGCCAGGCGGTGGTATTAATGCATTGCGTGGACACTCAAACGTTCAAGGTACAACTGATATGGGCTTATTGCCGATGTCTTTACCAGGTTATATGCGTCTACCAAATGACAAAGATAGCTCTTACGAACAATACATTAATGCGATTACACCAAAAGATATCGTACCAAACCAAACAAACTACTATCGTAATACGTCGAAATTCTTCGTCAGTATGATGAAAACGTTCTATGGTGATAAAGCAACCAAAGAAAATGGTTGGGGCTTCGATTTCTTACCAAAAGCAGATCGTTTATACGATCCTATCACTCATGTTAAGTTAATGAATGATGGCAAATTGAACGGTTGGATTTTACAAGGTTTCAACGTATTAAACTCATTACCGAACAAAAACAAAACTGTTGCAGGTATGAGCAAATTGAAATTCTTAATCGTAATGGATCCGCTTCAAACTGAATCTTCTGAATTCTGGAAAAACTTTGGTGAATCAAACAATGTAAACCCAGCAGATATTCAAACTGAAGTATTCCGTTTACCAACTACTTGTTTCGCAGAAGAAGATGGCTCTATTGCCAACTCTGGTCGTTGGGCACAATGGCACTGGAAAGGCTGTGACCAACCAGGTGAAGCACTACCAGATGTTGAAATTCTTTCTATGATTCGTGAAGAGATGCATCATCTCTATCAAGAAGACTTGAAAAAAGGTATTCAACCAAAAGGTTTAGAATCTTTCGAAGCGATGACTTGGAACTATGCACAACCGCATGCACCAAGCTCCGCAGAGTTAGCAAAAGAATTAAATGGTTATGCCCTTGAAGATCTTTTAGATGCAAACGGTAATGTGGTTTATAAGAAAGGTCAATTACTTAACGGATTCGCTCACTTACGTGATGACGGTACAACCTCTGCAGGTAACTGGATATACGTAGGTCAATGGACTGAAAAAGGTAACCAAATGGCAAACCGTGACAATTCTGACCCTTCAGGTTTAGGTTGTACATTAGGTTGGGGCTTCGCATGGCCAGCAAACCGCCGTGTCCTTTATAGCCGTGCTTCACTTGATATTAACGGTAATCCTTGGGATAAACACCGTCAATTAATCAAATGGAACGGTAAAAACTGGAACTGGCATGATGTGGCTGACTATGGTACACAACCACCAGGCTCTGATGCAGGTCCATTCATTATGTCTGCAGAAGGTGTAGGCCGTTTATTTGCAGTAGATAAAATTACAAGTGGTCCAGTGCCTGAGCACTATGAACCAATTGAAAGCCCAATTGATACTAACCCACTGCATCCAAGTGTAGTCTCTGATCCGACAATTCGTATTTATAAAGAAGACCGCGAATTTATCGGCTCAAATAAAGACTTCCCGTATGTGGCAACGACTTATCGTTTGACCGAGCACTTCCACAGTTGGACAGCTCAATCTGCGTTAAATATCATCGCTCAACCACAACAATTCGTGGAAATCGGTGAAAAATTAGCGGCAGAAAAAGGTATCCAAAAAGGTGATATGGTGAAAATTACTTCTCGCCGTGGCTATATTAAAGCCGTCGCAGTCGTAACGAAACGTTTGAAAGATTTAGAAGTCGACGGACGTACCGTACACCATATAGGTCTTCCAATTCACTGGAATATGAAAGCCTTAAATGGTAAAGGTAACCGTGGTTTCTCCACCAATACCTTAACACCATCTTGGGGTGAATCGGTTACACAAACACCAGAATATAAAACATTCTTGGTAAATATCGAGAAGGCGGAGGCATAATATGGCAGGAAATGGTCAAGGCGTTCAATCGCAAGACATTATCAAGGTCTCCGCTACGTCTGGTTTTACGCCGGCACCTCAAGCGCGAGATCATAAAGTTGAAGTAGCAAAATTAATCGATGTATCCACCTGTATCGGTTGTAAAGCCTGTCAGGTGGGCTGTTCAGAGTGGAATGATATCCGCTCTGACGTCAATGCAAAATGTGTGGGGATCTACGATAACCCAGTAGATCTCAACGCAAAAGCATGGACGGTAATGCGCTTTAACGAAGTAGAAGAAAATGATCGTTTAGAATGGTTAATCCGTAAAGATGGTTGTATGCACTGTTCAGAACCAGGCTGCTTAAAAGCTTGTCCTGCACCAGGTGCAATCATCCAGTATGCGAACGGTATCGTGGATTTCCAATCTGATAAATGTATCGGTTGTGGTTACTGTATCGCAGGTTGTCCGTTCAACATTCCACGTATGAACCCAGACGACAACCGCGTGTACAAATGTACCCTTTGTGTGGATCGTGTTTCTGTAGGCCAAGAACCTGCTTGCGTGAAAACATGTCCAACCGGTGCAATTCGTTTTGGTTCTAAAGAAGAAATGAAACTCTACGCAGAACAACGTGTTGCTGACTTAAAATCACGTGGTTATGAAAACGCGGGCATCTATGACCCTGAAGGCGTGGGCGGTACACATGTAATGTATGTATTACACCATGCGGATAAACCAGAGCTTTATTCCGGTCTTCCTAAAGATCCACAAATTGACCTCACCGTCACTGTGTGGAAAGATATCTTGAAACCGGTAGCCGCTGTGGCAATGGGTGGTTTAGCACTTGCTGAAATTGGTCACTACTTAGCTGTAGGTCCAAACGTGGAAGAAGATGTGGAAGATCATCACCACGAATTTGAAGAAGAAGATAGAAAAGGGGGCAAAGATGAGTAAGATTGAGATTAGCAATGATACTCGAATCATTCGTCATAGAACGCCTGCTCGTTTTAGCCACTGGCTACTCGTAATCTGCTTCTTTATGACGATGTTCACTGGTGTGGCTTTCTTCTTCCCAGATTTTGCGTGGTTAACTGAGATTTTAGGTACCCCGCAATTGGCGCGAGCAATTCACCCGTTCACCGGTATCATTATGTTTGTTGCCTTTATTTTCCTTGGCTATCTTTACTGGGATCACAACATTCCAGAGAAAAACGATATCCGCTGGTTAAAAGGCATGCTTGAAGTATTGAAAGGAAATGAACACGCTGTTGCTTATAACGGTAAGTATAACCTTGGTCAAAAAATGTTATTCTGGACATTGAACTTGGCGATGGTTACCTTGCTTGTAACCGGCATCATTATGTGGCGTCAATTTTTCTCGCACTACTTCTCTATTCCGGTATTACGTTTTGCGATTTTACTTCACTCTTTAAGTGCATTCATGTTGTTCACCGGTATTTTGGTACACATGTACATGGCATTCTGGGTAAAAGGCTCCATTCGTGGTATCGTGGAAGGCTGGGTAACCGTTCGCTGGGCGAAAAAACATCACCCGAAATGGTATAACGAAGAAGTACTTCCTAAGCTAGAAGAAGACCTTAAAAACGAAGCTGAAGGTAAAAAAGTAAAAACCAAAGCATTGTTCAAAGGTATCAATGGCTAAAATCAAAAAGTGCGGTTAAAATTGACCGCACTTTTTCTTATAAATACTTAAGAGACAATTATGAGTATCAAAATCTTATCTGCAGACGAAATCAAACAAAAAACGAATTCATACGATATTCCGCCTGTTTTGTTTGCTAACCCTAAAAATCTTTATCAACGTCGTGCAAAACGTTTAAGAGAATTAGCGAAAGATCATCCATTGGCTGATTATTTACTCTTTGCTGCAGATGTTGTGGAAAGCCAATTAAGCGTATTTGAAAAAAATCCATTAGAAAAACAGCATTTCAATAATTTAGATGAACTTGAACCGTTAAATACTAAAACATTTAAACGCTCAAGCATTTGGATTGAATATCTCAAAGAAATTTTACATAGCATTAAACCAAAAGCGAATGAACAGGTTCTTGCTACGATTGAGAATCTTGAAAAGGCCTCTGATAAAGAGCTTGAAGAAATGGCTAGCCATCTTTTAAGCCAAGAATTTAATTTAGTGAGCACCGATAAAGCAGTATTTATTTGGGCTGCGCTTTCTCTTTATTGGTTACAACTGGCTCAACAAATTCCTCATAACAGTCGCCAAGAAGGAACTGACAATCTACATTACTGTCCAGTTTGTGGTTCTGCACCAGTGTCAAGTGTTGTCCATATCGGTACTTCACAAGGTTTACGCTATTTGCACTGCAATCTCTGTGAAAGTGAGTGGAATTTAGTGCGCGCACAATGTACAAACTGCAATGAACACAAAAATCTTGAAATGTGGTCATTAAATGAAGAGCTTGCTCTTGTTCGTGCAGAAACCTGTGGCGATTGCCAAAGCTACTTAAAAATCATGTTCCAAGAAAAAGATCCGAATGTTGAAGCGGTAGCCGATGATTTAGCATCAATTTTCTTAGATATTGAAATGGAAGAAAAAGGCTTCGCACGCAGTGGATTAAATCCATTTGTCTTCCCAGCAGAAGAAGTGTAATGTCTTACTTTTCAAATAAACAAAGTGCGGTCAAAATTGACCGCACTTTTTCATGCTAGAGATAACATGCCATCACGACAGCATTTTCTCGTCCACCATCTGGTTTCGGATAATAATTCTTACGAATATCAACCTCATTAAATCCCAGCTTTTCATAAAGGAAACGAGCAGGATTCGATTCACGCACTTCAAGCCAAAGCGTTTGAATACCTTTCTCTTTAAGCTTATCCATTAAACCTTGCAATAAAAACGAACCATAGCCCTTTCCTTGTTGAACCGGATCTATCGCAATATTAAATAATGTCGCTTCATCTAATACCGTTTGGCAAATAGCAAAACCAAGTACTTGCTCTTTTTCCACTAATTTTAGATTAAGATAACGTTCGCCGACATTATTTTTCAAGGTTCCCAATGACCAAGGCACAAGATGCGCAACTTGTTCAATTTCATATAAGCGATCCATATCGCATTCTTCAATAGGAAATAGAGAAGGCATAATGATTAAATTTGTTGGATTTGTTGCCAAAGCTCACGCTTAGCTTGGTTATCTTGCTGAAATTGTTGCCAATCAACGGAGCGATAAATACGCTCTGCATTTAAGCAATAAGGCAACGTGCGGTCGATTTCATCAGCATTTTCAGCTAATAACCAATACCGCACAGAATGTTGTAATGTGATATGTTGAATTTGATCAAAATTCAAACAAAGGCAATCTTCTTTATTTAACTCAAGTGAAAGTCGAACATCTGAAAAAAGTGGGGCGTTCGATATGTTATCTTTCGTCACCACAATAAATTTCACTTGTTCAGACACACTCACACCAACCGCCCCTTGTAATACTTCTGGACGATAGAGCTGCCAACGGGTTATTCCCATTTCATTTAAAAGAAGATTGCGTCTATCCATAGATTAACGAGCGATAGTATCTAGCGGATAATCTCTTAAACCTTTAACAATCGCTTGTTCTTGCGCTTCGGTTGGTTTTTCTTGATACGCTTTTAAGCTACGGAAAGAAAGAATATTTTTCGCTTGATAAATCACCGCGATAAAACGTTGAAAATCTTTACCATCACAAGCATAATAAGCATCTGAAGCGTTACCAATCGTTTTTAAATCACACACTTTCTTAGTTTCATCAAGGTATTTAGTGGTCAGTGCTGGAATGTGTGAAACATCTTTTAAATAATAGGTTTCACTCATAATGAATTTACGGTTACTACGATCTACACTAGATGCTCCACTTATGAAACGCGGATCTTCTGATTTATCAAAGGCTTTTGTTTGTTTATAGAATTTCTCGCCGTTGAATGTCACTTCTTGATTACCTTTTTTCATGCGCTCAAACTGAGCATCTAAGCTTTGCGCTTGTGCCGCAGGTAATTCAACTGTTGAGTTTGTTGGTAGGGTTGAAGTTTTTTGTTTGCTACCTTGAAGTTGTTCGATTAATTGACAGCCGGACAATAAACTTGCCATTGCGACTGCTGTGATGATTTTTTTCATAAATAATTCCTTAATAAATACGTTTAAATCGTTTTCTTTTGCTAGAATAACGCGTAATTTTAACCAATAACCCACAGGATTTAAAGCGTGATTTCTCTTGAAAGCGAAGTTTTACAACGCCATCTTCCCCTTTTTAGCGGTAAATCAATTCTTCTTGCCGGCGGCATTAATGATGATTTTCCTCAAATATTGCAAAAACATTGCCAATCTGTGCAGGTTTGGAGTTGGTATTTTGATTATGCCAAAACCCAACGTGCGGTCAATTTTGAGGTTGAATTTCAGCCGCAAGCCGATTTGATTATTTATTATTGGACGAAGAATAAACAAGAAGTGAATTTTCAGCTGATGCAACTACTCGCCAAAAGTAAAATTGGCCAAGAAGTGTTGATTATCGGTGAAAATCGTTGTGGTGTCCGTTCTGCTGAAAAACTGCTTGAACCTTATGGTGAAATTGGCAAAATAGACTCAGCGCGTCGTTGCGGTTTATACCATTTTTCCTTACAAAAACAACCGCACTTTGCTCTTCAATCTTATTGGAAATGCTACCAAAATAATGTATTAGGCGATCTCCGTATTTACAGCTTGCCGGGTGTATTCAGTGCCAATGAACTTGATAATGGAACGTCACTTCTACTTTCTACCTTGACATCGCCAATTCAAGGCAAAGTATTAGATGTTGGTTGCGGGGCGGGTGTCATTGCTTCCATGATCAAAAAACATCATCCTAAAGCGGATGTCACAATGACTGATATTCATGCAATGGCAATTCAATCTGCTCGTCAAACGCTTGCTGAAAATCAGCTTGAAGGTCAGGTTGTCGCAAGTGATGTGTTTTCCCACATTGAGGGAAAATTTGATCTGATTATTTCAAACCCGCCTTTCCACGATGGAGTTGATACCGATTATCGTGCGGTGAAAGAACTTATTCAACAAGCAAAATGGCATTTAACGGCAGGCGGAGAACTGCGTATCGTTGCTAATGCATTTCTACCCTATCCCGATTTATTAGCACAACATTTCGGGAAATTTGAAGTCCTTGCTCAAACCACCAAATTTAAAGTGTATTCCGTGAGAAATTAAGGAGAAAACAATGTTTGTAACCAGTTCAGCTATTCAAAATGGTGCCTTTGAAGACAAATATGGTAAACGCGGCACACAATTTAGCCCAAATGGTATGCCGACCTACTCTATTCCGTTTGAAATTCACGATGCCCCTCAAGGCACTAAATCCTTTGCAGTTGTCTTAGAAGATAAAGACGCAATTACGGCGAGTGGCTTTGTGTGGATTCATTGGCTTATTGCGGATCTTGAACGTACCGTTATCCAAGAAAATGAAAGCCAAACCGCAACAGATTATGTACAAGGTGCAAATACTTGGGCAAGTAAATTAGGTCAATTTGATATTCAAGAAGCCTCATTCTATGGCGGTATGGCACCACCAAACTGTTTACACCGCTATGAACTTATTGTGTATGCACTCGATACCAAACTAAACCTCAAACCGGGATTCCGTTTTAATGATCTGCATTTTGCGATGCAAGGGCATATTCTAGATCAAGCAGTGGTAATGAGCACCTATGATGTTTAATCATTTATAGCTCATTCTAAAAATACCATAAAAAATGACCGCACTTCGATAAAGTGCGGTCATTTATTTTGAGGGTTTATAATGTGATTTTATTTGATGAGTCTTTCACTAATTTCGCATGCGCTTTTTTCTGTTCTTTCATCTTATTGCTCGTTTCACGGCGTAGAGTTGAAAGTTCCGCATTGCGAATGTTGTACTCATCCACACGGCCTTCATAATCATCACGCATATTTTCGATAATCGCACGAACATCTTCAATGCTCATATCATCACGAATATATTGATTTAAGTTATCTAACAATAAGACACGTTTTTGGTTATCACGAATTTTGCGGTTGTTGTCTTCAATATCGCGCTTAAGTTTATTTTTTAAACGATATAAACGCACATACTCTAATACTTCTTGGAAGGATTTACTTACATTTCCCATGATCTACTCTCTCAAAGTTAAAAACAAACTTCGAGTAATGTAGCCTTTTTTTTCGTCCCCGTCAAAAGCTTAAATTTAAATTGATAGATTAGATCAAAAAACTGTTTGATTTAGTTGATTATCCTATTCGGTAGTGGTAAAAATGAAGAATCCATTCAAAATAAAATAAGGAAACACAATGTCAAAAGTCTTTAAT
Source organism: uncultured Haemophilus sp. (assembly GCA_902461185.1). Classification (GTDB taxonomy): domain Bacteria; phylum Pseudomonadota; class Gammaproteobacteria; order Enterobacterales; family Pasteurellaceae; genus Haemophilus_D. The sequence goes on from CABPXD010000008.1 coordinate 38,096, forward strand.
TTTAGCGCTGGTCCAGCCATGATTTTTCCTGAGGTCCTACAAAAAGCACAAGCGGAGCTAACCAACTGGCTTGGTCAAGGTGTATCTGTAATGGAAGTCAGTCACCGTGGCAAATATTTTATGGAATTGATTGCTCAAGCAGAAAAAGATCTACGTGAGGTGTATCACATTCCAGATAACTATCGTGTGTTATTCCTACAAGGTGGGGCTCGAGGTCAATTTGCGGCATTACCGATGAACTTAATCGGTGAGAAAGGCAAAGCGCTTTACTTAAATAGCGGCCACTGGTCTGCAACTGCAGCGAAAGAAGCGCGTAACTTTGCTGAAATTGATGAAATTACCATTGTGGAAAATGGTGAGCATACACACATCACCAATCTTGATTTCAGCGAAATCGCTGAACAATACGATTACGTTCACTATTGTCCAAATGAAACCATCAGTGGTGTGGAAATTTTTGATGTACCAAATGTGGGCAATGCTGTTCTCGTGGCAGATATGTCATCTAATATCCTTTCTCGTGAAATTGATATTAGCAAATTTGGTGTTATTTATGCCGGTGCACAAAAAAATCTTGGTCCGGCAGGGATTACACTCGTCATTATTCGCGATGATTTAATTGGTCATGCACGCCAAGCAACGCCATCAATTTGGAACTATGCCACACAACGTGATGCAGACTCCATGATCAATACCCCACCAACCTTTGCGTGGTATCTCTGTTCATTAGTTTTCAAACACATTCAAGCGATTGGTGGCTTAAAAGAAATTGCAAAACGTAATGCAGTGAAAGCGCAAACCCTTTACGATTACATTGATAGCAGCAAACTCTATCGTAACGTCGTGGCTAAAGAAAACCGTTCAACCATGAATGTGACATTCGTAACAGGTAATCCAGAGCTTGATGCTAAATTTGTCGCAGAATCTACAGCTGCGGGTCTTCAGGCTTTAAAAGGTCATAAAGTGCTAGGTGGTATGCGCGCCTCTATCTATAACGCGATGCCATTAGAAGGCATACAAGCGCTCATTAAATTCATGAAAAAATTTGAAGCTGAAAATAGCTAATTATCTGATTTATTAAACTCAACGTGCGGGCTGAAAAACCCGCTCGTTTTTATAAGGAAAGCATATGCAATACATCAACGTCGCCAATCAAGGCGTGAAATCTCTTTCACCTTACCAAGCTGGAAAACCAATCGAAGAACTCGAACGTGAATTGGGTATTACTAATATCGTTAAACTTGCCTCAAATGAAAACCCTTTCGGTTTTCCTGAAAGCGCGAAAAAAGCCATCCAAGCCCAACTTGATCATTTAACTCGTTATCCTGATGCGAATGGTTTTGAACTTAAAGCAGCTATTGCGAAAAAATTTGGTGTGCAACCAAACCAAATCACCCTTGGCAATGGTTCTAACGATTTATTAGAGCTCTTTGCTCATACCTTTGCGGGTGAACATGATGAAGTGATTTATTCACAATATGCTTTTATTGTTTACCCTTTAGTGACCAAAGCCATTAACGCCGTTGCTAAAGAAATTCCAGCTAAAGACTGGGGACATGATTTAAACGGATTTTTGACCGCACTTTCAGATAAAACCAAGCTGATTTTTATTGCTAATCCAAACAACCCGACCGGGAATTTCTTAACAGAAGCTGAATTGGATGCCTTCTTGGCCAAAGTACCTGAAAATGTGATTATAGTACTAGATGAAGCTTATACAGAATTTACCCATCCAAGTGAACGGGTTAATTCTTTTGCGTTACTGGAAAAATACCCAAACCTTATCGTTTCTCGATCCCTATCAAAAGCTTATGGACTTGCGGGTTTACGCATTGGCTACGCGGTCTCTAATCCTGAAATTGCAGATTTATTAAATCGTGTTCGTCAGCCATTTAACTGTAATAGTCTTGCTTTGACCAGTGCAATTGCAGTGATGAACGATGATGCCTTTGTCGAAAAAGTGGCTGAGAACAACCGCCAAGAAATGAAACGTTATGAGGCCTTCTGCCAACAATATGGCTTAGACTTTATTCCGTCTAAAGGTAATTTTATTACCATTGATTTTAAACAGCCTGCAGCATCAATTTATGATGCATTATTACGTGAAGGCGTCATTGTTCGCCCAATTGCAGGCTATGGCATGCCAAATCACTTACGTATCAGTATTGGCTTACCACAAGAAAATGACAAGTTTTTTACTGCACTTAAAAAAGTGCTTAATTTAGGAAATGAAAAATAGGAGCATTTATGACTCAAGTAACAATGATGGGTAATCCCATTGAAGTAAGCGGCAACTTTCCCAAAAAAGGAGAGAAAGTGACCGCACTTACGCTCACCAATAAAGAACTCGCTGACGTCACGCTTGATACTTATGCAGGAAAACGCAAAGTTTTAAATATTTTCCCAAGTATTGATACAGGTGTATGTGCAACTTCTGTTCGCAAATTTAATCAACAAGCAGCTAATTTAAAAAATGCTGTGGTACTTTGCATTTCAGCTGATTTACCTTTTGCACAAGCACGATTCTGCGGTGCAGAAGGTATTGAGAACGTAGAAACGCTTTCTACTTTTCGTCATAAAGAGGTCCATGAAAACTTAGGGGTAAACATCACAACTGGTCCAATCACGGGTTTGACTGCTCGTTCAGTGATTGTCTTAGATGAAAACAATAACGTGTTACATAGTGAATTGGTGTCTGAAATTAAAGATGAGCCAAATTATGAAGCTGCGCTAGCCGCACTATAATGAATAAGGCGCTTTTTTCATAGAAAGCGCCTTTTTATTTATTCAGGGAAAATCTCATTCAATATCAATGCAATCCCATCATCATTATGCGAAGCGGTGACACGATTAGCAGCTTGTTTAATTTCATCCGGTGCATTGCCCATTGCAACGCCTAATCCCACGCTTTCTAGCATATCTAAATCGTTAAAGTTATCACCGAAAGCAACACATTCCTCCATCTTCACATGGAAGTAATCTTCGAGAAAACGTACTGCATTACCTTTTGTCGCGGATTTATGCATCACTTCAAGGAAATTCGCATGAGAACGGCAAATACTTAAATGCGGGAATTTCTCTTTCAAGATTTGCTCAATACCAATCACTTCATCTGTTTCACCAATGATTTGAATTTTATGTGGAGAATAGACCGCACTTTCATCATAAGGATCAATCTGAATGCCTGTCACGCTACGTTCATAAATCACCCATTTATTATCCAAATCGCGAGCGACGCAATCATCATAGGTATAATAATTGACACCTAGTGCAGGATAGTCTGCTAATACTTGATTAATGGCTTGAATATCAGCAGGATCAATTTGTACCGAATAAATAGGCGTAGCGTTTTTATCTAAAATCAAGGCACCACTGAATGCCACAATGATATTGTAATTTTCAATAAGTTTCGCATAAGGCCAAATACCAAGCGGCGAACGAGCAGAAATGGGTGTAAATGGAATACCTTGTTTTGTAATGCGTTGAATTGCATCTAAGGTTTTAGGCGAAATTCGATGATCCGACGTTAATAAGGTTCCATCAAAATCGCTGAATACGGCTTTATACATAATTGCTCCAAATCGTCATTATTTTTCGGAAAGGTAAGGATCGGCAAAGCCTAAACTCTGCATAATTTCAGTTTCTAAACTTTCCATTTCTTCTGCTTCATCATCTTCAATATGATCGTAACCCAGTAAATGTAAGCTACCATGTACAATCATATGCGCCCAATGTGCCAGTAAAGGCTTTTCTTGCTCGATAGCTTCGCGTTCTACTACCTGGCGACAAATCACCAAATCGCCCAACAGCGGTAATTCCACTTCGTCAGGACATTCAAAAGGGAAAGACAATACATTGGTTGGACGATCTTTACCACGATAAGTCAAATTCAAGTCATGACTTTCCGCTTCATCCACAATACGTACTGTCATTTCCACATTATCACTTTCTGGTTGCACTGCAGCGGTTGCCCATTGCAGAATTTGCGCTTCTGATGGCAAGCCTTCTGTATTTTCACAGGCCAGTTGCAAATCGATAATCATATTGCCCATACTATTCTCCTAAATTCGTTTCATTTTCTGACCGCACTTTTTGCTCACGTTCAGCTCGACGCTGCGCTGCGATTTCTTGACGGCGGATTTCATCTTGGGCTTCCCATTCTTCGTAAGCTTGCACCACTTTTGCCACCACAGGATGTCGTACAATATCTTTACTCTCAAAATAGTTAAAGCTTAGTTCTGACACTTTGCTTAACACTTCCATGGCGTGGCGTAAACCCGATTTTGTGCTTCGCGGTAAATCGATTTGAGTCACATCCCCTGTAATTACGGCTTTGGAATTAAAACCAATACGGGTCAAAAACATTTTCATTTGTTCGACTGTCGTATTTTGGCTTTCATCTAGAATGATAAAGCTGTCATTGAGTGTGCGTCCACGCATATAAGCTAATGGGGCAATTTCAATCACATTTCGCTCCATCAATTTTTGTACCCGTTCAAAGCCAAGCATTTCAAATAACGCATCATAAAGTGGTCGTAAATAAGGCTCAATTTTCTGTCCTAAATCACCAGGCAGGAAACCTAATTTTTCGCCCGCTTCCACCGCGGGGCGAGTCAGCAAAATGCGACGAATTTCTTGACGTTCTAATGCCTCGACAGCTGCTGCTACAGCTAAAAAGGTTTTCCCTGTGCCAGCGGGGCCAATCCCAAAACTAATATCGTGCGTAAGAATATTATGTAAATACTGAGTTTGATTTTCACCACGCGGTTTAATCAAACCACGCTTGGTTTTAATTGTTGTGCTATAGACGTGATTTTCACTGCGTGACTCACTGCCTTCTTGCGATAACATTCTGCTCTCTTGCAAGGCAATATGCACATCTTCCAAATCAAGTTCTTTCACTTTCCCCTTAATTGGTGCTGTCTCTACATATAATGCCTGGATTAATTTAGCCGCACGCTCAATTAATTGCTCATGATGAGGTTTCGGACTTTCATCGTTAGATTTCACCGTGAAAGTAAAATTATTGCGGGAAATATTGAGGTTAAATTCTTTTTCAATCAGTTTGATATTTTCATCGAATGCACCGCAAAGGGATTGCAGACGATCATTTTCTTGAGGTTCTAAGGTAAAAGTTGTCATTAAATTTCATTTTAGAATTGTGAATACTATTTCCATTTTAGCCTAATTACGATGAATGTAAAACGGGCTTCACCAACTGATGAAGCCCGATAACTAAATTAAGGCAATTCAGGGAAAAGCATCTTAATCACATTCATTGTCAATCGTCGAGATTGTCCACTAAATGGGAAAATATGCATCATCATCATAGGATTAAAGTTTGCCTCAATCACACCCCACGAATGTAAACTCGGTTCTGCCGGCTGTTTCAAATCAGGAATAATTAAATCTACACCACAAACTGCCGCCCCCATTGTCTTGCTAATCCCTACCGCAATTTCTTTGTAACTGGCATGCATTTCATCCGTCATATCAATAGAATCACCGCCTGTACTAATATTAGAATTCGCACGTAATTGAACAAGTTGATCTTTTGCAGGAATAGAATTCACGGTTAATCCTTGCTCCTTAAGCTGCAACTGCTCAATATCCCCCAATGCTATTTTTTTCAATGGCGTACGACTGCCATCGCCCCGTAAAGGATGATCATTTTTAGCGGCAACTAATTCAACAACAGTATGTACACCATCTCCAATTACATTTGCTGGAACACGTAATAAGACGGCTAATGTTTGATCCCCCAGCACAAAAAAGCGATATTCAGTGCCAAGTAGATAATCTTCAACCATGATCTCTTTATCTTCACGGAAAGCAATCTCTACTGCTTTTGCAAAATCATCTCTATCCGTTACACCTTGTTGGAAAATACTGATCCCTAAACCAAAATTCGTTGATTTTGGCTTAATCACGACAGCTCGATTCTCAAAAAGTGGGAAATTTTCGACCGCACTTTTCACATTGGTAAACTCGATGCTTTGCGGTACATTAAATCCGGCTTTCGCTAACACTTTCTTCGTCACCACTTTATTTTCCATAATGAGCGGGGAAATATAGCTATCGTGAGAAGTCATATTACCGTTTTTCACATATTCCAAATGATCGCCAAATTGAAGACTGATAAATTGATCGCGTTCATCTAAAATCTCAATCTTTAGCCCTTTTTGGATTGCATCAAACAATAACGCTTGTGTGGACAGTTCCATATTATCAAACGCAGTTAATGCATAAAAACGTTCAAAGGCTTTTGCTTTATTAGATTGCGCAATATCGGCCCCTAATTGTTGGTAACTGCCGACCTGTTCAATTGCCGCAACCACTTTTGCACAAAGCGTTTGGCTTGGATCCGCAAATTGTCCTAATTTATCTTTAACAATCGTTTTAATCTCATCACTCACATTAAGTTGCTCAAGCATTTTGAGCATTTCAAGGAGGACTGATTCGCCTTCTACCGCATAAACGCTTTGCAGTCTTGGGTCTTCCCATGCCACTTCAGCAAGACGTGTTTTTCCTAATTTTATGCCCTCTTGATCAGCGGTATCGTCAAGCCATGCCATTAACAAAATAAAATAATGAATGAATTTCGCATCTGCAAGTTCTATTCCATAAGGTGCAAACGGATTGAGATCAAACAAACGAAATTCTAAATATTGAATTCCTTTTTCAAGTAAATCGCGCGCTTTTTTAGCACCTCGCAAACGTACACTCGAGTAAAACTCTTTTTCCGCAATCAAATCACCCGATTTCACCCAGTGTTCTAATGTCTCAACATACTCTTGCAAACTGTCATAAGAGACGTGGATCTTCGGATCATTCACATAACCATATTTCCCTGAACGTAAACTCCGCACATATTGATGCGGTTTAAGGGGGGAATTGCCTCTGAAATATTTATCCTCTACCGTCGGTGTTGCAGAAAACAAGTAAAGTAAAATCCATTGATAGCGTAAGAAGTTCTTCGCTATTTTTAGGTAAAAATTATTTTGAAAATCAACCGCACTTTGTGTTTCATTTTGTGCATGAAATAAGGCATCAATAAACTTAGAGTCAATTTGAAAATTGTAATGAATACCACTAACCATTTGCTTATATTTACCGTAAGACTGGACTAAATGCTCCCGATAAGCCACATCTTCCTGATTATCTAATTGTGCAACCTTAATGTGTTCTTCTGGTGGTAATCCTGCTGGCATACTAAAAGGAAAAATAAATTCATCCTCCGGTAAAGTTCGCAAAGTCACTTCATGAATGGCTGAAAGCCAACGTAGTGTATCCTCTAACTTTTTCATAGGGGGAGTCACCAATTCCAACTGACTTTCCGCAAAATCTGTTTGAATATAAGGGTGAAAGCAACGATTACCAAAGGCTTTCGGATGTGGTGTTGTCACAATTGAGCCATTAACATATACACGTTGACTTTCCTTCTCTATGCCGAAAGAGCCCTGTTGAAATAAGAGTTCTAAATGATGTTGTTTAATAATTTGCTGAATATTCATATCTGTCCTTATTAGAAATTTCTACCAGACATTATGGAGAAAAATCAACGTGGGGAGAAGTAAGAAAATAGAATGGAATATGAAATTTTGATATAAGAAAATCTATCTAATGAGGATACTAAGCTGGTGAAAATTGCGGTTATTCTAGCGTAATTACCACTTCATGGGAAATAATCATCGCTTTGTTTTCATCCCTATTCCCTCTATAATATGTGCCCTCAATTATGTGACAAACTGGATAGATTATGACCGAACAAAATAACCGCTACGACGAACTTAGATACTACTCAAAACCCTTTTCTTACACGAGCATTGCGCTTTTGGAAGGAAATGCAACATTATGGGGATTAACACCACCAGCACTCAAAGGTGCTAAAGTATTGGAATTAGGTTCTTCTTTTGGTGGAAACTTAGTTTCTCAAGCGGTTTATTATCCAGATACGGAATTTGTAGGCATTGATTTAGCAGATAGTCAAATTACTCAAGGTAATGAAATTATTCAATCAATGGGATTAACAAACGTTCGTTTAGAAACAAAAAATATTCTCGATATTACGCCTGAATTTGGTATGTTTGACTACATCATCGTACATGGTATTTATTCTTGGGTACCTGATAATGTCAAAGATAAAATACTTGAGGTTTGTCGTGAGAATTTAACGCCAAATGGTATTGCTTATATTTCTTACAACACCTATCCCGGTTGGAAAAGCCGAGAAGTTGCACGTGATATTATGCTCTATGCCAATAAATACACTCAGGATTTACCGCTCTCTGAGCAAACTCGTCGTGGCAAAGCCGTTGTTCAATTATTCTCAGATGCAATAAAATCGATTGAGTCTGAAAAATCTAAAAATCAAAGTAGAATTGAGAACTTTGATGGAATTCAAACAAAAGGCGACCATTATGTTGCCCATGAATATCTCGAATATCACAACCACCCTCTCTATTTAAATCAATTTGTTGATAACCTACATCAACATCAATTAGCTTATATTGGCGATACGGATTTTCAACTTTCATATATTTCTTGGATGCCACAACATCTACGTGACATGATCAATCAATTATCCGAAACAGATTATGTTGCACGTGAGCAATGCCTAGATTATCTTTACGATGTAGCATTTAGAAGAAGTTTACTATGCCATGCTCATTTACAAGATAACATTAACCGCACTGAGAACATAAAGACAGATTTATTAAACAAACTAACTTTCATTAATCGAGGCAAAGAAAATAATCTGAGTAATATATTCAATAATCAAGATGTAGAAAAATTACTTGAACACTTTATCTATCAAGTAGATCATTTCACTATTCAATCATTAATTGATTACGTTGCTGAACACAAAGAATTTGAAAATCTCACAGAGAATCAAATTTATTCTTCTGTATTGTTAGCTATAGTCTTAGGCTATATCAATGTATTTCTTACACCTTATCAAACATATACATTTGAAGATAACAAAACTTATGTACCAAAACGCTTTACTCAATATGTACAGGCTTTATTAACAGGTGCAGATCAATATATCGGTGCAGGCAATATGTATAATGGAGGCGTTGAAAATTTAAATGCACTCCATCTTTATGTGATGTCTCAAATGGAAAAACCGACAACTAAAGTGGCTCTTAATGCTTCACTCAAAGCATATTTAATTGAAAATGGCTACAAAGATATGAACAACAACGAAAAACTCATTGATGAAGAGTTTGATTGTTCTGGATTATGTGATTCTATCTGTAAAACATTAGCTAACTTAGGTTACATCCAACCAGCTACACTATAAGAAAAATTCAAAGTAATCAATCTATTGAAGGAGAGCTAACCGCTCTCCTTTTTCTTTGATAAAAGAAAATTTGAGAATTATTTGCATTTAAATAAATTTATAAATATAATAAAGGCTATTCAAACTTAACTAAAACATTCATTCTCATAAAACAAGGAGTTTTCAATGACATTCAAATCTTTCAAAATTGCGACACTCGCTGCCGCGCTTACATTCTCAGCAAGTAGCTTTGCCGATATTACCGTTTACAACGGCCAGCACAAAGAAGGTTCTAAAGCTGTTGCTGATGCATTTACAAAAGCAACAGGCATTAAAGTGACCTTAAACAGTGCGAAAAGCGATCAACTTGCCAGTCAATTAAAAGAAGAGGGTGACAAAACCCCTGCTGACGTATTCTTTTCTGAACAAACTGCACCTTTCGCAGCCCTGTCTGATGCGGGCTTATTAGAACCGCTTTCTGCAGATACTATTAAACAAACAGCACACAAGGGCGTGCCTGTTGCACCGAAAAAAGACTGGATCGCATTAAGCGGTCGTTCTCGTGTAGTGGTTTACGATCACACTAAATTATCTGAAAAAGACATGGAAAAATCTGTGTTAGATTACGCAACACCAAAATGGAAAGATAAAATTGGTTACGTTCCAACTTCAGGCGCATTCTTAGAGCAAGTTGTTGCGATTACCAAATTAAAAGGTAAAGATGCTGCTCTTAAATGGTTAAAAGGCCTAAAAGAAAACGGCAAACTTTATGCGAAAAACAGTGTTGCCCTTCAAGCTGTTGAAAATGGTGAAGTCCCAGCAGCGTTAATTAACAACTATTACTGGTATACTCTGGCAAAAGAAAAAGGTGCTGAAAACCTCAAAACCCGTCTTTACTTTATTCGTCATCAAGATCCTGGTGCATTAGTGACCTATTCTGGTGCTGCTGTATTAAAAGGTTCTAAAAATAAAGAGGAAGCGAAAAAATTCGTTGATTTCTTAGCAAGTAAAGAAGGACAAGAAGCGTTTGTTTCAGTACGTGCAGAATACCCACTTCGTACCGATGTGGTTTCTCCATTTAATATGGAACCTTATGCAAAATTAGAAGCGCCTGTTGTTTCGGCAACGACTTCTGAAGACAAAGACAACGCAAATAAACTTATTGAAGAAGCTGGTTTGAAATAAGTTTAATTCGCTATGCAATATAGGGCGTGTAATACACGCCCTTCTGTTATTTACTCTACTTACTCTACTTACTCTACTTACTCTACTTACTCTACACTAATATTTTAAAGGATTTTTCTGTGTCTAATCGCCCACCTCGCTGGCTTATAGCCTTAATCGTGCTGATTAGTTTGCCATTATTATTACCTTTTTTATATGTTATTGAGCGTGCTGCAGATGTCGGATTGGCTCGTAGCATTGAATTACTTTGGCGCCCAAGAATGTGGGAATTGCTCAGTAATACTCTACTTTTAATGGTATTTGTCACGCTTTTTGCCATTATTCTCGGCACACTATGTGCGTTTTTATTAGAACGTTATCGCTTTTGGGGAAAAGGCTTTTTCCAAGTAGCCATGACGCTCCCTCTTTGTATTCCGGCTTTTGTTAGCTGTTTTACGTGGATCAGTCTCACCTTCAGAGTGGAAGGCTTCTGGGGAACCATCGGCATTATGACGCTGAGTTCTTTCCCGCTTGCTTATCTCCCTGTCGCGGCGACCTTAAAAAGACTCGACCGCTCTTTAGAAGAAGTGAGCCTTTCATTGGCTAAAAGCCAGGCTTATACATTTTGGCATGCCATTTTTCCACAACTCAAACCCGCTATCGGTAGCAGCGTATTATTAATTGCGCTTCATATGTTGGTAGAGTTTGGGGCCGTGTCTATTTTAAATTATCAAACCTTCACTACAGCGATTTTCCAAGAATATGAAATGGCCTTTAATAACAACACCGCCGCCTTACTTTCTGGCGTGTTAATGGTCATTTGTATCCTTGTGGTGATGGGCGAAATTCGTTTTAGAGGTACACAAACACTCTATCAAAGCGGCAAAGGTGTAATACGCCCCTATCCGTTGAAAATGCTCTCAGCAGGAAAACAAATTTTAGTCGTGAGCTTTTTCACGACCATTTTTGTGCTCAGTATTGGTGTGCCGATTACTATGCTGATTTATTGGCTAACCGTGGGAAGCTCCATTGAAGGTGCGGTCGATTTTGGGGAATTTTTTACCGCCTTCACAAATTCACTGACTATATCAACACTAGGTGCAACACTTACCGTTATTTGTGCACTACCATTGGTATGGGCTGCGGTACGCTATCGCAGTAAATTGACGATTTGGCTTGATCGAATTCCTTATCTACTTCACGCTGTGCCGGGGCTTGTTATCGCATTATCGTTGGTCTTCTTTACCATCAACTATGCGTATTCGCTTTATCAAACCTTTGCCATGGTTATAGTTGCCTACTTTATGCTTTATCTTCCAATGGCACAAACGACTTTGCGTAGTTCGCTTGAACAAATGTCTAGTAACATTGAAAAGGTAGGACAAAGCTTAGGCCGGAGCAACTTTTATATTTTCCGTACCTTAGTCATTCCTGCTATGTTACCAGGGATTGCAGCCGCCTTTGCTTTAGTGTTCTTAAACTTAATGAAAGAGCTCACCGCAACCCTATTGCTGACCCCAAATGACATTAAAACGCTTTCAACCGCGGTGTGGGAATACACATCTGATGCACAATATGCGGCAGCAACGCCTTATGCCATTATGTTAGTGCTATTTTCAGGAATTCCTGTATTTTTACTGAAACGATACGGTTTTAAATAACGAGAAGATAAAAATGACAACATTACTCGACATTAAAAATTTGAATAAATCCTTTAACGGACAGCAGGTTCTACACAATATCTCTCTGCAATTAGAGAAAGGTGAAATTCTGTTTCTTCTTGGTGCATCCGGTTGTGGGAAAACCACCTTATTGCGTAGCATTGCTGGTTTTGAACAACCAACAAGCGGTGAGATTTGGTTAAAAGATCAACCTATTTTTAAAGAAAACCTCAATGTGCCAACCCAGCAACGCAAATTAGGGTATGTGGTACAAGAAGGCGTGTTATTCCCTCATTTAAATGTTTACCGCAACATTGCTTATGGTTTAGGCGATGGTAAAGGAAAAACGGAAGAGGAAAAACAACGCATACAGGAAGTGATGAAACTGACGGGCATTAGCAGCTTAGCTGATCGTTTTCCTCACCAGCTTTCCGGTGGTCAACAGCAACGTGTCGCACTTGCTCGAGCACTTGCACCAAGCCCTGAATTAATCCTGTTTGATGAGCCATTTAGTGCGTTAGATGAACATCTAAGAAATCAAATTCGTTACGATATGTTACAAGTATTAAGAGAAAGTGGTTCCTCTGCCGTATTCGTGACCCATGATCGTGATGAAGCACTATGCCATGCAGACAAAATCGCAGTGATTCAAGAAGGAAAAATTCTCCAAATTGCGACACCTAAAACGCTGTATTGGTCACCTCAGTATTTGTCTATTGCCAAATTTATTGGGGAAAGCATTATTCTTCCTGCAACATTAAAAAACGATAGCATCGCGACCTGTCAATTAGGTGAAATTGCCATCGAAAATAAAGGAAATGGCCATACGCAAGGGGAAGTGTTATTCCGCCCTGAGCAATTCTCTCTTGCGAAAAAAATCCAAGATCCGACCGCTTCTTTTAAAGGTGAGATTAAGCGAATTGAATCAAGAGGACGAGCTATCAATATTTGTATTGATGTTGGTGGTTATGAATTGAATATCAATGAAGATCTCATTAACGAATATCATACTGGCGAACAAGTCACGCTGTATTTATATGGGAAAGGGGTATTCTATAATGACTAAAAAAAGGCGGAACACATTGTTCCGCCTTTTTATATGATTTAATGACCAAGTGATTTTCGCATTTTGATGTTGAGCATTTCAACTACTGCTGAGAAGCCCATTGCAAAGTAAATGTAGCCTTTTGGAATATGGATATCCAAACTTTCAGCAATTAAACTTACTCCAACTAAAATTAGGAATGCTAAGGCTAAAATCTTCAATGTTGGGTGGGTATCAACAAAATCACCAATTGGTTTCGCCGCAAACATCATCACACCTACTGCAATCATAATTGCTAAGATCATCACTGAAAGGTGATTTGCCATCCCTACGGCTGTGATCACTGAGTCTAAAGAAAACACAATATCTAAAATCGCAATTTGGATTAATACACCCAAATAACTGACTTTCTTCTTGTTATTCTCTTCTTCATGATGTGCTTCAGGATGCATCGCTTCTTTAATTTCGCCTGTACTTTTCACAATCAGGAATAAGCCCCCCAGGAATAAAATCAAATCGCGGCCTGAAATTTCCTGACCGACTAAAGTGAACAGTGGTTCCGTTAATTTCATCATCCAAGAAAGGGAAACAAGAAGTAAAATACGGGTAATCATCGCTAACCCAAGACCGATAATACGACCAGATTGGCGTTGATTCGCAGGTAAACGTCCCACTAAAATACTAATAAAAATAATGTTATCGATACCCAAGACGATTTCAAGTGCGGTTAAAGTTAGCAATGAAATCCATGCTTCGGGATCAACAAGCCATTCAAACATAATATGTTCCTATATAAAATCCGAAAGGTTGAATCATAGACAGTTCGCGTAGAAAATCAAGATTTTTCCTAACTTTTTAAGGTCTCGAAAATCTTTTCTGCTAACGCTTTAGAAATACCAGGTACAGAGGCGATTTCATCCAACGTGGCATTTTTGACACCTTGCAATCCACCTAAATATTTCAACAAGGCTTGGCGTCGTTTAGCGCCTACCCCTTCAATGGTTTCCAATCCACTTTGGGTAAAGGCTTTTTGGCGTTTTTGACGATGGCCGCTAATCGCATGATTATGGCTTTCATCTCGAATATGTTGGATTAAATGCAGTGCAAGGCTATCATCCGGCAAATGGATTTCACGATCTTGTTTGCTGATAATCAACACTTCTTGTCCCGCTCGACGATCTACACCTTTTGCAACACCAATTAAGTGCGGTCGGTTTTTATCCCATTTTACATTAAGTTGATAGAACACCTCTAAAGCACGATTAAGTTGTCCTTTACCACCATCAATAAAAATAATATCGGGAATTTTATCTTCATCAAGATCGCGGTCGTAACGTTTCTTTAAGGCTTGCTCCATCGCGGCATAGTCATCGCCGCCAGTAATGCCTTCAATATTAAAACGGCGATAATCTGATTTCAGTGGGCCTTCTTGATTAAATACCACACAAGATGCCACGGTTTGATTGCCCATCGTATGACTAATATCAAAACATTCCATACGTTTAATTTCAGGCATATCGAGCAACTCACAAAGGGCTTGATAACGTTCGTGCATTCGGGAAGATTGTTTAAGTTGAGTCGCTAAAGCCGCTTTGGCATTAATTTGTGCTAGTTGTAGATATTTACCTTTATCGCCTTTAGCAGATTCTTGTATCACCACTTTTCGGCCAGCTTGTTCAGTTAATAAGGCCTCAAGCTCCGCTTTTTCATCTAATTTATGATCCACAATAATACTATTTGGGATACTTCTTCCCTGATGACCTTGCAAATAGAACTGCCCAACAAAAGTGGCTGTGAGTTCAGATAAATCAGTATTAGCAGGCACTTTCGGAAAATAACTGCGATTACCTAATACTTTACCTTGACGAATAAACATTACCTGAACACAAGCTACACCGTGCTGATACGCAATGGACATAATATCCATGTCGTCCAAACGCTCATTGGAAACAAATTGTTTTTCGATAACAGCACGAACCGCTTGAATTTGGTCACGATAACGTGCCGCGCCTTCAAAATCCAAGTCTCGGCTCGCCTGCTCCATTTTGCCAATGAGATAATCTAATACTTGCTGATCTTTCCCTTGTAAAAATAGTCGTGCTAATTCAACTTGTTGGTTATATTCCTCATCTGTCACATAACCTGCCACACAAGGTGCGGAGCAACGCCCGATTTGATATTGCAAACAAGGGCGGGAACGATTGTTATAAACCGAATTTTCACATTGACGAACAGGGAATAATTTTTGCATTAACGACAAGGTTTCACGCACTGCACCCGCATGAGGATAAGGCCCGAAATACTCACCTGCAATTTTTTTCGTTCCGCGATAAGAAGTAATGCGAGGATGGCGTTCTTTTGTCAATAAAATAAAAGGATAGGATTTATCATCTCGCAATAACACATTATAACGAGGTTGATAAAGTTTAATGAAGTTGTGCTCTAGCAATAACGCTTCAGTTTCTGAAGAAGTAATCGTCGTATCAATATGATGAATTGACGACACCAAGGCTTCTGTTTTTTTGCTGCTTAAGTTTTTTCGGAAGTAGCTGGAAAGGCGCTTTTTTAGATCTTTCGCTTTGCCCACATAAATAACCTGATCTTTATCGTCATACATACGATAAACTCCAGGTTTATGAGAAACGTCAGAGAGAAACTTTTTAGAATCAAACATCAGTAAAAACTACGCCAAAATTGACCGCACTTTTTCTAAATCTTCTGCTGTATCCACACCAACAGCAGGGACTTCTTTCGCCAATTCCACATGGATACGCTCACCGTACCACAATACACGGAGTTGCTCTAATTTCTCTAAGTTTTCTAACTGCGTTGGTGCCCATTGCACATATTGTTTAATAAAGCCTGCACGATAAGCATAAATACCAATATGACGAAGATACACATCGGCAAGTTGTGCCTTTGAGGTATCCTCTAATTGCATAAATTGATCACGATCGCAAGGAATCACTGAACGGGAAAAATATAAAACATAGCCATCTTTATCCGTAACGACTTTCACAGCATTTAGGTTAAATAACTCTTCCGCTTCGTGAATTTTTACCGCAAGTGTCGCCATATTCACGTTAAACTTCGCTAAATTCTCTGCTACTTGACTCACAATAACGGGTGGAATTAACGGCTCATCCCCTTGGATGTTTACAATAATTTTATCATCAGCAATACCAAGCTTACTTACCACTTCCGCTAAACGCTCAGTACCAGAATTATGTGCTTCTGATGTCATACAAACTTCTGCCCCAAAAGCTTTTGCTGCCTTTTCAACTTGTTCGTTATCTGTTGCAATAATGACTCGGCTCGCGCCTGATTGTTGAGCTTTCTCAAAAACATGTTGAATCATGGGTTTACCGGCAATATCAGCTAAAGGTTTACCTGGTAAGCGGCTCGATGCAAAACGAGCAGGGATAATAACTGTAAATGACATAATCATTCCTTATTCTTTCAGTGTTTCGGCTTTTTCTGCCAACAAAACCGGCACGCCGTTTTCAATAGGATACGCCACTTGCTCAAAAGGGCAAATGAGCCGTTGATTTTCTTGATCGTATTTCAATCTTGCCAAACATCTCGGGCAAGCAATTACTTCTAATAATCGAGGATTAAGTTTCTCATGCATATTTCACTCGAATAGAGTTAAACTAAATGACGGATTTTTTCCCACAATTGTGGAAGTTTTTGGCCTTGGTTTTCAGCCTCAACAATCTTCGCATCAACAGGCACATACCACCAATTCTCTTTAGCAAAAGCCTGGCATTTTACGGCATCCTTTTCGGTCATAAAGAGCGGTTGGTTTTCTGCGAGTTTTTCTAATAATTGTGGCTCAAAATGTTGATGATCGTGAAAAGCTTTCGTCTTGGCTAAACGAATATTTAAATTTTCCAACATCGTGAAAAAACGTTGAGGATTGCCAATTCCCGCAATAGCTGAACCTTGGGTAAACTCACTTAGCAAGCGTTTTTCTGCCGTCACTAAATTAATCGCATAGTGAGGAACTAACGTCATAATGACATCAGAATAAGCATTTTTTCCGCCATTAGTAATCACAAAGTCCACACTTTTTAAGCGACTTGGTAATTCACGCAAAGGCCCTGCCGGCAAAACAAAGCCGTTCCCTAAAGCACGTTCTGCGTCCATCACCACAATTTCAATATCACGCTGCAACTTATAATGTTGTAATCCATCATCCGAAATAATCAGATCGCAATCCTGTGTTTTCAAAAGTAATTCGATAGCTTGCTGACGATTCGGTGAAATCACCACAGGCACACCTGTTCTTTTGGCAATTAAAACAGGTTCATCGCCCCCTTGAACGGGATCGGTTTCAGGCGTAACAAGTAAAGGATAGGTTTTAGATTGGCTACCATAGCCACGAGAAATCACACCTACACGCAATCCTTGTTTTTGCAACTCTTCAACTAACCACACCACAACAGGCGTTTTACCATTTCCGCCCACAGAAAGATTACCGACAATAATGACCGGTTTTGGAGATTTATAAGAGGATAAGATATTCAGGGAAAATAGTGCTCGGCGAATTTGGCTAATCAACCAAAATAGCAGTGAAAAAGGAAGAAGCAACCAAGCAAGCTTTGAATTAGAGTACCAAAAAGGCATTTCATTTATCCTATATTGATTTTGGGCGAACACATTGGTTCGCCCTTATTATTTTATCCGCTAAACTGCATACTGTGTAATTGTTTATACGCGCCATCAAGCGCTAACAAATCTTGATGCGTACCACGTTCTTTAATTTCACCGTGCTCAATGACTAAGATTTCATCGGCATTTTCAATGGTTGATAAACGATGTGCAATCACCAATACTGTACGATCTTTTTTCAGTTCTTCTAATGCTGACTGAATCGCTCGTTCAGATTCTGTATCTAATGCCGATGTAGCTTCATCTAAAATTAAGACCGGTGAATTACGTAGTAATGCACGAGCAATCGCTAAACGCTGACGTTGGCCACCTGAAAGAGTTGCACCATTCTCACCAATAACGGTATCAAAACCTTGTGGAAGTTTCTCGATAAACTCCAGGGCGTAAGCTGCTTTTGCAGCTTCAATAATTTGTTCACGCGTGTATTTATCTTCTGCCGCGTAAGCAATATTATTGGCAATCGTATCGTTAAATAAATGTACTTGTTGAGAAACGACAGAACAATTCTCACGTAAATTAGATAAACGATAATCTTGAATTCTTACGCCATCTAATAAAATTTCGCCTTCGTCAATATCGTAGAAACGCGTCACCAAATTAGCAATCGTTGATTTTCCCGAACCTGAACGCCCCACTAAAGCCACAGTTTTGCCTGCAGGCACATAAAAAGAGATATTATTTAAGGCTTTCTCTTCTTTACCCTCATAAGCAAAACTCACGTTTTTAAATTCTAAATCACCTTTTGCAGGTTCTGCTTTATACGTGCCATTATCTTTCTCTGTTTCCAAATCTAAGATGGCAAATAATGTCTGACACGCTGCCATGCCACGTTGGAACTGTGAGTTCACATTCGTCAAAGATTTTAACGGACGCATCATCGCTAACATCGAAGAAAAGACCACCGTGAAAGAACCCGCAGTTAAATTATCATCAGCAATTAATGGTGTCGTTGCTAAGTAAAGCACTGCTGCCAACGCCAAAGAAGCAATTACTTGCACAACTGGATCTGAAATCGCATCAGCAGTCACCATCTTCATACCTTTGCGACGCATATCGTTACTGACTTTATCGAAACGCTCTTCTTCAACTAATTGTCCACCAAAAGACAGCACCACTTTATGCCCTTTTAGCATTTGTTCCGTTGCAGAGGTCAATTCCCCCATGGAATCTTGCATGTTTTTACTAAGCTTACGGAAAATCTTAGATACCATGCGAATCAGCACTGCAATAATCGGCCCAATCACGAAAAGTACAAGTGTTAATTCCCAACTAGTATAGAACATCACAACAAGCAACGAAATTAAATAGGCTCCTTCGCGAACAATCGTCACTAATGAACTAGATGAAGAGTTCGCTATCATTTCTGAATCGTAGGTAATACGAGAAAGCAATTTACCTGTTGAATTACGATCAAAGAAGCTCACTGGCATAAACATTAAATGTTTAAACAAACGGCGGCGCATAATCATCACTACTTTACCGGATACCCACGCCAGGCAATAAGTAGAGACAAAGTTGGTCACCCCACGCAATATAATCATACCAACGACAACAAATGCCATCATTTTCAAGAAAGAATGATCGGCTTTTCCGAAACCATCATCAAGCAAAGGCTTAAGCATATAAATCAAACCTGAATCTGCCAAAGCATTAAAAATTAAAGCAAAAGCGGCGACTAATAAGCCTGATTTAAACGGTGAAATCATCGGCCATAAACGCTTAAAAGTTTGTGTGGTTGAGAAATCTTTATCTTGCATAGCTTATTCTTACATCAATTATCTTAAAAAAATTGGCTGCATTGTACCTGTTATTTCGGGGATAATCCAATTACACGGGCAAACCAAGGTGAAAAATCTACTCTCGCCTTTTCAATTTCAATGCCCTTTTCAGTAAAATTTAACCTTATATGGCCTGAAATAGCGGTATTTTCGACCGCACTTTGATAACGATTTAACCGTTCAATCACGGTTGGATGAGGAAAATTCCACGCATTCCATCGTCCACTTGAAATTAAGGCTATATCCGGTTTTGTCTGTCCCAGTAAAAACTCGCCTGTTGAAGTTTTACTACCATGATGCCCCACCTGTAACACGTTAATCTTGCCGAGGTTTTCAGCAAAAGATCTTTCTGTCGCCACATCAGCATCACCAGTTAAAAGGATCTGATACTGCCCATCCGTTAGTAAAATTACGCAAGATTGCGGATTTTCCGCCCTGTCTGTAATTTGCATTGGTGAAAGAATTTTAAAATCAAGTCCTCGCCACTGCCATTGTTTCCCCTGAAGACAAAAAGTGCGGTGCATTTCGCCATAGCTTTTGCGAGAAGGTGTAATCAGCTCAATCTCTGAGTATGCGGTTAAAATTGTTTTAGCACCGCCTGAATGGTCATTATCATCATGGCTTAAAATCAAGGTTTCAAGTTCAATCCCTTCCCGTTGAAGATAAGGCAATATTTCTAATTCCGCCATAGAAGAGCCACCTATTCCACTCTGCCAAGCGGGCCCCGTATCATACAACACGCCTTTCCCTTCTTTTACAATTAAGGTTGCTAAACCTTGTCCCACATCTAACGTATCTAACTGCCATTTGGGTTTCGTGATATATCGATACCCAAGAGTACCAATACAAAAACTAGAAATAAGAATAACACCTAAAAGAGCTTGTTTATAAGCTTCTGACGATAAGATTTTTGTGCTGTTTAATGTGAAAAATCGACTTGATTTTAGCGGTGTGTTTTTTGTTTTCCTTTGAGATGCAAAATACAAACCATATAACATTCCGCCAAAAACAAGGCTTAAAAGTGCGGTCAGAATGAGGGATAAATTAATCGAAATCGGAACATACGAGCCTTGGAAAACACTGAGAAATTGCGTAATACCTTGAGCAATCGTATTTGAAAGATGCCAAGAAGAAAATGCGCCATTCGTTAACACTGCAAAGAGAATCAAGGGTACCAGTAAGAAACTATACAAGGGCACTGCGATTAAATTCGCCAAGAATCCATTTAACGCAAAGCCATTAAAAAAGAAAAGTTGAATAGGCGTGAATAAAATCAGCAGCCCAAGTTGCAAATGAAACAAGCCCAAAATCCACCGCACTTTGCGGGATAATTTTTGATGTTGCCACTCGATTATTGATAAGGGAACATATCGGTACCATACAATCAGGCAGGTAACAGCACCAACTGAAAGCCAAAAGCTAACCGAAAGTGGCATAAGTGGATCACAAAAAAGCAGAAATGCCACGACCAAACAAAGCATTTTCGAAGGCGTGTAATATCGTCGCGAAAATTGAAGGATTGCAATAAAAAGCAATGCCATCATTGCACGGAAGGTCGGTAAACTAAATCCGGCTAAATAGGCATAACCTAAAGCAATCAACACACCAAAGCAAAGTGGAAACCAGGGTGAAATAAAGCGTGTAGGCAGTGCGAGTTGCAAGAATCGAGCAAAGAAAAAGCCTATTCCCATTGCTAAACCAATATGGAGCCCTGAAATGGCAATCAAATGTGCCGTATTCGTTTGTTGGTAAATCAGCCATGTTTTATTATCTAACCAAGCCCGCTCACCAAATGCCAATGCAATAAGCAAGCCTTGCAAAGAAAGCCCCTCTGTCTGATTGAGGCTAGTCTGTAGAAAATGTGTGCGGTAAGAAAAATCTTCGCTCATTTTGACCGCACTTTTCACATTTCCAACGGCAATAATCCTTTTGGAAAAATACCATTGCTGTCGATCAAATCCCCCATGATTAAGTCTTGCAGAAATAGGTCGAAGTTTTACATCAGCCCGCCAAATTTCACCTACTTGTGGCTTTTCCGGCGCTTTCCAATTAATAAAAATCTGTTGTTCTTTCCCATCAAATAATGACGTTCTTGCAACCAACGTTTGATAATCTTGTTGATGAAGAATTTCTGAGATATAAAGATCTAAGGTGATTTTATTTGGTAAACTTGAAATTTTCTCTGCTTGTCCCAATAACGATAAAGCAGGTGAATGCGCATAAGCCAAAGTAAGCAAAAACAAGATACCGCTCATGCAAAAATTTCTAGCTTTAAAATAATTGAACCAATGGGAACAAAGTGTGGTCATAACCAGCAATAAAATGCCCAGCCCTGCTCGTTGCCAGGTAAACAGTAAAAAATCAGGTACTACAAGCAAGGATAAGGCAGAAACAATAAACATCATGCACAGTTGAAATAGCGTGATTTTCATTTTAAGTGTTATTTATAGCGAAAAATAAGGCAAGCTAACCTTAAGCTTGTAGATACGCAAATGAATATGTCGTTTTTTGCGATCACGATCGCAAATTTGAAATTTCTAGACTAAATTTATTTGCTAAATAGGTGAAGTTCTGCTATTTATATCGCCCTTAAAATAACAGGGTTCTAATGTCAGCTATTTTTAGTTGCTCTGAACAAACTAAAACAAGACAGGATGTCATAAAAAGTCTGTAACATAATTAGGAGTTATCTATGTCTAAGGCCTCTCTAAGTTTGCTGGATTTGGCTGGTGTTAAGCCTTATCAACCTAAAAAAGGTGAAGAATATATGAATGAAGATCAAATTCTTCATTTCAAAAAAATTTTAACTGCGTGGCACGAGCAAATTGTGGAAGAAGCATCAAGAACAGTTGCTCACATGCAAGATGAAGCATCAAACTTCCCTGATCCGGCTGACCGTGCGACGCAAGAAGAAGAATTCAGTCTTGAATTACGTAACCGCGATCGTGAACGTAAATTAATGAAAAAGATTGAATACACATTGAAAAAATTAGATACCGATGATTTCGGTTATTGTGATTCTTGTGGCGAAGAAATTGGCATTCGTCGTTTAGAAGCACGCCCTACTGCTGATCTTTGTATCGATTGCAAAACTCTTGCTGAAATTCGTGAAAAACAAGTCGCAGGTTAATTTATTTAAGTAACCCAACAAAAAAGTGCGGTCAAAAACAACCGCACTTTTCGTGTTTTTATCAAATGCGTATTGAACATAGAGAATGGAGTAAATTATTCTTACTTATATAAAAAATTTATTTGGTAAAAAAACTAAAAAAGAAACCGAAACCAATATAAATTCGCCCGTTCCAAAAACGGAGCCAAAAAGCAAAAAATCTAACGTTTCAAAAACAGAGCGTTCACAACCCAAGATCGCCCCGTCCTCTTCTCACCATAAAAAAACCAACACTCAAGTGTCTCGTTACGACAAACATAGCGTGAAAGCCTCTCATTTCGGCATTAATCCACGTATGTTTAGTCGTAATGCCATTACTGTGGTAGAAAAATTGCAACGCCAAGGTTATGAGGCTTATATCGTAGGGGGCTGTTTGCGTGATTTATTATTAGGTAAACATCCAAAAGATTTTGATGTGGCAACAAACGCTCGTCCAGACCAAATTCAAGCGGTATTCCAACGTCAGTGCCGTTTAGTCGGTCGTCGTTTCCGCCTTGCGCATATTATGTTTGGTCGCGATGTGATAGAAGTAGCCACATTCCGTGCCAACCATTCGGATGCGCGCAGCGAAAATCAAGCCAAACAAAGCGATGAAGGAATGTTACTGCGTGATAACGTGTATGGCACCATTGAACAAGATGCTGAACGCCGTGACTTTACTGTAAATGCTCTTTACTACAATCCGCAAGATAATACATTGCGTGATTATTTCAACGGGATTGATGATCTGAAAAACGGAAAATTACGTCTGATTGGCGATCCCGTTACCCGTTATCAAGAAGATCCAGTTCGTATGCTACGCTCTGTGCGCTTTATGGCGAAATTGGATATGTTCTTGGAAAAACCAAGTGAACAGCCAATTCGTGAGCTTGCACCATTGCTGAAAAATATTCCACCGGCGCGTTTATTCGATGAAAGCTTAAAATTATTGCAGTCTGGCAATGGCGTAAAAACTTATAAATTACTTCGCCAATATGGCTTATTTGAACAGCTTTTCCCAAGCTTAACGCCTTATTTCACCGAAAAAGAAGACAGCCTTGCGGAACGCATGATTTTAACCTCGTTAAATTCAACCGATGAACGTATTGCCGACAAATTACGTATTAATCCAGCCTTTTTATTTGCGGCATTCTTCTGGTATCCATTACGCGAAAAAGTGGATGTGCTGAAAAATGAAGGTGGCTTAAACAATCACGATGCCTATGCCCTTGCGGCAAATGAAGTGCTTGATCAATTATGCCGATCATTAGCCGCACCTCGTCGTCATACATCCGTTATTCGTGATATTTGGATGTTGCAATTACAATTGCTTAAACGCACGGGTTCTCACCCTGCTCGCACGATGGAACATCAAAAATTCCGTGCAGCCTTTGATTTATTGGCGATGCGTGCTGAAGTGGAAGGCGGTGAAACCGTTGAACTCGCAAAATGGTGGCATGAGTACCAACTTAGCAATCAAGAACAACGTCGCCAACTAGTTCAAGAGCAACAAAAATTGCATCCTGCACCGAAGAAAAAATATTATCGTAGACGTAAACCTAAGGCGGCTAACTAATGGTTCAAGTGTATATCGCCCTTGGCAGCAATTTAAATACGCCTACAGAACAATTAAATTCGGCATTAGAGGCAATTTCTGCACTACCTAATACCGAATTAAAATCGGTCAGTGGATTTTATCAAAGCAAACCATTAGGTCCGCAGGATCAACCTGATTATGTGAATGCGGTGGCGATGATCGAAACCACTCGCCCACCTTTAGCCTTGCTCGATGAATTGCAACGTATCGAAAATGAACAAGGTCGCGTGCGTTTACGTCGTTGGGGTGAGCGTACACTGGATTTGGACATTCTGCTTTATGGCGATCAAATCATTCAAAATGAACGCTTAACCGTGCCTCATTACGATATGAAAAACCGCGAATTCGTGATTGTGCCACTTAATGATATCGCACAAGATTTGGTTTTACCGGAAGGCGAAAAAGTCGCCAATTTGGTGAAAGCCTTTGAAAATCATCAAATGCATAAAATCAAAAATAGCGAGAAAATTAACCGCACTTAACTCAAAACAAAAGGGCTGATATTCACTATCAGCCCTTCTTTTTAACCTATCAATCTAGGCGGCAACGGAAACAAAGATTTCTGTGCCGATAATCACACAAATAAAACCGACCAACATTGGAACAGACATACGTTTTACGATTTCAAATGGTGAGATTTTGCCCATACCGGATACCGCTACAACCACGCCAGAAACCGGTGATAAACCACGACCTAAGTTAGAGGCTTGTAACATTGGAATGGTTAAGAACGCTGGGTTTACGCCCATCTGTGTGGCTAATTAGCGATTGAATTGGCAGTTGTAAATCAGTTCAATACGAAAATTTGAGATAGATCACAAAAAGAATTTTGGGGAGAAAGTGCGGTTGGTTTTTGAGGTGTTTTTTAAAGCCAGAAAAGATTAATAATATTGTGCTTGTTATAGAAAAGGCATACACCAAGAAACAAGCACCATCAAGGAGTAGAGAATAATCTTCTTTTCCACATTCGCTATACTAGTGATAATATGTACTGAAACATGTACACTACTGAATGAGTATAAATCAACACTAGAGAACTAAATCTTTAGATTTACGTTCTAACTCCCCTAATTCATCATTCCACAGACTATCAGAAACCATTTTATTCTTTAACTTCGAATATTCATCACTCATTAAAACCACGCTTGCAGATAAAGCAGAAAATAATGAATCAGCTTGACACTCTTCTAAAATAGCTTTTATTGTTCTCACTAATTTTCTTTTTTCTCTATCGTTAGAGATACTATAACTTCTATTCAATTCCTCTATTCTTTCAGATAACTTATCCCCAACTTCACATCTAGGAAACACTAAATGTTTTCTATTATTTAAATCTAATGTCTCAATTGATAAGTCACCTAAATCTGTCTTTCCTTTGAGTCTATAATTCTGAAAATATAGATGTTGACGAGGATCAATATCACATGGGTTTATAATTGGTTCATTTACTACATCGTGTGTAGATTTTGAAGTATTACAGTGTTTGCAAGATGGTAATAAATTATCCCAATTTACAACATCATCAGGATATGTATGTTTATCTTTAAAATGTTCTACTTCCAAATAACAACCACGCTCTCCTAACTTAACTTCGCAATATGCACATTTATTATATGACATACTCATTAAAGTATTTTTTATGCATTTATGTGCCCATACATTCTTATGTTCACTTTTAAATTTATCAGTTAATTCTAAAACCTTATTTGAAGTAAGATAATCTGGAGGTGAACATCTATTAATTTTAATCATTAACATCCCCTCCAATAGATTTAAAATCTATATTTATCATTTTTCTTAATGGGTTATTAGGATGAAGTATTTGATTCAAGATCTTAAAATCAACTTTTGCTTGATTTAGATCTTCTTCATCAATAGCTTTATAGAAAGTATCTAACCTTTCATCTAAATAATCACTATAAGTTGATCTCATTCCCATCACATCCTGCAGAACCTCATCTAGAGTCCATCCCTGATACCCATATTGGATATTCGGTAACTCTCTCACATATGTAATTCCTTCATTATCCGCCGCCAATGCAATAATTTGGTTACCTTTTGCACTTTGCACTATATGAGGGCTATGTGTTGTTATAATAAATTGAACATTTGGAAAAATTTCTTGTAATGCAAAATAAATTTTTGTTTGCCATTCTGGGTGTAAATGAAGCTCTAACTCATCAATAACTATTATTCCATCAAATTCTCTTACTAAATAATCTTGCTCTTGAAATCGCCACTCTATTTCCTTTATTATCCCCCAAATTAAAGTCAAACATGATTTAAATCCAGAGGATAAATATTCATACCAAATCTCCCCATTAGCGGTATTTACAAAGATATCAAAGGTTTTTGCATCAGTTCTTGAGTAAGAATAACATTCATCAAGAATAGAAAAAACTTGCTTCGCAAGGCCCAAATTTCTCTTTGAGTTTGGCCCTAATGCTCCCTCTGTACCGCTGAATAAGCTTCTATTGGCAAACCAATTTTTCATATCTCTTAATGGTATTCCATTAGCAATATGCTGTGCTAAAGAATAGTCTCCATTTACAGAATCTCTCTCTATACTATCTAAATTAGTATATTCAAACATTCTTTCCACACCAATAGAAATAAACTTTCTAGGTTCCCAGTTAATTGATGAGGCGCTTTTTTCACCAGGTCTACATGAACTAACATTGAAGGTTTTCTCATAAACCTCATCTTGTTCATTTAGTTTAACTTTTATATACCCAATCTCTTTGGAAGCAATCCTCATTTTTGCTCTAGAAATATCATAACCATTTAAGAAACAATGAGATAATGAGTTTATTATTGTTGTCTTACCTATCCCATTTGGACCGCAAATTATATTCATATTATTATCAAACTTAATATTTGCAAATTTTATACCTGCAATCTCTTTTAATGTTAATTCTATAACTTTCATATCAAATCCTTGTATTATTAATAATTCCCAAAATCCGCTTATCTGACACCTGATACTTCGTGCCTAATTGCTGCGCAAATAAACTCACACGCAATTCTTCGATCATATAGCGAATTTCTGCAATTTCATCGGAAATAGGTTTGGATTTAGGCAATTTAGCCAGCAATTGTTGGTAAGCCTGTTGTACTTGTTCCACGCGTAGCATCGCGGCACGATCACGATTTACATCTTGAGCCAGTTTATCAATACGTTTATCAACAGCTTGCAGATAACGCTGTAAATCCGGTAGGCGAGCATAACCGCTCTTTTGTACAAAACCAGGATAAATCAATCCGCCTAACTGCGCCTTAATATCGGAAAAGGCAAAGGCCATAGTGAAATCCATTTTGCCTTTTAAACGTTGGTTTAAGGCATGGTTGAGGGAGAGAATTTGCTCCACTTTCTGCGCAATATCCACGGTCACTTCGTTAAGGTTTTCTCGAACGAAATCACGCAATTTTTCAAAACCGGCTTCATCCCAAACAAACCCGCCAAAATCGTCAATCAGTTTATCCACGGCACAAGCGATGCAGTCATCAATCAAATCTAACACGCGACCAAACGGGGTAAAATACAGCCCCAATTTGGCTTTATTCGGCAATTTTTCATGTAGATATTTAATCGGTGATGGCACATTGAGTAGCAACAATCGGCGCAAACCTTGTTGCATTGCCACCGCTTGCTCAAACTCTGTTTCAAACAGTTTGATACCAACCGCATCTTTTTCATCTACAATAGCCGGGAACGCTTTGACGCTAAAACCACGTTGTTTTTGTTCATAACATTGTGGTAAATCTGCAAAACTCCAAATATGCAGCCCGCTTTGCTCAATGCCATCATCTGCCACAGCAGAAATACTTTCCTGCACACGATCTTTTAAGTTGAATTTCAGCTCATCCAAATTCATGGATTCCGCAATTTTCTTGCCGTTTTCATCCACCACACGGAACGTCATTTTCAAATGGCTTGGAATTTGTTCCCAATTCCAATGTTCTGCTTCTACGGTGACGCCCGTCATACGACGTAATTCATAAATTAGCGTATCTAATAACGGTTTTTCCAACGGCACCGCTCGGCTTAAAAAGGCTTGAGCATAATTAGGTGCGGGCACAAAATTACGACGATAAGATTTCGGCAACGATTTAATCAGCGCAATCACCAATTCTTCACGCAAGCCTGGAATTTGCCAATCAAAACCTGTCATTTCCACTTGATTGAGCAACGGCAACGGAATATGAACCGTCACGCCATCCGCATCAGTACCTGGTTCAAATTGGTAAGTTAATTTGAGTTTCAAATTGCCTTGATGCCAGAAATTCGGGAAATCCAACTTGCTCACCTGTTCCGCATCATCATTAATCAAGAATGAGCGTTCAAAATTAAGCAATTCAGGATCTTTTTGCTGCGCCTTTTTCCACCAGGTATCAAAATGTTTTTGAGAGACCACTTCTGTGCCAATACGCTGATCGTAAAATTCAAAAAGCGTACGGTCATCCACCAAAATATCGCGGCGGCGGCTTTTGTGTTCCAACTCTTCTACTTCTCGAACGAGTCGTTGATTTTCTTTGAAGAATTTATGCTTGGTATTCCAATCCCCTTCCACTAAGGCAGATTGAATAAAGATCTCGCGGCTTACCGTTGGATCGATAGAGCCGTAATTCACTGGTCGTGCAGCCACAATCGGCACACCATAAAGCGTGACTTTCTCATCTGCAATCACCGCCCCACGAGATTTCGACCAACGCGGCTCGGAATAGGATTTTTTAATTAAATGCTCGGCAAGTGGTTCGATCCATTCTGGCTCGATTTCCGCCACCATACGCCCCCATAGCTTGGAGGTTTCCACTAACTCTGCCGCCATCACCCATTTTGGTTGTTTTTTGAAAAGTACAGAATTGGGGAAAATCGCAAAATGGGCATTACGTGCACCAAGATATTGTTGTTTTTCCGCTTCTTTTAAACCGATATGAGAAAGTAAGCCGCTTAAAAGTGCGGTATGAATTTGCTGATATTCTGCTTTTTCGGAATTAATCGGCAAGCCCATTTCACGCACGGTTAAACGAATTTGATGATAAATATCCTGCCATTCGCGAATGCGTAAATAATTTAAGAAATCCTTTTGGCATTGGCGGCGGAATTGGTTTTTACTCAATTCTTTTTGTTGTTCTTGTAGATAACGCCAAAGATTGAGGAAAGCCAAGAAATCTGATTTTTTATCGGCAAAACGACGATGTTTTTCATCAGAAGCTTGTTGTTTTTCTTGTGGGCGCTCGCGAGGATCTTGAATGGATAACGCGGCAACAATAATCATCACTTCATGCAACGCACCTTGTGAGACAGCAGTCAGCAACATCTTCGCTAAACGAGGATCTACAGGGAGTTGAGCTAATTGACGACCTACTGCGGTTAATTGACGTTTCTCGCCCGCTTTGGTGCGAACCATTTCAAACGCACCCAATTCTTCCAACAGTTTTATACCATCTTGAATATGGCGTTTATCTGGTGCATCAACAAACGGGAACGCTTCAATATCATCCAAACCCAATGCCGTCATTTGCAAAATAACCGAGGCTAAATTAGTGCGTAGAATTTCAGGATCGGTAAACTCTGGACGAGATTTAAAATCCTCTTCCGAATATAAACGAATACAAATCCCTTCACTCACACGACCACAACGACCTTTACGCTGATTCGCAGAAGCCTGTGAAATAGGTTCAATCGGTAAACGTTGTACTTTGGTGCGATAGCTATAACGGGAAATACGCGCGGTACCTGGGTCAATCACATATTTAATGCCCGGCACGGTCAATGAGGTTTCCGCGACGTTAGTCGCTAATACAATGCGATTTAATCCGCTAGGATGGAAAATTTTATTTTGTTCTTGCGCAGACAAGCGAGCAAAGAGCGGTAGAATTTCCGTGTGTTTTAGATTTTGTTTTTGCAAAGCTTCGGCGGTATCACGAATTTCTCGCTCGCCGTTCATAAAGATCAAAATATCACCACGGCCTTCTGCTTGCAGTTCATCCACTGCGTTGAGAATGCCTTGTAGCTGATCTTGGTCGTCTTCTTCCACTACGGGACGATAACGTACTTCAACAGGATAGGTTCTGCCCGAGACTTCTATAATTGGGGCATTGTTGAAATGTTTGGAAAAGCGTTCCACATCAATGGTCGCAGAAGTGATGATAAGTTTTAAATCACGACGACGTGGTAAAAGCTGTTTCAGGTAACCAAGAATAAAATCATTGTTCAGACTGCGTTCGTGAGCTTCGTCGATAATCAAACAAGAATATTGATTGAGGAAACGATCGTTTTGAATTTCTGCTAATAAGATCCCGTCGGTCATCAATTTGATTTGTGTATCATCACTGATTTGATCGTTAAAACGGACCTTATAACCGACTAAACCACCAAGCTCTGTTTCCAGCTCTTCTGCAATACGTGCTGCCACCGAACGAGCAGCAATACGGCGTGGTTGAGTATGACCAATCATACCCAAATTACCGAAACCTAATTCCAAACACATTTTCGGCAATTGGGTGGTTTTACCTGAACCGGTTTCCCCTGCCACCACAATGACCTGATGTTCAGAAAGCAGTTTTTGAATTTCTGCTTTGCGTTGGCTAACGGGCAAACTCTCAGGAAAAACAATCGGATTTTTAACCGCACTTTTACGATTTTCTACACGTAATTGAGCCTGTTCAATCTGCAGCTGGATTTCAGCGGCAACAGCTTGTTGAGCCTCTTGGCTTTTAATTTTTCCGATACCATGAATACGAGCGGATAAACGACGTTGATCCACCAGCATAATACCGTTGAGTTTCGAAAAGAGAGATTGTTGTATCGGATTTAATTCACGTTTGACTGATTTGTTCTTCATACTGATTTACTTTTAAAACCACCGTAAGCCAAGCAAAGCCAACCAATTAAAAATAACGTTCCGCCAATCGGTGTCACCCAAACGAGGAATTTACCCGCGCCAAGCGCAAGTGCATAAAGGCTGCCACTAAAAAGAAGGATGCCGTACGCCCAAGTCCCTGCAGCAAGATTAACTATTTTGTTTGCAATCAATGATTCACGGCATAATTGCAAAATGCCAATCACTAAAATCGCAATGGTGTGGAACATTTGATATTTCACACCCGTTTCAATCCACGCTAATTCTTTAGGCTCTAAAACATTGCTTAATCCATGTGCCGCAAAAGCACCAATCGTCACACACAAAAAACCGCTTAATGCGGCGATAAATAACCATTTGTTTTTCATTTAAAATTTTCCTATTAATACCGCTAAAATCCCTGCGGCGATGAGAGGTCCCACCGGAATACCGCCTAAGAAAGACACACCAATAATCGTACCAATTAATAATCCTGTCACCAAAACAGGTTGTTCACTCATTAATGGCACGCCTTTCCCCGCGAGCCATGCGACGAATATTCCTGTTAAAATAGAAACGCCCATTTTCCAGTTTAAAAATGACCTGAGATCGGGCAGTTGGATGTTTCCCGACACTAACGGCGCTAGGACACCAATCGTTAAAATGATGATCCCGATTTTGACACCGTATTGTTCGAGTATAGGAATGTATTTGGATAATAAGGTTTGCTGCATGATTAACAGCACGGCAGCTGAGATGGTAATCGCGCTATTTTGGCTAATTAAACCTAAAACAATTAAGAAAACCAATAACAACGCGACCATATTGAATTGTAATGTCATAATACCTCTAAAGTGCGGTCAAAAAACTGACCATTTTTATGCGTGTAAAGTTTTTGTAAATTATACCAATTTCTTGCTTTTCTGTGTTTTTTATTTAGTGAAAAAAAGCTAGAATACAAGTCAACTTTCTTCTCATACTCCCTGTTTTTACTAAGGTTTTTTTGCCCTATGTCGAATGCCGTCAGCCCTGAATTGATTAAAACCGTTGTTCTACTTGCTACCAGCGTGACCATCGTGCCGCTTTTTAAGCGTATTGGCTTAGGCAGCGTATTAGGTTATTTAGTGGCAGGCTGTTTAATTGGCCCTTCGGTGTTTGGCGTGGTAGAAGATGCAGAATCAGTTCTCCATATGGCTGAACTGGGCGTGGTGATGTTCTTATTCATTATCGGGTTGGAAATGCATCCTGAACGCTTATGGGCAATGAGAAAAGCAATCTTCGGGCGAGGTTTTCTACAAGTCGGGCTATGTGGTGTTCTGCTTACCTTTGCGGGTATCTATATTTTAAATCTTCCTAAAAAAGTCGCATTTATTGCGGGTATGGGCTTTACGCTCTCCTCTACTGCTATTGTGATGCAGGTATTAGAAGAACGCGGGATTACGAACACACCAAAAGGCCAACGGGTGATTTCTACCTTAATTTTTGAAGATTTATCCATTGTGCCATTATTGGCTTCTATTGCCTTTTTAACGCCTGAAACCAAACATATTGAACATCAAACCAACTGGACATCTATTGCGATTGCACTCGGTGCTGTTGTCGGTTTAGTGGTTGCGGGTAAATGGTTAATGAACCCAATTTTCCGTTTGATTTCCAAAGCTCATATTCGCGAAATGATGACAGCTGCCGCATTACTTGTGGTGTTAGGTGCAGCATTAGCCATGGAAGCGAGTGGCCTTTCAATGGCGATGGGTGCATTCGTTGCGGGTGTAATGCTTTCAGAATCCGCATTCCGCCACCAATTAGAAGCCGATATTGAACCATTCCGTGGTTTATTGCTCGGTCTCTTCTTTATGGGCGTGGGAATGTCGCTTGACCTCAGTTTAGTCTTCAATGATGCGGTTTGGTTGTTAGGTATCGTATGCCTTTACATCATCGGCAAAGCCTTAGCCGTTTATACCGTGGCACGTATTACAAAATTGGACCGCACTGAATCTGTTGGGCGAATGACCATTATGGCACACGGTGGTGAATTTGCATTCGTACTCTTCTCTGCCGCAACCACTGCAGGGGTTATGACAAAAGATCAAAATGCAACCTTTACCGCTGCGGTGATTATCTCAATGTTATTCTCCCCATTGATTGGCTTATTAATGCGTAAAATTAACCAACGCAAATCAGCGAATCAAGAGGAAAAAGTCGATACTAGCGATCTCGATCCAATTGTAGATTTAGAAGATAGCGTGCTCGTGATTGGTTTTGGTCGTTTCAGCCAAATCGTGTGTCAATCGCTTCTTGTTCGAGGTATTAACGTCTCGGTGATTGACCGCAATATCGAAAACATTCGTGCAGCAGCGAAATTCGGTTTTAAAGTCTATTACGGTGACGGTATTCGTCTTGATGTATTACGCGCTGCCGGTATTGAAAAAGCCAAATGTGTCGTCATCGGGATTAACGATACCCAACGTATTGAAAATATTGTTGAGAATCTAAAAGATGCTTATCCGAAACTCCCAATTTTGGCTCGAACTTATGACCGTAAAACGACAGTAAATCTTATTAAGAAAGATGTGGACTTTATTGTACGTGAGACCTTTGAGTCTGCCCTCACGCTCAGTCATGCAACCTTAGTGCAATTAGGTGTAAATAAAATTGAAGCAGATGAAATCATTGCGGAAGTTCGTTATTTAGATCAAGAACGCTTGAATGAAGAAGTTTTACATGGTTTCTCAACGGACATCATCCGAAAATATTGGATGCCTAAACCCTTCATCAAACCACATTCTGATGCTGAAGCATTAAATGAAGAAACGGCTGAAATCTTAGAAAAAGAAGATGATATCAATGATGAAGCCGCGGTCGAAACCCTTCTTCATGATGATTCAGAAAAAGAGAAACAAAAAGAAGTTGAATAATAAAAAAGCCCGATAAATCATTATCGGGCTTTTTATTAGGCTTTCATTGTCACAACCCAGCAGTTGTGGATTTGTTTATTTCGCTCAAAATCAAGCGGTAAGGTTTTCGCTGAAATTTCGACCGCACTTAATCCTAATTCATCTAACGCCTCAAAATCCATTTTAAAACCACGTTTATTGTTCGAGAACACGATGGTGCCGTTAGGGCGTAAAATACGTTTGAGATTACGCATTAATTTGATGTGATCTCGTTGTACATCCCAACTGTCTTCCATACGTTTAGAATTCGAGAATGTTGGCGGATCCACGAAAATTAAATCAAACTGGCGATCACATTTCTCTAACCACTGCAAACAATCTGCCTGAATGAGCTTGTGCTGCTTGCCTTCGATATCATTTAAAATCAAGTTTTGTTCTGCCCAATTTAAATAGGTATTCGACATATCCACGGTCGTCGTCGATTTTGCCCCACCTAATGCCGCATGCACCGTAGCCGAACCGGTATAAGCAAAAAGATTAAGGAAGTCTTTGCCTTTTGCCATTTCACCAAGCATTTTACGGGTTAAACGATGATCTAAGAATAATCCTGTATCCAAGTAATCCGTTAGATTCACCCAAAGCTGAGCGCCGTATTCATTCACATAAAAATATTCGCCTTTATTGGCCAATTTTTCATATTGATTCGTGCCTTTTTGTTTTTGACGCACTTTCAAAATCAGTTTATTGGTTTCAATACCAGTGACTTGCAAGGTTGCAGTCACGGCATCCAATAAACGTTGACGCGCTTTGTTTTCATCAATATTTTTCGGTGCGGCATACTCTTGCACCACGATATGATCACCATAGCGATCCACCGCTACGTTATATTCCGGTAAATCAGCATCATATAAACGATACGCATCAAGACCTTGCTGCTTCGCCCATTTTTCAATTTTCTTGATATTTTTCTGCAAACGATTCGCAAAATCCACCGCTACCGTTGAAGTGCGCTCAAATTCAAGCGGATTTTCAGCCGCACTTTCTTTGCGTTCTGAAATTTGATAATTCTTCTGAACACAATCTAATGGGCCATTTTTCGCTTTAAATTGACGATAAGAACGCATACGCAAGCAATCAAGCAACGTAGATTCACTACTGAAAATCGACGCATTCCAACCACCAAATTCATTTTTAAGACGTTGTCCAAAGACTGAATATAGGGCAATCAAAGCAGGAGTTGTGCCTAAACGCTCACCGTAAGGCGGGTTACAAATCACTGTTCCCACTTCATCTGGACTTGGATTTTTTAATGCGGCGACATCACCTTGTTTCCACTGAATTAAGTGTGCTACGCCTGCATTTTGTGCGTTCTTTTGCGCTTTTTTCAGTACGCGATGATCGAGATCGAAGCCATAAAAATGCGGTTTTGGATTTTGATTAAAATAAGTTTCAGCTTGTTGTACCGCTTCTGCTTTCACCTTATCCCAAGTATCTTGATTATGCCCTTTCCAGCAATCAAAACCCCAATGTAAACGATGTAATTGCGGTGCAATTTGTGCTTCCATCTGTGCAGCTTCGATTAACAAAGTACCCGAGCCGCACATTGGATCCACTAATGGTGTCCCTTTTTTCCAACCTGAACGAAGCACTATCGCAGCAGCTAAGGTTTCACGTAAAGGCGCTTGGCCTGTATCTTCGCGATAGCCACGTAAATGCAATGCTTCGCCACTTAAATCGAGTGAAACGACGAGTTCTTCTTTATTCAAATAAACATGAATTCGCACATCTGGATAGTCTTTATCTACATTTGGACGCGCTTTCCCTTGGCGTTCAAAATAATCCACAATGGCATCTTTCACACGCATCGCACCAAATTGAGTGTGGCGAATCTCTTGGTTTGTCCCGTTGAAATCGACAAAAAATGTGGCTTTCTCATCAAAATAACTTAACCAATCCTGCCCTGTCACAATTGAATACAAGTCTAAATCACTATACACCTTGCCATTTACAATAGGTAACAAAATACGTGAAGCTAAGCGTGACCATAATAAGCTGCGATAAAGTGTGTCGTCATTTGCCTGAAAATGTACACCGCCTTGTGCAATTTTACATTCCGTTGCACCAAGCTCTGTCAGTTCGACTTTTAAGAGTTCTTCAAAACCACGGGCAGTTGTGGCAAATAGTTGTTTCATGTGTTTTCTCGATAGGGAAAAATTGGGCGAATTATAGCACGAAAGTGCGGTTAAATTTGGGGAGATTTAAAGAATATTCCCCCTCTTTTATAAAGAGGGGGTGAGGGGGAGATTTTTGATTATTTACTTAAACATTGAGCATAACTATCAGCAGTCGCTTGAAGGAAATTCGCATAGGAATTTGGACCAAGCTGTACGTTATCGCCAATAGGATCTAAACGACCTACATTGACTTTTGTACTTTGCGCAAGAGAATCAATCACTTTTGGTGTGAATTGAGGCTCTGCAAAAAGACAATTTACACGATGTTCTTCAATTTCTTCTTTGATGTGAGCAATGGTTTTTGCACCTGGTGCCACTAATGGATTAATGGTGAAATAACCGGTTTGATTTAAACCATAAGCATCATTGAAATAGCTATAAGCATCATGGAACACAAAGAAGCCTTTATCTTTAAGTGGCGCTAATTGTGCTTTGATCTTATCGCTTTGCTCGGTCAACGTGCGGTTAAAATCGGCTAAGTTTTTCGCGATGAGCTCTTTTTTATCCGGGTGTTGTTCTGTTAATTTATCCGCGACTTTCTGTGCCACAATTTGGCTAATGGCGGGTGAATACCATAAATGCCAGTTCACACTTAACCCATTTTCATCAACATCGTGGTGGTGATGATCATGGTCATGTTCGTGCTTATGATCGTGTCCATGTTTATGATCATGACCGTGCTCGTGTTCATCGCCTTCATGATAATGTTCATGATGGACTTTGCTTAAAAGCGGTTTAATTTCTGGAATATCAGAAACATTGATGACTTTTTTACTATCAATTTGGCTAATCGGTTTTGCTAAGAAAGCATCAATATCTTCACCAACCCAAAGCACTAAATCCGCCGATTTCACTTTTTGCACATCTGAAAGTTTTAAGCTGTAATCATGTGGAGAAGCACCTGCCGGCACTAAAACCAGTGTATCTGTCACACCGTTTGCAATAGATGATGTAATAAAACCGAGGGGTTTCACGGATGCCAATACATCTGCATTTGCCATCATTGGAAGGGTTAAAAGCGCGGTAGAAATTGCACTCATTTTTAATACTTGTTTCATATTTATTTCCTTACTTTTATTGGGAATTATTCTCAAAGCCAACATAGACTACGCCTTTTTGATAAAATTGCAACATTTCAGACTAAAAAATGAAGTGATATTTCTTCATTTTGTTAAATACTTTCATTCATAAAGAAAAAGCAACGTTTTCACGTTGCTTCATTTCTTTATTTTAATAACTTATCGATTACCCGAGAAACCGCAAAAAAGCCAAAAGTTGCGGTTATCATGGTTGCCGCACCAAAACCATTTGTACAATTCATGGTGGCTGATACTTCACAGCCCTCACCCATTTTCGGGAAAATCAGAGGCTGACTGGAAAACACCGCATCAACTGCGAACTTACGTTGTGGATTTTGGGTAAAATTAAAATCCTTACGTAAAACTGACCGCACTTTTGCCAATAATGGATCTTGGATCGTTTTGCTTAAATCATCAATTTGGATTTTCGAAGGATCAGTCTGACCACCTGCGCCACCAATGGTAATAATCTTGATTTTATTACGTTTACAATAGGCAATCATCGCCGCTTTGGTTTTCACATTATCAATGGCATCAATGACATAATCATAGCCACGATTTAAGTATTCGGCTTGATTATCCGGTGAAATGAAATCATCGATAATATTCACCACGCATTCTGGATTAATCAGCTTAACGCGCTCTGCCATCACTTCCGTTTTAAGCTTGCCAATATTGCCGCTTAATGCAGGAAGTTGACGATTAATATTGGTGACACAAATATCATCCATATCAATCATGGTGATCTGCCCAACACCGCTTCGAGCCAATGCTTCCACTACCCACGAACCTACGCCGCCAATACCAATGACGCACACATGAGCCTGACGCAAACGCGCCAAGCCTTCTGGTGTGTAAAGGCGTCCAATACCGCCAAAACGTTGTTCGTAGTTATCGACTCGAGCCATTATTGTAGTACCCAAACGCGTCCATAGTGTTTTGATAAACCCGCGATATGGCCTGCCTGATCGCCAATACCACGATATAAGTCAAAGTGGTGACCATTTACCGCACCACCCACATCAAGTGCCACCATTAAGTGTAATTTGTGTGTGCCCATCCAGTTACCCTCATTATCAATATCCGGCACTTCAACCAATAATACGGTTCCTGAAGGAATCACATTGCGATCAGAAGCAACGGCCGCCATAGGCACTAAAGGCACACCTGCAGAACCTTTCACTTCACCTGTTGGATCGTTTTTAAAGAAAACATAAGATGGATTACGTTCTAACAATTCTCGTACTCGAGATGGGTTTGCTTTCCCCCATTCACGAATTGCTTGGATAGACATTTTTTCTTTTGGAATTTCACCATCTTCTACTAACAAACGACCAACCGCTTGATATTTATAGCCATTTTGTCCCGCATAGGCTAAATAATTTAAATTGCCATCACCGTAATCAACATAGCCACTACCCTGCACGCCTAATAAGAAGTTATCCATCATTGAATCACTGTAAGCGAGTTCTAAGCCTTGTCCAGCCAATGCACCATTATAAATTTCTGCACGGCTATAACGTTTATAGCTTGGCATCGCATAAATTGGATGTTGATATTGACCTTGTGCAGTACGGCGAGCATGAATAACCGGTGAGTAATAACCTGTCATCAACACGTTTTGATAGCCATCAAAACCTTTCATAATCTGTGGGTTAATGCCGTATTGTGCTAATTCATTCACATTAGCCCCTGCAAGTACCCAGTTAGTGATTTTGCCATAATTCGCCGCAAAGCGATTTGTTAATGAATTTGAATAATCACGAACATTCGTCAACTGCGTTAAAAAATCACCTTGATTAACGACCGCACTTTTATTCTCCACGGAAGCTACGGGACTTAAAATAGCTTGTTGATAATTACGTCCACTATACTTTGCACCAAATTTTTGAGGATCATCGCCTGTCGCAGTACGCGGCAAACTAGAATTATTTTTTGAAGAGACTTTACTTGGTGCCGAGCCACATGATGCAAGCACTGAAATAGCCGCCATCACAGAGAGCATTTTTACGGCGAGATTTTGACGAAATTTCATTCTTATTTTCCTAAATTAAACTAACTAATACAAAGTTGCATACGCTATCAAAAATTCCCTTTTAGGACTAGCACTATTTCATAAAATGATTAATTAATATTCACATTGTTTATTTTCTTAACAAACGGAAAGTCAAATTCAGTTTAAATCTTGCAATAATTTTTGAAACGAGTATATTACGCGCCATCAGACGCGGGGTGGAGCAGCTTGGTAGCTCGTCGGGCTCATAACCCGAAGGCCGTCGGTTCAAATCCGGCCCCCGCAACCAAATTACAAAGCACCGAAATTTCGGTGCTTTTTTTGTATCCTAAGTGACTATTTTCTATTCTAGAACGTCGCCGTCAAGCCTAATTTAATCGTTCTCCCCGGTGCAGGCATAGATGAACGAGTCATTGGATCAAGATAATAACGATCGGTTAAATTTGTCGCAGACAATGACAGTGCAAGATTCTCATTCACTTTGTAATTCATATACGCATCAACCAAGAACACCGGCTGCCAACGTGGGTTGTTATTGCTATTGGCAAACCAACCGGCATCACGCAAGGATTTATTGCGGGTTTCTTTCACATTAGTGTGATATACCATGCGTGTGCCAACTTCTAATCGTTCATCAAAGAAGCGTACACCAAGATTTGAGGTGATACTGTATTTCGGCAAAATGGCATTTTTTAAGTAGCCGTTTTCATTACCGCCGTTTACGCATTCTGGTAAAGGTCTAAAGCTCTCAACATTAATAAATTCGGTTGATTCTCGAATTGCCGAGCTTTTATCACAGAATTTATTTTTGATGTTGTAGCTAATACCGAAATCGGCGAAGAATCTGCCTTGGTCGTAGCGGGCGGAAAATTCCACCCCTTCCAGAATGCGCTTGTCGAACTGTTTCATTTCATAGGTAATGTCGCGGTCGAAAATGTTGCGCGTGGTGTTTTTGTACCAATTTAGGCGAATATCCGCACGGCGTAAACTTGGGAAGAAACCACGTAAATCATGCACATAGCCCACTTCAATATTTTTGCTGTGTTCCGGTTTGCGTTTATAAAGTGGCGTGAGAATATCAATGGAATAGCCAATGGTATCTTCAAAAATACTTGGCATACGTTTGGTTTCATCATAGCGCACATAAATTCTGGCGTTATCACTTAAAAATGCGGTAGCACTAAAGGAAGGTGCCCAAGCGTGATCTTTGCGTTCCGCTTTTTTCATTTGTTCCCATTGCTCTTTGGTGATTGGAATTTGCTCCGGTGTGTTCTGGAATAATGTGCCAGAATAGCCTGCTTTTACATAATCCACTTCTTCGCCTGTTTTGGGGTGAATACCTTTTTTAGTAAACAATTCCTTTGGCAAAACGCCATTATTCAGCGGGAAAGTTTCAGCCGGGAAATTGCCATATTCATCACGTGTCCAATAGACTTCGGTGGGTTCATCATAAATATTGTCCATTTCCACGTCTGCGGCTTGTTCTTCGTCGGTAGGAATATGATAGCCTCTTGAATACGCAAATTCATAAAATGCATCATTCCATTTTTCATATTCATCGCTCGCAATATCCGGGCTGGGATGAGATTGGCTATATTCTTCACGTAATTTATCGCCAAGTTCCCTATTCGCTTTATATTGTTTGTATAAAGCAACTACGTTGGGATCCATTTCTTTCTTTAAAACGGAATAACTGAAAGACATTCTACCCGGGGTGTATGCGTCTTCTCGATTAACGTTCGCAATTTTTTCCTGTAAGCCGCGATCTTTGGATTTATAGTGGGTATATTTCATTCCAGCGGTCAGCAATAACCAATCTGTCGGCGTGTATTCAAATTTAAAGCCGGCATTAAACTCATTCCGTTTTCCTTTTCGATTACCGGAGCGGGCGTCATTAGAAACACGGCAAGCTCCATGAATATCGGAGCCAATACAGTAATTATAGATACTCGGATCGCCCGATTCCGAGGAATAGGTTTTAAAGGCAGAAAGATTATATTTATCCCATAATTGATAAACGTTCGTGCTATCTAAGGTTTCGCGGCGATAATTTGCCATCACACTTAAGCGCAGTTTCGGTGTCAGTTCCATCGCATTGCTAAAGGTAATCCCCATGTGATTATCACGGGCATATTGTACTTGGGCGGGTTGTGTATTAAAGATGCCATCTACATTTTTAAACATTGGATTTTTCATATAGTTATCCACCAATTCTTTCTGAATGGCAACTAAACGGTTACGAATTTTTAATGTAGTTGCTTCGTCTATATCTGGCGTACCATAATAGTCAAGTAAATCACCAAATTCACGACGAGCTAGCTCAAAAGTTTCAACACTTGATAAATTGCTTACGTTCCAATCACTAAATAAAACGTCGCCCGGCGAACCGCCTGATGTATTGGTCGCCGTATCATTTTTTACTGCCCAGACACCCACTTTTAAATCAAGCCATTTGTTATCGGGCGGGTTATAAGAAAACTCAACATTACCTGTTTTTTGTTTTACATCTGCTAGTGGCCA
Source organism: uncultured Haemophilus sp. (assembly GCA_902461185.1). Classification (GTDB taxonomy): domain Bacteria; phylum Pseudomonadota; class Gammaproteobacteria; order Enterobacterales; family Pasteurellaceae; genus Haemophilus_D. Next base: position 80,035 of record CABPXD010000008.1, read on the forward strand.
TTGTGTGACGGTATTATGCGCAGAATAGTTATAGCCAAGTCGGGAGGGCATTATGTCACCATAATTTATTCGCGTGTCTCGGAAGTTCGCAGAAAGTGAAGCATATTTATTAAAGTGGAGTTTACCCTTTAATAACCAAGATTGGCTTTCATAAGATGTATTTGGTACTTCTTCACCCGGTTTATAAATTCGAGCAATGAGTGGAATATAAGGATCATCGGAGTTTTTATCTAAATTAAGCGGGCCGGTTGTTCCTTCACCGTATTTTTTCCCTCCCCGTTTACCAGCAAAATAATTGCCTTTGTTACGATAAGCATACGCCCCTAAGACTTCATAACTATCGTCTTTTGCGGCTAATGCCAAACGTACGGCATTGTCGTGTAAAGGCTTGTTTCTGCCTTTAGCGCGTGGTTCAACGCGATCATCAAATCGAAAAATAGATGCCCATTCGCCTAATTCTGCACGCCCATCAGATGCAACCAACCGATAATCCTGCCCGATTGGTATGCCCTGATAAGGGCGCGCTTTAATGGAATTGTTGGCGGTTTCGGTTTTTAGCTCAATGCCCCATTTCTTGCCGGGTTTGATGATGTCGTCGGGGTTGAGCGTCGACATACGAATCGTACCTGCCGCGCCGGAGCGTAAAGAGCGATCTAAATTTGGGCCTTTTTCCACATTCACTTCACTCACTAAAAATGGATCAAGATAGTTACGATTGCTTACTCCAGAATAACCACGCCAAATGGTAATTGCCTGTTCAGTATCATCAACTAATACAGGAATCCGCCCTTGTCCCCAAGAACTTCGAATAATAGGATCAATTGCACCGCCATTACGCGCATCGCCACTGTAGACGCCCGTAATACCACTTAATAAATCAGATACAGATTGAGAATGATAAGTTTCAATTTCTTTTTTGCTTTTATATTCAGTGACATTGTTTTTACTATAAACCTCATCTTTACCTGCTAATGTCTTACTTTCTGCCGTTGCACTAACATTAATGGTTTCCAATTGATTTATTTCTTCCGCCTGGGCCCCTAAAGGGACTATCCCCATAAAGGAAAAAAGCAATAAAGTTGCGGTAGTATAATTTTTATTTGAGTCATCCATCTCTATCCCTCTTGCAATAATAAAAATAATTATCATTATTATACATATGATAACTTTAAAAACCTATTAAATAACTCAGGTTTATATTAAAAATGAGAAGAAGATCACAATTTTAATTTTTGTAGAATACTCAAAAAAATAAAGGCACAATGTTATGAAACATTATGCCTTTATCCATCAATCTTATTAGATTTGATACTTTGTCTTATCGCCGATATCAAAGTGTAATGGCATTCGCCACTTTTGAACCGCAAGAATCAATAATAATCCACCGACAATCAACGATAAAATTCGGGCAATCCAACTACCTTCAAATACCCAAGCAAGCCAAAGTGCAGCGACAAATGCGGGTTGTAAATTTAATAGTGGTACTCTAAAACAGAAATATTCTTTAAAACATAAACTGCCAAGTGTTACCAATGCCCCCCCCAGTGCCAATTCATGCCAACCTAAAAGCGCACATAATAGTGCAAGCCATGTAGCAAATTGGAATGTTAAGCGGTAATGTTTTAAATAGATGTGGAGAGACGAAGCACAACAAGTTGCCGCAATCAACACGGCAATTTGAGCCTGTTGAGGATACCAAGTTAAAGCGAAAATACTAAATGCCGCAATAACAAAGCCTGTGCGATAAATAATGACAGTGAGTTTATCCCAAATATCCATTGGAGATTTAATATGTGGATCAGCCATGTGATTTCCTTATTTTTGATGATAAAAGTGCGGTTAAAAACACGCTCATTTCTGACCACACTTTAAACCAAGATTATTTTAATCGATCTAAAATCTTTTGATGAATGCCACCAAAACTACCATTTGACATCACAAGAATGTGATCGGTAGGTTTCGCTTCAGCCACAATCATATCGACTAATTTATCAACATTTCCTGTGTAATGTGCCGGTTGCACACATTGTCCTGCAATTTCAGCCACATCCCATGGAATATTATCTGGTTGTAGCATAAATACGGCATCGGCACGTCCAAGTGCAGGTGCAATTTCATCTTTATGCACGCCCATTTTCATGGTGTTTGAACGAGGCTCTAATACGGCAAGAATACGTACGCCACCACCTACTTTATCGCGTAACGCAGTGAGTGTTGCCAGAATGGCTTCTGGATGGTGAGCGAAGTCATCATAAACCGTAATCCCGTGGACTTCCCCCTTCACTTCTAAACGACGTTTTGCATTAATAAAACTGCCTAATGCCTGACATGCATCTTCAATTTTGACACCCGCATGGTAAGCCGCCGCAATCGCCATTAAAGCATTGTGCATATTGTGCTGTCCGACAATATTCCATTTCACTTCAGCCACTTTTTTACCGTGATGGAATACGGCAAATTCAGAACAATCATTAGTAATACGTTCCGCAAACCATTCTTTATCTTTAGCGATAAATTGCTGTTCTGACCAACAACCCATATTGAGTGTTTCTTTCACGCTTTGCTCATCTGCAAAAGAAAGAACGCGTCCTGTGGAAGGAATGGTTCTAATCATATGATGGAATTGACGCTGGATCGCGTGAAGATCATCAAAAATATCAGCATGATCGAAGCTAATGTTGTTAATGATCAAGGTTTTCGGATTGTAATGTACAAATTTAGAACGTTTATCAAAGAACGCCGTATCATATTCATCCGCTTCAATCACGAAGAACTCACGTTCCCCTAAACGAGCAGATGTACCAAAATTCCCCGCAATACCACCGATTAGGAAACCTGGTTTTAGCCCATTTTGTTCTAAAATCCAAGTCAACATCCCCGTTGTTGTGGTTTTACCATGTGTACCTGAAACCGCTAACACCCAACGATTACGCAATAAATGGTCGTGTAACCATTGCGGACCTGATGTATAAGGCAATGCATTATCCAAAACATATTCCACACAGGGATTACCTCGTTTCATGGCATTTCCGACAATCACCATATCAGGGGCAGGCTGAAGTTGAGCGACATCATAATTAGGAATAATTTCAATACCTTGCTCTTGTAAAAAAGTGCTCATTGGTGGGTAAACATTAGTATCGGAACCTGTTACTTTATAGCCCATTTGTTTGGCTATCATCGCGACACCGCCCATAAAGGTCCCACAGATGCCTAAAATATGAATATGTTTCATTGTTCTTCTCTAGTTGCTAAAAATGCTGACTATGATAAATCAACTCAAAGATTGAGTAAATAAGGGCTGTTTACATAAACAGCCCTCTTTCTTATTTGATTCGGTCAAAGCCCGCTTGAAGATCGGCTATTAATTCATCAGTGTCTTCAAATCCAATATGTACTCGAATTAATGACCCCGTTAATTTACGCTCAATACCTGGGCGAATTTTCGCAATTTCTTCTGGTTGATTGCATAAAATAAGCGACTCAAACCCACCCCAAGAATAAGCCATCGTGAACAGATCAAAGTTATCCATAAAGGCAGAAAGTTCTTCGTCACTTAAACGTTTATGTAATTCAAAAGAGAATAAACCACTTGCGCCAGTAAAGTCACGTTTAAAGTTTTTATGACCTGGACAGCTTGGTAATGCTGGATGATAAACTGCTTTAACTTGTGGTTGTTCACTTAACCATTTAGCGACTTTTAAACTACTTTCATGATGTTGTTTTAATCGCACACCTAAGGTACGAATACCACGAGCCGTTGTATAAGCGGAATCGGCATCAACCATTTGTCCCATTAGATAGGAGTGCTCGCGTAATTTATCCCAGGTACGTGTATTAGCCACAGCAGTACCAATCATAATATCAGAATGCCCCACTAGATATTTAGTCCCAGCTTGAATGGAGATATCAATATCGTGTTCTAACGCTCTGAATAGTACCCCTCCTGCCCATGTATTATCGATCATAATGATGATTTCAGGGCTCACGGCTCGAACGGCTTTAACAATCGCTGGAATATCTGGCACTTCCATTGTTAAAGAACTTGGTGACTCTAAAAATAAGACTTTGGTATTTGGTTGCACGAGTTTGGCAACATCTGTACCTATCATGGGATCATAATAGGTCGTATCAATATGCATTTTTTTCAAAATTACATTGCAAAAATCTTGTGTCGGCTCATAGGCTGCACCTGTCATTAAAACGTGATCACCCGTTTCTACAAATGATAAAATGGCATTGGTTACCGCTGCAGCACCACAAGGATAAAGATAACAACCAGCGCCCCCTTCCATTTCACACATTAAATCTTGAAGCGCAAAATGCGTTAACGTGCCACGACGCCCGTAGAAAAGCTCTCCCTTATAACGATTTTTTGTGCAATGTTTTTTATCTGCAATAGTCTCAAATACTAAAGAAGATGCACGCTGAATCACGGGGTTTACAGCCCCTTGAGTAAAACGTTTTTTACGTCCGGCATGAACCAGTGTGGTTGATAAAGTATGATGTTCTGACATATATTTCACCTATAACTTAGACAATATTAATTAATTCAATAGATAAAAACAGCTGTTAAAATGCGGTCAATTTTTTTAGAATAGTGGCCGAGTTTTTGCGTTAGCAAAATTTTTATTAACATTTATATAGGAATTATGACTATGGTATTAGTAACTCGTCAAGCTCCAGATTTTACTTCTTCTGCAGTTTTAGGCAATGGTGAAATCGTTAACAACTTCAATTTCAAAAAACACGTTAATGGTAAAGCTGCGGTATTATTCTTCTACCCATTAGACTTTACTTTCGTTTGCCCATCTGAATTAATCGCATTCGACCACCGTTATGAAGAATTCAAAAAACGTGGTGTTGAAGTGGTTGGTGTATCTATTGACTCAGAATTCACTCACAACGCATGGCGTAATACCCCAACTGAAAACGGCGGTATCGGTGCAGTTAAATATGCATTAGCAGCTGACGTTAAACACGAAATCGTTCAAGCATACGGTATTGAGCATCCAGAAGCTGGTGTTGCATTACGTGCTTCATTCTTAATTGACAAAAACGGGGTTGTTCGTCACCAAATCGTAAACGACTTACCATTAGGTCGTAACATCGATGAAATGTTACGTATGGTAGATGCGTTACAATTCCACGAAGAACACGGTGAAGTTTGCCCAGCTCAATGGGAAAAAGGCAAAGAAGGTATGAAAGACAGCCCTGAAGGTGTTGCTAAATACTTGAAACAAAACGCTGACAAACTTTAATTTTTAAGAAAAAGCCACATTAAGTGGCTTTTTTTATTTTTGTAGATCCTTTAAAATGAACATATCTTTAACCAAAGTGCGGTTATTTTTATGAAATATAATATTCCCATTTTCCTGACGATTCTCCGAGTGATTTTAATTCCATTCTTCGTCTTGGCGTTTTATTTGCCTATCCCTTCCGCGCCTTTTATTACCACTCTTATTTTCTTTATTGCAGGTGTCACCGACTGGTTTGATGGCTATCTTGCTCGAAAATTAAAACAAACAACTCGCTTCGGTGCTTTCCTTGATCCTGTAGCTGATAAAGTGATGGTTATTACTGCCCTTGTGTTAATCGTGGAATATCAACATTCTTTCTGGATTACTATCCCCGCCATTATTATGATTTCACGTGAAATCATAATCTCCGCTTTACGTGAATGGATGGCTGAATTAGGTGAACGTAATAAAGTGGCTGTTTCATGGATGGGAAAAGTGAAAACCACCTCTCAAATGCTAGCTTTAGGTGGATTACTCTGGCGATATAACGTTTATATGGAAACGTTGGCAATCATACTGCTCTACTTGGCGGCGATTTTAACTGTATGGTCTATGCTCCAATACTTGAAAGCAGCAAAAGGTAGCTTGTTAGATAACATTGAATTATAGAATTGACTAAATTTTAAATAAAAGGTGCGGTTATTTTAATCACACCTTTTATTTTTGAATTATTTTTAACCAATCAAAAAATTTTTTTACGAATTTTATTTGACACAATAAGATAAATCCGTAAAATACGCCCCGTTGTTTGGCAACAAGCAAGCGCGGGAATAGCTCAGTTGGTAGAGCACGACCTTGCCAAGGTCGGGGTCGCGAGTTCGAGCCTCGTTTCCCGCTCCAATTTGCCCGAGTGGTGGAATCGGTAGACACAAGGGATTTAAAATCCCTCGCCTTTCGAGGCGTGCCAGTTCAAGTCTGGCTTCGGGCACCATTTCAAAATTATACCAGTGGGTCGTTAGCTCAGTCGGTAGAGCAGCGGACTTTTAATCCGTTGGTCGAAGGTTCGAATCCTTCACGACCCACCACTTTAAATCAGCACTTTAACGGGTGTTTTTTTATGCCTAAAATTTAGGATAAAGACTTTCCTACTCTCTTTTTCTAAAAACACATAAAAAAATAACCGCACTTTCGTACGGTTACTTATCTATATTCTAAAATGATTAGCCGTGATAACGTCCTACGCCTAATTCATCTTCTTTACGAGTTCGGTTCATCACCTCTTGTGGTGATTGTGCAATACGTAATCCCATTTGATCTTCAGTACGCACTACTTCACCACGTAGAGAGTTAGTATAAACATCGGTAATCTTGATATCGACAAACTTACCAATCATATCTGGTGAACCTTGGAAATTAACAATACGGTTGTTTTCAGTACGTCCTGTTAATTCCATAATATCTTTCTTAGACGGCCCTTCTACCAATACACGTTGCTCTGTACCAAGCATACGGCGACTATATTGTGCCGCTTGTTGGTTGATACGCTCTTGTAAAAGATAGAGACGTTGTTTTTTCTCTTCTTCAGAGACATCATCTGGCATATCGGCAGCGGGTGTACCTGGACGCGCAGAATAAATAAAGCTAAAGCTCATATCAAAATTCACTTGTGCGATCAGGTTCATTGTTTGTTCAAACTCTTCCTTGGTTTCACCTGGGAAGCCCACAATGAAATCTGAGCTGATTTGAATATTTGGACGCACCGCACGTAATTTACGAATGATAGATTTATATTCTAACGCGGTATGACCCCGTTTCATCATCGTTAAAATACGGTCTGAACCAGCTTGTACTGGTAAGTGTACGAAGTCTACCAACTCAGGCGTATCACGATACACATCAATAATATCATCAGTAAATTCGATTGGGTGGCTGGTGGTAAAACGCAAACGGTCGATACCATCAATGGATGCCACTAAACGTAATAATTCCGCAAATGTACAAATACCACCATCAAATGTCGGGCCACGATATGCGTTTACGTTTTGGCCTAATAAATTAATTTCACGTACACCTTGATCAGCCAACTGCGCAATTTCAAATAATACATCATCAACAGGACGGCTCACTTCTTCACCACGGGTATAAGGCACCACACAGTAAGTACAATATTTATTACAGCCTTCCATAATGGACACAAACGCAGTTGGGCCTTCTGCACGAGGTTCCGGTAAACGGTCAAATTTCTCAATCTCAGGGAAACTCACATCCACCACCGAACTTTTACCGCCACGAATTTGATTAATCATTTCTGGTAAGCGATGTAAAGTTTGCGGACCAAATACGATATCCACGTAAGGTGCACGATGACGAATATGTTCACCTTCTTGTGAAGCCACACAACCGCCCACACCAATCACTAAGTTTGGATTTTGTTTTTTTAATTCTTTCCAACGACCTAACTGATGGAACACTTTTTCTTGTGCTTTTTCACGGATAGAGCAGGTGTTAAGAAGTAACACATCTGCTTCTTCTGGAATATCAGTTAATTCCAAACCATGTGTATTTAAGAGAAGATCGGCCATTTTTGATGAATCATACTCATTCATCTGACAGCCCCATGTTTTAATATGTAATTTTTGCGTCATATTGCTTAAAAAATAAAGATTAGTAAAAAGATAAAATCGGTCGGCTATTGTACAGATTTGTGGGAATTCTGGCTAGTGTAAAATGGACTTTTACCCATTTCGGTATAGAAAAAGTGCGGTTAAAATCACCTGAATTTTAACCGCACTTTGTTTAGTATCCTTCTTCCTCCATATTCGGTAGGAATATTTTTTGTTTGATTCGTTTCACTCTCGTTTCAATTCGTCCATCTGGATGTAGCTCAATTTCACGCCAACCTGGTTGTAAGGTATCTAAAGCAAAATGGTTGCTGTCCGGCTTAAATTGAATACAAGTCGCCGGTGTTGCCATGGTTTGATAACCTTGCCAATAGCCATCGACTTCTTGATGAATATGCCCGTATAAAATCCCTTTTACATTGTTGAATTGAGCAAGAACAACTGAAAATTCATGAGCATTACGTAAATTATGCTGATCAAGCCATGCTGAATTTGTTGGCAATAAATGGTGGTGTAATACAACCAAGCTATGACGTGCTGGATTTTCAGCTAATTTTGTTTTTAACCAATCTAACTGATAAGGGCTCAATTCGCCATGAGGCACACCGAAAACTTGGCTATCTAACAAAATTACCTGCCAATGTTTACCTAAAAGTAAATGTTTTGACGCATTAATAGGCGATTGGCTTAAATGCTCTGCCATTTTAGGTTGGAAATCATGGTTACCCGGAAGCCAAAATACCCATTTATTTAACGGTTTAACCATTTCAACAAATCGCAGATAGCCTTCGTCGCTACTATCTTGTACCAAATCCCCTGTTGCAAGCACAACATCGTACTCAAAAGACTCTAACTGAATTTCTTTTAACACCTGAGAAAAACTTTCGTGCGTGTTGATACCTAATAAGTCTTTGCTTGTATCTTTAAACAAATGAGGATCGGTAATTTGTAATAATTTAACAACTTCACTCGCAGGTTCGTATTCAAATCTATTGTTCATGGGACTCCTATTGCCAGCGTTGCTGCAATTGGGCGTAATTTAATTGAAGCCATTGCAAGCCCATTACTGCAATGCCATTATCAATTTTTCCTTCACACATCCATTGATAGGCTTGTTCACGTTTCACCACATGAACACGAATGTCTTCATTCTCTTCTGCTAAACCATGAAGTCCCTTGGCTTGCGAGCTATCTACTCGTCCGACAAAAAAATGAATACGTTCGACGACACCGCCCGGGCTATCCCACACGCTTAAACAATGTGTGAGATCTTGAACGGATACGCCTGCTTCCTCTTCACTTTCACGCAAAGCGACTTCTTCAGGTTGTTCACCCTCTTCTACCATCCCGGCGATCAATTCTAATAACCAAGGGGAACGAGCTGATTCAGGTTGATATGCACCAATACGTACTTGTTCAACTAAAACCACTGCATCTTCTTCCGGATCGTAAGCAATCACTGCAGAAGCGGCACCTTTGACCAATAACTCACGTGTCACAATGCCACTTTCGCCACCGGCAAAAAGCTTATGTTTAAACTTTACTTTCTTAAGTGTAAAAAAACCTTTATAAACAGTTTCTTCATTAAGAACTTCTATATCATGCTGACTAAACTGTTGAATTTCTGACATCATTACTCTCCTAGTATCGAGGTCGCATAATACTCCCATAAAAAAATAAAAAAAACTGAACCCTCTATTTTTTTGTCGAAACTTTGAAGCTGGTCACAAAAAAAGAAAACCTATGATGATTTCTTATTCATCATAGGTTTACATTAAAAATTTATTTAAATTAACAAACGCGGCTGGTTATCTCCCCATCTGCCACCTTCGTTTTAATGGTGTCGCCTGTTTTGACTTGCTTCACACTCACAATAGCATGTCCTTTGGGATCTTCTGCGATAGAATATCCTCGTGCCAATACTTTTAATGGGCTTAATCCATCTAACTTACCACACAATGTTGCTAATTTATTTTGACGTTCCGTGACTTGACGATTCGCCCCTAAATTTAACCGCACTTGTAACTGAGCTAAATATTGGGATTGTTTTTGCAATCGATAAGGCAACGGATTTTGTTTTAAGCGCGCGGAAAGTGCGGTCAATTTTTGTTGCGTTTTATCCATTTGACGCTGCATCGCTAACACGAGACGATGATGTAATTGCGCCGTTCTAGTTTTTTGCATCAACAATTGATTTTGCGGATGTTGGTTTTGCAGGCGTAAACGTAACTGTTGTAAACGTTGTTGTTGATGACTAAAAATACGATCTAAAGCCATCTCCAAACGCTGTTGTTTATAAGCTAACTGTTGAAGTAATTCCTGCTGATTGCGACTCACTAACTCTGCCGCTGCAGACGGTGTCGGCGCACGTAAATCAGCCACAAAATCGGCAATAGTGACATCTGTTTCATGACCAACTGCACTGATAATCGGTAAATTAGAACGGAAAATCGCACGTGCCACTTCTTCTTCATTAAAGCAACAAAGATCTTCTAAGGAACCACCACCTCGACCGACGATCAATACATCTACTTCTTGACGAATATTGGCGAGCTCAATCATTTGGACGATTTCAGCCGTTGCTTCTTTGCCTTGCACTGCCGTTGGATAAATCACCACTTTCAAACTGGGATCTCGACGAGCCAAAATATGCAGAATATCTTGCAACGCAGCGCCTGTCGAAGAGGTAACAATCCCCACCGCTTTAGCATAGTCCGGCAAGCTTTTCTTCAAGTTTTGTGCAAACAACCCTTCAGCGGCCAATTTCATTTTTAGCGCTTCAAATTGCTGTTGCAATAATCCTTCGCCAGCAGGGTGCATAGATTCAATAATCAGCTGATAATCACCGCGAGGCTCATATAAACTGACATTCGCCCGCACCAACACCTGCATACCATTTTGCGGACGAAATCCCACCCGCAAATTTTTCATGCGGAACATCGCACCGCGAACTTGGGCATTTTCATCTTTCAACGTTAAATACCAATGCCCTGACACTGGTTGAGTGAAATTAGAAATCTCCCCTGTAAGCCAAATCTGTGAAAAATTTCCTTCCAACATTTGGCGAGCAGCGCTGTTAAGCTGGGAAACCGAGTAAATGTTTTCAGACATTATTCAATCAACACCCAACCGTCATCTAACCAGTTACAAATCGAATCGAGCAATAATTCCATTGTACTTTCAGGATCTTCCGTATCATTCACTAAATTGTCTAAAAATGCCCAGTTTAGCGCTTCACCATCGGAAAGGCGTTTCAATACTTCTGCTTCAATGACATTTACTTCATCCAACCATTCGCCATTAGCATAAATGCGGAGCGGATTTTCGGTGTAAAGCAATTTGCAGTTATTGTCCTGCATTAATACACCTTGTTCCTCTTCTAAAATTGACCGCACTTCGTCAGGATCAAACATTTCATCCGATACCAACATTTCATAACGACGTGAACTCACTGTGCCTGCTACCGCTTGTTTGAACAATGCATCAAAGGCTTCTGACTCTGCCAATTTCGCTAAGAATTGTCTTTTCATCGCCTGAATATTTTCATCCGCCAATTTGCCCGTACGCTGCTCCGACTGTGTTAAACGTAACGGTAATTGGAATTCACTTAAATTCAATTCAGGATCTTGATGACAAAACGCTTTATTCACGTTATCGAGAATGTCCGCTAAATTCGGGTAACGCAAACCAAAAGAAAAGGTCAAACAATCATCTTCTGCCACACCGTAATGCGACATACGAGCCGGAATATAAAGAATATCGCCCGGATTCATCACTTCATCAATCACTAATTCGCCCATATCATCAAAAATACGAATCGGCTGATTCGGTTTGAATTCTGTAGAAGAATCACACCATTTGCCTAACTGCCAACGACGATGACCATAGCCTTGTACCAAGAACACATCATATTCGTCATAATGCTTACCAACAGAACCACCCTTAGGTGCATAGGACACCATAATATCGTCGCGTTGCCATTGTGGGATAAAGCCAAATTTATTCCAAAGCTGACCGAGTTCTGTACTCCATTGTTCTAGATTTTGTACAAGCACAGACCATTTCTCGGGTACATCTGCAAAATCTTCTTCGGATAACGGACTGAAAAACACTTTCCAATTATCATCTGAAAAGGTTTTCACTAAACGCGCGGTCACATCTTCGCCTTGTGCTAATCCGATAATATCCTCAGGCTCGAATTGGCCAACAATTTCAGGTAAACCATTACGAATAATCAATGGTTTTTTCTGCCAATAATCACGCAGGAAAATTTCAGGGGTAATGCCATCAGGCAGACAATATTGGTTGGAAAGTGCGGTCATTTTTTACTCCTTTTCCTGTTTTTCTTGTTGGGCTTTTTCTTGTGCGGCTTTGGCTTGCTCTGCTGCACGTTTACGACGAATTTCTTTAGGATCGGCTAATAATGGACGGTAAATTTCAATACGATCACCATCTTTTAATTGATCCGTTAATTTGGCTGGACGGGAATAAATCCCGACTTTATTCTCGCGCAAATCAATCTCAGTAAACTGTTGTAAAATGCCCGATTGCAAAATAGCCGTTTGGATCATCGTACCTTCATCCACTTTGAAGGATTTCAAATAATAACGATCCGGCAAGGCATAGGCGATTTCAATATTAATTTGGTTCATGTCTTATTCTGTCTTGATGAGTTTTCCGTTATTATAGCGGAAAAGTGCGCTCAATATTAACGATAAAATCAGGAGTTCATCATGAATTGGGTATTTTTTGCCATTGGTTCAGCCTTTTTCGCTGGGCTTACCGCTATTTTAGGAAAATTAGGGGTTGAAGGCATTAACAGCAATCTCGCGACCTTTATCCGCACAATTGTGGTGTTACTCGTTACAGCGGGTATCATTAGCGCACGTAACGAATGGCAACTGCCACAACATATTGCGGCAAAACCTCTCACCTTTTTAATTCTTTCCGGTGTTGCTACAGGTCTATCTTGGCTTTGTTATTATCGTGCGTTGCAAATGGCGCCCGCCTCTTGGGTTGCCCCTATAGATAAACTCAGTGTCGTGATTGCCATTATTTTAGGCGTGGTATTGTTAGGCGAACCTTTAAGTATGAAATTAGTTATGGGAAGTCTATTAATTCTCTCAGGCGTTTTAGTCTTAGCCTTATAGATTGAGAAATTAGCCCTTTTTCGCTACAATACGCCACTATTTTTATTCAAGCAGAAAACTATGTCTGAAATTAAACTCATCGTGGGGCTGGGAAACCCTGGCGATAAATATGCGGAAACCCGCCACAATGCAGGTGAATGGTTGATTGAGCGATTGGCTCGTCGCTTTAATGTTTCGCTTAATGCAGAAAATAAATTCTTCGGTTATGTAGGAAAAACACTGATTAACGGCAAAGAAGTCCGTTTTTTAGTGCCAACGACGTTTATGAATTTAAGTGGAAAAGCGGTAGGTGCACTTACTAATTTTTATCGCATCAAACCAGAAGAAATTTTAGTGCTACACGATGAATTAGACTTACCGCCGGGCACCGTAAAATTAAAACAAGGTGGCGGACATGGCGGACACAATGGTCTAAAAGATATCGTGGCTCAGCTTGGTAACAGCAACAATTTTTATCGTTTACGCATTGGTATTGGCCATCCTGGACACCGTGATTTAGTTTCAGGCTTTGTGCTTAACAAACCCTCGCCAGCAGAAAGAGAAGTACTCGATAAAGCGTTAGACGAAGCCACCGATTGCATTGAATTGCTTTTCAAAGAAGGTATGGTGAAAGCCACCAATCGCTTAAACAGTTTTAAAATTTAACTCAAAAGTGCGGTGAAAAAACACCATAAATTTTAACCGCACTTACGCTCACAATAAGGAAAACATCATGGGATTTAAATGTGGTATCGTTGGTTTGCCAAATGTCGGTAAATCTACCCTTTTTAATGCATTAACCAAAGCCGGTATCGAAGCGGCAAACTATCCGTTCTGTACCATCGAACCGAATACTGGCGTGGTACCAATGCCGGATCCGCGTTTAGATGCGTTAGCGGAAATTGTTAAACCTGAACGAGTGTTGCCAACCACTATGGAGTTTGTGGATATCGCTGGTTTGGTTGCGGGTGCAAGTAAAGGTGAAGGCTTAGGGAATAAATTCCTAGCTAATATCCGTGAAACGGATGCAATTGGCCATGTTGTTCGTTGTTTTGAAAATGATGACATCGTGCACGTTGCGGGTAAAATCGACCCATTAAGCGATATCGAAACCATCAATACCGAATTAGCCCTTGCTGACTTAGACAGCTGTGAACGTGCCATCCAACGTTTACAAAAACGTGCAAAAGGTGGCGATAAAGACGCAAAATTTGAGCTTTCTGTGATGGAGAAAATCCTTCCTGTACTTTCTGAAGCAGGCATGATTCGTTCTGTTACGTTAGATAAAGATGAGTTATTAGCAATTAAAAGCTATAACTTCCTCACATTAAAACCAACCATGTACATTGCTAACGTGAATGAAGACGGTTTTGAAAATAACCCTTATTTAGACAAAGTACGTGAGTTTGCAAAAAAAGAAGGCTCTGTTGTGGTGCCTGTATGTGCGGCGATTGAAGCTGAAATTGCAGAGCTTGATGACGATGAAAAAATCGAATTCTTACAAGATCTTGGCATTGAAGAACCTGGCTTAAACCGTGTAATTCGTGCAGGTTATGCTTTATTAAATCTTCAAACCTACTTCACTGCGGGAGTGAAAGAAGTGCGCGCATGGACGGTTTCTGTTGGTGCAACCGCCCCTAAAGCAGCAGCCGTAATTCACACTGACTTTGAAAAAGGCTTCATCCGTGCAGAAGTGATTGCTTACGATGACTTCATCCAATTCAAAGGTGAAAACGGAGCAAAAGAAGCAGGTAAATGGCGCTTAGAAGGTAAAGACTACATCGTTCAAGATGGTGATGTCATGCATTTCCGCTTTAACGTATAAAAACGCTTCAGACCGCATAACTATGCGGTCTTTTTGTATTTATAAAAGGAAAAAACAATGTCAGATAAATTAAATCAGCTCATCGAATTGTTAAAATTAGAAAAAATTGATGATCTTATCTTTCGCGGAGCCTGTGAAGACTTAGGTTTTCGTCAAGTGTTTGGCGGTCAAGTAGTCGCTCAATCTCTTTCTGCCGCGATGCAAGTTGCGCCACCTGAACGCATTCTCCATTCTTGCCATGCTTACTTTTTAGCACCTGGCGACAGTCAATATCCGATTATTTACGATGTAGAAACCTTACGAGAAGGGCGCAACTTCTCTGCATTACGCGTAAAAGCGATTCAGCATAAAAATGTGATTTGCCACGTCACCGCCTCATTTCAAGTACCTGAAGAAGGTTTCGATCATCAATCCGCTATGCCACAAGTACCAGGCCCTGAGCAATGTATTGATGAACACGAAATCATGTTAAAAGTGGCGCAAACTTTGCCTGAAAGCTTGAGTGAAAAATTTGCCCAAGAACGACCATTTCAGATTCATAGCCGATATTTGAACAATCCATTTGATGGTCGAGAACTCCCCCCCGAACAATATGCTTGGTTTAAAACCAATGGAGAGGCACCATTAGATTTGCAGACGCAACAATGTCTCTTAGCGTATTTTTCTGATTTTCACTGTATTTTGACCGCACTTCACCCACATGGGAAAGGCTTTTTACAAAAAGGGATGAAAGTAGCTACAATCGACCATAGTATTTGGTTCCACCGCCCTTTCAATTTAAATAATTGGCACTTACATGCCATTGAAAGTAACAATGCTTTTGCGGGACGAGGTTTAGCGAGGGGACAAATTTTTGCTGCAGATGGCACATTAATTGCCACCACACAGCAGGAAGGTTTAATTCGTTATCAAGAATAACCGCACTTTAAAATAAGGTGCAGACTACCCTTCGTAACCGATATCTTCGAAAGTTGGGTTTTCTGCGCCTTGTTTGGCTAATTCATCACAAATTTCATTTTCTCGATGTCCTGAATGGCCTTTCACCCACTGCCAATTAATGTTATGGGTTTGAATTGCCTGATCTAACGCACTCCATAAATCCTGATTTTTTACCGCTTTGCCCGTACTCGCTTTCCAATTGTTTTTCTTCCAATTGTAAATCCATTGTGTGATGCCATTTTTCATATATTGGCTATCGCTATAAAGCGTCACATGGCAAGGCTCTTTTAAGCTATTTAAAGCCTCAATCACTGCCCGTAATTCCATGCGATTATTGGTGGTTTTGAAATACCCTTTTGAAATATGTTTTTCGTGCTGTTTATAGCGCAGGACAATCCCTATGCCACCGGCTCCCGGATTGCCTAGGCAAGATCCATCCGTAAAAATTTCAATCTGTTTTTGCATAACTAATTCGAGCTTGTGTAAAATAGGCAGTATTTTAAAGGAAACAGATAGGTAGAACAATGATAAATCCGGATCGCCAAATTGTACTGGATACTGAAACCACTGGTATGAACCAAATTGGTGCGCATTACGAAGGACATTGCATTATTGAAATTGGCGCGGTGGAAATGATTAACCGTAAATATACGGGCAATAATTTCCATATTTATATTAAGCCGGATCGTTTGGTTGATCCCGATGCCATTAAAGTTCATGGCATTACGGATGAAATGCTGGCGGATAAACCGGATTTCAAAACGATTGCACAAGACTTTATTGAATACATTCGTGGAGCCGAACTGCTTATTCACAACGCGCCCTTCGACGTGGGCTTTATGGACTATGAATTCCGTAAACTTGGGTTAGATATCAAAACGACCGACATTTGCCTGGTGACCGATACGTTGCAAATGGCTCGCCAAATGTATCCTGGGAAACGTAACAGCTTAGATGCGTTGTGTGATCGTTTAGGCATTGATAACAGCAAACGTACACTCCACGGCGCGTTACTGGATGCGGAGATTTTAGCCGACGTTTATTTGTCCATGACTGGCGGTCAAACCAGCCTATTTGATGAAGAGCATGCGGATAGTTCGATTATCCAAACGACAACCAATGTTCAAGATCTTCAAAGTGCGGTCAATTTTTCGCAAAATTTAAAAGTGTTACAACCCACCGATGATGAACTCCAAGCTCATTTAGATTTCATTAAATTGGTCAATAAAAAAAGCGATGGCAAATGTTTTTGGTCAATTCGTACGGGAGATTAAACCCCTCATTAATCGGTTATCTATTAATCAGATAAACATAAAAAAAGAAAAAAAAGATTGACGGTTCTAACGTTCATCATTATTATACCCAGCACTTAGCGGAGTGGTAGTTCAGCTGGTTAGAATACCTGCCTGTCACGCAGGGGGTCGCGGGTTCGAGTCCCGTCCATTCCGCCAATTTAAAACTTGTCTTAATATGCTCACGGAGTGGTAGTTCAGCTGGTTAGAATACCTGCCTGTCACGCAGGGGGTCGCGGGTTCGAGTCCCGTCCATTCCGCCAATTAAGCCGAGATAATGAAGCACCAGAGGGTGCTTTTTTTTATGCCCGAATTTTACCTGCCAACCAACATTCGCTATAATTAACCAAATTTACACTTTACAGAGATATTTTTATGACAACTCCTGTCGTTGCCTTAGTGGGTCGCCCAAACGTAGGCAAATCCACCCTATTCAACCGTTTAACCCGTACTCGTGATGCGCTTGTTGCTGACTTCCCTGGTTTAACTCGAGATCGTAAATACGGCCATGCCAATATTTCTGGCTATGATTTTATTGTGATCGATACCGGCGGTATTGATGGCACAGAAGAAGGCGTTGAAGAAAAAATGGCGGAACAATCCTTATTAGCGATTGAAGAAGCCGATGTAGTGCTTTTCTTAGTGGATGCGCGCGCAGGTTTAACGGCAGCAGACATTGGTATTGCCAATTACTTACGCCAACGTACGAATAAAACAACCGTCGTGGTGGCGAATAAAACTGACGGTATTGATGCAGACTCACACTGTGCAGAATTCTATCAATTAGGCTTAGGTAAAATTGAACAAATTGCTGCATCACAAGGCCGTGGCGTGACTCAATTAATGGAGCAAGTACTTGCACCTTTAGCGGAAAAATTACAAGAAAACGAAGCAGAAAATGACCGCACTTCTGATGAAGAAGAAAAAGATGAATGGGATCACGAATTTGACTTCGATTCAGAAGAAGATACTTCATTGATTGATGAAGCATTAGACGAAGAGCTTGAAGAAGAACAAGATAAAAATATCAAAATTGCGATTGTAGGCCGTCCAAACGTTGGTAAATCGACATTAACCAATCGTATTTTAGGTGAAGATCGCGTGGTGGTTTACGACATGCCAGGCACAACACGTGACAGTATCTACATTCCAATGGAACGCGATGGGCAACAATACACCTTGATTGATACAGCGGGTGTGCGTAAACGTGGTAAAGTGCATTTAGCCGTTGAGAAATTCTCTGTTATTAAAACCTTGCAAGCAATTCAAGATGCAAACGTGGTATTACTCACAATTGATGCGCGTGAAAACATTTCAGACCAAGATCTCTCTCTACTTGGCTTTATCTTAAATACAGGACGCTCACTCGTGATCGTCGTGAATAAATGGGACGGCTTAGATCAAGATGTGAAAAATCGCGTCAAATCTGAATTAGATCGCCGTCTTGATTTCATCGACTTTGCCCGTGTGCATTTTATTTCTGCTTTACACGGCAGTGGCGTGGGGAATCTTTTTGATTCGATTAAAGAAGCTTATGCTTGTGCGACACAAAAAATGACGACGTCCCTTCTCACCCGAATCTTACAAATGGCAACGGATGAGCACCAACCACCAATGATTGGCGGTCGTCGTATTAAATTAAAATATGCTCACCCAGGTGGTTATAACCCACCAATTATCGTGGTGCATGGTAACCAAATGGATAAATTACCGGATTCATACAAACGTTATTTATCTAATTATTATCGTAAGAGTTTGAAAATTATTGGTTCGCCAATTCGCTTGCTATTCCAAGAAGGTTCAAACCCATTCGCGGGTAGAAAAAATAAACTCACACCAAACCAATTACGTAAACGTAAACGCTTAATGAAGTTTATCAAAAAAGCGAAACGCTAATCTTAACAAACAAAGAGCGGTCAAAAATCACTGTGAATTTTGACCGCTCTTTTTATTGAAAAATAAATTATTCGTCTATAACCACTTTGCCAATATAGCCTAGATTACGATAACGTTGAGCATAATCAATACCATAGCCGACAACAAATTCATCCGGAATAGAAAAACCAATCCATTCAACCGGTACTTCCACTTCTCGGCGAGAAGGTTTATCTAATAAGGTACAAATCGCCAAGCTTGCAGGATCGCGTAAATTTAAAATGCCACGTACTTTTTCAAGGGTATAGCCCGTATCAATAATGTCCTCAACAATCAGCACGTGTTCATTGCGAATATCGCCCTCGAGATCTTTCGTAATTTTCACATCGTGATTGCTTGTCATCCCAGCGCCATAACTTGATGTGGTCATAAACTCCACTTCTACCGGTAATTTTAATTCACGCACGAGATCGGCCATGAACATAAATGAACCACGTAAAAGCCCAACAACAATCAGTTTATCAATGGCTTTTTGTTGATAAAAATGCGTAATTTCCGCGCCAAGTTCAGCTATGCGACTACGGACATCCGCTTCTGAAATCATAATATCGACGTGGTGTTTTTTCATAGTCTTTCCTTTTTTATTTAATCGTTTGCGTATTCTACAATAAAAAAGGCTGAAGTTTAAACCTTCAGCCTTTTTAACCCTAACGAATTTACTTTCTACTCTACCTGTTGGAGCAATCTGCAATCGCTACTAAACAGATGTGCGTATAGTAGCAGAAAGAAATTACATGTCAATAAGAATTATTATCATTTTTAAAAAAATTATTAATTTCCTGAAATTTTCATCTTATCTAACAAGATTGAACCGGTTTGAATATTGGAACGATGTTCAACATCATCTGCTACTGCCACAATATTTTTTAACATATCCTGCAATTGACCCGCAATCGTAATTTCAGCAACTGGATATTGGATCTCGCCATTTTCCACCCAGAAACCGGCTGCGCCACGAGAATAATCCCCGGTCACAATATTGACACCTTGTCCCATGACATCGGTAACCAATAAACCAGTGCTCATTTGACGTAAAAGTGCGGTCAATCCGCCCGTTAAATTTGGTTTCACGAGCCAGTTGTGAATACCGCCTGCATGCCCAGTACTTTGCATGCCCATTTTTCTACCGCTGTAACTGGTGAGCAAATAGGTTTGCAACACGCCATCTTGAATAATTTCAAGATTCTGTGTGCGAACCCCTTCGCTATCAAAAGGCGTAGAGGCTAAACGTCTTAACAAATGAGGACGCTCACTGATTTGGAACCAATCTGGCAATACTTGTTTTCCAAGATGATCGAGCAAGAAACTGGATTTGCGATATAAGCTGCCGCCACTAATCGCGCCCGTTAAATGAGAAATTAATCCTGTGGCCACATCATTTAAGAAAATCACGGGCACTTCGCGCGTGCTTAATTTCTGTGGATTTAAACGCGCGATCACTTTTTTCGCGCAATTTTGTCCTACCCAATCCGCGGAAGAAAGCGCATCAAACTCACGTGAAACCGTGTACTCGTAGTCATTTTCCAGTTGATCTAGCTCTCCACCAATCACCGAACAAGATAAAGAATAGCGGCTAGATAAGTAACTTTGTAGCATGCCGTGTGTATTGCCATAAACACGCACGCCAGTATGTGAATTAAAACTTGCACCGTTACTATTCACGATTTTAGCATCGTATTCCAACGCTGATTTTTCAGCCTCTAAAGCTAATTTTGTAGCCTGTTCAACATCAACACTTGCCCCATGATAAAGTTCTAAATCGGGCGCTTCAAAAGCCATTAGTTCTTTATCTGCTAGCCCTGTGCAATCATCTGGTGAGGTATATTTTGCAATAGCGAGCGCGGCTTCAACGGTGTTTTTAATCGCTTCTTCACTTAAATCTGAAGTAGAGGCATTACCTTTTTGTTGGCCTAAATAAACGGAAATACCTAATGCCCCATCGTTAGTAAATTCAACATTTTCAATCTCTTGCAGACGGGTTGAAACCGATAAACCACTCACTTTTGTAACGCCAACTTCTGCGGTGGCTCCCGCTTTCTGGGCGGTTTCAATCGCAAAACTGACTGCATCACGCAATGTTTGCTCTTGAGATTTTAAAAGTGCGGTTAAATTTTCTGCTGTTTTCATGGTGATAATCCTATTAAAAATTTGCGCCATTTTATCTTATTTTGAAAGTTTATGCTAAAATGCACCAAATTTTTCATAAGGTAACAGAATGGCAAAACGGAAGAAAAAAGAAGCCTTTGATTGGGAAGATGAAGACCAAGAAGAGATTATTTGGGTAAGCAAAAGTGAAATCAAACGCGATGCTGAGGATTTAAAACAGCTCGGCGAGAAATTGGTGAACTTAACCAAAGCAAATCTGACTAAGGTTCCACTAGACGATAGCTTGAAAGATGCCATTGAATTAGCACAACGCCTGCAAAAAGAGGCGCGTCGTCGCCAATTGCAATACATCGGTAAGCTCTTACGCTCAATTGATGCAGAGCCTATTCGTGAAGCTTTAGAAAAAATTGAAAACAAACATAATCAGCAACAAGCTATGCTGCATAAGTTGGAAATCTTACGTGATGAATTGATTGCAAAAGGTGATGCGGCTCTGACTGATTTGTTAAATGAACATCCTTCTGCAGATCGCCAACAATTACGTAATTTGATTCGTGCAGCACAAAAAGAGAAGGAACAAAATAAGCCGTCAAAAGCTTATCGCGAGATTTATCAGATCTTAAAAACACTCATTTTAGAAGACTAAAATACCGCTATTTTTGACCGCACATTGTGTCAAAAAAGTGCTATGATTGGCTACCCTTTTAGAAAGGAAAAAACGTTATTTATGAATATTCGTTGGAATATTATTTTAGGTGTCATCGCCCTCGCTTTATTAGGCTGGTATTATTCGCTTAATCAAGATCATAGCGATTTACAAAGCCTCATTAAAAAGCCTGATAGCCCAGAATACGTCGGTAATAAAATGGAAACCACTGTATTCTCACCTGAAGGTAAAAAACAGTATCTCGCGATTTCCGACAAAGTGGAATATTACACCCAAGACGGCCATACGGATTTTATTTCGCCGTTAGTCTATCTTTTTGATGTCTCTTTGGACAATAAAGATAAAGAAGCGAAAACCGATAAAATTCAATTAGAAAAACAAAATTGGAAACTTAGCGCGAAAAAGGCAAAATTAACGAAAGATCAAATGCTCTATCTTGAAGGTGGCGTGATTGCCGAGAGCCTTGATCCGTTATCTCGCCTACAACGTGTTGAGACTGAAGCCGCAGTAATTAATTTAAAAACACAAGACATTACTTCCAATACACAAGTAAAAATTAACGGATTAAACTTTAACTCGAGTGGATTGAACCTCGTCGGAAATTTACGTCAGCAAGTTGCAACTCTAAAGGAACAGGTAAAAACATATTATGAAATCAACAAACAATAAAATTCTGCTTTTAACGGCGTTAATGATGACTTCTTTGTCTGCTTTTGCGTTAAAAGACGATACCAATAAACCGATTAATATTGTCTCAGATAATCAATCTTTAGATATGGAGAACAGCGTAGTAACCTTTACGGATAACGTTGTGATTACGCAAGGTTCCATTTTGATTAAAGCCAATAAAGTAGTCATTACTCGCCCACCAGAAAATTCAGGTAAAAAAGAAACTGTTGAAGCATTTGGTAGCCCTGTTACCTTCCACCAACAACTTGATGATGGTAAGCCTGTTGACGGTAGAGCGAATAAAGTTCACTACGATTTAGGCACTGAATTCTTAACATTGACCGGTAATGCTGAATTAAAACAATTAGATAGCAAAATTAACGGTGAACGCATCACTTATGATGTGAAAAAACAACAGTTAAAAGCCAATGGTAATGGAAAATCACGTGTGCAAACCGTCTTAATTCCGACCCAATTACAACAAAAAGGTAAAAAATAACCGATGTCTGTATTACAAGCTGAATTTCTCGCAAAAAGTTATAAGAGCCGAAAAGTGGTTTCTGATGTGAGTTTGACCGTAAACTCCAATGAAATTGTTGGCCTACTTGGTCCAAATGGTGCAGGTAAAACCACTACTTTCTACATGGTCGTCGGTTTAGTGCGTCATGATCAGGGAAAAATCACCATTGATGGCGATGATATTAGCGTATTACCTATGCATGAACGTGCTCGTCGAGGAATTGGCTATTTACCACAAGAAGCCTCTATTTTCCGTCGTTTAACGGTGTATGAAAATCTTATGGCGGTATTAGAAATTCGCAAAGATCTCACTGCAGAACAACGCAGAGAGAGAGCGGATGAGTTAATTGATGAATTCAACATTGGACATATTCGTGATAGCCTGGGACAATCGCTTTCTGGTGGTGAACGTCGTCGTGTGGAAATTGCACGCGCCTTAGCGGCAAATCCTAAATTCATTTTACTAGATGAACCTTTTGCGGGTGTTGACCCTATTTCGGTGACGGATATTAAGAAAATCATCACGGATCTCCGTAATCGTGGCTTAGGCGTGTTAATTACCGACCATAACGTACGCGAAACCCTTGATGTTTGTGAACGCGCTTACATTGTTGGTGAAGGGAAAATTATCGCGACCGGCACACCGGAAGAAGTCATGAATGATGAGCACGTCAAACGTGTCTATTTAGGCGAACAATTTAAACTATAACCGATGAAATTTACAACATTGCTCTCCCCTGATGATATTCGTCAGGGGGTTGCTTTTTCTAGCAAGAAACGATTATTTGAATCTATTGCCGCTTTCGTTGTTGAAAAACTTCAATGCGAAAATGGTGAACAGGCCTGTTTTGAATGTTTATTTGAGCGGGAAAAATTAGGTAATTCAGGATTGGGCAATGGTGTTGCCATGCCTAAAGCCAAGTTACCTGCTACTGTGTCAGATAAAATCCTAACGGTATTTATGCAATTAGAAACGCCTGTTGAATATGATGCGGCTGATAATAAACCGGTGGATATCGTTTTTGCTGTGCTTGTACCTGAAAATCTCTGCCAAGAATATATTCCTGTTCTCGCAGAACTCAATGAAAAATTAACGGATAAAAACTTAATTAAACAACTTCGTTCAGCACAAAGTGCGGATGAAATTTGGCAAATTTTTGAATGTGCCGATCATTCAGAGGAATCTGAAGACGACACAAATTTAGATAATATTGAACCTCAAGAGGTATAACCTAACCGACTAACCATAAGGAATCACGCAGATGGAAATTATTATTATCAGCGGTCGCTCTGGTGCGGGGAAATCTGTCGCATTACGAGCTTTGGAAGATATGGGCTATTATTGCGTGGATAATCTCCCTCTCGATTTACTTCCTCAACTCACCAATATTCTCGCCAAAACTCAAACAGCTGTTGCCATCAGTCTTGATATTCGAAATCTTCCTCATTCAAGTGCTGATTTAGACAAGATTCTGACAGATATTCAAGCCACTTATTCTGTCAAAATCATCTTTCTGGACAGCGATCGTAGTACACTTATTCGTCGTTACAGCGATTCACGTCGTCTTCATCCACTTTCAGCACAAGATCTCCCACTTGAATCAGCGATTGATTTAGAATATCAGCAACTTGAACCGTTAATTCAACATGCTAATTTTATTATTGATACCGCACCTCTTTCTACTCATTCGTTATCTGAACGTTTAAGAGAGGTTTTACGGGGTAATACAGATAAAGAGCTTAAAATCGTGGTTGAATCGTTTGGCTTTAAATATGGCATTCCGCTTGATGCCGATTATGTCTTTGATGTGCGTTTTCTACCTAACCCGCACTGGGATCCAGAACTTCGTCCAATGACAGGGCTTGATGAACCCGTTGCACAATTTTTACTTGCACATGATGAAGTGAATAATTTTATCTACCAAACGCGTAATTACATTGAAACGTGGTTACCGATGTTAGAGCAAAATAATCGAAGCTATTTAACCATTGCCATTGGTTGTACGGGTGGCAAACATCGTTCTGTTTACATCGCTCAACAAATTGGTGAATATTTCCAAGCCAAAGGCAAGAATGTGAAAATTCAACATAAATCCTTGGAAAAGAATTAATCAAACCATAAAAAAACGCAGCGACTTGCTGCGTTTTTATTAAACCACATACTGCTCAAAAATCTCAGGCAAATGTGCAATTAACGTTTCTTTTCCAGCCACGGTTTCATGCTGCCAAACCTGCAATAGCACATCTGGCGTAAATAATCGTGATGCCTGCTCTGCCAACGGTAAATAGCTAATATGCCAAGGCTCTCGGCCAATTTTTTTACCTTCTGGCTGACTGATAAATGGCAAAGCAAAATCAAAGTGCGGTAGATTTTCAGTAAGAAATTCACTAAGTTCAAAAAAATAACCACCCTTTTCATATTCCCAAGGTTCAAGTTGTAAAGATTGACCTTGAAGCAAAAGATCAGGATCAAAAATATCGATTTCTGTTCCCCAATGATGACGACTTCCCCCTGGGAGCGCTGACCAACGTAAAATGGCCTGTGCTTTTTGCCAATCATCTAACAACGCTAAATCTAATGGATTTCCCGCATCATCATGAACCTTGCGTTCACCGTTAAATTTACCGTTCCAAATGAGTTGTTGACGTTCAAAATCACGAAAGCTACTCGCGGGTTGCAAATTAAAGCCATTTTTGACCGCACTTTGCTGCAATCCTTGAAACGCTTTCATTGCCTCTGCTTGCAAAAAATGATTCGGAGAATGAGGTGTAGGCAAATTAATCAAATGTTCACGAGATTTGCCAGTTAACATTTCAGGCGTTAATTTCATCTTACTTGTCCAATAAATTCACTAACATTTGATGATAAATCTGACCGCACTTGGCAAGATCATCAACGTTTACACATTCATTCACTTTATGAATCGTCGCATTAAGCGGCCCAAACTCCACCACTTCAGCGCCCATTAACGCAATAAAACGCCCATCAGAGGTGCCACCGCCTGTTTCTGCTTGTGGTGCAATACCGGTTGTTTGCTCAATAGCCGTCGTTAATGCATCTAATAATTTGCCTGGTTTCGTTAAAAATGGTTTACCCGATAAATTCCAATCAATACGGTATTTCAAATCATGTTTTTCAAGCATTTCCGCCACTTTCTGCTTAATGCCTTCATCGGTCACTTCCGTACAATAACGTAAATTGAATTGCACATAAAGCTCACCAGGGATGACATTATTACTCCCTGTTCCTGCATGAATATTCGCAATTTGTAAACTAGTTGGCGGGAAAAATTCATTACCATTATCCCATTGATAGGTGGTTAATTCCTGCAAGAAAGGTGCGGCTTTGTGAATTGGATTTTCCGCTAAATGAGGATAAGCCACATGGCCTTGAATACCTTGAATGTAGAGGTTACCAGTAATCGAACCGCGACGGCCATTTTTGACTACATCGCCTAATGTTTTTGAACTAGATGGCTCGCCTACCATGCAATAAGTGATTTTCTCACCGCGCGCCATTAAGGTTTCGACAACACGTACCGTGCCATCTTTCGCGGCAGCCTCTTCGTCAGAAGTAATCAACAAAGCAATCGTTCCTTTATGATTCAGATTAGCTTTCACATATTCTTCTGCCGCCACAATCATTGCTGCTAATGAGCCTTTCATATCTGCCGCACCACGACCATAAAGCACATCATCTACAATTTCGGCAGAAAACGGCGGATAAGTCCAGTGCGCTTCATCTCCTGTCGGCACCACATCGGTATGCCCTGCAAAGGCAATAACAGGCTCACCAGCACCATGCTTCGCCCATAAATTTAACGTATCGTTGAAAGGCATCCATTCAATTTGAAAGCCGAGTTTTTC
>CABPXD010000009.1:0-103236 GCA_902461185.1 uncultured Haemophilus sp.
AATCAACAAGTGCCCACACAGATTGTCTGATATATTGTTAAAGAGCAAAAAAGAACGACGCACCGGTTTTTCTTAAGAGTCACAACAGCGCGTCGTTGTGTGGGGCGTATTATAGGCATTTCAGATGCCTTTGCAAGCTCTTTTTGTAAAAAAATGTAAATTTTTTCTTAGTTGAAGATCTTTTCACCTATTCGCACAAAAAATAGATCATTTTTGTTACTTAATTAATCGTTTTGCTATTCTTGGTAAATCTGCAATGGAATCCAAAACATAATCAGCGAGATTCTCACCCTCTTCTGTAATAGGTTTGCCTGTTCGCACTAAAACATTTGTTTTCACTTTTGCACCAATGCCTGCTTTAAGATCTTCAATCTTATCGCCAACCATAATAGATTGTGCAGGATTGATTCTCAGCGCTTTAATCGCCTCTAATAACATGCCTGATTTCGGTTTTCTACACTCACAGTCTTCTTTATATTCACCCTTCCCTTCTGGATGATGGGGACAATAGTAGATGCCATCTAAATCCACGCCACGATCAGCTAATGACCAATCCATCCATTCTGTTAGTTGCAAAAACTGATCTTCTGAAAAATATCCACGTGCGATGCCTGATTGATTGGTCACTAAAACTAAAAGGTATCCCATTTCCTTTAATGCTTTTAATGCATCAATACTGCCTTCTATAAATTGGAAATCATCAATTTTATGGACATACCCATGGTCAATATTTAAAGTGCCATCGCGATCTAAAAAAACAGCTTTCTTCATATATTTTCTCATTTATCTTTTTCTTAAGCCAAAATTATCCCTTTTATCCTTAATATAAGCAATAATAAGTCATAACCGATCCGTCTAAAAAAGATCCCATAAGATATTGACACAGCATTCTAGACGTCTAGAATACAAATGAAATTCAAATATTAACTGAGAACAAGGGCTTATATGATTAAGCTAAATAACATTACGAAGATTTTTACACTTCCAGATAAAAAACTGACCGCACTTGATAATGTTTCATTACATGTGCCTAAGGGACAGATTTGCGGTGTCATTGGCGCCTCTGGTGCAGGTAAAAGTACGCTTATCCGTTGTGTAAACTTATTAGAAAGACCGACTCACGGTGCAGTGATCATCGATGATGTGGATCTAACTCAACTTTCTGACGCTGAATTAGTGAAAACACGCCGTCAAATCGGTATGATTTTCCAACATTTTAATTTATTGACCTCTCGAACCGTTTTTGAAAACGTAGCATTACCACTTGAATTAGAAAATAAATCGAAAGCAGAAATTCAAGAAAAAACGACCGCACTTTTAGCACTTGTAGGATTAAGTGATAAACATAATGTATATCCTGCTAATCTCTCTGGTGGTCAAAAACAACGTGTAGCGATTGCGCGTGCACTAGCAAGCGATCCAAAAGTCTTACTTTGTGATGAAGCGACTAGCGCATTAGATCCAGCTACAACTCAATCCATTCTAAAATTATTAAAAGAAATCAACCGCACTTTAGGTATCACCATTCTTCTTATTACCCATGAAATGGAAGTAGTTAAACGCATCTGCGATCAAGTTGCCGTGATTGATAAAGGACGTCTGATTGAACAAGGCACGGTTAGCGAAATTTTCTCTAATCCGAAAACAGAATTGGCTCAAGAGTTTATCAGTTCTACCTTCCACATTACCTTGCCGGAAGAATATTTAGAAAATCTATCCGATACGCCAAAACATGCCAAATCGTATCCGATCATCAAATTTGAATTTACTGGTCGCTCCGTCGATGCACCATTACTTTCTCAAGCATCGAAAAAATTTGGCGTAGAGCTCAGTATCTTAACCTCACAAATTGATTATGCCGGTGGCGTAAAATTTGGCTTTACCATTGCGGAGGTTGAAGGTGATGAAGATGCGATTACGCAAGCCAAAGTTTATTTAATGGAAAATAACGTTCGAGTAGAGGTACTAGGCTATGTTCAATGATTTATGGGCAACATTTAGCCAACAATTCCCCGATAATTTTGCGAGTTTATTAACCGTATCGACCATTGAAACGGTTTATATGTCAGTATTATCGACATTAATTGCGGCTTTATTAGGCTTACCACTGGGTTTTTTAACCTTTTTAACCAATAAAGGGGCGATTTTAGAAAACAAAAAGCTCAATGCATTTTTAAACGTCATTATTAATATCGGGCGTTCAATTCCTTATATTATTTTATTACTCGCTTTAATTCCGCTAACGAGCTGGCTACTCCCTGGCGGTAGTATTGGTTCTAATGCTGCGATTGTGTCATTAAGTGCAGCTGCAACGCCATTTTTTGCACGTCTTACGAGTAATGCACTTTTTGAGATTCCAACCGGTTTGACTGAAACCGCAAAAGCCATGGGCGCAACCAATTGGCAAATTATTCGTAAATTCTATTTGCCTGAATCTTTACCAACGCTTATCAATGCGATTACACTCACTTTCGTGACATTAATTGGCTATACCGCAATGGCAGGAACACAAGGCGGTGGCGGTTTAGGAAGCCTCGCCATTAACTATGGCGTCTATCGTAATATGCCATCAGTAACTTGGGCAGCAACGATTGTTATCGTGATTATCGTGATGCTCAGTCAAAAATTAGGCGACACACTCGCAAAACGAGTGGATCACCGTTAATTATTTTCTACCATTTTATTCACAACAAGGAAAAAACATGAAATTAAAAAACTTATTTGCTATCACCGCTATCGCGTCAGCATTAGTATTAACAGGTTGTAAAGAAGAGAAAAAAGCAGATGCAGCATCAACTGCACCTGCTCCTACATCAATCAAAGTTGGTGTAATGGCGGGTCCTGAGCACCAAGTTGCAGAAACCGCGGCAAAAGTAGCAAAAGACAAATACAACTTAAATGTTGAATTTGTTTTATTCAATGACTACGCTTTACCAAACACGGCTGTATCTAAAGGTGATTTAGATGCTAACGCAATGCAACACAAACCTTACTTAGATGAAGATGTAAAAGCGAAAAACTTAAACAACTTAGTGATCGTTGGTAACACCTTTGTTTACCCACTTGCTGGTTATTCTAAAACCATCAAAAATGTAAATGACTTAAAAGAAGGCGCTAAAATCGTTGTTCCAAACGATCCTTCAAACCGTGGTCGTGCATTAATCCTTCTTGAGAAACAAGGTTTAATCAAACTTAAAAATTCTAACGATCTTCTTTCAACTGTCGCAGATATCGTTGAAAATCCGAAAAACTTAAAAATTTCTGAAGTGGATACCTCTGTTGCAGCTCGTGCATTAGATGATGTTGATCTTGCGGTTGTAAATAACACTTATGCGGGTCAAGTTGGCTTAAATGCACAAGATAACGGTGTATTCGTGGAAGATAAAGATTCTCCATACGTAAACATCATCGTTGCGCGTACTGATAACAAAGACAGCAAAGCGATCCAAGATTTCGTGAAAGCATACCAAACTGAAGAAGTTTACCAAGAAGCGAAAAAACACTTTAAAGATGGTGTTGTAAAAGGTTGGTAATCTTAGCTTAAGCAAAATATTTCAAAGCCACCGATAAGGTGGCTTTTTTATTGATGAAAAGAAAGTGCGGTCATTTTTACGATACTTTTCCAAACGAAAAACGCATCAAAAACTGACCGCACTTTTTGTATTAAGATAATAAAAAACCCTAGCCTAAACTCGGGTTTTCTTTTTATCGATTAGCGATTATTCTGCATCATCTGCCATATTAAGCATTTCTGCTAAGTTAGTTGTTGCATCATCTGCTGTCATCACGAATTCATCAGCAATTGCTGCTTCATCGTCTTCAGACAATTTAATCGCAACATCGTCTACAATACGTTTTTTGTGACGACCTTGGTGATATGCAAAACCAGTACCAGCTGGGATTAAACGACCTACGATTACGTTCTCTTTCAAGCCTCGTAATTCATCACGTTTACCCGCCACTGCCGCTTCAGTAAGCACGCGAGTGGTTTCTTGGAACGATGCTGCAGAAATGAAGGATTCTGTCGCCAATGACGCTTTGGTAATACCCAGTAATTCACGTTCGAATTCAACTGGTGGTTTACCTTCCGCTTCACGTTTACGGTTAACAATTTTCACGCGAGCCACTTCAACTTGTTCCCCTTCGAGGAATTCGCTGTCATAAGCTTTCGTAATGACTGCTTTACGTAACATTTGACGTACGATAACTTCGATGTGCTTATCGTTAATTTTTACCCCTTGTAAGCGGTAAACTTCTTGTACTTCGTTCACGATATATTCAGTTACAGCACGAACACCGCGTAAACGTAAGATATCGTGTGGAGTCTCTGCACCATCAGAAATCACATCACCACGTTCTACCATCTCACCTTCAAATACGTTGAGTTGACGCCATTTTGGAATCATTTCTTCGTAGATTTCACCTTCAGTTGGGGTGATTAGCAAGCGACGTTTACCTTTGGTTTCTTTACCGAAGGACACGATACCTGAAATTTCTGCCAAGATTGCAGGCTCTTTCGGTTTACGTGCTTCGAATAAGTCAGCAACGCGTGGAAGACCACCAGTAATATCTTTAGTACCCACAGATTCTTGTGGAATACGTGCAAGTGGTTCACCCACTTTCACTTCCGCACCGTCATCTAAACTTACGATTGCTTTACCTGGTAAGAAGTATTGCGCAATAACGTCAGTTTCAGGTAAGAAGATATCGTTACCTTTTGCATCAACTAATTTGATGGTTGGACGTAAATCTTTACCTGCTGTTGCACGTTCACCCACATCTTGTACGACGATAGAAGAAAGACCAGTTAATTCATCCGTTTGACGGGTTACAGTTAAACCATCCACGATATCAATGAATTTCACAAAACCAGATACTTCAGATACAACTGGCATAGTATGTGGATCCCAGTTTGCCACTGTTTCACCAGCAGACACTTCTTGACCGTCAGCTTTGTTCAATACAGTACCGTAAGGCACTTTATAATGTTCTTTCGTACGACCAAATGCATCAGTTACGGTTAATTCAGTATTACGAGAAGTTAAAACTAATTTACCTTCGTCATTAACAACGAATTTTGCGTTAGCAAGGTGTAAAGTACCGTTGTTTTTGATTTGTACGCTAGATTCTTTCGCTGCTGCAGAAGCTGCACCACCGATGTGGAACGTACGCATGGTTAACTGTGTACCTGGCTCACCGATTGATTGAGCAGCGATAACACCCACTGCTTCACCTTGGTTGATGAGGTGACCACGAGCTAAGTCACGACCATAACATTTCGCACAGACACCGAAATCAGTATCACAAGTTACAACAGAACGTACTTTTACGCTGTCCACGGAGTTTGCATCTAACACATCACACAGTTTTTCATCTAATAAGGTGTTACGTGCAATTAAGACTTCTTCTGTACCTGGTTTATACACATCTTCAGCCACAACACGACCTAACACTAATTCGCGAAGTGGAACTTTCTCATCTCCACCTTCGATTAATGGAGTCATGACTAAACCTTCGTGTGTACCACAGTCATCTTCAACGATCACTAAGTCTTGCGCTACGTCAACTAAACGACGAGTTAAGTAACCAGAGTTTGCTGTTTTTAATGCGGTATCCGCCAAACCTTTACGCGCACCGTGGGTTGAAATAAAGTACTGAAGTACGTTCAAACCTTCACGGAAGTTCGCTGTAATTGGGGTTTCGATGATCGAACCATCTGGACGCGCCATCAAACCACGCATACCTGCTAACTGACGAATTTGAGCTGCAGAACCACGCGCACCGGAGTCAGCCATCATAAAAATGCTGTTGAAAGAAGCTTGTTTCTCAGGGTTACCTTCACGGTTGATGACTTCTTCCTGAGATAAGTTTTCCATCATTGCTTTCGCTACACGCTCATTTGCTGCAGCCCAAATATCGATGACTTTGTTATAACGCTCACCCGCTGTTACAAGACCAGATTGGAACTGTTCTTGAATTTCAGCCACTTCAGCTTCCGCTGCAGAAATAATTTCGTATTTTTTCTCTGGGATAACCATATCGTCGATACCCACAGAAGAACCTGAACGTGCAGCATAAGCAAAACCGGTATACATAATATGGTCAGCACACATTACTGCTTCTTTCAAACCTAAACGACGATAAGCTTCGTTGATAAGTTTAGAAATTGCTTTTTTACCTAATGTTTGGTTAAACAATGAATAAGGCATACCTTTTGGCGCGATCATCCATAAGATTGCACGACCGATAGTGGTATCGGTTAATGTGGTTTTCTCTTCGAATTCGCCTGCTTCATTTTTCACATATTCAGTAATACGTACTTTAACGCGAGAATGTAATTCTGCTTCACCTGTGCGATATGCTTTTTCAGCTTCGCGCGGATCTTGCAATAACATGCCTTCGCCTTTACCGTTCACTTTTTCACGGGTCATATAGTAAAGACCCAACACCACGTCTTGTGATGGAACGATAATAGGATCACCGTTTGCAGGTGAAAGTACGTTGTTGGTTGACATCATTAACGCACGTGCTTCTAACTGAGCTTCAAGTGTTAATGGTACGTGAACCGCCATTTGGTCACCATCGAAGTCCGCGTTGAACGCCGCACAAACGAGCGGGTGTAACTGGATTGCTTTACCTTCGATTAGAAGTGGTTCAAACGCTTGGATACCTAAACGGTGAAGTGTCGGTGCACGGTTCAATAGAATTGGGTGCTCACGAATAACTTCTGCCAAGATATCCCAAACGATCGCGTCTTCACGCTCAACCATTTTCTTAGCCGCTTTGATTGTAGTTGCATAACCACGGCTTTCTAATTTTGCATAGATAAACGGACGGAATAATTCCAATGCCATTTTCTTCGGTAAACCACATTGGTGTAAGTGCAAGTATGGACCTACAGTGATTACAGAACGGCCTGAATAGTCAACACGTTTACCTAATAAGTTTTGACGGAAACGACCTTGTTTACCTTTGATCATATCCGCAAGTGATTTCAATGGACGACGGTTAGAACCTGTAATCGCACGACCACGACGACCATTATCTAATAACGCATCAACAGATTCTTGTAACATACGTTTTTCGTTGCGCACGATAATATCTGGTGCGATTAAATCTAATAAACGTTTTAAACGGTTGTTACGGTTGATTACGCGACGATATAAATCGTTTAAGTCCGAAGTTGCAAAACGACCACCATCTAATGGTACTAACGGACGTAAATCTGGCGGAAGTACTGGTAATACAGTCATCACCATCCACTCTGGTTTATTACCAGATTGTTGGAAAGCTTCTAATAATTTTAAGCGTTTAGTGATTTTCTTACGTTTTGTTTCAGAGTTAGTTTCTTGTAACTCTTCACGTAATTTTTCACATTCCACTTCAAGATCAATATCTTTAAGTAAATCTTGAATTGCTTCAGCACCCATTTTCGCTTCGAATTCATCTTGCCAGCGGTCTTCTGCATCAAGGAATTGTTCTTCAGTTAATAACTGTCCACGTTCTAAATCGGTCATACCCGGTTCGGTTACGATGTACATTTCAAAGTAAAGCACACGCTCAATATCACGTAACGGCATATCAAGTAATAAACCGATACGGGACGGAAGTGATTTTAAGAACCAAATGTGTGCAACTGGACAAGCCAATTCAATGTGGCCCATACGTTCACGACGCACTTTAGTTTGTGTTACTTCAACACCACATTTTTCACAAATCACACCACGGTGTTTTAAGCGTTTATATTTTCCGCATAAACATTCGTAATCTTTTACTGGCCCGAAAATACGTGCACAGAAAAGACCGTCACGCTCAGGTTTGAACGTACGATAGTTGATTGTTTCAGGTTTTTTAACTTCACCAAATGACCAAGAACGGATCATGTCTGGAGAAGCTAACCCAATTTTAATCACATCAAAATCTTCACTGGTTTTTGATTGTGCTTTTAAAAACTTAACTAAGTCTTTCACAAATAGTCTCCTGTCGGAGTTAAGGGTTTCAAAGTGCGGTCAAAAATATTTTGTTTTTTAACCGCACTTCGGCGATTTCTTCCTTTTGCTTCCCCTGCGTACAGGGGAAGACCGGTTTGTCGATTACTCTTCGTCTAGCTCGATATTCAAACCAAGTGAACGGATTTCTTTCATAATTACGTTGAAAGATTCCGGTGTACCCGGATCCATTTGTTGGTTGCCACCGACGATGTTTTTATACATCTTCGTACGGCCGTTCACGTCATCGGATTTCACAGTTAACATTTCTTGTAAGGTGTAAGCAGCACCGTATGCTTCAAGTGCCCATACCTCCATCTCACCGAAACGTTGACCACCGAATTGTGCTTTACCACCAAGTGGTTGTTGAGTAACAAGACTATAAGAACCTGTTGAACGAGCATGCATTTTGTCATCAACTAAGTGGTTCAATTTGAGCATGTACATATAACCTACGGTTACTGGACGCTCGAATTTCTCACCAGTACGGCCATCGTATAACGTGATCTGACCTGAAGTTGGTAAGCCACCAAGTTTCAACATTTCTTTGATTTCTTGCTCATCAGCACCATCAAACACTGGTGTTGCTACCGGTAAACCTTTACGTAGGTTTTCTGCTAAACGCATGATTTCGTCATCACTAAAGGTGCTTAAATCCACTTTTTGTGCGCCATGACCTAAATCGTATGCTTTTTGCATATAGCCACGAAGTTTCTCAACATCTTGTTTTTGTTTGATCATCGCATTGATTTGATCACCGATACCTTTAGCAGCTAAGCCTAAGTGAGTTTCTAAGATCTGACCGATGTTCATACGAGATGGTACACCCAGTGGGTTCAATACGATTTCAACCGGTTGACCGTTTTCATCGTATGGCATATCTTCCACTGGATTGATTTTTGAGATAACACCTTTGTTACCGTGACGACCCGCCATTTTATCACCCGGTTGAATGTGACGTTTCACCGCTAGGTAAACTTTAACCACTTTTAACACGCCTGGTGCGAGGTCATCGCCTTTAATGATTTTCTTACGTTTTACTTCAAGTTTGTGTTCAAACTCTTTACGTAATTCTTCATATTGCTCAGCAAGCTGTTCTAATTGGTTTTGTTTTTCTTCATCTGAAATGGTTTGTTCTAACCATTTGGTGCGATCCATTTTATCTAATTGAGCCGCATCAATACCACCAGCGATAAGTAGATTACGCACACGAGCAAACAAGCCAGCTTCTAAGATTTCTAATTCATCAGAAAGGTCTTTCTTAGCTTGTTTTAACTGCATTTCTTCAATTTCTAATGCACGTTTGTCTTTTTCTACGCCATCACGGGTGAAGACTTGAACGTCAATTACAGTACCGCTTACGCTATTTGGTACACGTAATGAAGAGTCTTTCACATCAGATGCTTTTTCACCGAAGATTGCACGTAACAATTTTTCTTCTGGTGTTAATTGAGTTTCGCCTTTAGGGGTGACTTTACCGACTAAGATGTCGCCACCTTTTACTTCAGCCCCCACATACACGATACCAGATTCATCCAATTTGCTTAATGCAGATTCACCTACGTTTGGAATATCCGCAGTGATTTCTTCAGAACCTAATTTAGTATCACGCGCCACACAAGATAATTCTTGAATGTGGATTGTCGTGAAGCGGTCTTGTTGTACAACACGCTCGGAAACTAACATTGAGTCTTCGAAGTTATAACCGTTCCAAGGCATGAACGCCACACGGATATTTTGACCTAATGCTAATTCACCTAAGTCTGTTGAAGGACCATCTGCTAACACTTCACCACGGTTAATTGGATCGCCTAAATTCACACAAGGAATTTGGTTGATACAGGTATTTTGGTTAGAACGGGTGTATTTAATTAAGTTATAAATATCAATACCCGCTTCGCCTGCTACAGTTTCGTCTTCATTTACTTTGATAACGATACGAGACGCATCAACGTATTGAACGGTACCACCACGTTTCGCGACAACCGCCACACCAGAGTCGAGAGCGATTGGTTTTTCCATACCTGTACCCACTAACGGCTTATCAGCACGTAAAGTAGGAACTGCCTGACGTTGCATGTTCGCACCCATTAAGGCACGGTTCGCATCGTCATGCTCTAAGAATGGAATTAACGCTGCAGCCACAGATACCACTTGTTGGGTTGAAACGTCCATATAGTGAATTTCTTCTGGTTTATAAAGACCAGATTCACCACGTTCACCACGCGCAGTAACGAATGCATCTGTAAAGCGATTGTTCTCATCAAGGTTTGAGTTCGCCTGTGCAATGATGTAGTTTGCTTCATCAATTGCAGATAAGTATTCGATTTCTTCGGTTACTTGACCATTCACTACTTTACGATATGGGGTTTCTAAGAAACCGTAATCGTTCGTACGAGCAAACGCAGAAAGTGAGTTGATCAAACCGATGTTTGGACCTTCAGGGGTTTCGATTGGACATAAACGACCATAGTGGGTGTTATGTACGTCACGTACCTCAAAGCCTGCGCGTTCACGCGTTAAACCGCCTGGACCTAATGCAGAAATACGACGTTTGTGTGTCACTTCTGATAATGGGTTGTTTTGGTCCATGAATTGCGAAAGTTGTGAAGAACCAAAGAATTCTTTCACTGCCGCAGAAATTGGTTTTGGATTAATTAAGTCTTGTGGCGTGATCGCATCTAAATCGCCTAAAGATAAACGCTCTTTAACCGCTCTTTCTACACGAACTAAACCAATACGGAATTGGTTTTCTGCCATTTCACCCACAGAACGAATACGACGGTTACCCAAGTGGTCGATATCATCCACTTCACCACGACCATTACGGATATCGATGAGTTTTTTCATCACACGAATGATATCGTCGTTACTTAAAATACCAGTACCCTCGCCTTCAGGAATACCTAACGAGCGATTAAACTTCATACGACCTACTGCAGATAAATCATAACGTTCTGCAGAGAAGAATAAGTTATTGAATAATGCTTCTGAAGATTCTGGTGTAGGTGGTTCACCTGGACGCATCATACGATAGATTTCATATAATGCACTTACACGATCGTAAGTTGGATCAACACGTAATGTTTCAGAGATATATGGACCGTAATCTAAGTCATTGGTGAATAATGTTTCGATCACTTTATAGCCTGCTTGCGATAATTTCGCTAACACTTCTAAAGAAATCTCGCCATTTGCAGGGCAAATGATTTCACCAGATTCAAGATCTACATAATCTTTCGCTGCAACTTTACCTGCGATGTATTCAGTTGGCACTTCAACTTGTGTCACATTATCTTTTTCTAATGCTTTAATGTGACGAGCAGTGATACGACGACCGCGTTCTACATAGACTTTGCCATTTGCTTCAATATCAAATGTTGCCGTTTCACCACGTAAACGTTCTGGCACTAATGTCATTAATAATTTATTGCCAGCGATTTCGAAAGTTACTTTGTCGAAGAATAAGTTTAAGATTTCTTCAACGGTATAACCTAACGCACGCAAAATAATGGTTGCCGGTAATTTACGACGACGGTCAATACGCGCATATAAGTTATCTTTTGGATCAAATTCGAAATCTAACCAAGAACCACGGTAAGGGATAATGCGTGCGTTATAAAGAACTTTACCTGAAGAGTGTGTTTTACCTTTGTCAGAATCAAAGAATACGCCCGGGCTACGGTGTAATTGTGAAACGATAACACGCTCAGTACCATTGATAACAAAAGTACCGTTGTCAGTCATTAATGGGATTTCACCCATATATACTTCGCTTTCTTTAATGTCTTTGACTGCGCGCGATGAAGATTCTTTATCGTAGCTAACTAAACGTAATTTTACGCGTAAACCTGCTGCATAAGTTGAACCACGAATTTGACATTCACGTACATCAAATTCAGGCTCTTCTAAACGGTAATCAACATATTGTAATTCTGTATAACCGTTATTGCTTACGATTGGGAAAACAGAACGGAATGCAGCTTCTAAGCCTTGTTGACCTTCAGGATCTTTTTGAATGAATTTATCAAAAGAATCTAATTGGATAGTTAATAAATAAGGTACATTTAAAACTTGCGGACGTTTGCCGAAGTCTTTACGAATTCGTTTTTTCTCAGTATAGGAGTAACCCATTATTGGTTTTCCTCTGTAAATTTTAGTGAGACCGAGTTGATATAAAAAAAGTGCGGTCAAATTGATTGACGTTTTTTATTTATATCGGAGATTGACGCCGTTTCGGATACCGCACTCTGAACCTTACTTCTGTAGTGGGCTACTTAAATTAAAACGTCTGATTAATTTAAGTGGAAACAGATACCATTAAACGGAAAATGCCTATCTGTTTTTTGTGCTGTTTTTGATAGCACAAAATGGCTGATGGTAAACCACCAGCCATTAAGCCTGAGAAACAGGACATAAGTGAATCAAAAATTATTTGATTTCTACTTTTGCGCCAGCTTCTTCTAATTCTTTCTTAAGTGCTTCAGCTTCTTCTTTAGAAACGCCTTCTTTTAAGTTAGCTGGAGCAGATTCAACTAAGTCTTTAGCTTCTTTTAAGCCTAAACCAGTTGCACCACGTACTGCTTTGATAACTGCTACTTTGTTAGCACCAGCTTCAGCAAGAACTACGTCGAATTCAGTTTTTTCTTCTGCTGCCGCTGCGCCGCCTGCTGCTGGAGCTGCTGCTACTGCTGCCGCTGCTGAAACACCGAATTTTTCTTCCATCGCTGCGATTAATTCAACGATTTCAGTTACAGTTTTTGAAGCAATCGCTTCAATGATTTGTTCGTTAGTTAATGACATAACAATCAATTCCTAAAATAAATAAAGTTAGATGAAGTAAGAAACGCTTAATGATTAAGCTGCTTCTTGTAATTTGTCGCGTAATGCCGCGAAGGTGCGAGCAAGTTTGCCTGCTGCAGCTTCTTTCATTGTGCCCATTAAACGTGCAATCGCTTCTTCGTAAGTTGGTAATGTTGCTAAGAATTCAACATCCTGGATCTTACCTTCAAAGGCTGCACCTTTAATTTCAAACTTATCGTTTGCTTTAGCAAACTCTTTGAACAAACGTGCCGCTGCACCCGGGTGTTCGTTAGAGAATGCGATAAGTGTTGGACCTACAAACGTATCTTTTAAGCATTCGTAATCTGTGCCTTCAACTGCGCGACGTAATAAAGTATTACGAACTACACGCATTGTAACGCCAGCTTCACGAGCTGCTTTACGTAATTCAGTCATTTTATCAACAGTTACACCGCGAGAGTCCGCGATTACTGCTGAAAGTGCACCTTTGGCTGCTTCATTTACTTCGGCAACAATTGCTTGTTTGTCTTGAAGATTTAATGCCATTGGCTTTTAGCTCCTGAATACACTCCGATTTCTCGGAATTAATTTACCTCATCGAAAGAGTTATCTTTCAGACTAGGACGACTTCGGTGCCCAGAAGCAAGAAATATTCTTATTCTGTTCACCATCTACGTAGGATTATTAAGACGATTATTGCTAATCATTCCCTACGGTCTTGGACGGGGCTTGAATAGGTCAAGCACCAACCAGAAATTTTACGCTAAGCGTAATTTAGGAGCGAGATTATAGTGATTAATCTCGCTCTTGTAAAGTCTATTGTAGAAAAAATCTGCAGATTTTAACCGCACTTTCCTACTATTATTTTCTTACAGCAATCGCTTCGATTTCTAAGCCAACATCTTTTGGTAAGCGAGCAACTTCTACGCAAGAACGAGCAGGGAAATTCGGGTGATTATTTTCTTTAAAGAATTTCTCATATTCTGCATTTACTGCGGCAAAATCATTAAGATCTTTCACAAACACAGTGGTTTTCACAATATCACCCACTTTCAAGCCAGCCTGTTCAATAATCGCTTTCACGTTTTCTAACGATTGACGTGCTTGAGCCACAATATCTTTTGGGACTTCACCATTCGCCGGATTAACGGGAATTTGGCCAGATGTTAAAACTAAATTACCTAAATCTACTGCTTGAACATAAGGGCCGATTGCTGCTGGGGCTTTTTCTGTATGAATGATTTTAGTCATGATATTCTCCTTTAATCTTGACGTATAAACACGCTTGCTATCCTAACATATAAGTGACTTTATCGCTTATACGAGTATTCTTAATCAATCTCTTTTAATACATCATCAGACAATTCTTTTTGTGAGCTTTCTTTTACTTTGCCATCATTTACTTTAAATTCTAAATTCTGATAATAAGCTTCGCGGAAAGTAACATAAGGATCCTGTGCTTGATTGAGCAATTCTGTTTGGTCCAATGTTTTCGAGCGTTTATCTACGGCTTGGACACCATATTTCACCAGTGACCATGGACCGCCAACCCAATTCCAGAACGGATAAGTATAAGCCGCATCGACCACTGCCCCCGTTAATTGACGAGGTGTCGTCGCATTATAAATTGGCAATACAATATAAGTGCCCGCATCTACACCATAGGTGCCCAATGTTTCCCCAAAGCTACGTTGATCATAAACCTGCAGATCTTTACTTGCACTGGCAAAATCAAATAAACCACCAATACCAAAGGTGGAGTTAATCCAGAAACGGTTAAAGTGAACAAAGGCTTTTTTAGGTTCACCTTCTAATAAACGGTTCACAAAGCTCACTGGCTCATCTAAGTTATTTGCCACATTAGATAAACCTTTTGTGACCGGTGTCGGCACGTAATCACGCCAGCCTTTCGCTGCAGGTTCTAACACATAACGGTCCATGACTTTATAGTTAAAATCAAACATCGTGCGGTTAAAACTTTCTAATTTATCATTACGTTCACCATCTGCTTTAGTTGCACAACCCGTTAATAAAACTGTTGTTATTAAGCCGACCGCAAGTAAAGGTGTTTTTTTCATTCCACTTTCCTCCTATCACAAAAAATTGTCTTTATTCTAACCAACTTGAAAGATAACTACAAAAGAATTTATTTAAGCCTTGAGATTGCTCTTTCTATTAGCCATTATTGAAATCGTATTTTTTAGTTTTTAAAAAATCACTTTTGTTCTCTGCATAGACAAAAATGCCACCCTTAGGTGGCATTCTTTGCAATAATCGTTAATTATTCAGTTGCATTTTTTAATGGAATTTCTGCATCTGGCTCGCGAGTAATACGGTTACGTAAATCACGACGAATAATCTCAATTGTCCAGAACCAGAAAATGTGTCCCACTAATTCAGAAATATGTTCATATAACGGCCATTCTGCCACAGGTGGTGTTAAACCTAATGCAGGGAAAGTAATGTAGTGAACACAAATATCTGCGATTAAACCCGCACCAATACCTTGCCAGAATTTAATTTTCGGGAAACGCTCTGCAACTAAACAGTAAGCGATAGCAAATACTAATGAGAAAGTAATGTGAGTCACGCCAATCCAGTCAAAACCATGATCTGCAAAAGTGAATGCGGCTTGAGTTGGATCAATACCTAAATAATCACGTAAGAATACGTGCGGTGGGTTTAAGAATGCACGTGAACAGACTTGAAGAATTTGATCTTGGCTTAAACCTGTGATATCTACTTTACATGCTGCCGCGAAGAAATCGATTGGGCTACGCGGTGGGAATGGATGTTCAGCACCCCATTTTACAAATGCAGAAATTAAACCTGCAATAATACCAACAAAAATCGCTACGCCATAACGACGACGATTAGCAGGAGTTTGTTCAAAAATACCTGACATATATTTGCTCCGAAAAAAGAAAAAAATGACCGTACTTTGTATCAAAAGTCACGGTTCCCATTTTGCTTTAGCAAAACTTGTCTTTGATTTTCAATGACTTTGACTTGTTAGTCAAGAACTAATTATTAAGAGTTAGAACATTTTATGATGAGAATAAAAAATGCGGTTATTTCTAACCGCACTTTCATGTTTTTAAAATTAAAGTTTTGCTGAAAGCATTGCTTCTAATTTCTCTTGGTCAACTGCAAATTTGCGAATCCCCTCTGCTAATTTCTCAACAGCCATCGCGTCGCTGTTATGTTGCCAGTAGAATTCTGCTTCAGTTAATGGTTGAGGTTTCGCTTTTACTTCACCTTTGTTGTCTAGTTTACGTACAAGTGCGGTTGAATTTTCTTGTAATTCTTTGAGTAAAGCGGGAGCGATAGTTAAACGATCACAACCTGCTAATTCAATAATTTCACCGACATTACGGAAACTTGCGCCCATTACCACGGTTTTATAACCGTATTCTTTGTAGTAGTTATAAATTTTAGTTACAGAAATAACACCAGGGTCTTCTGCTGGAGCATATTCTTTTTTATCGGTATTTGCTTTGTACCAGTCTAAGATACGACCTACGAATGGTGAAATTAAATAGACACCCGCTTCAGCACACGCACGTGCTTGCGCTTCAGAGAATAATAAAGTTAAGTTACAGTTAATGCCTTCTTTTTCAAGAATTTCTGCTGCTCGAATACCTTGCCATGTTGAAGCAATTTTGATCAAAATACGATCATTTGAAATGCCTGCCTCATTATAAAGTGCGATAAGTTTACGTGCTTTTTCAACAGTTGCTTGGGTATCGTAAGAAAGGCGCGCATCCACTTCGGTTGAAATACGTCCTGGGACAATTTTTAAAATTTCTAAACCGATGTTTACCGCTAATTTATCCTCTGCATCAATTAATTGTTGTGCTTTATCCGCACTTTGTGCTTTGGCATAAGCAATCGCTTCATCAATTAATGGTGCATATTGTGGTAATGCTGAAGCACTTAAGATTAAAGATGGGTTTGTTGTTGCATCTTGCGGTTGGTATTTTTTAATGGCATCAATATCGCCAGTATCAGCCACAACGACGGTCATTTTACGAAGTGAATCTAACTGAGTTGTCATTATATTCTCCTTGAATGGACTTGTTTGAATCTAATTGAGTTACGATAGCATAATTAGCTTTAAAAAGGTAATTTCTCCAGCAAAATATTTGCGATAGGAAAAACCAATACATTCTAGATTTCCTTTCTCATATCATCACTTTTAGCAATCTTTTCGAGATTTATT
The DNA here is from genome assembly GCA_902461185.1 of uncultured Haemophilus sp. Lineage (GTDB taxonomy): Bacteria > Pseudomonadota > Gammaproteobacteria > Enterobacterales > Pasteurellaceae > Haemophilus_D. The sequence continues at coordinate 17,014 of CABPXD010000009.1, forward strand.
AGATACAAATCACAAAACTTTACTTTTCTTTAAATAATTACCTCACAAATCTTTACAAAAATGAAATTTTGAGCTAATAAGAAAAAGACTCTTTATAAAAATATCGCCTAATGACAAGGAGGCTCAAATGCAACACAAACTACTTTTCTCTGCAATCGCTCTTGCTCTTTCCTATTCTGCGCAAGCAGTTATAGTGCCTGAAGGAACGCAATTAGATGAAAAACAACATATCGTCATCAATAACGGAGCTGAACCACAAAGTTTTGACCCACAAAAAACCGAAGGTGTACCCGAATCTAACGTTGCTTATCAATTACTTGAAGGCCTCGTCACCTCAGACTCTGAAGGTAAACTTCAACCGGGTGTAGCTGAAAGCTGGGAAAATACCCCAGACTTCAAAACTTGGACATTCCATTTACGTAAAGATGCAAAATGGTCAAATGGTGATCCCGTTACTGCGCACGACTTCGTGTTTGCTTGGCGCCGTTTAGTGGATCCTGCAACTGCTGCGCCTTACGCAAGTTACTTAAGTTATTTACAAGTAGAAAATGCGCAAGACATCATTGACGGTAAGAAAAAACCAGCTGAATTAGGTGTTGAAGCAAAAGATGATTACACCTTTGTGATTCATGCAACCAATCCTGTGCCTTATGCGGTTAGTTTAACGACTCACCAATCCTTATTGCCATTACCACAAAAAGTAGTCGAAAAATTGGGTGATGCATGGGTGAAAAAAGAAAACTACGTGGGTAATGGTGCATATAAACTGACTAACCACATCATTAACGAAAAAATCGAATTTGAACGCAACCCACTTTATTGGAACGATAAAGAAACTGTGATCAATAGTGCGACATTCCTCGCTATTGAAAACCCAAGTACCGATGTAGCGCGTTATCGTGCCGGCGATTTAGATATGACTAGCTACGCCTTACCACCAGAACAGTTTGCTAAATTGCAAAAAGAATTGCCTGGCGAAGTATTCACGACACGTACTCTTGCAACCTATTCTTATGAATTAAACAATAAGAAAGCGCCTTTTGATAACGTGAATGTTCGTAAAGCATTGAACTTATCCCTTGACCGTAATGTGATCACCGATAAAGTTTTAGGTCAAGGTCAAACACCAACCTATGTGTTTACCCCTACTTACATCGAAGAAGGTCATCTCATTCAACAACCTGCTTATTCAAAAGAACCGATGGCACAACGTAATGAAGAAGCCATTAAACTCTTAGAAGAAGCCGGTTATAGCAAAGCGAATCCGTTGAAATTCAGCATTCTTTACAATACCAATGAAAACCACAAAAAAGTGGCGATCGCTGCAGCATCTATGTGGAAAGCGAACACCAAGGGTTTGATTGATGTAAAATTAGAAAACCAAGAGTGGAAAACTTACATTGATAGCCGTCGTGCAGGTCGTTACGATGCGGCACGAGCAGGATGGAATGCGGATTACAACCAAGCAACAACATTCGGCAACTATTTCTTATCTAATTCTAGTAACAATACCGCGAAATATGCGAACCCAGAATATGATAAAGCGATTGCAGAATCTTACGCAGCAACGGATGCAGAAGGTCGTGCAAAAGCTTATGCTAAAGCCGAAGAAATTCTTGCAAAAGATTACGGTATCGTACCAATCTTTAACTATGTGAATCCACGCTTAGTGAAACCTTACGTAAAAGGTTATTCAGGCAAAGATCCGCAAGATCACATCTACTTACGCAACCTTTATATTATTAAACATTAATTCGTTGCTAGTATTTAAGTGCGGTTAAAAATCGTCGCGTTTTTTGACCGCACTTTTCGCCCATTTTGGTTGGAGTTGTTATGCTCAAGTTTATTTTTAAACGGCTGTTGGAAGCATTGCCGACGCTGTTTATTTTGATTACTTTTTCTTTCTTTTTGATGCGTCTCGCCCCTGGCAGCCCGTTCACCTCTGAACGTGCTTATCCGCCAGAAGTCATGGCTAATATCGAAGCGAAGTATCATTTAAATGAACCATTATATAAACAATATTTCCTTTATTTAGAAAATCTTTCCAAAGGAGATTTTGGCCCCTCTTTTAAATATAAAGACCAATCAGTCAATGATTTAATCGCGTCAGCTTTCCCTGTTTCCATAAAATTGGGAATGGTGGCCTTCGCCTTTGCAGTCGTGTTAGGGGTAACAGCAGGCACGCTTGCCGCCCTCAATCAAAATAGCCGTTGGGATTATATTTTGATGAGTTTCTCGATGCTTGGGGTCATTATGCCAAGCTTTGTCTTCGCACCAGTCTTAGTTCTGATTTTCGCCATTTATTTGGGTTGGTTACCCGCCGGTGGGTGGAATGGCGGTTCAGCCATGTATATTATTTTACCTGTAGCCTCTTTAACTATTGCTTATGTTGCAGGGATTGCGCGTATCATGCGTGGCTCGATGATTGAAGTGTTGCATTCCAACTTTATTCGTACCGCTAAAGCTAAAGGACTTTCCACGTCGAGAATCATTTTAAAACATGCTTTGCGCCCTGCCCTTTTACCGGTGATTACCTATTTAGGTCCTGCTTTCGTAGGGATTATTACTGGCTCAATGGTCATCGAAAGCGTATTTGGTTTACCTGGCATGGGGTTATTATTTGTAAACGGCGCACTGAACCGCGATTATTCTTTAGTTTTGAGCCTCACTATCTTAGTAGGCACATTAACCATTTTATTTAATGCGATTGTGGATATTTTATACGCCATCATCGATCCAAAAATTCGTTATTAAGGATAAGTTATGACAGATTATCATACTCAGCCGATTAATCAGAAAAATGCGGATTTTGTGGAACAAGTGGCTGACCGTATTGAAGAAATGCAACTGGAAGGCCGCAGTCTATGGCAAGATGCGAAACGCCGTTTTTTCCGCAACAAAGCAGCCGTTGCCAGTCTGATTATTTTGGCGTTTATTATTATATTTATCACCGTAGCGCCTTGGTTCTTCCCATTTACCTATGAAGATACCGATTGGAATATGATGAGCGCCGCACCAACAATGGAAGGCTATCACTTCTTTGGTACTGATGCTTCCGGGCGAGATTTATTGGTACGTACTGCTATCGGTGGACGTATTTCCTTATTGGTCGGTATTGCAGGTGCTTTCATTTCTGTGACTATCGGCACAATTTATGGGGCGATTTCTGGCTATGTAGGCGGTAAAACAGATATGTTGATGATGCGCTTTTTGGAAATTCTTAGCTCATTTCCATTTATGTTTTTCGTCATTTTGTTAGTGACTCTTTTTGGCCAAAACATTTTCTTAATTTTTATCGCTATCGGAGCCATTGCTTGGCTAGGTCTTGCACGTATCGTACGCGGACAAACCCTCAGCCTAAAAAATAAAGAATTCGTCGAAGCCGCTATCGTTTGTGGCGTACCTCGTCGCCAAATCATTTTGAAACACATTATTCCGAATGTATTAGGCTTAGTAGCAGTGTATGCCTCGCTTGAAGTACCTGGACTTATTCTTTTCGAATCATTCTTAAGTTTCTTAGGATTAGGGACTCAAGAGCCAATGAGTAGCTGGGGAGCACTCTTAAGTGATGGTGCTGCGCAAATGGAAGTCTCGCCTTGGTTATTAATTTTCCCGGCATTTTTCCTTTGCCTTACTCTATTTTGTTTTAACTTTATCGGTGACGGGTTACGTGATGCACTCGACCCGAAAGATAGATAGGAGCGAATAATGAATCCTTTATTAGATGTAAAAAATCTCTACGTTCGCTTCAAAACACCAGATGGCGTCGTCACAGCAGTGAATGACTTAAACTTCACGCTGAATGCAGGAAGCACGCTGGGCATCGTAGGCGAAAGTGGTTCAGGCAAGTCACAAACGGCCTTTGCTTTAATGGGTTTATTGGCAGCCAACGGTGAAGTGGAAGGTTCAGCCATTTTTGAAGGTAAAGAATTAGTTAATTTACCGAATTCTGAGTTGAATAAAATCCGCGCCGAGCAAATTTCCATGATTTTCCAAGATCCGATGATATCACTCAACCCATACATGAAAATCGGTGAACAACTCATGGAAGTGCTGCAATTGCACAAAGGTTATGATAAACAAACTGCCTTTGCCGAATCCGTGAAAATGTTAGATGCAGTTAAAATGCCGGAAGCCAAAAAACGTATGGGCATGTATCCGCACGAATTTTCAGGCGGTATGCGTCAACGGGTGATGATTGCGATGGCCTTATTATGCCGTCCAAAACTACTCATTGCTGATGAACCAACCACTGCTTTGGACGTGACGGTTCAAGCACAAATCATGACCTTGTTAAATGAGTTAAAACGCGAATTTAATACTGCGATTATTATGATTACCCATGATCTTGGTGTAGTGGCTGGTATCTGCGATCAAGTCATGGTGATGTATGCTGGACGAACCATGGAATACGGCACTGCAGAACAAATTTTCTATCATCCGACTCATCCTTATTCTATTGGCTTAATGGATGCTATTCCTCGTTTAGATGGCAATGAAGAACACTTGGTGACCATTCCTGGCAATCCACCGAATTTATTGCATTTGCCAAAAGGTTGTCCATTCTCACCTCGTTGCCAATTTGCTACCGAACAATGCCAAACTGCGCCAAAACTGATTACATTTAATCATGATCAATTACGCAATTGTTGGTTACCAGCGGAGAAATTTAACCTATGACAGTCTCAAACAACAAAGAATTACTCCTTGAAGTCAATCACTTAGGCGTCAGTTTTAAAATTAAAAATGAGAAATCCCTTTTCTTTGCCAAACCGCAAACCTTAAAAGCAGTGAAGGATGTGTCTTTTAAACTTTACGCAGGTGAAACTCTCGGTGTAGTGGGTGAATCCGGTTGTGGTAAATCCACACTTGCACGCGCTATTATCGGTTTAGTCGAAGCGAGCGAAGGGGAAATCTTGTGGCTTGGTAAAAATTTACGAAAACAATCAGCAAAACAATGGAAAGAAACGCGTAAAGACATTCAAATGATTTTCCAAGACCCGCTCGCCTCTCTCAATCCGCGAATGAATATTGGCGAAATCATTGCTGAGCCATTAAAGATCTACCAACCGCACTTAAGTGCTGCAGAAGTGAAAGAAAAAGTGCAAGCAATGATGTTGAAAGTCGGGCTTTTACCCAACTTGATTAACCGCTATCCGCATGAGTTTTCGGGTGGCCAATGTCAGCGTATCGGTATCGCTCGCGCGTTAATCATTGAGCCGAAAATGATCATTTGTGATGAGCCCGTTTCTGCGTTAGATGTGTCGATTCAGGCTCAAGTGGTAAATTTATTGAAATCACTGCAAAAAGAAATGGGGCTTTCCTTAATTTTCATCGCTCATGATTTGGCGGTGGTAAAACACATTTCTGACCGTGTGTTGGTGATGTATTTAGGCAATGCCATGGAATTAGGCAGTGATGAGGAGGTATATAACAATACCAAACATCCTTATACCAAAGCCTTAATGTCTGCAGTTCCGATTCCCGATCCAAAATTGGAACGCAATAAATCCATCGAATTACTTGAAGGTGATTTGCCTTCGCCAATTAATCCGCCGTCTGGTTGCGTGTTCCGTACTCGCTGCCTAAAAGCCGATGAAAATTGTGCGAAACAAAAACCACCTTTCACCAGCCAAAACAACAGCCATTTTGTGGCTTGTTTGAAAGTCTTATAAAACAAAAAGTGCGGTCAAAATTCACCGCACTTTTCACTTTTACAATTCTAACTTTTCTTCGATTACTTTAGACAAATCATCTAACATCGCATAACGCTTGCGATACATGGAGCGCTTTTTACTCGGTACACCATCAAGATTTCTATCTATTTCTAAAGGTAATTCCCAATAGTCCTTCAACTGTCCACCTGATTCAGCAAAAATCGCATCATAATCTACGACATAATGTGAACTTTGAATAAAACGCGATTTATTTTGATATTTTTGTGGAATGCCCAATAACGTCTTAAAATCCAACGCTTTCGTCAATGCTTTCATCGTTTCCACCATCAAATAAGCAGGGCGCAAACCATGACAAGTTTTTGTGAGTTGCTTCACCATCTCTTTAGAACCCTCAAAATTGGGCCCCTGTACCACAGAAATAAGCAATGACTCGCCAAGTTTGGCAAAAGTAAGCAAATACACTAATTCATTATGTGGTTTATGCCATAACTCCAATACCCAATAGCCTTCCATTGGTTGGTGTGTGGTCATCGACAATATCATTTCAAAATCAGGAATCACTTCACCAAAACTTAATGACGTTTTATAAATAGGTGCTGAAAGTGCGCTCAATTTTTTAGGTAAAAAAAGTAGATTGTCGCAGATGGTTTGGAAACGCTGTTTGCTATTAAAACGTTTATCTAAAAAACGATAAACAAGCGGATAACTATAATCTGCATGTTCATTTAATAATTTCACAAGAAAAGGATGCTGATTAATAAATTGCTCAAATTGAGCAATTAATCCACAGTGTAAAAAAGCGCGAAGACGATAACGTAGGCGCTTAAGCACATAAGAACGCCCAGGTCTATCGGGATAAACAGCCTCAGCTTTTGTCCAACGATATTGATTTTCTTGAGATTCCATAGGTATTGGTATAATTAAAAGATATTTTAAATGATTTAAAGTGCGCATTCTCTCATAATTTCAGCAATTTTTCTATTTGTGATATGCTAGGGTCAATTGATGAAAGGAACCATTATGTCTGAAATTAAACTGAATTATCATAAAACACATTTTCTTACGAGTGCTCCAAATATTCGTTCTATCCCAGAAGATACAGGGATTGAAATTGCTTTTGCTGGACGCTCAAATGCCGGAAAATCAACCGCACTTAATGCGTTAACCAATCAAAAAAGCTTAGCTCGAACCTCTAAAACCCCTGGTCGTACACAGCTCATCAACCTTTTTGAAGTAGAGCCGAATTGTAAACTGGTAGACTTACCCGGCTATGGTTATGCGGCTGTTCCTGAGAAAATGAAAATCGAATGGCAAAAATCCCTCGGAGAATATTTGCAAAAACGCGAATGTTTAGGCGGGCTTGTTGTTTTAATGGATATTCGCCATCCTTTAAAAGATCTCGACCAACAAATGATCGAATGGGCTGTTTCTGCTGATTTACCGGTTATGTTACTTTTAACTAAAGCGGATAAACTCAGTCAAAGTGCGCGTAGCAAACAAGTCAAAATGGTACGTGAAGCCATTTTACCCTTCCAAGGTGATATTCAAGTCGAAGCCTTTTCTGCACAAAACAAAATTGGCATTGATAAATTGGCTGCCAAGTTAGATAGTTGGTTTGCGCCACTTTTCGTGTAGTTTTTTATCAAGAAAAAGTAATTTCTGCGATCAAGATCGCAAAAAAAGTACAGGATGCATGATTTCATTCTGTGCTTTTTTTATAGTGCGAAAATCTGATTATTTTTGACCGCACTTTAAGGAATCTGAATGTCTCTTGCCATTGTTTATAGCCGTGCCTCAATGGGGGTACAAGCCCCTCTTGTTACCATTGAGGTACACTTAAGTAACGGAAAGCCTGGATTTACCTTAGTTGGTCTACCTGAAAAAACAGTAAAAGAAGCGCAAGATCGTGTCAGAAGCGCATTAATGAATGCCCAGTTCAAATATCCTGCTAAACGCATCACCGTTAACCTTGCACCAGCCGATTTACCCAAAGAAGGGGGACGATTTGATTTACCTATTGCAATCGGTATTTTAGCTGCATCAGATCAACTTGATGGCAGCCGTTTAAAACAGTTTGAATTCGTTGGTGAACTTGCATTAACAGGTGAATTACGTGGTGTACACGGAGTTATTCCCGCCATTTTAGCGGCACAAAAGGCAAAACGAGCCCCCATTATCGCTTATCAAAATGCCAATGAAGCTTCACTTGTCTCAGAGCAAGAGACTTATTTCGCTAAAAACCTTTTGGAAGTCGTACAATTCTTAAATAATCAAGAAAAATTACCTTTGGCCTCATTACTCACACAAGAAAGTGCGGTCGGATTTTCAGCTAAAAATCACTTAGATTTGACCGATATTATTGGTCAGCAACATGCTAAACGAGCACTAACGATAGCGGCAGCAGGTCAGCACAACCTACTCTTTTTAGGGCCACCTGGGACGGGGAAAACCATGTTGGCAAGTCGTCTTACTGCATTGCTACCTGAAATGACCGATTTAGAAGCCATTGAAACCGCTTCGGTTACGAGCTTAGTACAAAATGAATTAAATTTTCATAACTGGAAACAACGTCCATTTCGAGCGCCACATCATAGTGCCTCATTACCGGCCTTAGTAGGTGGGGGAACCATTCCAAAACCAGGCGAAATATCGCTCGCACATAACGGCGTACTTTTTCTTGATGAATTACCTGAGTTTGAGCGTAAAGTGCTTGATGCACTTCGTCAACCATTAGAAAGTGGAGAAATTATTATTTCGCGTGCCAATGCAAAAATCCAATTCCCCGCTCGCTTTCAACTCGTTGCCGCGATGAATCCAAGTCCAACCGGGCATTACACTGGAACACATAATCGAACCTCGCCGCAGCAAGTGATGCGTTATTTAAACCGACTTTCAGGGCCATTTTTAGATCGCTTTGATTTATCTATTGAAGTACCTCTTCTGCCACAAGGTAGCTTACAGAATACAGGGGATAGAGGTGAGACAAGCCAACAAGTACGAGAAAAAGTCTTAAAAGTGAGGGAAATTCAACTTGCTCGAGCCGGTAAAATCAATGCGTATCTTTCAAGCAAAGAAATTGAACGAGACTGTAAATTACAAGATAAAGACGCGCTATTCCTTGAAAATGCACTCAATAAGCTTGGACTTTCAGTAAGAGCCTATCATCGGATTTTAAAAGTCTCACGTACAATTGCTGATTTAAGTGGCGAAAAAGAGATACAACAATCTCATTTAGCAGAAGCGCTAGGATATCGAGCTATGGATCGATTGCTACAGAAATTATCTGCCGCTTAAAAAATAAAAGGGCGAACAATTCGCCCTTTTTTATCTTCTACGCTTAATAATAAGAATGTTCACCACGTTGGTGTTCAGTTACGTCTCTTGCACCTTTTAATTCATTTGGGAAGAGCGAAACTAACTGTTTCTCTACCCCATCTTTTAAGGTGACATCTACCATTGAACAACCATTACAGCCACCACCAAATTGTAGAACAGCATAACCATCATCGGTAATTTCAATTAACGTGATTTTACCGCCATGGCTGGCTAATTGTGGGTTAATTTGTGTTTGGATCACGTACTCTACACGCTCAATTAAAGGCGCATCATCTGCAACTTTACGCATTTTTGCGTTAGGTGCTTTTAAAGTAAGCTGAGCGCCAAGCTCTTCGGTTACATAATCAATTTCTGCATCTTCTAAAAACGGTAAACTAATTTCATCTACAAATGCAGAGAACGTATCGTACTTCATTTCAGTATCAGTCGCTTCAACTGAATTTGGCGGGCAATAAGATACGCCACATTCTGCTCCAGGTGTCCCCGGATTCACGACAAAAATACGAATATTTGTACCTTCTTCTTGTGTATCTAAAAGTTTCCGAAAATGTGCTTGTGCAGCATCTGAAATAAAAATTTGTTCCATGAATAAAGTCCTAATACTTGATGCAATATATCAAGAATGATACTCCTATACGGCAATTTTTTCTACATTTATTCCTATTTTTATAGATATAGATAAATCCTATCTTAAAAAATTTAGGCTCTCGCTAAACCCCATACTTGAATTTCTTTTACACCTAATTTTCGAAGTTGTTTGGCTATCTCTGCTAACGTTGAACCAGTTGTAATCACATCATCCACCAAAGCAACGCATTCATAAGGGAAGGGCTTTTCGGTATCCACTGTAAAAGCATTTTTAAGGTTTTGTCGCCGATCTTTCGCCGTTAAACCTCGCTGAGTATGGGTATGTTTAATCCGTTTCACCACATGATGACAGTTAGGCACATCACACCAACAACTTAACCAATTAGCCAATAAATCAGCCTGATTATACCCCCGATACCATTGTCGAAAATGATATAGCGGCACTGGAATAATCGCCTGAGGCAACGAGAGCCCATGCGTTCGTCTCGCCTCTCGCACCGCGAGATAAAGCAAACGCGATAAACTGCAATCTAACCAAAACTGTTTTTGGAATTTAAAACGATGAATAAGTGAAGAAAGCGGTTCGAGGTAATGCCCAATAATCACAATACGATCCCAAGCGGGTTCATTTTTCAAACAATGTCCACAGCCCATTGCATAATGCTGCAAGGGTGAACCACATCGACCACAATAAGGGAAAGTTTTAATTTGCTTCTGACATCGACTACACAATCCATTTCGACCAAGATAAATAGATCGCTTGCAATGCACACAGCTAAACTGAAAAAAATGGGAAAACATAAGAGAAATTGACCGCACTTTATTTTTTTGCTTTTTCTGCTTGCTTAAAATGCTTTTCTTTCTTAGCCATTTCCATTCTTTCACCTTGTTTTAAAATATGAGGGGTCACAAAAATTACGAGTTCTCGTTTTTGATGTCGTTCACTTTCCTTACTAAATAGACGCTTAATACCTGGAATATCACCCAATAATGGTACTTTATCGACACCTTTCGTGATCGTATCGTGGAATACACCACCCAATACAATCGTTTCGCCATCTTTGGCAAACACTTGCGTATTAATTTCTTGTTTATCAATGGATACCACTTCATTTTGTCCGTAAGCCACGCGATTTCCCGGAGAATTTTGACTGACTAATAAATCCAATAGAATATTATTATCCTTCGAAATATGCGGCGTGACTTCTAATCCTAAGACAGCCTCGCGAAACTCCACTGACTGTGTATCATTTTTCCCATTTGTCACCACATAAGGAATTTCTGTCCCTTGTTTGATGCTTGCACTTTTCTTGTTGGTCGTAAGTAAGCGAGGACTCGCAATGATCTCCACGTTATTTTCACGTTCAAGTGCAGTCAATTCTAAGTCTAATAATCGACCATTAATTTTAGCCACTTGAAGCGCTAATGAGCCAGCTGGCGTGACCGTTGTCGCAAAATTCACGTTTAAATTATTACTGATATTACTAAAGCCATTCGCATCTAAGCTGCCACCCACTCGATGGGCTGCCTCAGTAGGATTAAAAATGCCCCAACGCACACCTAATTCTTTTAGGCTTTCATCTGTAATCGTCACAATACGTGCTTCAATCACGATTTGTTCAATGGGTTTATCCAACTCTGCGATTAATTTTTTGATATTTTTTATAGAACGTGCATCATCCTGAATCAGTAATACATTGCTTCGGTCATCAAAGGTAATTGTGCCGCTAGGTGAAAGCAAAGAACCACTACCAGTTGTTAAAGATTTCATCACATCAGAGGCCTTGGCAAAATGCAGTTTAACCGTTGTACTCACAAGTGGTGTTTCACTAGGCAAACTTTCTCCGCTAATTGCCATAGGTTCTGTCATTTTCTCTGCATATTGCTCATGTTGAGAAGGCTTACCCAAATAATAAATACCATTTTCTTGATAAAAAGAGAGCCCTTTGATTTTTGCTACAGAACGCAATAAACGATCAAAATCTACATTATCCAATTGCAATGAAAGCGTTCCCTCTAATTCATCATCAATCATTAAATTAGTATTTTGCTCAAGAGCAAGTTGCTGTAGTGTCGCCACCATGGGAGCTTGTTTTAAGCGAAGTGAAAATACGCGATTCTCTGCCGCTGAGTAGGTCGTCCATAGGATCAAAAAACACATTAAAAACTGACCGCACTTTGTTTTTATTTTCTGCTTTATCATTTTAAAATCTCATTATGATTGAGGTCGTTTGTTCACATTGCCCTGCTTTATAACTTTGAAGCGTCACGCTGTTTTTACTCACTTTTTCGACTAAATAGCCTTCTTTTCCAATCCTCTGCCCGACTTGAACAGACAGAATATGCCCATCATCATTAAATAACACTTCTGCCTGTTTACCATATTGCACGACTCCCACAATGTGTAGCTGAACCAATGGGCGTTCCTCCGCCAGTCTCGGCTCCGAATACACGCAAGCCGACACCGGCGGTAGGGTGAGCCCCTCTTTTGAATATTCGGTTTGTTCTCTTTGTTTACGATCAAAAGGATCTTGTGAAAATGCTGATACAGAAAAAAACGCTATCAAGATTAAGAAAAGTTTTTTCATTATTTGTCCTTATTTAGTTGGAAAATTAACTCACATGTAATAGAAGCATTTTCCTCTTCATCTAATTTCTCAATGTTTAATTGCGTTAAAGAAAGTGTAGGAACATCGTTTAAAAGTGCGGTCACAAATTGCTGTAAATCGACAAAATAGCCTTGCAATGATAAATGCAACAAAGTATGTTGAGAAAAATCCCAACGTAAATCCAACGATCGAAGTCGCCCATTTAACAACGCCTGTACATGCTGATTAATCGGCAATACAGAATTAGCTAATTCTGGAGAAAGTTGTCGGCTGTCTGACTTTTGTCTTAAGGTTTGTAAAATCTTTTCCTGTTTATCCCACTCTTGCTGCTGCAAACTCAATTCTGCGTCAAGTCGATGTCGTTCATTACTCTTTTCAACGTAACGAAAAACAGGTAAAAAGATGACCGCACTTAATGCACTCAACCAAAAGGCGGCATGGACCATTTGAGGTAATCGAAGCCATCTCCCAAACCAACTTTGTACACTTTTTTGAACAAGCTCATTGATAAAGTTCCTCATTGCACAGACTCCGATAACTGAATATCAAATTGAAAAAATAACTGATGTTGCACTGGCTGAAACTTAGTTAAGTTAACCTCTGTAAAATGACGTTTGAGAAATTGATGTATCTCCTCAAACTCTTGTTGGCTTTCTGTCGCGCCTGAAAGGACAACTTGCTTCGCATTGAGCGTAAATTCATCTAACTCGCCCTGTTGTAATGGGAACTCAGTTAATAAATTAAGCAGGCGATACACATATTCTGTATCCATTTCCGTCAGCTCATTCATTTCTTTCAAATCATGTTGTAGTTGTTGAACTTGAATGCGTTTCTGATGGACTTGATGAGTTATTTGTGTCAGTTTTTCTTTTGTCTGACTTAGGGCTTGCCCTTGTTGTTCATTAAGTTGGTTCAATCCAATGACAATCAAAACTGAACAAGCTAGCCAAATTAAACCTTGACACATAAAACGACGAAAGGCCTTTTGATGTTGTTCTAAGCGCCAAGGCAATAAATTAAGGCTAAACATCACCACTCTCCCGATTAACTAAAGGCAAAAGTGCGGGAGGTTTTAAAGATAACTCCACTAGCTTTAAATCGGTTTGCCACAGTGTATTACCTAAAGCAATAAAAGGGAAATCTGTTTCAATACGCTGCCAATCTTTAGGCTGTAATTCGATTGTATGTGAATTCAACATATCGGGCGTTTGATACACATAAACCTGTTCTATCGTTTCGGGAAAGCGTTGGATAAATTGTTGATAAAGTTCGGATAAATCACCTTGAGATTGCAAGACTTGTCGTTGTTGTAAGCGTTCACAAACGGCGAGACATCCTTGTTGATCTTGATATAAAAATAAGGCGTTAGTCGGCTCTTGACCTAAAATGGCATAAAATGCGCGTAAAATACTGTGATTCAGTAAATCAAGTGCGGTCAATTTTAACGGTAGATATTTTGCCAATTCTGCATTGGCGCTTTCTTGTCGAATAGCCGTGATATCCAAACGAAAACCTTGTTTTAATGGCGTGGTCAGATAATCAAACCATAATTCATCCAAAGGAATCGGTAATTCTTTTTGCAAAATAAAACGACATTGTTGTTCACACTCCTGAACATTGAGTGTTTGCGGTAAAATAAGCGTTTTAGACCAAGTTAAATGGGGTGAAATAGCACCGATAAAACAACATTGGTTTGTTTTTTGCGGTAAATGAGGTAATAACTGAGAAAAAATATCCTTTTGTCGTCCATTCAAGCAAATAGATTGAACTTTGTTGAATTCATCTAGCCAAACAAAATAGAGGTTATCTTGTTGTTTACTCACACCAATTTGTTGTTTTCGCTGCTTTCTATGAGCAATTCCCATATTCTTTCCTATTCTTTAAGGGATTAATCTTTTATACTTAGCAGCCAAAATCATAATTTTGATTTTTTGAATATTCATTAAACCAGAGAGAATTTTACGATGCGGATCGCAAAATTAATATTAAGTACCCTATTTACGATATGTATACTGGGGTTAGTCGCCGGTGGTGTACTGTATTTTCACTTAAAATCCTCCTTACCATCGGTAGAAAGCCTAAAAACCGTCGAGTTACAACAACCGATGCAAATTTATACGGCTGATGGCAAATTGATCGGTGAAGTCGGTGAACAACGCCGTATTCCAGTGAAATTAGAAAATGTACCTCAGCGTCTGCAAGATGCTTTCTTAGCGACGGAAGATAGCCGTTTTTATGACCATCACGGTTTAGACCCTGTCGGTATTGCTCGTGCGATTTTTGTTGCTGTCAACAATGGTGGTGCATCTCAAGGGGCAAGTACCATTACGCAACAGCTTGCACGTAACTTCTTCTTAACCCCGGAAAAAACCATTATTCGTAAAGCACGTGAAGCGGTATTAGCGGTAGAAATCGAAAATGCTCTAAGCAAACAAGAAATTTTAGAGCTTTATTTGAATAAAATTTTCTTAGGCTATCGTTCTTATGGTGTCGCAGCCGCTGCACAAACCTACTTTGGTAAAAACTTAGATGAATTAACACTTTCTGAAATGGCGATCATTGCTGGCTTGCCCAAAGCGCCTTCTACCATGAATCCACTGTATTCGCCAAAACGTGCGGAAGAACGTCGAAATGTGGTTTTAAGCCGAATGTTGGATGAAAACAAGATCACCAAAGCAGAATATGATGCAGCGATTAAAGAACCCATTGTAGCAAGCTATCACGGTGCTAAATTTGAGTTTCGTGCAGACTATGTGACTGAAATGGTTCGTCAAGAAATGGTAAAACGTTTTGGTGAGGAAGATGCTTACACCAAAGGTTATAAAGTCTTCACAACTGTACTGTCAAAAGATCAAGCAGAAGCACAAAAAGCCGTACGTAATAACCTGATCGATTATGATATGCGTCATGGCTGGCGTGGTGGCGCGCCTCTATGGAAAAAAGGTGAAGCCGTATGGGACAACGAGCGTATTGTCGCTTTCTTGAAAAAATTACCTGATTCAGAACCTTTTATTCCAGCGGCGGTAACCGCATTGGGTAAAAATGGTGCAGAATTACTTTTAGCTAATAATGAAACGATGACGCTATCTTCAAACGCAATGCGTTGGGCAGGTAAATCCCCCGTTAAAGTGGGCGAACAGATTTGGATTCGTAAACATGATAACGGTGAGTGGGTGTTAGGCCAAATTCCAGCAGCTAACTCTGCATTAGTTTCATTAAACTCAGATAATGGTGCAATTGAAGCCATGGTGGGTGGTTTTAGCTACGAACAAAGTAAATTTAACCGAGCAACCCAATCTTTAGTGCAAGTCGGTTCTTCGATTAAACCATTTATCTATGCAGCTGCATTAGAGAAAGGTTTAACGCTTTCAAGCGTATTGCAAGACAGTCCTATCTCCATTCAAAAACCAGGACAACCTTTGTGGCAGCCGAAAAACTCACCTGATCGTTATGACGGTCCAATGCGTTTACGTGTGGGTTTAGGTCAATCTAAAAACATGATTGCCATCCGAGCCCTACAAACCGCAGGTGTTGGCTTTACAGCTGACTTCTTACAACGTTTTGGATTCAAACGTGACCAATATTTTGCCAGTGAAGCACTTGCATTAGGTGCAGCGTCTTTCACGCCGCTTGAAATGGCGCGTGCTTACGCGGTATTTGATAATGGTGGTTTCTTAATTGATCCTTACCTTATCGAAAAAATTCAAGATAACACGGGTAAAGATTTATTTATTGCTAATCCGAAAATTGCTTGTATCACCTGTAACGACATTCCTGTTATTTATGGTGAAACCAAAGATAAAATTGATGGTTTTAAAGATGTCGCAGAAGTGGCTAACCCTGACAATCTAAAATCTGCTAAAGGTAATAGCAACACCGATACAGATGAAGGTGAGGGTGATCAGCAACCTGAGAATGTACTAGACTTGCCAGAGCTTCAAACATCAGCATTAAATGACGGTTCTGTTGATTTAATGGCGGATGCGAAAGACGGTGCGGCAAAACAAGAGTACGCCCCTCGTGTGATTAGTGGTGAATTAGCCTTCTTAATTCGTAGTGCATTAAATACGGCGATTTATGGTGAGCAAGGACTTAGTTGGAAAGGTACCAGCTGGCGTATTGCTCAAAGCATTAAGCGTAGTGACATCGGCGGTAAAACCGGTACCACGAATAGTGCGAAAGTTGCTTGGTATGCGGGCTTTGGTGCTAACTTAGTGACAACGACCTATGTCGGTTTCGATGATAACAAACGCGTATTAGGTAAAGGTGAAGCGGGTGCGAAAACCGCAATGCCTGCCTGGGTTGCTTATATGAAAGCTGCACTTTCTGATGTACCAGAACGTCAACTCACACTTCCACCAAACATCATGGAAAAAACCATTGATAGTAACTCTGGTTTACTTTCTGAAGGTGGTGGTCGAAAAGAATACTTTATCGTCGGTACTGAGCCTAAACGTACTTACATTGCGGAAATGCAAGAGCGTGGTTATTATGTTCCACCAGAGTTACAACAACGTCTAAACGGTGGAACAGGTAAAACTAAAGATGCCATTCCAGCAACGCAACCAGAAGAATTATTCTAGTACTGATTAAAATACTAAAAGTGTAGTTAATTTTAAATGCCTTTCCGATCTCAATTTGTGAAAGGCATTCTTTTACTCAAAATATTTTCAATATTAGTGAAATTTTAAGTTTGATAAATTTATCTAGAGCAGTTGCCTATCTCTTGTTTCCGTAATAAACCATAACCCAATTAAACTCAATACAGCATTTAAGGTTAAGTAAATTCCAACACCTTTTAAGCCATAATTTGCATTTAGTGGTAACGCAATAATTGCTGCTACACTGGCACCGAATAAGCCTGAAATATTGTAGGTCAACGATGCACCGGAATAACGAGCATGTGTGGGAAATAATTCAGGTAAGAAACTCGCAAGCGGGCCATAACCCATGCCAATTAACCCCATTCCTATCATCAAGAACCAAAATAAACTGGTAGTTGTTCCATTATCGAGAAAATATGGCAAGGCTAAGCCAAAAATAGCCACGCCAAAGGTTGTCCAAATTAACCAAATTCTTCGTCCAACGATATCGATATATTTGCCTGAAATAGCAATTGTAATGGCTAATGAAATCGCACTGCACATTAGTAAAGCAGTAAAAATTTGTGGTGAGAAACCTAATCCCATTGCATAACCGGCTTCCGATACGGTAGGGGCAGATTTTGCATAAATTTGGCTGAAAGCGATCATAATATAAAAGAGCACATAGCCTGCAATGCAGATTAGCATGCCTAAGAAGAACGGTTTGAAATGAGTAACGATCACTTCCATCATCGGTAAAGTTTTAGGTTTAGACTTGTTAAGTGCGGCAATAAATATTGGTGCTTCCGTAAGTTTTAATCGAACATACAACCCAATGGCAACTAATACAAAAGAGGAAAGAAATGGAATTCGCCATGCCCAGTCAGTCATTGCTGCTTGTCCAAAAAGCGCGGTAATGAGTAAAAAGACACCATTGGCAAGTAGTAATCCTAGAGGAGCGCCTAATTGTGGAAAAGTGCCATACCAACCACGTTTTCCTTCAGGTGCATTTTCGATTGCTACTAATGCAGCGCCGCCCCATTCGCCACCTAAACCAATGCCTTGACCGATACGACATAAGCAAAGTAAGATGGTTGCCCATATTCCGATACTGTCGTAAGTCGGTAATAAGCCGATCACTACGGTTGAGATTCCCATTACTAACAGGCTCATAACAAAGGTATTTTTTCTTCCTAAGCGATCGCCAAAATGTCCGAATAATACCGCTCCCAGAGGACGAGCAATAAAAGTCAGTGCTAGTGTAGAAAGTGCAGCAATTTGGCCCGAAAGTGGGTCAGCTGCGTGGAAAAATTGGTGATTGAAAACGAGCACCGCAGCCATGGCATAAATATAGTTATCGAAATATTCAATAGCGGTGCCAATCATTGTTGCTATTGCTACTCGTTTTAAGCTATTTGGATTATTGGTTGCTTGCATTACTTTCTTCCTTTAGGGCTTGAGTTGCTACTTTTATATCATTCGCTTGAGTTATAGCCGTGATAACTGCAACACCATCAGCGCCATATTTCCGTAAGGTTTTTACATGTTCTCGTTTTACGCCACCAATAGCCACAAGTGGTTTGGTGATTCCTGCTTCTCTCAATGTTTGAATGAACACCATTCCAAGTGTTGGTTTGGGATTCTCTTTTGACTGAGTCGGAAAAATTGGACCAATACCGAAATAATCAATTTCAGATAATTCTTCTCCAATTTTTGCTTCATCTAAACGGTTGACTGACCAACCAATAATGAGTGGTTTATTGGTTCTTGCTCGAATCGTTTTGACGGGCGTATCACTTTGTCCAACGTGAATGCCATCTGCTTCAATTTCTAAAGCTAAATCAACGTTATCATCGACAATAAATGGCACATTATATTGACGACATAAATTTTGACAGCTAATGGCTAAAGAACGTTGTTCCATTGGTGAATTTTCTAATGAGAATTTGCCTTTATCTCGGAATTGAAAACAGGTAATGCCACCTTCTAAAGCTTGTTTTAGTACAAAGAGCAAGCTTTTTGCTGGATTATCACCTAAATGTCGACAATCTTGTGTGCCTGCTACAAAATAGAGCGGTAAAATTTCTTGAATATTTTTCATCTTTTAATCCTTAAAGGCGACTGTAAGCCCAATGATTTGTTGGTCCATGTCCATGACCAATATTCAATGGGTGAGATATGGCTGCCGTAATAAAATCTTTAGCTGTTTTTACCGCACTTTTTAATGGTGCGCCTTTAGCTAATTCTGCGGTTAAGCAAGCTGAAAAAGTACAACCTGTGCCGTGAGTATGTGGGGTATCAAAACGCGGGCTTTCTAAAATAAAATGTTCACCATTTTGTAAAAGGATCCAATCTTGGCATTGCTGACTTTGTGAATTGAGTGAATGTCCGCCCTTAATAATCACATTCTTTGCGCCTTGTTTTTGCAAGTCTAACGCGGCTTGTTGAATGCTGGCTGTATCAGAAATCTTAAAACTAGTTAAAGTTTCTGCCTCAGGAATATTTGGCGTAATCACATCGGCAAGTGGCAATAAATATTTGCTTAGTGCGGAAACAGCTTGTTGTTGCAATAAAGGTGCCCCACCTTTCGCAATCATGACGGGATCAAGAACTAATGTGCCGAATGGTCGATTTTTTAAGAAATCAGCAACGCATTCGATAATATCTGCCGTGCCAAGCATGCCAATTTTGGCACTTGCAATTTGAAAGTCATTTTTTACCGCTTCTAGCTGTGCCTGAATTGTTTTTAGTGGAATAGGGTGAATATCAAATACGCCAAGTGTGTTTTGTGCGGTGACAGCTGTAATCACTGAAGTGCCAAATACATCCTGCATTTGAAAGGTTTTCAGATCCGCTTGAATTCCAGCTCCACCGCCACTATCAGAACCAGCAATAGTCAATACTTGTGCGATGTTAGACATATTTCACCTCCGCATTTTGTTCTATTACATTAGGTGTTAAAGCAGCCAATTCATCAAGCAAGCGAATTTGGAACTGCCCGACTTGTGTAGTTAAGTTTTTAGCCGCAATCTCTCCTGCAATGGTGTAAGCTGCACAGGCTTCGATTGTTGCTGAAAAATGTTTACCTCCATCAACGGCTAAAAATGCTGCGCATACTGCACTTAATAAACACCCCGATGCGGTGACTTTTGGAAATAGCGGCGTACCATTATGGACTGTGGCAGTTTGTTGTCCATCACTGATGATATCGACCTCTCCACTAATCAACACCGTACAGCCATAGCGTTGTGCAACATGTTTAGCGACTTTTTGTAGATTTGTTTTCCCTTGTCCCGCATCCACGCCTTTTGCTTGCCAGTCTTCACCTGCAATTGCAGCTAGCTCACCTGCATTACCACGAATTAAGGCAAATTTCACTTCAGACAGTAACTGACAGATAGTTTCGCGTCGGTAGCTCGTAGCACCCACTCCAACAGGATCAAGAACGACAGGAATACCGATTGAATTAGCGGTTTTACCTGCTAATAACATAGCCTCTCGTTCTTTACCTATGAGAGTACCGATATTGATGACTAATGCTTGGCTGATTTTCGGTATTTCAACCATTTCTTCAATATTAGCAGACATCAATGGTGATGCGCCTAAAGCGAGCAAACCATTGGCGCTAAAATTTGCAGCAACAATATTGGTAATATTATGAATCAACGGATTCTGTTCACGGATTTTTGATAAATAAACTGATTTCATTTTACACCTTCATTTTTATGCTAAATCTAATCCCATTTGCCAAAATCCGATTTCCATTCGAGTGGCTGTGGTAAAAATCTGTTGGATATTAGCGAGTTGAGAATCATTAATCGGCTCGCAAAGTGCGGTAAGAAAATCAACAGTTTCTTGTGCGGCTTGTTGATATTCTGGTGCTGAGTATGCGTCAATCCAAGCTTGATAAGGATTGTTTGGTAGTTTTGGATAATTTTCTGTGATGTAGCGGGCGACTTGTGCGTAACCTAAAGCACAAGGTGTAAGAGCTGCATAAAGTTCTGGTAAACCACCCGTCATTCCACAATCAAGTAAGTAACGTGTATAGGAAATACATGCCGCACTTTCGGGTGTTTGGAATATTTCCTGTTCACTAATTTCCCATTGCTGGCAGTAATCCAAATGTAATTGGATTTCTTGGCAAAGAATGTCTAGCGTTTTACGCGGCATGTCCATTTCAGCAAAATTTCTCGCCTTGAAGACGCCTAAGGCAAAAGCACGGCTGTAATGGAAAAGATAGATGTAATCTTGTTTTAAATAGTGTTGAAAACAAGCTTTTGGCAAGGTGCCTTTTGCAAGTTGTTGCACAAATTCATGCTCAACATATTGCTTCCAATAAGGTTGTGCTTGCTGAATGAGTTGGTTGATCATCATTTTCCCTTACTGTAATTCGACAGCATAGTCTTTCAATTTAAGTGATTTTGGAATCAAGCCTTTTTGATGCATAAATTCCGCCATTTGTTGATAACGTTTGGCATCTAATTGACGAGGTTTCGTTGCTAATAAAGGCAAGGTGTCTTTCCACGCTAATTGATTTAATTCTGTATTGAGTTCTTTTGGCTTATGGTTCACAAAAGATTGCCATGCTTCATCTGGATGGCTTTGTAGATAGGTTGTGGCTTGTTCAAGTGCGGTCAAAAAATCGGAAATTTTTTTAGAAGCAAGACTGTTTTTGTTTGCCACTAAAATCAATTCATCATAAGCCGGCACACCATATTCTTCAGGAAAAAATGCCACGCCTTCTTGTTTTTCCAAATGGATCTGATTCAGTTCGAAATTACGAAATGCTCCGATGACCGCATCGACTTGTCCTGTTAAAAGAGAAGGGGAAAGTGACCAATTCACGTTCACCAATTTTACGTCTTGATTACTGAGCCCGATGGCGTTGAGCATGGTATCGAGTAATACATCTTCAAAACCACTAACTGAATAGCCCACTTTTTTCCCTTTCAGATCAGCCAGTGTTTTGATGTTGCTATTTTTAAGCACCACAACGCTATTTAATGGGCTGGAAATCAGAGAGCCGACACGCACTAAAGGTAATCCTTCTGCAACTTGTTGATAAAGTTGAGGTTGATAATTAATGGCTAAATCCACTTTCCCAGCAGCAACTAATTTAGGCGGTAACGATGGATCAGCCGGTTCGATAATCTCGACCTCTAAGTTATTTTTTTCAAAAAAGCCTTTTTGCTGAGCAACGATGATTGCTGCGTGGTCAGGATTCACATACCAATCAAGCATTAAGCTGATTTTCTCTTTTGCTAAGCTGGTAAAACTGGCGGTGAGTCCAATTAAAAGACTGAAATAACGGATGATTTTCTTCATTTTTGTCTCCTTGTGTCATGAAGTGTTAAACGTGCCAAATAAAACGGCGTAGTAGCCAATCGATGCTGAAATATAATAAAAGTGAAATCGCGACTAAGATCAGCAACGCAGCGAACATTAAATCCACCTGCATACGAGCATTGGCGTGGATCATTAAATAGCCCAGCCCTTCTGATGAACCGACCCATTCTCCGATTACGGCGCCAATCGGGGCAACTGAAACGGCAATGCGAAAGCCTGATGCAAATGCAGGCAATGCGGCAGGCAAGCGTACTTTGACTAATAAACGCAAAGGGGAAGGTTTGAACGTTTTGGCGAGATCGAGCCAAGCTTGAGGTGTATTGCGTAATCCATCGTAACAAGCTGCTGTTACAGGAAAATAGATGATGAGTATGGCCATCAGAATTTTTGATGGCATGCCATAACCCAGCCAAAGTACGAGTATTGGGGCGATGGCAAAAACAGGAATCGCTTGAGAAATTACTAAAACAGGTAACAGTAATGACGATATTTTAGGGGAAAAAGAGAGCAATAGGGCAGATGACAATCCGAAAATAAACCCCAATAATAACCCTAAGCCAATTTCAATTAAGGTGATTTGTGTATGTTGCCAAAGTAGTTCTGAATGAGAAGTTAATTGCAGCCATACAGCTTGTGGAGAAGGAAATATGTAATGGGGAAAATCACCGAGTACGTCAATAAGTTGCCAAAGACACAGCAATATAATTCCAATAAAGAGCGGTTTAAGAAGGCTAAGTTTCATCTTTTCCCCTCTAATAACTCGTTCAATAATTGCTGTTGGAGCGTCCACAAATTGTTTTGGTTTAGATCTCGTGGTGCTTTACCTTCAGGTTTTATGACATCAGATAATGCGGGTTGATTAGGCTGCGGTGAACGTAATACAAAAATACGCTGGCTTAAGCGCAATGCTTCTTGAGGATCATGGGTAACTAATAATACCGATTTATTTTTTAGTAGTTCATAGGCCAAGTTTTGTAATTGATAACGACTAATCGCATCAAGGGCAGAGAAAGGTTCATCAAGTAAAACTAAATCAGCGTTTTGCATTAATACTCGAGCGAGAGCCACTCTTTGTTTTTGCCCTCCAGATAATTGAGCACAGTTTTTATGCAGATGCTCTGACATACCCACTTGTTCAAGTAGTGCTTTTGCTTGAAGAGTTGTTTTTGCAGATTTATTCCCAAATAGTACGTTTTCTAATTGGACGTTATCAACAATTGAAAGCCATGGATAAAGGGTATCTTTTTGTGGTAGCCATGCCACTCGAATATTAGGATGAAAGATGATATTGCCTTGGATTTTCCCTTGAGTATCAAGCCCTGCAATGAATCTTAAAAGCGTTGATTTACCTACACCAGAGCAGCCAAGTAAACTGACCCATTCACTCGGTAAAAGGGTTAAATCAAGGTGTTCAAATAGTACTTGCTCTCCAAAAGCAAGACTAAGATCCTGAATATGCACCATAGCATTAACCTAAGGATTAACGACTAAAGGCAACGACAAAAAAGGAATGAAAATAGGTATGAAGAATGAGAAAGTATTTTGGCATATTAGTTTCCTACGTCAGTGCTAACTGTTTCAGGTTCACGGGTATCATCTCAGCCACCTTGTGGCACCCCGACTAAAATTTGAAAGAATTTTATATCGCAATTAAGAATAAAACAATAGGAAATAACATTAACTTTAGTTTAGTTTTTTTGTTTAGTCCTCGAGAGTCAATTTAAGCAATGAAAATAATAAGTTAAATTATAGACTCACTTTTCAAGTGTTATCTTCAACGTTCTAGAAATTACACCTTATCTTGTAAAGTAAGACAACAAAAGTATTTATAATAAAAAAACTAGATTCTCTATAAGCATATAATATATTATTAACCTTTCAATTTGCTTTCCCATAAGTTGCCAGATCATAAAAAATTCTGTCATCATGAATATCCCTTGAATTCAAAGTTCTTCAAAGGTTTTAGTGTTTCAAGTGATAATATTTTTTCTGCAGAAAAGTTATACCATCATCAATCTTGGGCGTACTTTTCTCATCATAAAGGAGAAACTATGTTAAGTTATCGCCACAGTTTTCATGCCGGCAACCATGCCGATGTACTAAAACACATTGTGTTAATGCTAATACTAGAAAATCTTTCGCTGAAAGAAAAAGGCTTCTACTATCTCGACACCCATTCTGGGGTCGGTCGCTATCGTTTAAGTTCTAACGAATCAGAAAAAACGGGCGAATATAAAGAAGGAATAGGCAGACTTTGGGAAAGAACAGATTTACCCGAAGAAATTGCTCGCTATGTGGAAATTATTAAGAAGCTCAATTATGGTGGCAAAGAATTACGCTATTATGCTGGGTCACCAATGATTGCCGCCCAATTATTGCGTTCGCAAGATCGCGCTTTGCTCACAGAGTTACATCCGAGCGATTTTCCATTATTGCGCAATAATTTCAAAGAGTTTAAGAATATCACCACAAAATCAGAAAATGGTTTCCAACAACTCAAAGCCACGCTTCCACCAAAAGAGCGTCGTGGTTTAGTGCTTATTGATCCGCCTTATGAATTAAAAGAAGATTATGATTTAGTGGTGAAAGCGATAGAAGAAGGTTATAAACGCTTTGCGACAGGCACTTATGCAATTTGGTATCCAGTGGTTCTACGCCAACAAACAAAACGCATTTTTAAAGGGTTAGAAGCAACAGGGATTCGTAAAATTTTGAAAATTGAATTGGTGGTTCGCCCTGATAGCGATCAACGTGGTATGACCGCAAGTGGAATGGTGGTGATTAACCCACCTTGGCAATTAGAACAGCAAATGAAATCTATTTTACCTTATTTAACCCAAACGCTCGTCCCTGAAGGTACGGGAAGTTGGACAGTGGAATGGATTGTGCCGGAATAATCCATTCCAAAATCTCGGTCAAAATAACCGCACTTTTAAATTTTAATTTTATTGGAATACAACACTAAACAAAGTGCAATAACCATAATTAAAATCGCGCCTGCAAATAAGATGGTATCAACTGAGCTTTCATGATTCACAATAATCAGGCGCAACATGGCGGTAATCCCCGCATAAATAAAATATCGCAAAGGAAAGTGGTAGCCACTTTTAAAATATTGCACAATAAGACCAATAAAACCGAAATATAAGAAAAACATCACAGCTTGTTCTGCAACATCATAAGGCACTACACTTGATGTATTAAATACCATGATCGCTAACGTATATGTAATTTTAGCTAAAGCAATAATTAACACTAAAGCCAAAGCAATAAGTGAAAAACTTAATACTACTTTTAATACACCGGTAATCACTCGCGGCAGTTTTTCGAGCTCTTGAGATTCTTCCATAAAGTTCCTTTTTTGTTTTTAAATGAAGAAAGGCGCGTATTTTAAAGGAATGTGATTTCGAGGTAAATAACCAAATTTAATCAAATAAAAAGGCAGAGATCTCTGCCTTTTCTTTTTATATAAATAGACAATTACTCATCCAGGAAACTTCTTAATGTCTCAGAACGGCTAGGATGACGTAATTTACGCAATGCTTTCGCTTCAATCTGACGAATACGCTCACGAGTTACATCAAATTGTTTACCCACTTCTTCGAGTGTATGGTCGGTATTCATATCAATACCAAAACGCATACGTAATACTTTCGCTTCACGAGGTGTTAAGCCTTCTAACACTTCATGAGTCGCTACTTTTAAGCTTTGTGCGGTTGCAGAATCTAATGGCAATTCAAGAGTTGAATCCTCAATAAAATCACCTAAATGTGAATCATCGTCATCACCGATTGGGGTTTCCATAGAAATAGGTTCTTTCGCAATTTTAAGCACTTTACGAATTTTATCTTCTGGCATGCCCATGCGCTCAGCAAGTTCTTCCGGTGTGGCTTCACGTCCCATTTCTTGTAACATTTGACGAGAAATACGATTTAATTTGTTAATCGTTTCAATCATATGAACAGGAATACGGATTGTACGTGCTTGGTCCGCAATAGAACGAGTAATGGCCTGACGAATCCACCAGGTTGCATAAGTAGAGAATTTATAACCACGACGGTATTCAAATTTATCTACCGCTTTCATCAAACCAATATTCCCTTCTTGAATTAAATCCAAGAATTGTAAACCTCGGTTGGTATATTTTTTCGCAATAGAGATCACCAAACGTAAGTTCGCTTCAACCATTTCTTTTTTCGCACGGCGTGCTTTTTGCTCACCACGAGATACCGCATCACAAATCTCACGCATTTGTTGGATGGTAAGATTGGTATTTTGCTCAATATTCGCTAAGTTATCTAAAGATAAACGGATGCGCTCTTCATATTTTGGTAAACGTTTTGCCCAAGCTTTCGTTGATTTTAATGCTTTTGCTACCCATGCATCACTGCTGCCATTAGCAATAATCAGTGCCTCAAATTCATCTTTTGGCATACCCGCAATATCAACTAATACTTTTTGTAGTTGACGCTCTTCTGAACGTACACGTTTCATCATATTCTTCATTGATAAAACAAGTACATCAAATTGTTTAGGCACTAAACGGAATTGTTTGAAGATATCTGCTAATTGAGTAATTTGCTCTTTTGCACGTTTACCACTACGTCCATGTTTTACAATAGTTGCTAATGTTTTAGTATGTTGTTCTCTTAATGCTGCAAATCTTTCACGCGCTACTTCAGGATCGATGCTGTTATCTGAATCACTGTCATCAGAACTTGAGCTGCTATCGCTTTCATCTTCTTCATCGCTCTCATCATCAATGTCTGCCGAAGATTCAGCACTTTCATCTTCATCCGCAAAATTTTCATCAATGTTTACGGTATCCTCTTCAGGAACATTGGGATCCACAAAGCCTGTAATTAAATCAGCTAAACGATAATTACCCGCTTCAACTTGATCATAATTATCTAATAATTCAGTTAACGCTTCTGGGTATGCTGCAATGGCAGTTTGAACTTCATCAATCCCTTCTTCAATACGTTTTGCAATGCTGATTTCATCTTCACGGGTAAGAAGATCAACGGTACCCATTTCACGCATATACATACGCACAGGATCGGTTGTACGACCAATTTCAGATTCCACATTGGATAAAATCTGCGTTGCTTCTTCCACTGCATCTTCATCCGGAATCGTGTCATTCAACATCATTTCGTCACTTTCCGGTGCTTCATCAAGAACCGGAATACCCGCATCATGCTGTAAAGTCTGCAACAACTTATCGTAATATTCCGGATCGATCACATCTTCCGGAAGTAAGTCATTAATCTCCGCATAGGTTAAATAACCTTGCGTACGACCCAATTCCATAAGCTGTTCAATTTGTTCTGAATATTGCTCTGCGGTAGATTGTTGATTTTGTTCCATTTTTATTCCCGTTTTGCGTTATTTTTGGAAGATAAAAGCCCTTGTTTTGAACAGGAGATTCTATCATTGTTATGACGGATTAACTAACTGTTTTTTCTGCTCTTCTTTTCCCTTGAGCAAATTCACTAAAATTGCTCGTTCTTGATCATTTAAGCCTTCCGCTCTTTCTTTGGCGATAAGCATTTCAATGTCACGTTCAATTGCTTGAATATTCAATCGACGATAGTTTTGAGAGAATGCATTAATGATTTCTAAGTCGTCTAATAGATGATCCCAAGAAGCCAATATTTCAAGGGGCTTGCTGAATTCTGTATCGCGAAAATATTCTAAAATTTGCCCTGTTGTAATGCCTTCTCGTTCACGGCAAAGTGCGGTCAATTTTTCGAGTAATTCGTAACCTGCCTCATGCTTTAAGGCTTGTAAACCCACATCCGAAATGCGATTCACTAATTGTGAATTCTGTAATAACAGCGAAATCACCACACGCATTGGCGTTTTCTTAATTGTTTTTTGTGGCGTTTTAGGTTTGGGTTCAGCTTTGTCTATTTGATTTGGAATTAAGCTTTCAAGCTGTGATTGATCAAAGATCCCGAGCTTTTGTGCCAACATATTTCGCAATGATAGACGCAGCATATCGCCAGGGATTTGACGAATTAAAGGCACCGCTAGGGCTACTAGCTTGCCTCGCCCTTCTTGCGTTGAAAAATCCACCTGTGGACTTAAATGTGCAAATAAGAATTCCGTGAGAGACTGAGCTTGCTCAATATATTCTTCAAACTTTTCTTGACCATATTGACGAATATAAGTATCCGGATCTTCTCCATCCGGCAGGAAAATAAACTTAATTTGTCGTCCGTCTTCCAGATAAGGTAAGGCGTTTTCAAGTGCGCGCCACGCGGCATCACACCCTGCTCTATCACCATCGTAGCAGCAAATGACTTGCTCCGTTGAACGGAACAATAATTGAATTTGCTCCGAGGTCGTCGATGTCCCAAGAGAAGCTACCGCATAATTCACACCAAATTGCGCCAACGCCACCACGTCCATGTAGCCTTCAACCACTAATAGTTTTTCTGGCTCATCATTGATTTGTAAGGCTTCATACAAGCCATAAAGTTCATTACCTTTATGGTATGTAATGGTTTCGGGTGAGTTCAAATATTTAGGCTTTTCATCTGTTAAAACACGTCCACCAAAGGCAACCGTACGACCACGTTTATCCCGAATCGGAAACATAATGCGATTACGGAATTTATCGTACACATTGCCACGATCATTGCGAGAAAGCATGCCTAGATCAAATAGCTTTTTCTGTTCTTCTCGATTTTTACCGAATTGACGCAACACCGTATCCATCGCATTGGGTACATAACCAATTTGAAAACGAGCAATAATTTCTGGCGATAAACCACGTTGCTGAAGATAGCTTTGAGCAGGAATATTTAGCGGGAGTTGAGCTTGATAAAACGACGCAATCTCTTGCATCAAATCATATAAATTACGTTTTGTCTGATAGCTCACATCCGGTTTACTGCCGAATTGATTTGGGCGTTTTTCATAAGGCACTTCAAGTCCTGCCGAAGCGGCAAGTTCTTCAACGGCTTCAACAAATTCTAATTTGTCATAATCCATTAAAAATGAAATGGCATTGCCTTTCGCACCGCAACCAAAACAATAATAGAATTGTTTTTTTTCACTTACCGTGAAAGAGGGTGTTTTTTCGTGATGAAACGGACAACAAGCTTGATAATCTCGTCCCGCTTTTTTGAGTTTCACGCGTGCATTAATCACATCGACGATATTCGATTTTGTGAGCAGATCATCAATAAATTGGCGTGGAATAGAGCCTTTCATTGCCTTGCCTCCTTGAATATGATGCGAAAGTGCGGTTGATTTTGCGTGACTTTTTTCGATGAGTTTAAAGCAACAAAACCGTGATACCCAAAAGGTTTCACGGTTTGTCTTAACTCGAGTTAGAAAATACTACAAATTAGTATAAACGGGTATTGCGCGCGTTTTCGCGAGCATTACGTTTAGCGTGACGTTTAGCAAGCGTTGCTTTTTCACGTTTACGGATTGTAGTTGGTTTTTCATAGAATTCACGAGCGCGAACTTCTGCTAAAATACCAGCTTTTTCGCAAGAGCGTTTGAAACGACGTAAAGCTACGTCAAATGATTCGTTTTCACGTACTTTAATTACAGGCATAAGCCAATCACCTCAATGAGTTTAATTTAATTGCAATTTTAAATTTTTATTACTGCCGAATGAACGGCAAATTCAATAAAGGACGCAATTCTAATCGATCTTCCCCGCAAAAGCAAAGGAAAGATCGCCTATTTGCTGAAAATTTGGCGTTTGAACTGGTTTAAGCGGGCTAAACAAGGTAAAATCTTTGCCAATTTTTTAATAAAATGAGAAGAAAATGCGTATTTTAGGGATCGAAACCTCCTGTGATGAAACAGGCGTCGCGATTTATGATGAAGACAAAGGCTTAATTGCCAATCAGCTCTACACGCAAATAGCCTTACATGCGGATTACGGCGGTGTGGTGCCTGAACTGGCTTCCCGCGATCACATTCGCAAAACGGCACCATTAATTAAAGCCGCATTAGAAGAAGCCAATTTAACCGCTGATCAAATTGATGGTATCGCCTATACAAGTGGCCCAGGTTTAGTGGGCGCATTATTAGTGGGTGCAACGATCGCGCGTTCACTGGCTTATGCCTGGAATGTGCCCGCTATTGGCGTACACCACATGGAAGGTCATCTACTTGCGCCAATGCTTGATGAAAATCGACCGCACTTTCCATTCATTGCCCTCTTAGTTTCAGGTGGACACACTCAATTAGTGCGCGTTGATGGTGTAGGTAAATATGAAGTCATTGGCGAATCCATTGATGATGCTGCAGGTGAAGCCTTTGATAAAACCGCGAAATTATTAGGGTTAGATTACCCTGGCGGTGCAGCACTTTCACGTTTAGCCGAAAAAGGATTGCCAGATCGTTTTGTGTTTCCACGTCCAATGACAGATCGACCAGGCCTTGATTTTAGCTTTTCAGGTTTAAAAACCTCAGCGGCTAACACCATTAATCAGGCGCTCAAACAAGAAGGCGAATTAACCGAACAAACCAAAGCAGATATTGCATTTGCTTTCCAAGATTCCGTCGTGGATACGCTCGCAATCAAATGTAAACGTGCCTTAAAAGAAACCGGCTATAAGCGTTTAGTGATTGCTGGTGGGGTGAGTGCAAACAAAAAATTACGTGAAACCCTTGGCACTATGATGAAAAATCTTGGTGGTGAAGTGTTTTATCCACAGCCTCAATTTTGTACCGATAATGGAGCCATGATTGCCTATACGGGCTTTTTACGCTTAAAACAAGGTCAGCATAGCGATCTCGCCATTGATGTTAAACCTCGTTGGGCAATGACTGAACTCCCTGCAATTTAAGGAAAAAATATGGAAAATATGATTAAAGTGAGAGCTATGCGTGCAGCCGGTATCGCTTGTTTTTTAGTGCTCGCGATTATTGGCGTATGGATTTTTACCACACCAAGTGGTGATATCGTTAGCGCGCTTTCAGCTGCCGGAAAAATGGTTGGCGGCGGCGCCACTTACGGGACCTTTATGCTCGCAGCCTGTCCACCTGTTGCAGGATTTATTGCCTATTATTTCTGGAAATGGGTGATTAAATAATGGCAAAACTCTATTTTTACTACTCTACGATGAATGCAGGCAAATCAACCACGTTGCTGCAGTCTTCCTATAACTACCGTGAACGCAATATGAACACCATGGTTTATACGGCAGCCATTGATGACCGCTTTGGAGCAGGCAAAGTCACTTCACGTATTGGTATTCATGAAGATGCTAATTTATTTACATCAACGAGTGACCTTTTTGCCGAAGTGAGCCAACGTTTACAAGAAGAAAAAATTCATTGTGTTTTAGTTGACGAAGCCCAGTTTTTAACGAAACAACAAGTGTATCAATTAAGCGATGTCGTAGATAAACTGAAAATTCCTGTGCTTTGTTATGGCTTGCGTACCGACTTCCAAGCAGAACTATTTGAAGGCAGTAAGTATTTACTTGCTTGGGCAGATCAACTAGAAGAATTAAAAACAATCTGTTATTGTGGACGCAAAGCCAATTTCGTTTTACGTTTAAATGAACAAGGTGAAGTCATTAAGGAAGGAGAACAAATCCAAATTGGTGGAAACGACTCTTACCTTTCGGTTTGCCGCTATCATTACAAAGAAAAGTGCGGTCAGCTTTAACCTCATTTTCAATTTTATACTCGGAGGACAATTTTATGCTAAAAAACAAAACATTCGGCAGTGCCTTAATCATTGCAGGCACGACCATCGGAGCGGGAATGCTCGCGATGCCATTAACCTCTGCCGGTATTGGTTTTGGTTACACCGTTTTCTTATTAGTCGGCTTATGGGCACTTTTGGTTTACAGCGGTTTACTTTTTGTTGAAGTGTATCAAACTGCCGATCGCTTGAATGATGGCGTGGCGACTCTCGCGGAGAAATACTTTGGCATCACAGGGCGTGTCTTAGCAACTTTTAGCTTGCTCATTTTACTTTATGCCCTTTCTGCGGCCTACATCACCGGTGGTGGTTCATTATTATCGGGTTTTCCAACCGCTTTTGGCTTTGAAAGTCTTTCCTCCGAACTTTCAATCATTTTATTTACCGTCGTACTCGGTGCCTTTGTGGTTGTAGGTACAAGAGGCGTTGATGGTGCCACTCGCATTCTGTTCATCGGTAAATTAATTGCCTTTGCTTTCATGTTATTCATGATGTTACCCAAAGTGTCTGTCGATAACCTGATGGCCTTACCTTTAAATTATGCTTTCGTGATCTCTGCAGCGCCAATTTTCTTTACCTCCTTTGGCTTCCACATCATCATGGGCAGCGTAAACAGCTATTTAGATGGTAGTGTTACTCAATTCCGTAAAGCGATTTTAATTGGTACAGCGATTCCACTCGTCGCTTATTTAGTGTGGCAATTAGCGACTCACGGCGTATTAAGCCAAAATGAATTCGTGCAAGTACTCCAAGCGGATCCAACACTTAACGGATTAGTGAACGCGACGCGTCAAATCACGAATTCCCACATCATGGGCGAAATCGTGCGTGTATTCTCAGCGCTTGCATTAATCACCTCTTTCCTTGGTGTGATGCTAGGGGTATTTGAAGGTTTAGGCGATTTATTTAAACGTTATAGATTACCACACGACCGTTTAACACTGACTATCGCTGCCTTCACTCCACCACTTGCATTTGCCTTGTATTATCCTGAAGGTTTTATTGTCGCATTAAGCTATGCAGGCTTACTCTGCGCATTCTACTGCTTGATTTTGCCTATCGGACTGGCATGGAAAACACGTCAAGCGAATCCGAATCTGCCTTATCGTGTAATCGGTGGTAATGTGACTTTAGTGATTGCGTTAATCATTGGTATAGCAATTATGATCGTGCCATTCTTAATTCAAGCCGGTTATTTACCCGCTGTGGCAGGCTAAAGTGCGGTCAATTTTGAACGTGTTTTTAAAATAAAAAATGGGGCGTATTCATCTACGCCCCATTTTGTTTTCTAACCGTTTAATTATGACTGAATTTCTTCAAGGAACTCTTCTTCCGTTAGAACAGTAACGCCTAATTCCTGTGCCTTCGTGAGCTTAGAACCCGCCGCATCACCTGCAATCACAAAATCTGTTTTTGCTGAAACCGAGCCGCTCACTTTCGCGCCCATGTCTTGTAATAACGCTTTAGCTTCATTACGTCCCATTTGAGTAAGCGTACCAGTTAGCACGACTGTTTTACCTTTAAAGAGATTCTCACCTACTTCTTTTACTTCTACATCATCCCAATGGACACCTTGTTGGATAAGATCATTCACCACAGCCACGTTATGTGGCTCTTGCCAAAACGCCAAAATACGATTTGCCACCACTTCCCCTACATCAGGTACTTGTTGTAAAGCCTCTAAATCTGCATTTTGCAATGCTTCTAGGGTTTTGAAATGATTCGCTAAATTCAATGCCGTAGCTTCACCCACTTCACGAATTCCCAACGCAAAAATAAAACGTGGCAAAGTCGTATTTTTCGCTTTTTCAAGGCTAGCCAATGCATTTTCAGCAGATTTTGCACCCATTCTTTCCAAACGAGTCAGTGTGGTTAAATCTAACTTGAATAAATCAGCTGGCGTATGAATTAATTCACGATCCACCAACTGCTCAATTAATTTACCCCCTATACCATCAATATCCATTGCCTTACGAGAAACGAAATGTTTAAGCGCTTCTTTACGCTGTGCTGCACAGAATAAGCCTCCAGTACAACGTGCAACGGCTTCGCCTTCAATACGAACAATGGCCGAATCACATACAGGACAAGTTTTAGGGAAAATGATCGGTCTCGCATCTGCTGGGCGACGGTCGTGTAATACGCCGATAATTTGTGGGATCACATCCCCCGCACGGCGAATGACCACTGTATCGCCAATAGCAATATCCAAGCGTTCAATTTCATCGCCGTTATGTAATGTAGCATTACTTACTGTTACCCCAGCCACAAATACAGGCTCTAATTTGGCTACTGGAGTAATTGCCCCCGTTCTGCCTACTTGGAATTCCACGTCATTTAAGCGAGTTAATTCTTCTTGTGCAGGGAATTTATAAGCAATTGCCCAACGCGGTGCTTTTGAGATAAAACCTAATTTCTCTTGTAACGCAATATCATTGATTTTCAGCACGGTGCCATCAATATCGTAGCCAAGAGAGCTGCGTTTATTTTGAATATCACGATAAAAATCCAACACTTCATCTGTGCCGTTACATAAACGGATTTCTGGGTTTACTGGAATCCCAATAGACTTCAACCATTGCAAACGATCATAATGTGTATTCGGTAAATCTACCCCTTCAGCAATACCAATACTATAAGCATTCAAGACCAATGGACGTTTACTCGTAATTTTCGGATCGAGCTGGCGCAACGATCCCGCTGCAGCATTACGCGGGTTAGCAAAAGTTTTCTCACCTTTCTCTAACGCCAGTTGATTTAA
Source organism: uncultured Haemophilus sp. (assembly GCA_902461185.1). Classification (GTDB taxonomy): domain Bacteria; phylum Pseudomonadota; class Gammaproteobacteria; order Enterobacterales; family Pasteurellaceae; genus Haemophilus_D. Next base: position 51,603 of record CABPXD010000009.1, read on the forward strand.
ACGCTCAAAGCCTGCGTGTGGCATAAATACTTCACCGCGCACCTCTAAACGTGCGGGTGGATTGTCCATTAAAAGCTGCAACGGAATATTTCGAATCGTGCGAATATTGGCAGTAATATCTTCCCCTGTCGTCCCATCACCACGGGTTGCAGCTTGAGTCAGTACGCCATTCACATACAAAATACTCACCGCTAAACCATCTAACTTAGGTTCACAGCAGAAAGTAAGCGGTTCAGGCAAACGAATAAGACGATCTTCAATGCGCTTTACGAATGCATAAAACTCTTCGTCGGAAAAGGCATTATCCAAAGACAGCATTGGAATTTCATGACGAATTTGTGCAAAGCCTGACAGTGGTTTAGCGCCTACGCGTTGAGTAGGTGAATCAGCCGTAATGAGTTCCGGATGAGCGGCTTCTAAGGCTTTAAGTTGATGAAATAAACGGTCATATTCCGCATCCGGAATGGTTGGGTTATCCAATACGTGATATTCATATTCATAACGACGAAGATCATGACGTAATGTATCAATTTGTTGCTGAAGGCTCATAATGTTCTCTAACGGTTTACTCATTGAATTAAAATGGGCGAACCATCGGCTCGCCCAAAGTGCGGTTATTTTTTCGTGCGTTTTATGCGATGCGAGATAAATAATCTTGCTCAGCTACATCATCAAAAATCTCTTGCTGATCAGTCAATACCACACCACCTAAATCTTCTGCGATGGTTTTCGCTGCGCGAATCATCATGCGTAAGTTCGCCAAATTATTACCTGGAGAAGGCAACTGCATAAAGAGTACCACACCCATAGTTGAAAACTCTGCCATATTGTAATAATCAAACGTACCTGGCTGTTCAATGTTTGCCACACTAAATAACACTGGGCTTGCCACACTTAAATCAAAGTGGCGGTGATACATTTGACGCTCGCCAAAAATGAATCCCAAGTTTTCTAACGATTGAGATAACTGCGGACCATAAAATTCACAATTTTGATTTGAAATCACATAAAGTTGAACAAAGCCAGTGGTTTGTTTTGGTTTTTCCACTTCTACCGGTTCGTGATAGTTAAAATGTACGTTCTCATGAGTAGGCTCTTGAGTTGAATTTAATGACATCTCGGCTAACTGCTCACGTAATTCAGGCGAAGAAGAATTTACACCATCAAAATCATTGCTTTGTGCTTCTAATTCTTCGATTGTCATTTCTGCCACACGTGGTTTCGGTTGTACATTCGTTTCAGGATAAACCACAGGTTCAGGCTGTGGAGCTGGCGCAGGAGCAGGTTGCGCCGTATTCATCTCATAAACCGGCTGATTTGGTAGAGAGATTTTAATATCATCCACGCTTTTTTCTATTTGACGCGCATCCACTTGAGCACGTTGCTCATCAAAATTAAATTTCTGTTGGCTTGCTGCCTGTGGTGCCACTTTAGGTTGAACACTTTGTTGTACAGGCTGTGCCGCTTGAGCACGATGTGTTAAACGAATATCCGCATTAGGATCAGCAGCTTGCGAAAAAGGATTGACCTCACCGTTTTTAGAAGTGCGGTTAAATGTATTCGCGCTTTTAAAATATTTTGATTTCTCACGGCGATTTGACCATAATCCGTGTACCACTAAGGCAATTAAAGCAATTACCCCTAAAATAATCAAAATGGTATTTAAGTCCATTTTTGTTGCTCCTTAACGCAATGATTTTTGCTAATCCTATCACATTTCCACAGGTGAAAAAATAGGAAAGCAAACAAGATATTAAAAGGGATGAGATGGAATTTTTCTCAAAAAATATTGTCTTTCTATGACATTTTGTATTTTTTACTTTTCAATTTAAAGGAACAATGATGATCGATCAAAATGAAATAAAATCTGCTTTCAATCATTTCGTGATGGGTTGGCATTTCATTACGCAAAAAGGTCTGCGCCGTTTTGTGATTATGCCGATTTTACTTAACGTCGTTCTGCTTACAGGCTTATTCTGGCTATTTGTCTCACAAATATCCACGATGATTGACTGGGTGATGAGCTTTATTCCAGATTGGCTAAGCTTTTTAAGCGTGATTTTGCTCGTGCTGTCTATTGGCTCAATTCTCTTATTTTTCTATTTTGCCTTTACAACGCTTTCAGGCTTTATTGCCGCGCCGTTTAATGGATTATTGGCAGAAAAAGTCGAAAAAATGCTGACCGGTGAAGCCGTTAATGATGATGGTTTTGCCGAAATTATGAAAGATGTGCCACGTATGCTAAATCGTGAATGGCAAAAACTATGGTACAGCTTACCGAAATTTGTGGGCTTGTTCTTATTAAGTTTTATCCCTGTTATTGGACAAACCATTATTCCTGTGCTGACATTCTTATTTACCTGTTGGATGATGGCGATTCAGTACTGTGACTACCCGTTTGATAACCATAAAATTTCTTTTGGCATTATGAAAAATGCGTTAGGCGAAAGACGTTCTCAAAGCTTGACATTCGGGGCATTAATTACTCTTTGTACGGCATTGCCAATTGTGAACTTAGTAATTATTCCTGTGGCGGTCTGTGGTGCAACGGTAATGTGGGTCGAAAATTATCGCTCACAATTAAAATTTGATATGAATTTTGACCGCACTTCCGGTTCAACACAAATTGTGACACGTTCTACGAGTACAGAAATTAAGCCTTCAGGAAATAACATCGTGAATAAATAGCATTTAGTTATAAAATATAGCTATTAACTATTTTTTTTATATAAAAGCCAATGTTATAACTACTGCATCAACTCATTCCAAAATATAAAAGGACAGTAAAATGACAATTTATGCAGATAACTCATACTCAATCGGTAATACGCCATTAGTTCGTTTAAAACACTTCGGACACAATGGTAACGTTGTCGTAAAAATTGAAGGTCGTAACCCAAGCTTTAGCGTGAAATGCCGTATTGGTGCCAATATGATTTGGCAAGCAGAAAAAGACGGCATTTTAACAGCGGGTAAAGAAATTGTAGATGCAACCAGCGGTAACACCGGTATTGCTTTAGCTTATGTGGCAGCAGCACGCGGTTACAAAATCACCTTAACCATGCCTGAAACCATGAGTCTTGAACGTAAACGTTTATTACGTGGTTTAGGTGTGAATCTCGTGCTTACTGAAGGCTCTAAAGGGATGAAAGGTGCGATTGCCAAAGCTGAAGAAATTGTGGCGTCTAACCCAAATCATTATGTGATGCTAAAACAATTTGAAAACCCAGCAAACCCGGACATTCACCGTCAAACTACTGGTGAAGAAATCTGGAAAGGTACTGAAGGTAAAGTTGATGTCGTAGTGGCTGGTGTGGGTACCGGCGGTACAATCTCCGGTATTTCCCGTGCGATCAAATTAGATCACGGTAAAAAAATCACCTCTGTGGCGGTTGAACCAACAGAATCACCTGTTATTAGCCAAACCCTTGCTGGTCAAGAAGTAAAACCAGGTCCACACAAAATTCAAGGTATCGGTGCGGGCTTCATTCCAAAAAACTTGGATTTATCGCTCATCGATCGCGTGGAAACTGTAGATAGCGATACGGCAATTGCGACCGCTCGTCGCTTAATGGCTGAAGAAGGTATTCTTGCGGGTATTTCTTCAGGTGCTGCAGTGGCTGCGGCTGACCGCTTAGCAAAACTACCTGAATTCCAAGATAAGTTAATCGTCGCGATCTTACCTTCTGCATCAGAACGTTATTTAAGTACGGCGTTATTCGAAGGTATTGAAGCTTAATCTATTGATTGAATTCATTTTATCTAAGGTCTGTTTTTACAGACCTTTTTTGTTTATTAATTAAACAGTTTTTATTTGATATAACGAAAAGAAATAATTCATAAATAAATAATACTTTTCTTTTCTTTTTCGCTTCTTATAATTCATTTCACTTTCGTTATTTATCTAAAAAAGGAATACTTATGAAAAAATCATTTTTTAGCACCGTACTTTTAGCGGCAGGATTAGCCCTTTCTACTTTTGCTAACGCCGGTGAAATTGCTGATCGCGTTGAACAAACTAAAACCTTATTAGTCGGTACTGAGGGTACTTACGCACCATTTACTTTCCACGATAAAGATGGCAAGTTAACAGGTTTCGATGTGGAAATTATCGAAAAAGTTGCGCAAAAATTAGGTTGGAAAGTCGAATTTAAAGAAACCGCTTGGGACGGCATGTATGCAGGTTTGAACGCAAAACGCTTTGATGTTATTGCGAACCAAACCAATCCAAGCCCAGAACGTTTAAAAAAATATGATTACAGTGCACCTTATAACTACTCTGCTGGCGTAATCGTGACGAAAGCTGATAACGATAGCATTAAATCATTCCCTGATTTAAAAGGTAAAAAATCTGCACAATCTGCAACCAGTAACTGGAGCAAAGATGCACGTGATAATGGTGCAATTATTGTAACCGTTGATAGCTTAGCGCAAAACCTTGAAGCGGTAAAACAAGGTCGTGTTGATGCAACAGTAAACGATAAATTAGCAGTATTAGATTACTTCAAAAAACAACCTAATGCAGGCTTAAAAATTGCTGTAGAAAGTGATAAAAAAATCCCGACCGGTTTTGCTTTCTTGAAAGGTGAAGAACCGCTTATTGCAAAAGTGAACCAAGCACTTGAAGAACTACGCAAAGACGGAACTTTAAAACAACTTTCAATCAAATGGTTTGGCGATGACATTACTCAATAATTGGTTAGCCAGCCTTCCATTTATGACCACAGAACGAGCTGATTATGTAATCAGCTCGTTTTGGCCTATGATGGAAGGGGCAATTTTATATACGATTCCCCTGGCGGTCATTTCCTTCTTTTGCGGTTTATTCATTGCGGTTATCGTGGCTGTGATTTGCACATTACCCCATCCCAATTTAATGACCAAAATTCTACAGGGTATTTGTCGCACTTATATTTCAATTATTCGCGGCACGCCAATGTTGGTGCAGATCTTCATTATCTTCTACGGTTTACCTGAAGTTGGCATCAAACTTGAACCTTTCCCAACCGCAATTATTGCATTCTCCATTAACATTGGTGCTTATGCGGCAGAAACGGTGAGGGCCTCCATTCTTGCGATTCCTAAAGGTCAATGGGAAGCCTCTTATGCGATAGGCATGAATTACACACAAGCTTTTGTGCGTACCATTATGCCTCAAGCTTTACGTATTTCCGTCCCTTCGCTATCAAACACATTCATTAGCACAGTGAAAGATACGTCTCTCGCTTCGCTCGTTTGGATTGCGGAATTATTTCGTGTGGCACAAAACATCACGGCTGAAAACTATGAGTTTATTTTAATTTACAGCGAAGCGGCTCTCATTTATTGGGTATTCTGTTTTGTGCTGTCAATGGGGCAAACCCGCTTAGAAAAACGCCTTTCTCGCCATTTATAAGGACTGGTTATGTTAAAAGTCACGAATATTCAGAAAAGTTTTAATGGCCACCATGTATTAAAAGGCATTGATTTTGAAATTAATAAAGGCGAAGTGGTTGCCATTCTGGGTCCATCAGGTTCAGGCAAAACGACTTTTTTACGCTGTTTAAATTTGCTCGAACGCCCAGAAAAAGGAGTATTAGCATTTACCGATGGAAACTTAACTATTGATTTCAGCAAGAAGATCAGCAAAGCCGATGAACTAAAATTGCGTCGTCGTTCTTCAATGGTATTCCAACAATACAATCTATTTCCCCACCGCACGGCACTTGAAAATGTGATGGAAGGGATGGTGGTTGTGCAAAAACAACCTAAAGAGATTGCACGTGAAAAAGCCTTGGCATTGTTGGAAAAAGTTGGTTTAAAAGCAAAAGCGGATTTATATCCCTCTCAACTTTCTGGTGGTCAACAGCAACGTGTCGGGATCGCCCGTGCTTTAGCCGTTAAACCCGATATTATCTTGTTAGATGAGCCTACTTCCGCTCTTGACCCTGAACTCGTCGGTGAAGTGTTACAAGCACTCAAAATGCTCGCACAAGAAGGTTGGACAATGATTATCGTCACCCATGAATTGAATTTTGCCAAAGATGTGGCAGATCGCGTGATTCTCATGGAAAATGGTCAGGTAGTTGAACAAAATACCGCGGCTGAATTCTTCAGTCATCCACAGCAAGAACGCACCAAACAATTCTTATTGCAAGCTAAAATGCCAATGGAATTCGAAGATTATTGTATTTAATCAACCCCCTAAATATAAAAAGAGCGGTCAAAAAACATCATGAATTTTGACCGCTCTTTCTATTTGAATGAATTACATAATTGCGTTGTAGAATACTGCTGCTAACGCCGCACCGATAAACGGACCTACAACAGGAACCCAACTGTATCCCCAGTCTGCTTTGGCCTTTAATGTGCCACCAAGGAAAAGACCCAAGGTTAAACGTGGACCAAGATCTCGAGCTGGGTTAATCGCATAACCGGTTGTTCCACCTAAACTTAAACCAATTGCCCAAACTAAAATCGCAACTGGTAATGCCCCGATAGAGCCTAAACCAATTGGCGTGCTCTCTGCCGTGCCAGGTAAAGTGATGTTTGCCCCTGCAAGATAGAAAATTACGAAGACAAGTACGAAGGTGCCAACGATTTCGTTCACTAAGTTGATTGGATAGTTACGAATTGCAGGTTCGGTACAGAAACAAGCGCGTTTTAAACCCTCTTCTTCGGTCGCTGCAAAGTGATCTTTATAGAGAATGTAAACCAACAACGCACCTACCATGCCCCCCACAACTTGTGCCGCGATGTAGCCAGGGACCAGTTCCCAAGCAAATGCTCCCTTCATTGCCACACCAAGTGTTACCGCTGGATTTAAGTGCGCCCCACTGTAAGGACCTGTCACAACGACGGCCACATACACTGCAAATGCCCACGCGGTAGTAATCACAATCCAACCAGAACTTTGCCCTTTCGTTTTATTTAAACATACGTTGGCTACCACACCGTTACCTAAAAGGATTAAAAGTGCTGTGCCAAAAAATTCTGCAAAATAGGCATTCATAAGAGAATCTCCAAATAATGATTAACTTAATGATTTCATTGAAGAAATCTTGCTTTGCAATTCGTTTCGTTGTTTGATCAAATATTGAGATACTCAAAGTGAGTGGCCTTATTATCTAGTTTTAACCAATTAATTCAATAGATAAACCGATCTATTTTCTAAAAATGAGAGAGGGATCACATTATTTTGTACGTTAACGCAATCGATTGCATATCTTCAGAGAAAAATCTGTGATGCTAATCACAAAACCCAACATTGCTTGTTCCAATTAGATTCGAATTCAATTAAGTTAGGTTCGCAATTTGTTCGTTTAAGCTCAAAATTTCTTCATTCATTTAATGAGAGTGCCGAGCACTCTAAGGAATAGAACCATGACAGACAAAAAATACATCATCGCTTTGGACCAAGGTACCACAAGCTCTCGTGCAGTATTATTAGATCACAATGCGAATGTTGTCGAAATCGCCCAACGTGAATTTACACAAATTTATCCACGCGCAGGCTGGGTGGAACATAATCCAATGGAAATTTGGGCTACACAAAGTTCAACATTAAACGAAGTCGTTGCAAAAGCAGGCATTACCTCTGACGAAATCGCGGCAATTGGTATTACTAACCAACGTGAAACCACCATTGTGTGGGAAAAAGCAACCGGCACACCGATTTATAATGCGATTGTGTGGCAATGTCGTCGTACTGCAGATATTACAGACAAACTTAAAGCGGATGGTCACGAAGACTATATCCGCAATACCACGGGCTTAGTGGTGGATCCCTATTTCTCTGGTACAAAAGTGAAATGGATTTTAGACAATGTAGAAGGTGCTCGTGAAAAAGCTGAACGTGGCGAACTTCTATTCGGTACCGTGGATACCTGGCTTGTGTGGAAATTAACCCAAGGCCGTGTTCACGTAACGGATTACACCAACGCATCCCGTACCATGTTATTTAACATCCATACGAAAAAATGGGATGACAAAATGTTGGAATTATTAAATATTCCACGATCAATGTTGCCTGAAGTGCGTAATTCTTCCGAAGTGTATGGCCAAACCAACATCGGGGGTAAAGGCGGCGTGCGTATTCCTGTTGCGGGTATTGCGGGTGATCAACAAGCGGCACTTTACGGCCATCTATGCACACGCGCAGGCCAAGCGAAAAACACCTATGGTACTGGCTGCTTTATGTTGCTACACACCGGTGATAAAGCTATTACCTCTAAAAATGGTCTATTAACCACTATCGCTTGTAACGCTAAAGGCGAACCTGAATACGCACTTGAAGGTTCTGTATTTATTGCTGGCGCTTCAATCCAATGGTTACGTGATGAACTCAAAATCGTTCATGACAGCCACGACTCCGAATACTTCGCACAAAAAGTCCCTGATAGCAACGGGGTATATGTTGTTCCAGCCTTCACTGGTTTAGGTGCACCATATTGGGATCCGTATGCACGCGGTGCAATTTTTGGTCTTTCTCGTGGTTCTAACCGTAACCATATTGTACGAGCAACCCTTGAATCTATCGCTTATCAAACCCGTGATGTGTTAGAAGCAATGCAATCTGACTCAGGTCAACGCTTACAATATTTACGTGTCGATGGCGGCGCAACCAACAATAACTTCTTAATGCAATTCCAAGCAGATATTTTAGATGTGAATGTAGAACGTCCAGTGGTGAAAGAAGTGACTGCACTTGGTGCAGCTTATCTTGCTGGTCTTGCGGTTGGTTTCTGGAAAGATTTAGACGAGCTTCACGACAAAGCGCGTGTAGAACGTACCTTCACCCCAGATAACGATGAAGAAAAACGTGAACGTCGTTATAAAGGCTGGAAAAAAGCCGTTAAACGCTCATTAGAATGGGCAAAAGAAGACGCGGAATAATCCCTTCTAGCCAATAATAAAGCGCGGTTAAAATCGCTTGTGTTTTTGACCGCACTTTATATTTTGTTGGAAATATCTTACCGATAAATACTCGTACAATACGTCAAGGCTTGTCTTACGGCTTTTCCTAATTCTTCATCTGAAATATTCTTGTCATATTTAAATTCTAATGGTGAATTGTCAGGAAGTGAAATTCCTGTACTTCCATCTAAAGAATCTTGATGAAGAGGCGAAATAGTTATATATAAATCATCCTGCTCTAAAGATAAAGAAGACATATCCTTATAGATAGATTTTTTATTTTTGTATCCATAGCGTTTTTTCATCTCCTCTTCGAGATTTTTTTGTAGTCCTTTCATTTTTTCAGAATTAAAGATAGCCTGAAACTCTTCGAACGAAACTTCTTTACTTTCATTAAGCTTTTCTTTAATTAACCTTCCTAGATCTAAATCAGAAATATCAACTTCATTAAAAATAAAATCTTGATCTGGATCTGTCATTCCAATCATCCCTCTAATAATAGAGGTCACTAATAAGAATTCATTATTCACTCCAACTAAAACAGCTTTTGGTTTATTCATATCAATTTACCTTATTAACAATAATATTAGTTCCTTTAGATCTAGTATACATTAAAAAATTACCTAATTTACCACTTTGACTTGTTATGCTATCTATAGTGATATTTTTATAGAAAAGTTGAATGTGAAATTATAAGGTTTACTTAAAATAATCATCTTTGGAAACAAAAGCGCGGTCAAAATTACTTGTTTTTTGACCGCACTTTTATTTGGTATCTATATATCCTATGCTTGATAACAGGCAACATAATATCCAACATCTTTGTGATGATATTCATCTATAATATGTCTACCGCCTAGGGAAATAACTTTCTCCTGAGTCAGGATATATGAAAAAAATGCAAATTCATCATCCTCATCAGGTGAAACTATCTCAATAACTAGATGATCAGGAATTGTTATTTTATAAGAATAAAGCAACTCATCTGTTTCATTACTATATACTTCAATATATCTCTCAACATTCATAATCACAATTTCATCCTCTAACATAATAAATGATAAAGTTAAGAGGCTTTTAAATTACTTCATCAATCAACTATATTGCTGCCGATACTTCTCTAAATTATCTTGAAAATGCTGAATGTAGTATTCGATGTCTTTTTCTCGGTAGCCAAGAATTCGGCCGATTTCACGTTCTACTTTTGGATCAAAACCATTCACAGTGCTTGCAGGAAGTAACACTTCCATTTGTTCAGCGAGTGCAAGAGATTGAGGTAAATAGACAATAAAATCAGTTAAGCAAACATCATTAACATGACGTTGCACCGTTTTTGAATGAAGCATTCCTAGCTCAAGATAAGGGAGAAAGGCGTCAGGAATACCGAGCTCCTGATTGAATAATGCCACTTGCTTTTCGCCCCTTAACATTAATTCCAGCTCCTTGCCTTCATGCGGCCCAAGAATACCTTTTTCCATAAGAATATTCCTTTCGTTGAAATAAAAAAGGGGATTGGATGATTGACCAGATCCCCTTTATTGTACGCCTATTTGGCCACAATGTTCATCTAAATGACGAAATTATTTTTTCCAATTTCTCAACGCATCGGCAAAGGCATTGCCCATCGCACTATTTCCTCTTGGATGACGATCTTGGCGAGGCGCATTGCTTCTTGCTTTTGTACTTAAAGTGCGGTCAGATTTGCCGTCATTTTTGACCGCACTTTCATCTAATCGCATTGTCAGCGCAATACGTTTACGCGGCACATCCACTTCCAACACTTTCACTTTCACGATATCGCCAGTTTTCACCACTTGATGTGGATCTTCCACGAATTTATCGCTTAATGATGAAATATGTACTAAACCATCTTGATGAACACCAATATCCACAAATGCGCCGAAGTTAGTCACATTGGTGACGGTACCTTCTAAAATCATACCTGGTTTTAAATCGGTGATTTCTTCCACGCCTTCTGCGAATACCGCAGTTTTAAACTCACCACGCGGATCGCGCCCTGGTTTTTCCAATTCTTTGAAAATATCTTGAACAGTCGGTAAACCAAATTGCTCATCAATGAATTGTTTTGCATCAAGCTGACGTACCACACCGGCATTGCCCATTAAATCTTGAATAGATTGCGCGGTGGCTTGCAAGATTTTTTCAACCACAGGATAAGCTTCTGGGTGAACACCTGAAGCATCAAGTGGATTTTTCCCGCCTGCAATACGCATAAAGCCTGCACATTGCTCAAAGGCTTTTGGCCCTAAACGTGGCACTTTTTTCAATTCGCTGCGGCTTTCAAAACGCCCATTTTCATCACGGTATTCCACAATGTTTTGCGCTAAGGTTTTCGTCATCCCTGCCACGCGAGCAAGTAACGGCGCGGATGCCGTATTCAAATCCACACCTACCGCGTTTACACAGTCTTCCACCACCGCATCAAGTTTACGCGCAAGTTGGGTTTGGTTTACATCGTGTTGATATTGCCCTACACCAATAGCTTTCGGTTCGATTTTTACTAATTCCGCCAATGGATCTTGTAAACGACGGGCGATAGATACCGCACCGCGTAAAGAGACATCTAAATTCGGGAATTCATTTGCCGCAAATTCAGAAGCAGAATAAACCGATGCGCCAGCTTCACTCACTACAACGGTTTGTGGTTTATTTTCTTTGATTTCTTTAATGACTTCTTTCGCAAAACGTTCAGTTTCACGAGAAGCCGTACCATTACCAATGGCAATTAATTCCACGTTATGTTTGCGGATTAAGCTGAAAATCGCCACTTGCGCTTCGGCTTCACGCCCCGTGTGTGGATAAATGGTGGTGGTATCTAATAATTTACCTGTGTTATCTACTACGGCGACTTTAACACCTGTACGTAAGCCTGGGTCCAAGCCCATAGTGCTTTTCGCGCCAGCTGGTGCCGCCATTAAAAGTGCGGTCAGATTTCGAGCAAAAACATCAATGGCCTCTTCTTCTGCTTTTTCACGTAAACTTGCCATTAATTCCGTTTCTAAATGCAACGAAACTTTGATTTTCCATGTCCACGCAATCACTTGCTCACGCCATTTATCTGCAGGCTGCCCCGTGAAACGGACATCTAAATAATCACGAATAATCTCTTCACAATAACTTTGACGACTTCCCTCTTCTGCATCGGGATCTGCATTTAAGCTTAATTGTAAAATGCCCTCATTACGTCCACGGAACATGGCTAATGCACGGTGAGAAGGCACATTTTTCAATAATTCTTGGTGGTCGAAATAATCTTGGAATTTTGCGCCTTCCGTTTCTTTGCCTTCGATCACTTTGGATACAATAACGGCATTTTTTGCTAAATAATCACGGACTTTCGCTAATAAGCCCGCATCTTCAGCAAAACGCTCCATTAAAATATAGCGAGCGCCATCAAGTGCGACTTTGGTGTCTGTTACACCTTTATCAGCATCTACAAATTCAGCGGCTGCCGTTTCAGGATCATTCTTCGGCTCGTTCCAAAGTAAATCAGCCAATGGCTCAAGACCGGCTTCAATCGCAATTTGCCCTTTCGTGCGACGTTTTGGTTTATATGGCAAATACAAATCTTCTAATTCAGTTTTACTTTGTGTTGCATGGATTTTGTCACGCAATTCATCGGTCAATTTCCCTTGCTCTTCAATAGATTTCAAGATGGTTTGACGACGATCTTCTAATTCACGTAAATAAATTAAACGAGTTTCAAAATGACGAAGTTGGGTATCATCTAAGCCACCTGTGGCTTCTTTACGATAACGGGCGATAAATGGAATGGTATTGCCATCATCTAATAATTGAATGGCGGCGAGGATTTGTTGGGGTTGAACGGTTAATTCTGCCGCAATAATTTGGCTAATTTGTTGATTTAACATTGTCATACTTCTTTGTTATTAAAGGATTCGATAAAAACGGGCATAGAATACTGGTTTTAGACAACAGGCTCAAATATAATTCAAAAAAATTTCTTTTATTTTTATCATGGCAAAATCAAATTACATTACCCGTCAAGGCTGGCTTGCGCTTGACCAAGAACTTAAATTTTTGTGGAAAGAAGAACGCCCTAAAGTTACCCAAGCGGTTTCAGATGCTGCAGCGCTTGGTGACCGCAGTGAAAACGCGGAATATATTTACGGTAAACGTCGCTTACGTGAAATTGATCGCCGTGTGCGTTTCCTTTCCAAACGCTTAGAAGTGTTACAAATCGTGGATTACCACCCAAAACAAGAAGGCAAAGTGTTTTTCGGTGCATGGGTTGAGCTAGAAGATGAAGAAGGTGAAGTGAAGCAATATCGCCTTGTTGGCTGCGATGAATTCGATCCCGCTAAAAACTGGATCTCCATTGATTCTCCCGTCGCACGTGCCTTAATTGGAAAAGGCGTTGATGATGAAATTCATGTGGAAACACCCTCGGGCAAAGTGGTGCTCTATGTGAACCGAATTTGGTATGAAAAATAGCGAAGTAGAAAAAACAAAAGAGCGGTTAAAATTGACCGCTCTTTTGTTTTTTCTATCAATCGGATAAATTATGCTTTATCACCAATTAATACAGACTCTAACGCAATTTCAATCATATCATTGAAAGTTAATTGACGTTCTTCCGCAGTAGTTTGTTCGTGTGTACGAATATGGTCTGAAACGGTACAGATACAAAGTGCTTTTGCACCATATTCTGCTGCTACACCATAGATACCAGCTGCTTCCATTTCTACGCCTAAGATGCCGTATTTTTCCATCACATCAAACATTTCAAAATCTGGTGTATAGAATAGGTCTGCAGAGAAAAGATTCCCTACGCGAACTTGCTTACCTTTTTCTTTTGCAGCTTGAACCGCAGCTTGTGCCATATCAAAATCAGCAATTGCAGCAAAATCGTTATCTTTGAAACGGATACGATTTACTTTTGAATCAGTACATGCACCAAGGCCAATGATAACATCACGTACTTTAACATCCATACGTACAGCACCACAAGAACCAACACGGATGATTTTCTTAACACCGTATTCAGTAATTAATTCTTTCGCATAAATTGAGCAAGATGGGATACCCATACCGTGCCCCATAACAGAGATACGACGACCTTTATAAGTACCGGTATAACCCAACATATTGCGAACGTTAGTCACTTCTTTCGCATCTTCTAAGAATGTTTCAGCAATATATTTTGCACGAAGCGGATCACCTGGCATTAATACAACATCTGCAAATGCGCCTTCAGGAGCATTAATATGTGGAGTCATTATTTTTTCCTCTTGTTGATAAATAAAAAATCATTTAAGCAAACGTTTTCGCCTGCTTTAAAATACAACACCACGAACGATTCGTGGTGTTGAGAGATAAAGTGCGGTCAAAATTCACCACATTTTAATTACATTGCTACGCCGCTTAACTCGATGAATAAACCTGCGATAGTCGCACTCATTAAGTTAGCTAATGTACCCGCTACAACTGCTTTTAAACCTAAGCGAGCCACATCACCACGACGATTTGGTGCCATACCACCGATACCGCCGATTAAGATTGCGATAGAACTGAAGTTAGCGAAACCACATAATGCGAAAGTAATGATGGCTTTGGTTTTTTCACTTAATACCACCGCGGTATCTGGTTGTAAGTATTTCGCAAACTCTAAGTAACCCACGAATTCGTTCACCGCTAACTTCATACCAATCATTTGACCCGCAATTGCAGATTCATCCCAAGATACACCGATTAAGTAAGCTAATGGTTTGAAGATCCAACCAAAGATTGATTGTAACGTTAAATCACCGTAACCGAACCAGCCGCCTACGCCGCCTAAAATACCGTTAATTAAAGCAATTAAACCCACGAAAGCGAGTAACATCGCACCTACGTTTAACGCTAATTGCATACCGGCACTCGCACCACCTGCCATTGCTTCAAGCACGTTAGTCGGTTTTTCGCTATCATCCGTTTCAGGTTGTTTATCGGTAAATTGTTCAGTTTGCGGGAATAAAATTTTCGCAAATAATAAACCTGCTGGTGCAGCCATGAAAGAGGCTGCGATTAAGTAAGTCAACGGCACGCCCATTCCTGCATAACCCGCCATCACTGAACCCGCGATAGAAGCTGTACCACCCGCCATAATAGCGAACAATTCAGATTGGGTCATATTTTTAATGTAAGGACGAACCACTAAAGGTGCTTCAGTTTGGCCAACGAAAATATTCGCTGCTGCAGACATTGATTCTGCTTTAGATGTGCCTAATGCGGCTTGCAATGCACCACCAATCACTTTGATGACAACTTGCATAATGCCTAAGTAATAAAGCACAGAAATTAAACCAGAGAAAAAGACGATGATTGGTAACACTTTCACCGCAAAGATAAAGCCGGCATTTGAAGGATCCGATAAGCCACCAAAGACGAAGTTAATCCCTTCATTACCATAGGCGATAACATTTGATACACCATTTGCCGTCGCTTGTAATGCATCTCGACCAAACGGCACATACAAAATAAGGGCCGCAAATCCGATTTGGATCGCCAAAGCCCCTAATACAGTACGTAAATTAATCGCCTTACGATTATTTGAAAATAATACGGCAATGACCAGTAATACGACAATGCCTAAAATGCTACCTAAAATACCCATTTTTTTCCCCTAGGTTGGTTAGATAAGTAAGTGAATAAAATTGTCCTATTCTACTTGTTTTTCGGTAAAAAGTCGGAATATTTTTGCTACTTTTCGATATGTTTGCTTATAAAATGGTCACAATTTTGGTCAGACCACAAGATTTCGCATAGTTTTCAAGTTCTTGGGTCTGCTCAACAGTTGGGACATAAGGGCTGAGCCCTTCAGCGTCTCGAGCACCTTTTGTGTGCATTCGAATAATTTTGAACAACACATCCGGATAATCTTTCAATAAGGAAGCGACTTTTTCCACCAACTTTTCTGCATCAAAAAAATTCGCCACATAAACTAACCGCACTTCTTCCACTTTATTTAATGGCAATAATTGCGCCAAGTTCTTCAAATTGCGATCTAAATTTTCTTGCTTGATATGTTGATGAGTAGGAATGATATTTTGAGGGACAATGCCTTGGCGATTTTGTCTATCAAAGCATAAACTTTGCAAGCCAAGCCCTTCTCCTTTCAGGTCAAAGAGAAATTTGTCTGTCACATCAATTAAAGGTCGAATTGGTTCAAACTCAAAGAAACCACTGCTATCTAAATAGCAAGTTAGCCCTTCCTCATGTAGTTTTTGAAACAATGGTACGAGCTTTTTATGGTGAATGGTGGGTTCCCCGCCAGAAACCGTTACACCACGAATGAAAGGTACCGCCTCCATCACTTGCTCATACAAATACTGCAGACTGACTTGATGAGCTCCTTCCGCATAACGAGGAATGGTTTCTGGATTATGGCAATAAAGGCAGTTTAACTTACAACCTTGCAAGAAAATACTGGTACGATTCCCCTGCCCTTCTACATTAGAAAAAGGAATAATACGATGCAGGGGAACATAAATATCAGAAAGTGCGGTCACAAAAAACGCTGTTTTCTAGAGTAAGTTATCACTTACACAAGCTTCATTTGGAAAATCACTAATTCAGCTTGGCAGCAGAATGTGAAAACCGCTTTAAGTAGATATCCCTCTTCAACCTGTTGAATTTCAGACTGAATTTGACAAGGTTCACTTTCTACATCACGTGCTTTTAACGTGAAATATTCCAATGCGCCTTCTGCATCTTGACGAGTGGCGTAAAACTGCTCGATAGGTAAACTACAATCGCTGTTATCAAACAATGATTTCATATCGAAAGTATTACAACCTACACATTCAATTGGTTTTTCAGTTTGAATGGCCATATTTTTCTCCTTATCTAAAAAAGCCGTGATAGAACACGGCTTATTAAGTTTAAAATTATTTTGCTGCAACAAAGCCGACGGCTTCGTACACTTTATCAAGGGTTGCTTTTGCTCTTACGCGGGCTTTTTCCGCACCTTGACGTAAAATCTCGTCTAAAAGTGCTTCATCATTACGATATTGATAGAAACGTTCTTGTAAACCAGTAAGTAAGTTTGACACTTCATCTGCAACGGCTGTTTTTAAGTGGCCGTACATTTTGCCTTCAAATTCTTTTTCAAGTTCTGTCACAGATTTATCGGTTACTGCAGAAAGGATATCTAATAAGTTAGACACACCCGCTTTGTTTTTTACGTCATAACGTACAACAGGTGGTTCATCAGAATCTGTTACCGCACGTTTAATTTTTTTCGCCACCGATTTTGGATCTTCAAGCAAGGTCACCACGTTATTACGGTTATCATCTGATTTTGACATTTTTTTATCAGGATCTTGTAAAGACATAATACGCGCGCCTGCTTTGCCTAAGAAAATTTCAGGAATCGTGAAAATATCACCATAAAGAGCATTAAAACGAGCGGCAATATCGCGAGTGATTTCTAAATGTTGTTTTTGGTCATCCCCTACCGGCACGCTTTTCGCTTGGTAAAGTAAGATATCTGCTGCCATTAAAACTGGATAGTCAAATAAACCCACGTTAATATTTTCGGCATAACGTGCTGATTTATCTTTAAATTGAGTCATACGGCTCATTTCACCAAAATAAGTGTAGCAGTTTAATACCCAGCTTAGTTGAGTATGTTCTGGTACATGAGATTGCACGAAGATCGTGCTTTTATTCGGATCAATGCCACAAGCCAAGTAAAGTGCGAGTACATCAAGCGTTGCTTTGCGAAGTGCCGCAGGATCTTGACGTACAGTGATGGCATGTAAATCCACCACACAGAAAATACACTCATAATCTTCTTGCATTTTTACCCAGTTGCGGAGTGCACCTAAATAATTTCCGATAGTTAATTCGCCGGAAGGCTGCACGCCACTGAATACAATTGGTTTTGTCATTGGTTATCCTTTTATTCTGTAAAATGAATTGGCGCTATGATAACAAAAGATAGGACGTTTTTTAATGATTGAGTTCAAAACAATGTGTAAAAATGCTATATTACGCCCAAAATTTCTGCAGCTTACAATCTATAATCCCAATGAAAAATTATAATGATATGGCTCTGGCACTTGCCGGTGTTTGTCAATCTGTCTTATTAATCAGTCAATTAGCACAAAAAGGCGAAGTTGATAACCAAGATGCATTTCAAACTACCATTCATTCTCTTCTCATTACTCAACCCGAAGATACATTAGCCGTATTTGGTGGTGATGTTCAACATCTTAAAGTGGGATTAAACACACTTATCGAGCAACTCACCCAATTAAATGACAAAAATTTATTAAATTATTGGGGTAGCTTGTTAGCGTTAGAGAGCAAATTAAACAAGCAACCTGAAATCAAACAAGAACTTGGCCGCCGTATTGCTCGTTTACCGGAGCAACTTGCTTATCACGACAATCAATTTGATGATGAGATGTTTTCTATCATGGCAAACATTTATGTCGATACGATTAGCCCTTTAGGCAAACGCATCCACATTATTGGTTCGGCATATCATTTGCAGCAACAAAGCGTGCAAGACAAAATTCGTGCGTGTTTACTTGCCGGCATTCGTTCTGCCGTTTTGTGGCGTCAAGTCGGCGGCAGCAAATGGCAGCTGTTATTTCATCGTAAAAAATTAGTGCAAGCGGCACGACAACTCTACTTAACTTTAAATTAATCCTTGGAGAACTCTTATGCAACTTTCCGCATTAACCGCTCTTTCCCCGATTGACGGTCGTTATCAAGATAAAGCCACTGCATTGCGTGGCATTTTCAGTGAATTTGGC
Source organism: uncultured Haemophilus sp. (assembly GCA_902461185.1). Classification (GTDB taxonomy): domain Bacteria; phylum Pseudomonadota; class Gammaproteobacteria; order Enterobacterales; family Pasteurellaceae; genus Haemophilus_D. The sequence goes on from CABPXD010000009.1 coordinate 70,286, forward strand.
TTACTCAAATTCCGTGTCACCGTGGAAGTACGTTGGTTACAAAAATTGGCGGCGACCGCTGAAATCCAAGAAGTTTCTTCTTTGTCCAAAGAAGCAAACGATTACCTTAATAAAATTGTGGAAGAATTCAGTCTTCAAGATGCTGAACGTATTAAAGAAATTGAGCGCACCACGAATCATGACGTCAAAGCGGTTGAGTATTTCTTAAAAGAAAAAAGTGAAGCTTTACCAGAATTAGCCAAAGTCTCTGAATTTATTCACTTTGCTTGTACCTCGGAAGATATTAACAACCTTTCTCATGCCTTAATGTTAAAAACAGCGCGTGAAGAAGTAATCTTACCGGAATGGCAAAAACTGATTGATGAAATCACCCGTCTAGCGAACGAATACAAAACCATCCCATTACTCTCTCGTACACACGGCCAACCAGCCTCACCTAGTACTGTGGGTAAAGAAATGGCGAACGTGGTTTACCGTTTAAAACGCCAATTCAAACAACTCCAACAAAATGAAATCTTGGGTAAAATTAACGGTGCCGTGGGTAACTACAATGCGCACTTATCAGCTTATCCAAATATTAACTGGCACAAATTTAGCGAAGAGTTTGTCACTTCATTGGGTTTAGATTGGAACCCATACACCACTCAAATTGAACCTCACGACTACATTGCTGAATACTTTGATGCCGTGGTACGTTTTAATACCATCATCATCGACTTCGATCGTGACTTATGGGGTTACATTGCGTTAAATCACTTTAAACAGCGCACTATTGCGGGTGAAATTGGTTCATCTACCATGCCACATAAAGTAAATCCTATCGACTTCGAAAACTCAGAGGGCAACTTAGGTTTAGCCAATGCGGTGATGACTCACCTAGGTCAAAAATTACCAATTTCTCGCTGGCAACGTGACTTAACCGACTCCACTGTATTACGTAATTTAGGTGTGGGTTTAGGTTATTGCTTAATTGCGTATGCCGCAACGCGTAAAGGTATCAGCAAATTAGAAGTGAACGAACAGCATCTCCGTGATGAACTCAACCAAAACTGGGAAGTTTTAGCTGAGCCAATTCAAACCGTGATGCGTCGTTATGGCATTGAAAAACCATATGAAAAATTAAAAGAACTGACTCGTGGTAAACGTGTTGATGAAAAAGCAATGCGTGAATTCATCGAAAAACTGGCTATCCCAGCCGATGAAAAAGCACGTTTACAACAACTCACTCCTGCAACCTATATTGGAGCAGCCATTGAGTTAGTGGAAAAACTTTAAGAAATAAAAGGGCGTTTTATAATGCCCTTAAAAAATTAAAGTGCGATCAAAAACATCTTAGATTTTGACCGCACTTTTTTATTTCTTCTCCTACCTATAGCATCATTCACGCTTAATAAACAGCAATCGCGCGTGATCATACACCCAATTAAAAATAAAGGTATAAACGGTCACCATCACCGTTAAGCTGAAATCCATCATAAAAGCAGTAATCCAATCCACTTTTAAAAAGTAAGCAATGATCGGCACGGTGAAAATAAGCAAACCGCCCTCAAATGAAATAGCATGTAAAGTACGAAATATGACGCCTCGCTTTTCTCGCGGCCCCGTAAAGACTTTATCAAGAAAATAATTAAAGATGAGATTCCAGAGCATGGCTGTTAAGGAAACCAGTACCATGGACCCAAAGAGAATAGAAACACTTTCTTCTGTAAAGAAATACACAGCGAAAACAGAAAGCAACACAACCGTGGTTTCAAACAAGATTGCGTGAAAAAGTCGCTCAAGAAAACTCATTTGTCATCCTTTACAAAGCAAAAGTGCGGTCAAACTCACCGCACTTTTCATCAATATTTGATTAATTGGTTTTTAATTTATTCCAATATTTTTCGTAAATGTCCACGGCTTCACCCACATCGCCTTGCATAATGCCTTTTTCAATGTGTTCAGCAGATGGGAACAAGGTTGGGTTATTCGCCATTTCAGGTGAAAGTAACGCTTTCACGCCTTCATTTGGCATTGAGAAGCCCATTTTTTCAACCACTAATTTCGCATTTTCAGGACGAAGTAAGAAGTCGATAAATTTATAAGCGCCCTCTGTGTTTTTTGCACCTTTTGGAATCGCGTAGTTATCCATCCAGAAAATCGCGCCTTCTTTTGGATACACAAATTGGATACTTGGATTTTCTTTGTGTGCTAAATAAGCCGAACCATTCCATAACATACCGATAGAAGCTTCACCTTGAACAAACGGCACTTCTGGCGAGTCAGAGTTAAAAGTCACTACATTTGGTAACAATTTCACTAAGCGCTCGTAAGCCGCTTTAATGTCTTCTTCATTCGTGGTATTTGGTGATTTTCCATCTAAAAGTAATGCAATGTGAAACACTTCACGCGCATCACTGGTTAATAATACCTTGCCTTTAAATTCCGGATTCCAAAAATCAGCCCAACTCGTAATTTTGCTTGGGTCAATATCATCTGCATTCACACCGATACCGGTTAAGCCATAAACGTAAGGCAGAGAATATTTGTTATTTGGGTCAAATTCCTTGTTTAATAGGTTTGTTGGAATTTGTTTAAAATTACTTAATTTGCTGTGATCAAGCTCTTGTAACATATTTTCTTTCGCCATTTTATTGACGTAATAGCTTGATGGGAAAACTAAATCATAACCACTGCCTGTACTAGAGGTCAGCTTCAATTTAGCATACATTTCTTCATTACTTTCAAATGTTGAATAAATCACTTCAATGCCGGTTTCTTTGGTAAATTCCGCAACCAAATTAGATGGCACATAGTCAGTCCAGTTATAAACATAAAGTTTTTCACCAGCAAATGCCGCAGAGGTTGCGACGAATGCGACGGCAGACAGACAAAGTGATTTAATGTATTGAACAGCATTTTTTTTCAATTTATTGACCTCCTCAGGACAATCAAAATAAACCTTAAGTAATCGTTTACCTATGTAAACTTGGGGAGTATAGCACCTTTTTTGCAAAAGGTTTGACATATTTTCCCATCAGGGTAAGATTTCGCCTATCTCTATTTTATGTTAATCAGTCATCAACTATGCTCGAATTTGCTCATCAAGAACACGTCAAATCTTATTATCTCGATAGTCGGAATCAAACCTTTGAACTGCCGCCTCTCACTCAGCAAGAAGAAGCAGATGTTTGTGTCATCGGTGCAGGCTTCTTTGGCTTATCTGCCGCCCTCGAATTAGCGGAAAAAGGCAAGAGAGTCATTGTGTTAGAAGGCGCAAGAGTCGGATTTGGCGCATCTGGTAGAAGTGGTGGTCAAGCCATCAACGGTTTTGAAGAAGGCATTGATGAATATATTGCTCAAGTAGGCTTTGATAAAGCGAAAAAACTTTGGGATATGTCGCTAGAAGCCATTGATATTATTGATGAACGCATTGCGAAATATGGCATTCAATGCGATTGGAAAAAAGGTTATGCCACATTGGCATTAAATGAACGTCGTATGGACGATCTCATTGAAATGGAAAAAGCCAGTCACGCGACTTTTGGCTATGACAAAATGCAACTTTGGGATAAAGCCAAACTTAAACAACATTTAGGCAGTGATATTTATGTGGGCGGCTTATACGATAGTAATTCAGGTCACTTACACCCATTAAATTATTGCTTAGGCTTAGCAAAAGCCTGCTTAGATTTAGGCGTGCAGATTTACGAGCAATCCCCAGTTGTGGATTTAGTCGAAAAATCAGGCTGTATTGAAGTCAAAACCGATAAAAGTGCGGTCATTTCTCAAGACGTTATTTTAGCCACCAATGCCTATATCGATGCACTACCAAAATCCATCCATCGCGGCATTAATCGTAAAATTTTGCCAGTAGAAAGCTTTATTATTGCGACCGAACCCTTAGATCAAGCCACGGCTGATTCCGTGATCAACAATGGCATGTCTGTTTGCGATAACAATATTTTGCTCGATTACTATCGTTTGAGTGCAGATAACCGTTTGTTATTTGGTAGTGACTCGAGTTCTGAAAAAGATATGGTACAGATTATGCGCCGCAATATGCTGCATGTCTTCCCACAATTAGAAAATGTCAAAATTGATTATGGTTGGGCAGGACCGATTGATATGACAATGAACGCTACCCCACATTTCGGGCGTATCTCACCGCACATTTATTTTGCTCAAGGCTATTCTGGTCATGGTGTCGCTCTCACTGGACTTGCTGGACGCATTATTGCAGAAGCAATTTTAGGTAATGACGAACGTTTGAGAATTTTTGAAGGATTGAAAGTGCCTTCGTTTTACGGTGGAAAATCCCTCAAAAACTTAGCCACCAAGATCGGCGTACTCTATTACAAATTCCTCGATCGCTATCGTTAATCCAAGAAAAGCAAAAGGCGTGTTTAATACACGCCTTTATTGTTTCAATAACATTAAGGTTTAATGTCTCGTAAAATAGGATTTTGCATGGAAATCAAGGTTTCCGTCGATTGAATTTCATCAATCAGCTGAATCTTAGTCGCCAACACGGAATGTAATTCCGCAATCGTGTGTGTCATTACTTTAATAAAAATCGAATAATTCCCCGTGGTGTAATAGGCTTCCACCACTTCATCAAAGGTATCGAGCTTTTTAATCACTTTTTCGTAATCTTTTGCGCTTTTCAAAATAATGCCAATAAAACAACATACATCATAACCCAGCTTACGCTCATCAATAATCGCTTTTGTGCCTTCAATCAAACCAGATTGACGCATTTTCTCTACGCGAACATGAATCGTACCTGGGCTCACGCCAAAGCTTTTCGCCATTTCGGCATAAGGTGTACGTGCATCTTTAGTCAGCACACGGAGAATTTGGCGATCAAGTGTATCGATATTGTTCATAAAACACTCCTTATTAGATCTTTTTCAAAATATCTTCTTTATTTTTGATAATATTCAACATTTAAAACAATGTAAAGAAATTACTTGAAATAATTTGTCATTTCATTGAATAATGCTCAACAAATCTTACCAGTTATTATAAAAAGAAGGATAAATATGAAAAAGACGTTTATTTTACAACAACAAGAAATTAGCTTTGTGAAGAACACCTTTACTCAAAACTTGATTGAACAACTTGGCATTATCGAAGTACAAGGTCCAATCCTTAGTGAAGTTGGCAACGGTATGCAAGATAACTTATCAGGCATTGAGAAAGCTGTTCAAGTAAACGTGAAATGTATCCCAAATGCGGTTTATGAAGTGGTTCACTCATTGGCTAAATGGAAACGCCATACTCTCGCTCGTTTCCACTTCAAAGAAGGGGAAGGCTTATTTGTTCATATGAAAGCATTACGTCCAGATGAAGATTCATTGGATCAAACTCACTCTGTTTATGTGGACCAATGGGACTGGGAAAAAGTGATTCCTGAAGGTCGTCGTAACTTTGCTTATTTAAAAGAAACGGTACGTTCTATCTATCGTGCAATCCGTTTAACTGAATTAGCGGTAGAAGCTCGCTTTGACATTCCATCCAGCTTACCGAAAGAAATCACCTTCGTTCACAGCGAAGATTTAGTGAAACGCTACCCAGATCTTTCAAGCAAAGAGCGTGAAAACGCCATTTGTAAAGAATATGGCGCCGTGTTCTTAATTGGTATCGGTGGCAAATTGTCAGACGGTAAACCACATGATGGCCGTGCCCCAGACTACGATGACTGGACAACAGAATCTGAAAATGGCTACAAAGGTTTAAACGGTGATATTTTGGTGTGGAACGCTGACTTAGGTAAAGCGTTTGAGCTTTCTTCAATGGGTATTCGTGTGGATGAATCCGCGTTACGTTTACAAGTTGGTTTAACCGGTGATGAAGATCGCTTAAAAATGGATTGGCACCAAGATTTATTAAACGGTAAATTACCTCTCACCATCGGTGGTGGTATCGGTCAATCTCGTATGGCAATGCTTTTACTTCACAAAAAACACATTGGTGAAGTGCAATCAAGCGTATGGCCGAAAGAAATGTTAGAACAATATCAACACATTCTTTAATCGAACGAGAAAATAAAAAAGTGCGGTGAAATTTCACCGCACTTTTGTTTTTGGAAAGATTAATTAATCTTGCAATGGCCCGCTGTTAAACATTGGTAATCCCATGGTTTTTAAGCTGTCACGATAGATACCAAGCAAGTCTTTCTCCGTAATTTTTTGTAACTGATCTAACGGTTTATCTAACGCGGCGACTGTTTCAATCACAAGACCTTGTGGACCGGATTCTTGCGTGGCGATTTCAAATAACGCTTGTCCACGACGAACATGACTACCCGAGCTAATCAACACTGCATGTTTGATTTTATGTTTTGCTAAAGAGTAACGAGAGAAAAGCGCATTTTCGACAGTTGAACGTGCATAGTTATCCGAATAAATACGGCTTGCATCCACGCCTTTCTCAATTAACCATTGCTTCATTAAATCCCCTTCGGTTTTATTGTTTTGCGGTACACCGCCTGTCACAATAATTAACGCATCGGGATTTTGATTCGCTATTTCTAGGGTTTTCTCTAAACGTTGTACCAAAATATCATGCATACTGCCATCTGGGTTTAAGGCATAGCCCAATGTAATAATTGCAGATTGTGCCGGTAACTTGGTTTCAAGTTTGTCAGTAATTGGCTGACTAGCCGCTTTATCAATCACCGCAAAAACTTTCTCTAATTTGCTCGCACTTTCTGGGGAAAGTTGTTTTAAGCGTTCTAAATGTTTAGTGGTTTCCGCTTGATTACCTTTAAAACGATTCCATGCAGCCAAGTAAGTATGTGCTTTCACATCATCTGGCGCTACATCAAGCACTTTTTGGTAAAGCTCAATGGCTTTATCTGTATTGCCGTTATAAATATTGGCATTCGCTGCACCAAACAAAAAATCCACACGATAAGGCTCAAGCTTATACGCTTCTAATAAAAGATCCGCAATACGCTCCATATTAGAAGGAAGTTTCGCGGTAAAACCTGCATTTGAAACACGAGCCGGTGAGTTTTGGATTTTCACTGCTTGTTCAAGCAACTCATCCACAACCTGTCTTTGAGTAAGAAGTTGTTGATAATTTAATTGAGGCTCAAGCACTTTCACTTCTGCCGTGCTGGCAAAGCTGTTTACTGCAAGAGATGAAAGCACCGCAAGTAAGGAAACCTTGAAGATTTTTTGCATAATTAATTCTCCATATTGGATTGAATAACAAAAAGAGCGGTCACTTTTTTATCAGTTTCCGCTCTTTTCACTAAGCTTGATTCATCGACATACACAATAACGTCAATGGATGGATACAAGTCACGTTAGATGACATATCGATCTGCCATTTACAAGTTTGGCATTCAGAGATCACGTAATCAAATCCGCCTGCATTGATGTTATCGAATAAGTTTTTACCGATAGATTGGGAAACCTCGTAGTTTTCTTCTTTGAAACCGTATGTTCCTGCAATACCACAACATTGTGATGGGAGCATCACCACTTCCAAACCTGGAATTTGTTTTAACACTTCCAAGGTGTATGGTGCCCAACCCGCTTTATCCACGTGACATGCAGTGTGATAAGCCACACGCAATTTCAATGGTTTAAGCGGTAAGGTTTTACCTTCTTTAAAGAGTTGATATAAGAATGGTGTCACCATGTGAATATGCGGACGAACCTTGGCATTGTCGATGCCTAAAATATGATGATATTCATCACGTAAATTTAAGGAACAACTTGATGCTTCACTGATCACATCCAAGCCATTTTCATCCACCATTTTGCCGATATAATCGGTGTTAAATTGCGCAATTTTTTTCGCACGTTCTGGGAATTGGTTCACGCTCAATGGCAAGCCACAACATTTTTCTTTTTCCAATAACACCACGCCAATATCCATGGCATTGAACACTTGAATAAATTCTTTACCCAATTGTGGATTATTGTAGTTCACATAACAACCGTGATAATACGCCACTTTGCGTTCGAATTTTTGTTGGCTTTCCACCATTTTTTTCATATACCAGCTGCGGAACGTACCGAAAGCATATTTTGGTAATGTACGATGGCGGCTGATTTTTAACGCTTTTTCCAACACAAATTTAGTCGCTTTCAAGCCCGTAATCGTATTCACAATCGGTGCCAATGGCGTGTTAAGTGAACCCATAATATCGGTGTTACTTAAGATCGCATCACGTAATTTTTGCACGGCTGGTTTGTGTTGTTGAGCAAGGTATTTGTTTCTTGCACGAACGATAATATCGCCGATTTTTACATCAGACGGACACGCAATTTCACAACGTTTACAGTTAGTACAGTATTTCAATGCTTCATCATAAAGCTCAGCTGATTTTAAGCGTAAACGCTCACCATCCGGGCCTGATTGTTTTGGACCTGGATAGTTTGGATTTTGACGCGAAACCGGACATACTGCTGTACACGCTGTACATTTAATGCAGCTCTCAAAGCTTTCATCAAACGCATGATGATGTTGTGGTGCATTAAGGGATTGTTTTGCATTATCAATTAATTGTTGAATGTTCATAACGCCTCCTTAATGTGTGTTGTGAAGAATTTCATCAGCAACAGCAAGCGCTGTTACCACTGCCACGCCTGAACCACAACCGAGTTCTAACGCATTGAAACCACCAATCACATTACCCACCGCATATAAATTCGTTAAATATTGACCGCTCTTTTGTACTTGGCATTGCGCATTAATCGCCACGCCCGCAGATTGGTACGGTTGTGGATTTGAGAAACGGTGATCTGTCCAAGTAAAGCGATCAGTATCGTTAAAACCTTCTACACCGATGATATCTGAATGGAATACGGGCTCGTAGATTTTATCGAATTCAGAAACTAAACCTTTACTGAAGAAACTGCCAGAAGCTAAGACAAAATGCTCAGCTGTAATTTCTTCCTCTTCGTGCAAACGCGTTTGAATGGCGCGAACTTTGTTGCCATGAAAATGTGCTTTTAATGCGCTATCACCATTCATCATGAGTCCGCCTAATTTCTCAAAACGATGACGTAATTGAATACGTTGACGCATACCTAATAAAGAAGGCGGTAAAGTTGGCAATTCAAATAATGGCAAGCCAGTTGCTTTACGAAGTGACTCCATAAACTCTTGATTTTCTAAGCCGAAACATGCTGGCAAGAAAATGGCTTCATTACCTTTCGCAGCTTCTTTCATTTCAGCTACAAGATCATCAAATTTCAGTTTATATTCTAAAACTTGAGCAATGTTTACACTGCGGAACTCACGAGAGTTTGCACGTAACTGATCTAATTCAGGGATATTTAAAAAGCCTGTTTTCACTTCACAATGTGCAAATTGTGGATTGAGCGTGAGGTTATCCGCTAATAATTCTGGTTGGAAATCGTGATAGCCTTCAATGCCTAAAACCGCAATTTTTTTATAAGGGAATGGGGTTTCGCCTTGCACGGTTGGCACACTATTTGGTGAAAGCCATGCACCGCGTAAGCTACCTAAACCCGTTACACGAAGATGATTTTCTGCGGTTGAACCAATTAAATCTAAATTTAATGATTCCGCTAATTTCTCGAAATCTTGCGCTTTCGCTAATACACGTTCAGCACCCATAATGCTATAAGGGTGTTGTGGTAATTGAGCTGCAAGTGCGGTCAAATTTTCAGGAATATTTTTAACAAACGCACTGTTTGGTAAACGGCTTAATAAATCTAATGAGCCGGATGCAAAATCAATCGCCGCTTGGCCGTTATTAATAATGACACAACGTTTGCCTTGTTCTTGTAGGGCGATGCCGCAAGTTAAACCTGCAAGGCCGCCACCAATAATCACTACATCAAAATTCATTGCTATCCGTCCCTTGCTGTTTATCAGTTTCAAGCGGTTGAACATCATTTAAGCCCAACACACTGCCATACATCCACGAAGTAAATTCAGCTTCACGAATCGCTTCGCCCCATGCAATAGGCTCAATACCACGCCAACGCTCTTCCATGAAAGAGGTTAATTGCGTGGTAGATTGGCGAGGCGTTGCCACTTCAAAACGATGCATTAAGCCAGCTGCACGGCATGCACAAAGCTCAGCTTGGCAAGTCCCCATTCCCACACGAGTACGGCGACGTAAATCCACTAAGTTATTCACATTTAATTCATCAACAGCATAACGTACTTCACCCGCTGTCACGGCTTCACATTCACACACCATTGAACGATCAAGACGTTCTTTATCTAATAACCGAGTTGCACGAGAACCATGACGATACACCGCTGAATAACGAATCGGACTTGGAAGTGAAATGACTTTCTGATTGGTTTCTGCACGGCTTTCACTTGAACCCGGTAATGGACGCTCTGCAGTCGTACAACGTGCTGTTTTGTTGAGTTTTTTACAAACAAGATCCGTTGCCCATTCAGCCATTAAGCGATAAGTCATTAATTTACCGCCAGTGATAGTGATAAAGCCGTCTAAGCCGTCACGTTCTGCGTGGTCAAGTAACACGATACCACGGCTTACGTTACGACCAGATGGGTCATCATCTGTCGCCACTAACGGACGCACACCAGCATAAGCACGTAATACGCGAGTATGACGCAAGCTTGGTGCGAGTTTTTCCCCTTCACGGAAAAGAATATCCACTTCTTCTGGGGTCACTTCCATGTTATCAATTTGATCGTAAGGAATACGGCTAGAGGTTGTACCGATAACGCAAATGGTATCACCTGGCACAAGAATGTCCGCATCCGCTGGTTTACGGCAACGGTTAATCACCATTTTATTGATGCGGTGCCCCATGACAAGTAATGCACCTTTGGCTGGAAACATTTTGATTTTAAGATCCGCATATTCTGCGATACCTTGTCCCCAAATACCACCCGCATTAACAACTAATGGCGCAAAGAATTTACGATTTACGCGATTTTTGTGATCGTAAACATCCACACCGATTACTTTTCCACCTTCACGAATTAAGCTTTTCACTTCGCAATAAGTGAACATTTTCGCGCCATTTTCGGTGGCATCCATCACGTTGGAGGCGGTTAAACGGAAAGGATCGATAGAACCATCAGGCACAACAACGGCACCGACTAAATCTGGGTTTACCGATGGCTCCATAATTTTGGCAAGTTTAGGATCAATGGCGACTGCCTCAATACCGGATTTGGTACAACTTTCAATGAAAGTTTTTTGATAATCAAGGGAATCTTCAGGTAAGGTGATAAATAAACCTTCCGTTTCATCCACACAGTGACGAGCGATATTGCGCAGAATTTTATTTTCTTTAATACATTCTTCTGCTGATTCCTGATCGTTTACAGCATAACGCGCACCACTATGTAACAAACCGTGGTTACGACCTGTCGCGCCTGTCGCGATATCACGACGCTCTAATAAAATACAGTTAATTCCACGCAATGCGCAGTCACGAGCAATACCCGCACCTGTTGCACCGCCACCAATGATAATCACATCCGTCGAGATAGGTGAAAAATCACCCACATCACGATACATATTAGGCGATAATCCCATTGTTACCCCCAAAGCCAAAATATTAATAAAAAGAAACGTAAAAACTGTTACGAAGTCTGCTGCTATTGTATGGGAGAGCGGTTAAATTCACAACATTTTGAGCGAAAAAGAAAGCTATTTTGTGAAGTAGATCACATAATTTTCGTATTCGCTCATTTGTTAAAATTTTTTTTGTGAAATGCATCACATTTTTGAATTATTTCTCTTTTTAATTTCTATTTTTCTTTTATCATGCACGCTATCCCCATTATGGGGGTGGACTCATAATTAAAATGATTTTGGAGAGAAATTATGTTTGGACCATTTAAACCCGCACCGCATATTGCGGAACTTCCTGCGGATAAAATTGATTCCACGTATAAACGCTTACGTTGGCAAGTGTTTGCAGGGATCTTCTTTGGTTATGCTGCTTACTATTTTGTACGTGCAAACTTTGACTTAGCACAACCCGGTTTAATTCAACAGGGCTTGTACACAAAAGCGCAACTAGGTGTTATCGGCTCAGCGGCTGGTCTTGCCTACGGTTTATCTAAGTTCGTAATGGCAGGTATGTCTGACCGTTCGAACCCTCGCGTATTCTTACCATTTGGTTTATTGCTTTCTGGTCTTTGTATGACCATGATGGGTTTATTCCCATGGGCAACCTCTGGCGTTGCCATCATGTGGGTAATGATCTTCTTAAATGGTTGGTTCCAAGGTATGGGTTGGCCTCCATGTGGTCGTACAATGGTACACTGGTGGTCTAAATCAGAACGCGGTACTATCGTATCTATCTGGAATACCGCGCACAACATCGGTGGTATGATGCCGGGTGCAATGGTGCTATTAGCGAGTGCCGTCTTCTTCAGCACTCATGGTGTCGAAGCACAAGCAAAAGATATTTGGCAACAATCCCTCTACTATCCGGGTATTGCTGCAATGATCTGTGCAATTCCAGTTTACTTCGTGATGCGTGATACTCCACAATCTTGTGGTTTACCATCAATCGAAAAATGGCGTAATGACTACCCAGATGACTATAACGAAAAAACTTACGAAAACGATTTAAGCACAAAAGAAATCTTCGTAACTTATGTATTGAAAAACAAATTGTTATGGTACATCGCGATTGCTAACGTATTCGTATACTTAATCCGCTACGGCGTATTAAAATGGTCTCCGGTTTACTTAAGTGAAGTAAAACACTTCAACATCAAAGGTACCGCATGGGCTTACACAATCTATGAATTAGCAGCAGTTCCAGGTACATTATTATGTGGTTGGGTATCAGATAAAGTCTTCAAAGGTAAACGTGGTTTAACCGGTTTCATCTTCATGATCTTAACTACAGCCGCAGTTGTAGCATACTGGATGAACCCAGCTACACCTGAAGCAGAGCTTGCAAACTACTCAGCTTGGTATGAAAACCCATATCAATTAACTGACTTCATCTTAATGACCTTAATCGGTTTCTTAATCTACGGTCCTGTAATGTTAATCGGCTTACACGCTCTTGAGCTTGCACCGAAAAAAGCAGCAGGTACAGCAGCAGGTTTCACCGGTTTATTCGGTTACTTAGGTGGTACTGTGTCAGCTTCAGCTGTTATCGGTTGGGCAGCACAACATTACGGCTGGGACGGCGGTTTCTACGTCATGATCGGTGGTGGTGTCTTAGCGGTATTATTACTCTTCATCGTAATGGTTGAAGAAGGCAAACACAAAGCAAGATTAGGCGATACCTACGGTACTAAATAATCCATAAATTAAAGGCGACAGGCGAAGGCTTGCCGCCTTTTTTATTACAAAAAACAACTGAATTTTTAACCGCACTTTCAAGGAGAACACACCATGAAACTCAAAACTTTAGCGCTTTCTTTATTAGCTGCAGGCGTACTTGCAGGATGTAGCGCACACTCTTCTGTGGACACTATGAAATCAGACAAAATTATCATTGCTCACCGTGGTGCAAGTGGTTACTTACCAGAGCATACGCTTGAATCTAAAGCGCTTGCATTTGCACAACACGCAGACTACTTAGAACAAGACTTAGCGATGACAAAAGATGGTCGTTTAGTTGTTATCCATGACCACTTCTTAGACGGCTTAACTGATGTCGCGAAAAAATTCCCTAATCGTCATCGTAAAGATGGTCGTTACTATGTAATCGACTTCACCTTAAAAGAAATTCAAAGTTTAAATATGACTGAAAACTTTGAAACTAAAGACGGTAAACAAGTTGCAGTATATCCAGGTCGTTTCCCACTTTGGAAATCTCACTTCAAAATCCATACTTTTGAAGATGAGTTAGAATTTATCCAAGGTTTAGAAAAATCTACCGGTAAAAAAGTGGGTATCTATCCTGAAATTAAAGCACCTTGGTTCCACCACCAAAACGGCAAAGACATTGCAGTTGAAACCCTTAAAGTATTGAAAAAATACGGTTACGACAAGAAATCAGACATGGTTTACTTACAAACCTTCGACTTCAATGAGTTAAAACGTATCAAAAATGAATTGCTACCAAAAATGGGCATGGATTTAAAACTTGTTCAATTAGTGGCATACACAGACTGGCATGAAACTGAAGAAAAAGATGCGAAAGGCAAATGGGTGAACTACGATTACGATTGGATGTTCAAACCAGGTGCAATGGCAGAAGTGGTGAAATATGCGGATGGTGTTGGTCCAGGCTGGTACATGTTAGTAGATAAAGAAAAATCTAAACCAGGCAACATCGTGTACACTCCATTAGTGAAAGAACTTGCACAATACAAAGTGGAATTACACCCATACACTGTGCGTAAAGATGCTCTACCTGAATTCTTCACTGACGTAAATCAAATGTACGATGCGTTATTGAATAAATCTGGTGCAACCGGTGTATTCACCGACTTCCCAGATACTGGCGTTGAGTTTTTGAAAAAACAAAAATAATACGTAAGTAAAGTAATAAAAAGAGCGGTCAAAATTCATTGTGATTTTTGACCGCTCTTTTGTTAGAATCGCTCAATATTTATTTATTAAGGAAAAACAATGTATATTGCCATTAAAGATGAGACACTTAATGAAATATTAGAACAACATGAGATATGGGTAAGAAGTAATAAAGAACAAGGAAAACAAGCTAAGTTTAGTGGATATACTCTCGCTAATAAAATTATTTCCAATAAAGATCTCTTAGAGGCTAGTTTTTATGGAGCCGCTCTAGTTAATACTACTTTTGAAAATACTAGGTTAGAGAACACTGATTTCAAAGATACTAAAGCTATAGATGCTAATTTTTATAATTGTAATCTAACTAATTCTAATTTTAGTTTGGCAGATCTAACAAATGCAAACTTTCATAACTCTAATATATTGAATGCTAAGTTTATTCATGCCTATTTAGAAAATACTAATTTTGAAAACTGTGATAATAAAGATACTGCAGATTTCAGAAATACCATAAAAGAATCAAAAAAATTTCTATCCGCCCAAATAACACTAGCAAAAGAATCTCTATCTAAAGCTCTCAAAAACACCGACGAAAGAATATCAGAAAATAATAAAGAATCCACTAACCTTAGATGTATTGCCAAACTAATATTTGGTCTTGATATTTTATTTTTAATTTTGATTCCTTTCATTATATTTAATCCAACTAACATAGCTGTTATATATTATTTACAGCTAAAACTCATCTCTATCCAATTATTTTTTGGAAGCTGGAGCATTGTAGCTTATACGCTCCCCTCCATATCAATGTTAATTATTGCAACAACTTTATTAAGACATGATCAAAAGATTATTAATGAAATTCATTATTTCTCAGAAATGAAACATGAAATAGAATTATTTAGTGGTTTACTAGAGGCATCTCAACATGCTGCTAATAGTTTCAATTCTCCTGAAGAAGAAGCAAAATATGTTGAAGAAACATTTACTCTAATTCGAAATAAATTGATTAATATAGATAGAAATTCTAACTACAAAGAACACTACGTTAAAGAAGTGGACTACAGCAGAAACATTGATCTAATTAACAAAAATTTAGATATACTCAACAAGTTAATTAAAAATTAAGCATATAAAAACCGACTATCCCTAGTCGGTTTTTCTTATGTTAAATTATCAATACTACACTCTAGCATTTCTAAAAAATTGTATCCACGAGCTATCTTCAGACCAACCTTCCGGATGCCATGAGTTGCTCATAGCACGGAATACACGTTCTGGGTGCCGTATCATCGCAGCAATGCGGCCATCCACGTTAGAAATTGTCGTAATATCTAATACCGAACTGTTCGTGTTGGCTGGTAGATTTCACTTACATTTAAATGGCTGTCAATATACTGTGCAACAAGCAAGTTTTGGGTTTAAAGTGCGGTCAGACTTTCAAAAGTTTTGAATCCTATCTATTTTCTTTGTTATTGGTTTGTATCTCTTAATAACAAAAAAGCTTGCTGTTTCTCCCAGCAAGCCTTTTAAAATAACGCAATTAAGCAAACTGCTTTTTATTCTCTAAATAGCGTTTTGCACATTCTGCTGCAGCCACTAAGCCACCCGCCATCATAATAATATCTTTAATTACGAGTCGGCCAGCACCTGAGAGATATGGGAAACCATAATTAGGTGTTGGGAAGTCTCCGCCTAAATTCGGCACCCAGGTTTCTGGCGTAAATATCAGGAACGACAGCGTGACTATCGACATACCAAAGGTGAGTAAGCCTCCGAATAAACCTAATGTTGGAGACCAAATGCCCGCTAATACTAAAATACCAATTGTCACAATGATTGCACCAATAATATAAGAAGCGGTATAGGTGCCGTTGGCTTTATGCCATTCGATATTTTTTGCGACCATTTTGCCTTCAGGGTTTTTATATAAGGTATATTCTTTCACTAAAACACCCTTATCATTTGTCACTTCATTTGCACCGTTTTTGTAAAGGAAGCTTAAGAAAGGACTATTTGACACAAAGTGTGCAATACCATCTGCCTCATATTGGCAAACTTTTAAACCTCCAATCCAAACCATCACAACACAAATCGCAATGCGGATAAAGTTAATAAATTGACGTTGCAATGGCGCAACAATATTAGCTAGCAATGTAACTAATGCACTCATGTAGAACTCCTCATATAGTTCAATTGATATTACGGACATAATGTCCAAGAATTTTTATATAAACATTAACAATATTACTCGCTAATATTGTTGGCATTTTTTTATTACTCAGGTTTATGTAATAAAAAAGAGATACCAATTTAATAGTATCTCTTATTTTTAATTAATTTTCTGTGAGCAATCTCACATTATTTAAAATTCACTCTCGCGTTTCTAAAAATTCGCATCCAAGCACCATCTTCAGACCAATCTTCTGGGTACCATGAGTTGCTCACGGCACGGAATACACGTTCTGGGTGTGGCATCATCGCAGCAATACGACCGTCCACGTTAGAAATTGCGGTAATGCCTAATGCCGAACCATTCGGGTTGGCTGGGTAAGTTTCAGTCACGTTTAAATGGCTGTCGATATATTGTGCCACAATCAAGTTTTGGGCTTGAAGTGCGGTCAAGTTTTCTGGTGTTTTGAATTCTACGCGACCTTCACCGTGAGAAACCGCAATCGGCATGTGTGAACCCGCCATGCCTTTAAACCATAATGAGTTGGTGTCGTTGATTTTCACCATTGCCGCACGCGCTTCAAAACGTTCTGATTTATTACGCACGAAACGTGGCCAATTTTCTGCACCAGGGATTATTTCTGCAAGGGTGGAGATAAATTGACAGCCGTTACATACGCCTAATGAAAGCGTGTTTTCATTGGCGAAGAATCGGCTGAATTGATCGCGTAATTGTGGGTTGAACAAAATGGATTTCGCCCAGCCACCACCAGCGCCTAATACGTCACCATAAGAGAAGCCCCCACAGGCGACCATCGCGTTGAAGTCATTTAAGTTGTAACGACCCGCCATTAAATCGCTCATGTGAACATCAATCGCCGCAAAGCCTGCTCGGTCAAAAGCCGCAGCCATTTCAACGTGGCTGTTTACACCTTGTTCACGCAATACGGCTACTTTTGGTTTCACACCCTTGCTAATGTAAGGTGCGGCAATATCTTCATTCACATCATAGGTTAAGTGAGCGGATAAACCTTTGTTGTCTGTAGCTTTTTTCGCTTCAAATTCTTGGTCAGCACATTCTGGGTTATCGCGTAAGCGTTGCATTTGGTGAGTGAGTTCAGCCCAAATACCGCGTAATTCAGAGCGTTTTTCGCTTAATAGTTTTTTGCTACCACGCGTGATTTCAAAACGATCTTCTGAGCTTACAGAACCGAGTTCATAAGTTAAGCCAAGCAAGTCATGGGCTTTTAATACCTCACGCACGGCGCTTAATTCGCTTTCTGATACTTGGATTACCGCACCTAATTCTTCATTGAATAACACGGCTAAATCATTGTCGCCTAATGCAGAAATATCCACATCTACACCACAGTTACCCGCAAATGCCATTTCTGCAAGGGTGGTGATTAAACCACCGTCTGAACGGTCGTGGTAAGCCAATAATTTGCGCTCTGCCACTAATGCTTGCATTGCATCGAAGAAGTTTTTCAATGTAGCGACATTTACCACATCGGCAGGTTTATCACCTAATTGTTTATACACTTGTGCAAGTGCGGTCGCGCCTAAGCGATTTTTTCTTTCGCCTAAATCAATCAACAATAAACGGCTTGCGCCTTTGTCTGTGCGTAATTGAGGTGTCACTGTTTTGCGGACATCTTCCACGCGCGCAAAAGATGAAATCACTAAAGAAAGCGGTGCAGTAACGGATTTTTTCTCACCGTTTTCTTCCCAAGTGGTTTTCATAGACATGGAGTCTTTACCTACTGGAATAGTAATGCCTAATGCCGGGCAAAGTTCTTCGCCCACCGCTTTCACCGCTTCATATAAGCCGGCATCTTCACCACCGTGTCCTGCTGCAGACATCCAGTTTGCAGACAGTTTGATGCGTTTAATATCGCCAATGTTGGTGCCCGCAATATTAGTGATAGATTCAGCCACCGCTAAACGTGCAGAAGCACCAAAGTCTAATAACGCTACTGGCGCACGTTCGCCCATCGCCATGGCTTCGCCGTGATAGCTGTCTAATGATGCAGTTGTAACAGCCACATCTGATACCGGAATTTGCCACGGGCCGACCATTTGATCTCGCGCCACCATACCGGTTACTGAACGGTCGCCAATGGTAATTAAGAAGGTTTTTTCAGCCACCACCGGTAAGCGTAATACGCGATGGAAAGCTTCTTTTAATTGAATATTTTCTGTTGCAAGCGGTCGATTTTCGACAGTTTTTGACGAAACCTCGCGCGTCATTTTCGGCGTTTTGCCTAATAACACATTCATTGGCAAATCAATTGGGTTATTGTCGAAATGACTATCGTGTAAGGTTAAATGTTTCTCTTCCGTTGCCTCACCAATGACCGCAAACGGCGCACGCTCACGCTCACAAAGTGCGGTAAATAATTCGAGTTTTTCTGGCGCAACGGCTAAGACATAACGTTCTTGTGATTCGTTACACCAAATTTCTAATGGTGACATGCCTTTTTCATCGAAAAGAATTGAGCGTAAATCAAATTTACCGCCACGTTCGCCATCGTGTACCAATTCAGGCATCGCATTAGATAAACCGCCCGCGCCCACATCGTGAATAAAGAGAATTGGGTTTTCATCGCCTAATTGCCAGCAGCGGTCAATCACCTCTTGGCAGCGGCGTTCCATTTCTGGGTTTTCACGTTGAACGGAAGCAAAATCTAGATTTTCTTTTGATTTACCGCTGTCCATCGAAGACGCTGCCCCACCGCCTAAGCCGATATTCATTGCAGGGCCACCCAATACGATCAATTTCGCGCCAACGGGAATTTCACCTTTTTGAACGTGTTCGCCACGAATGTTACCGATACCGCCCGCTAACATAATCGGTTTGTGATAGCCTCGCACTTCTTCACCATTGAAGCTATTGACTTTCTCTTCATAGGTACGGAAATAACCCAATAACGCAGGGCGACCAAATTCATTGTTAAATGCAGCGCCACCTAATGGGCCTTCAATCATAATATCTAAGGCAGAGGCAATACGATTTGGTTTAGAAAGTGGGTTTTCCCAAGGTTGCTCAAAGTTTGGAATGATAAGGTTTGATACCGAGAAACCGGTTAAACCTGCTTTAGGTTTTGCGCCACGACCCGTTGCACCTTCATCACGAATCTCACCGCCCGAACCTGTTGCCGCACCCGGAAATGGCGAAATCGCGGTTGGGTGGTTGTGGGTTTCCACTTTCATTAAGATATGTGCATCTTCATTGTGATAGCGATATTGCCCATCTTGGTCCGCAAAGAAACGGCCGACTTTTGAGCCTTCCATTACTGCAGCATTATCTTTATAGGCTGAAAGCACGAAATCAGGGGTTTTCTCAAAGGTATTTTTAATCATTTTAAACAGGGATTTATCCTGTTTTTTGCCGTCGATAATCCAATCCGCATTAAAGATTTTATGACGGCAGTGCTCAGAGTTGGCTTGCGCGAACATATAAAGTTCAATATCGTGTGGATTGCGCCCTAATTGGGTAAAGTTTTCCACCAAATAATCAATTTCATCTTCTGCCAGTGCCAAACCTAATTCTACGTTGGCTGTCACTAAGGCTTCACGTCCACCTTTTAAAATATCCACCGTTTTAAACGGTTTCGGATCTTGATGGCGGAATAAAATCTCAGCATCTTGCGGATTGCGCACCACGGTTTCCATCATTCGGTCGTGTAAAAGTGCGGTCAATTTTTCTGTTGTTTTTTCATCAAGCGGTTGGCTTAACTCAAAATAATACGCCAAACCACGCTCAATGCGCTCTACTTCATTTAAACCGCAATTATGCGCGATATCCGTCGCTTTAGAAGACCAAGAAGAAATCGTGCCAACGCGAGGAATCACGATAAAGGTTTCGCCTTTGGCTTCATGCTCTGCCAAGGTTGGGCCGTAATGTAACAATGCTTTTAGTTTTGCTTCCTGCTCGCTAACAAGCGGTCGATTTAATTCCACAAAATGCAAATATTCCGCATAAACCGATTTCACCGGTAATTGATTTTGTTGGAATTTTTGCATTAAACCTTGAATACGGAATTCAGAAAGGGCGGGTGAGCCACGAAAAGTTTGAAACATACGGGTACCTTTGAGTTGTGTTTGAGATGAAAATCGCGGGCTATTATAAAGGAAAACACGCCAAAACGAAAACGTTTGCGTCAATCATTTTCAAATGATTTTCAGTGGGAGAAAGCATATAATCATCAAGCAATTTAAAAACAATCCGAAAACTAACCGCACTTTGGGGCGCCACTATGATCATCAATGACATTAATTTCAACGATCTCTATCAACAACATTTAAAAGCCTGTAATCACTATAATCTTCCAGCGACAAAGTGGGATAAAAAAGCGCCTAAAATGGCTGAGAATTTAGTGGGTAAACCAAGCCGTTATAACGAAACGTTGCTTAAAGCCATGAATGTGCAACCCAATGAAACGGTGTTAGATATTGGCTGTGGCCCCGGCACGTTTGTGATTCCTTTAGCCCAACAATGCCAAGCCGTGTATGCTCTCGATTACAGCCAAGGTATGTTGGATATGGTGCAGCAATACAAAGAAAAGCATCAACTGAATAATATTACCCTTCTACATAAATCATGGTCAGATAACTGGGATGATGTGCCTCAAGCTGATGTAATACTCGCCTCTCGTTCTACGCTTGTGGATGATTTGGATGATATGATTGAAAAGCTGCAAAGCAAGGCGAAAAAACGCGTTTTTTTAACCTCAGTGACCCAACGCCATTTTCTCGATGAAGGCGTATTTGAAGCCATTGGCCGTGATGATGTGGGCTTCCCAACTTATATTTATTTAGTCAATCGTCTCTACCAAAAAGGCATTCATGCGAATATGAGTTTTATTGAAACTGAATCTGGTCATTTCCAAGGTGAAACCTTTGAGGATTTATTAAATTCCGTGGAGTTTTCTCTCGGTAATCTCACCGAAAAAGAAAAACAAGACTTAGCTCAATTCTATCAACAAAAACAAATAAACAATGAACCGATAAAACACGGACAACGTAAATGGGCGTTGATTTGGTGGGAGGTTTAAGAAAAAAGTGCGGTTATTTTTAACCGCACTTTACGTTTTAAGATGGATTAAAGAATCTCTAATAACTTCGCAAAGTCATCAAACACCCAATCTGGATTTGATTCAGCAATTGGGATATTGTAGTTGTATCCGTAAGTTAATCCCACAACCGGGCAACCCGCTGAATGTGCCGCGAGGATATCATTTCGAGAGTCACCCACAAACAGCACTTGGCGAGGTTCTACGCCAAATTTGCCGCATAAATAATACAATGGGCCTGGATGTGGTTTAATCGCGGGTAATGATTGCCCACCAAGCATTTCACTGAATAAATGATCGATACCAAATGCGGCTAATACCGGCTGAACGTGACGAGTGGGTTTATTTGTTACCACCGCTAAGGTATAACCTCGAGCTTTCAAAGTTTCCAATGTTTCTTTTACATTTGGATATAAACGGCTCACATTACAAAGATTCTCCGCGTAATACACGTTAAAACGCTCTTTCACTTGTTCCATTTCTGCATCTGAAAAGTCTTTACCTGTTTGCTCTTTTGCCCATTCTAAAGCTCGTGCAATCAATACTGGTGCCCCATTACCAATCCAAGTTAACACTAACTCTTCTGGTGCTTGAGGTAATCCAAAGTCTGCTAAAGCAGAATTCACAGACAACGCTAAATCTGGCAAGCTATTCACAAGCGTACCGTCTAAATCAAAACCGATAACTTTAAATTGAGTCTTCATTCTTACTACCATCTATTTAACTGAAGCTAACTGCGCGCGCATTTGATCAATGATTTGTTTATAATCTGGTTTACCAAAAATCGCTGAGCCTGCCACAAACATATCTGCACCGGCGGCGGCGATTTCTGCAATATTATCCACTTTTACCCCACCATCAACTTCTAAACGGAGATCTAAACCGCTTTCATCAATTAGACGACGTGCCTGTTGTAATTTTTTCAATGTTGAAGGTAAAAAGGATTGTCCACCAAATCCTGGATTCACGGACATTAACAAAATCACATCTACCTTATCTAATACATAATCTAAATAACTTAATGGTGTGGCAGGATTAAACACTAAACCCGCTTTACAGCCATGATCACGAATGAGCTGTAAAGAACGGTCAATATGTTCACTGGCTTCAGGATGAAACGTAATGTAATCCGCACCCGCTTTGGCAAAATCAGGAATAATACGATCGACCGGTTTTACCATCAAATGCACGTCAATGGGGGCTTTAATGCCATAATCACGCAAAGCTTTACACACAGCTGGGCCAAAGGTTAAATTCGGCACATAGTGATTATCCATTACATCAAAATGAATCACATCCGCACCAGCATTCAACACGTTTTGCACATCATCACCAAGACGAGCAAGATCTGCAGAAAGGATAGAAGGGGCGATTAAATAAGGTTTCATTTGTCATCTCCTAAAGGATAAAAGTCTTTGTAGTTTACTACGTTAGGCCTAATTTTACCTTGATTATTTACAAGTTTTAGCTGAAAACAAAGAAAAAAATAACCGCACTTGATTCAATTACCTCAAAGTGCGGTTGTTTTTTATCGTATTTTAAAATGAGCGATTAGTTTAATCCAATGATTTCCCAACGGTTGTGAGATTGACCATCGATTTTACCTTTTTTCACGTTGGTGATGTAATCGATCATCATATTTTGGATTGTGCCTTTTTCGCGGCCCATTGCGACTTTAGATTCCCAAAGTACCGGAATTTTTTGACCTTCCCAAATACCACCTTTACCGTTTAATTGAGCGAAACGATATGAGTTCATACCCACTTTTAATTTCATATCATCAGTTACCGGTTTGCCGTCAGCAAGGGTTAAATCAACAATTTTGCTACCTTTTGGATTACGTAAGTCAATTTTGTAATTTACGCCACCAAAAATGTCGTAAGTCACATATTTTGATTTTTTACGTTCCGCATTGTAACGGTATTCAGTGTCGCCCGGTTGGATGGTATCGAAGTAGTTCGCAGACCATTCCATATATTCTTTCAATTGTTTACCGGTCAATTCATAAACGGTGACATCACCGCCTGCATAACGATAGTTAAAGATGATGTCTTTTTTCTTGATATCGCCTTTATCCATACGTGCTTTTTGATGGTCGAAAGAGAAAGTCACCACATCTGCACCGCTGTAATGTTGTTCAACATCATTAATGAATGAAGATAGACCAGTATCTTTTGAGAATGCAGCAGATACACCGTGTTTAGTTTCTTGAGGTACCATTTCATTCGCTGTTTGACCGATTACTACGTTGTTTAATTCACGTAATTTCTCGTGATAAGGTTTGTAGATTTCCACAATTTTCTTATCTGCTTCAAGTGCTTTAACTGGAACCGTTTTAGATTCTTTCTTCACTAATTTCACTTCTTTTTTATCGTTGATATCAAAAGTGAGATCCACTTCAGATACCACGGTACCGTAACGGTGTGGTTCAGTGATTAGTGTGTTTTTAATGGTTTCACTTGGTACATCTTTGTGCATGTGACCCGCGATAACCACATCAATACCATCTACTGCATTGATGACATCACGCATACCGGTATCAGGAATATTGTTTTCATTATCGATACCCATGTGGGTCACCGCAATAATCGCATCCACGCCTTTTGCTTTTAATTTCTCAACTTGTGTACGCGCTTCTTCTGTCGGTGAAGTAAATTTCATGTCTTTTAAGTTGCCCGTATCTTCTTCAAATTTTGCTGACATTGGGGTACTTAAACCAATAATCCCTAACTTCACGCCATCTTTTTCGATGATGGTTGTCGCATCGATATAACGTTTGTCATTTTTCTTATGATAGAAGTTTGCGGTTAATTTTTTCGCTTTGATATCTTTTAGGATTTCATCTAATGCTTTCATCCCAAAGTTAAACTCGTGGTTACCCAATACGAAAATATCATAATTCATTTCGTTTAATACTTTTGGAATTGGGTGATCTTTGTAATATTTTTTATCTTTTGCGAACACATCGATTTGGTTATCTTGGATCGCATCACCGACTTCCACTAACACCACGTTCTTATTATTTTTACGCACATCTTTCACATAAGTTGCAATTTGTGCATAAGAACCAGATTTGTCCTCTACGTCTGCACCATAACTCCAAGGTACGATACGACCGTGAACATCTGAGGTCCCTAATAATTTAATATTCACTTCTTGTGCCATTGCTGTGCTAACAGCAGAAAGCGCAAATAATGAGCAAAGTAATTTTTTCATAGAATTTCCTTTAAAGTTGCACAAAGTGCGGTTAAAAATGCCGGAGAATTATAGCGGTGAATCGATTGCTTACATAATTTTATTTTGAAGAAAAATAAAATTTGTGAGCTTAATCACATTTCATTTGGAGGATTAATGCCCTGTTTGAGAAAACAAGTTAATCACTAAAACGCCACAGATAATCAATGCCATACCTATCAGCCCAGCGGTATCAATTTTCTGACCAAATGCGAAATATGCCACAATGGCGGTCAGAACAATACCAACGCCCGACCAAATGGCGTAAACCAAGCCCACGGGAAGTGTTCGGAAAACGATGGAGACAAAATAAAACGAAATGGCATATAGCGCCAATGAGCCAACGGTGGGTAAAAGTTTGGTAAAGCCATCACTGACTTTTAATAAATTCGTTGCCACGATTTCAAGGCAAATAGAGATAGCGAGTAATGTCCAAGGATTCATATCAATCAAACAGTAAAATAGAAAAGCTCTATTCTACCTTAAGCGGCGGATGGATGTAATCGAATTTGACGAGCCATGGCTTGCATATAAGACGCCGTTTGCTCAAAGAAATAACGGTAAGAGGCACATAAATAATTATGTGGATTAGGTTCATTTTCGAGAGAAATAAAACGATGTTTCGGGCAGCCGCCATAACAGAGTTTACGAAACTCGCAACGCCGACAAAGTGCGGTCAATTTTTGTGATTTTTCTAAACCAAATTGTTGCTGTTTATTGGAAAGTACAATCTCCGTTAAAGGTTGCTGAGTTAAATTCCCCATCTTGTATTCGGGATACACAAAATGGTCGCAAGCATACACATCACCATTGGCTTCTGTGACAAGAGATTGCCCGCAAGTGGGTTGATGAACGCAAGTTGTGGAAGGATAACCGAGCCATTGTCCTAGCAAATTATCAAACTGCGACACATAAATTTTTCCCACATCATGAGCATACCATTCATGAAAGACATCCACGAGAAATTGCCCGTAGCCTTCTGATGGTATTGAAAAATCGGTTACTGATTGTGTTTGGGCATGACGTTCCACGATAGGAATAAACTGCATATAAGTCGAACCAAGCTGTTTGAGCGCTAAATAGGTTTCTCTTCCTTTTTGCCAGTTTTGATCGTTAATGACGGTTAAGGTGTTAAATTCCACGCCATATTCTTGTAGCAGATTTAACGCTTTTACGACTTTTTCAAAAGTGGGATTACCGTTACCCGAAATACGATAACGATTATGCACAGCACTTAAACCGTCAATAGAAAGCCCAATGAGAAAATGATGTTGTTTGAAAAATGCGGCCCATTGCTGATTAAGAGCAATGCCATTGGTTTGAAAGGCGTTTGTGATCTGTTTGCCTTGGGCAAATTCCTGCTGATATTCAACGGCTTGTTTATAAAAATCTAAGCCTAAGAGAGTCGGCTCCCCCCCTTGCCAAGCAAATTCAACCACATTACCGGCATGAGATTGGATATAGTTTTTGACATAATGTTTTAAGGTGTCTTTCGACATAAAAGGCGCATGTTGCCCAAACTGTTCTGATTTTTCCAAATAAAAGCAATATTCACACTGAATGTTACAGTGAAAACTGCTTGGTTTTGCCATTAAGTGAAAATGAGCTTGAGGTGGAAAAACAGACATCAACCATCCTTTGTTACAACATCATTTGTGACCTGATATTCGGTCTAATGCGCCATTTTGTTTGAGTTCTTTTGCAATACGAATCGCGGTTTCAGTTTCACAGCCAGCATATTCTGCAATTTCACGATATGTCCAATTATAATCAGGAAAATGTTGTTTGAGAAAATACAAACTATCCATCACGCGATCTAAAGTGCGCAAATAGGCACTTTTTGCCAAACGTTCCTCTGCTTCGCGTAATTCATCTGCCAAAATCTGTAATAAACATTGGCTCATCACCGTATTATGCGTAAAAAACTCGCTCACTACATTAGGCTTGATGCGAGTAATCTCCGCATCAATTAAGACTTTTGCATTACAATGATAATGTTTATCCGCCATCGAAAACAAAGTTCGAAAACCAAAATAATCGCCCTTGGAATATAATCGCACTAAGCTTTCCTTGCCATTTTCAAGGGTATGAAATAAGCCAACCAAGCCTGCTTGCACATAATAAAATTCATGTGCTGACTCACCTTGTTGATACAAGAAGGAGCCTTTCGGTAAGTGATGCAACTCAGTAAACTGACAATGTGACAATTCAGTAGGCTTGATTGAGCAATTTTCCATAATCATCCCTTAAAAATGCGGTCAATTTTTTATTGGTTTTACACTTCGTGAATAATTCGATATACCCAGTTTTCTAGCGGATCATTTAAACGTTTCATTTCTTGGCGCATTTCTTCCAACATCTCTTTTTTGACCGCCTCATATTCTGGCTTGTAGAACAAATTATGCATTTCAGCCGGATCATTTTTCACATCATAAAGCTCACAAATATCCGAAGCATTAAATACTAATTTATAGTCTTTACGGTGCCACATGCGTTGTTCAAAGTAAACGAAATGCCCTGCTAACTGAGCCAATATCCCTTTACGTTGATTATCTTGATGTTGACGAACAATCGGCAAAATACTTTCCCCTTCAAAGGCTTGAGGAATAGGCTGATTCGCGAGATCGTAAACTGTCGAGGTTAAATCATGGAGATAGACAAGGTTATCATCTTGTTGATTAACGCGGTTTGAATTTGGGTCTTTAATAATCATCGGAATGTTGTAGGTAGTATCGAACATGAACTCCCCTTTCTCAATCATTCGATGAGCGCCCATCGCATCACCATGATCAGCGGTTGCCACAATAAAAGTGCGGTCATAAATGCCGTTGTTTTCTAAGAAGGTAAATAGCTCACCAATTGCATCATCAATTAAGGTGATATAACCCCAGAATTTTGTGATCACTTCTTTCCAATGATCTTCGCTCGCTTCCCACATTCCCCACATTTTAGAGATGGTACGATAGTGTCCTGGTTTGCCTTCTAGTGGCTTGAAGAAGCTTTCATCTAGCACCACATCTTCTTTGCGATACATAGAATAATACGGTTCTGGCACGATACAAGGCGTATGCGGTCCCCAGAAATTAATCCATGTAAAGAACGGTTTATTTTCAGCAAGTGATTCACTAATATAGCTTTTCGCTTCATCAATGATGAAATACGGGATGGTTTGTTCTTTTGTGCCTGAAAGCAAACCACAAAGTTCTTGTACACGTAAATGAGGGTTATCACCGAAATAAGCACGGCTCACTTCAGGAATTTCATAGCCTTTTTCATCTAACCATTCTTTATAACGATTGGAATGTGTCGGCGGTTGGTTGAACACTAAATTTTTATACACACCACTGCCCGGATAACCATAGCCATCAAAGTTGTGCCCTTTAATGCCATAATCTTCCGGCACGGATTTTGTACCCACGTGCCATTTCCCCACAACATAGGTGTTATAGCCGTCTAGTTTACCGATATTCGGTGCAGCTTCGCTCACTTCACCTGTACCGCCTTTTTCACCATTACGAATGATGCCATGGGTAGATGGCATTAAACCGGTAAAGAGCGAAGTCCGTGCGGGCCCACAAACGGAAGCTGGCGTAAAGGCATTATTAAAACGCACGCCATCTTTAGCTAGACGATCAATATTCGGGGTTTTAACGATCTGGTGACCATAAGCCCCCAACATATCTTTACGCACTTGGTCGAGTAAAATATAGATAATGTTCATACACAATCCTTATCTATTTTAAGGGCGTACGTGATGTACGCCCGACTGCTTAATGTTGGTTAGAAAGATGTAATTGATGTTCTGTTTTTTCATTTTTTGGTCTAAAGACAATCAACACAATGAGTTGTAATACCGCATACACTTCCAACACTAACATTGGATTGCCATCTGGTGAAGCAATACCAATTGGTGATAAGAATGCATAAAGCGCAATTAAACCAAGAATTAATGAAACAGATGTTACTTTAATGTATTTCCAATTGGTTAAGTCTACATCGCCTTTATTGATGGTATTTTCCACATAAGGTTCACGTTTTAAGAATTGACCTAGAATCAACATGAAAACAACATCAAATACGAATAATCCACCCATCACATACACGAAATTGATTTTCACATTGAACACCCAAACAATACTGAAATAAAGTACTACGTGTACAAGTAAAGCAATACGTGCAGCCAAGCCAGAAACAGTTTTATTAAATAAACCCACAGCAAATAACGCCACGATTGGAATATTCACAAAACCGGCAAAGCGTTTAGTGATTAAGAAAATACCATCTGTACCGAACATCAAAAGTGGGCCAATAATCATGGTCACAATCGCCATAATGGTTGAGACTTTTTTCGCATAGACGATCAACTCTTGATCGGTACGTTGTTTTTTACTGATAGATGGTAATAAGTCTTTACAATAAATGGTCGCTGCAGAGTTTAAGAATGAGTTAAAGGTACTTAAAATTGCACCGAAAAGTGCGGCAATAAAGAAGCCTTGTAATGCAGTCGGCATCACTTTATTCACCAACAATGGATAAGAGGTATCAATTGGATTTAAGCCTTCACCTAGAATATGGAAACTCAATAAACCCGGTAAATTAAGAATAATCGGTAATGTGAGTAGGAAGAGTGCTGCAATTAAAATCCCTTTTTGACCCGATGCTAAATCCTTCGCCCCTAAACAACGTTGTACGATGGCTTGGTTCGTTGTCCAATAGAAGAAGTGAACAACCATAATACCGGTAAAAATTGTCGGCCAAGGGGTAGAGTCGGTTGAACTACCAATAGCGTTCCATTTTTCAACGTGGGTGGTAGTGATGATATTCAACCCTTCTGAAATACTGCCATTACCTAAATAAAGTAACGCAAATACAGGTACAAGCAACGCACCAATCACTAAGATCACGGCATTGATGGTATCGGAAACGGCTACCGCTTTTAACCCACCAAAAATCGCATAAATCGCACCCACTACACCGATAGCAATCACGGTATAGACAATTGCCTGTGCATAGCTTAATCCGAAGATCGTTTCTAGATTGAAGATTTTATTAAAGGCAATCGCTCCAGTATAAAGTGCGGTCGGAATAACGATTAAAAGATAAAAGACTAAGAATAATCCAGACATAATCAAACGTGTTTGTCGGTCAAAGCGATTTTCAAAGAATTCAGGAATGGTGGTATAACCGTTACGCAAATATTTCGGCAACATATAAAGCGCCAAGAAACAAAGCGGAATCACCGTTGGCACAGTCCACGCAATAATAGAAAAGTTGTTTTGATAAGAAACGGCATTCACCCCAATCAATTGCTCAGTAGAAAGTGAAGTTAAAACCATTGAGCAACCAATCACAATACCGCTTAATCCTCGTCCCGCTAAGAAATAACCTTTCGAGGTGGTTAAATCATCGTTTTTCGTCCGTAGCCATGAAATATAGGCTACCAAAGCTGTTACGATGAGGAAACTCGAAACTGTTAATAGCATACGCTCCTCCTTGTAGAAGCCATTATTAATATCCATTTATAGACTACTGCTAGGTGTATAAAGAGCATATGATAATTGTCATACTGATTGTGTGAGAAGGATCACAAAATTAAAATAAAGTCTGTTTTTATAGATAATTATGAGCAAGATCATAAATTATTTATTTATCCAAAAGAATAATAATGCCGTACTCCCACAAAAAAGGAGTTTGAAATGAGTTTACAGTTAATTTTTATTTTAATTTTATGTGGTGTGATGACAAATATAATGTCCGCTATTTTTGGCATCGGTGGCGGCGTATTGATGGTACCTATTCTCTACACCTTATTCCCACAGTTCCCTTTACAAATGATTGCTGCTACATCATTGACGATTGTAATGGGGTCATCCTTTATTAACTTAATTTATTTTTACAAACAAAAAGTATCGATTAATTACAAAGCGATGCTCATTTGGTCTGTGGGTATGATTATTGGTGTGCAGCTAGGATTCGAATCCAGTTTTTATGTACCTGATATTGCCATCATCAGTGTGTTTGTTATCACACTTTCCCTATTAGCAATTCGTACTATTTTTAGTAAAGAAACCGCAATAATTCAGCAATCTACAGCGGATGAAACGATTAAAGGAATAGGGCTTTCAACGATAGGTGGATTTATTGCTGGCATGACTGGCATTGGAGGAGGCTCAATTATGGCGCCTTTAATTGGTCAGTTAAAATCCGTTAAAGCTCATCAAATTGCGCCTTATACCAATGCAATGATGTTTATTGGTGGATTAGGCAGCCTTTATGGCTATCTTTCAAAAAACTCGACTTATCACTTTGGTTGGCAAATCGGTTATGTCAATTTTTCGATTGTGATTATTGTTGTGTTAAGTGCCTTTGTAACTGGATTTTTCTCAATGAAAATTCGAGGTAAATTATCACCGCACTTAGTCAAAAAACTATTGGGTATTATTTTATTGGTAATCAGTGCTTATATGTTACTTATCCATTCCATAAAATAAAAAATGGCAGAGGAAAACGCCTCTGCCATTTTGATTATTTTTCTTCTTTTTTCACTTCATCCCACAGAATATCCATTTCGATTAAAGAAAGATCTTTAAGTAATACGCCTCGTTCTAATGCCTTTCCTTCAACTTTGCGAAAACGTTGTTCAAATTTATTATTTGCCTTACGTAAAGCCTCTTCCGCATTACATTTAAGATGGCGAGACAAATTGACAGTAGCAAAAAATAAATCCCCGATTTCTTCTTCTATTCTTTCTTGATTGCGAGGTGTTTGGTTGATTTCATCTAGTACTTCTTCTAATTCTTCTTCAACTTTAGCAAATACAGGCTCAAGTTCATTCCAATCAAACCCAATCTTTGAACACTGTTTTTGCATTTTCTGTGCTCTTAACAATGCAGGAAAAGCATTTGGAACATTATCTAAAATAGACTGTTGTTTTTGAGCTAATTTTTCTTGTGCTTTGATACTGTTCCAACGGGCTAACGCTTCTTCTTCATTTCCAGCTGTAGCATCACCAAATACATGAGGATGGCGAC
Source organism: uncultured Haemophilus sp. (assembly GCA_902461185.1). Classification (GTDB taxonomy): domain Bacteria; phylum Pseudomonadota; class Gammaproteobacteria; order Enterobacterales; family Pasteurellaceae; genus Haemophilus_D. Next base: position 102,211 of record CABPXD010000009.1, read on the forward strand.
GTACAATCTTTTCAGAAACATCATTAAGAACATCATCAAATGTAAAATAACCATCCTCTGAAGCGAGTTGACTGAAAAACACCACCTGTAATAAAAGATCACCAAGCTCTTCTCTTAAATTCGCAATATCTTTCTTTTGGATGGCATCAATAACTTCATAAGTTTCTTCAGTTAAACAAGGAATCATGGAGTCATAATTTTGTTTAAGATCCCAAGGACAACCTCCATTAGGATCACGTAATTGTGCAATTAATTGAATAAAATCTTGAATAGAATAACGCATAAGAATATCTCTGAAACACTAAAATGCAATTAGTATAAAACGAATAACAAAATAGACAATATTCTTATAAAAAATTAAAGATAAATTGATATAGAATAATGGCAGGGGCGGAGAGGCTCGAACTCCCAACACCCGGTTTTGGAGACCGGTGCTCTACCAATTGAACTACGCCCCTATTGGTATTAAGAATTGGCGGAATGGACGGGACTCGAACCCGCGACCCCCTGCGTGACAGGCAGGTATTCTAACCAGCTGAACTACCACTCCGCTAAATAAGGTATGATTGGCAGTGACCTACTCTCACATGGGGAAGCCCCACACTACCATCGGCGTAACAATGTTTCACTTCTGAGTTCGATATGGATTCAGGTGGGACCATTGCACTGTTGCTGCCAAAATTTTTATTTTGTTAATTTACTCTAAAAATAAACTAACAAAATAAAAAGTACCTGGCGGTGTCCTACTCTCACATGGGGAAGCCCCACACTACCATCGGCGCATCGGCGTTTCACTTCTGAGTTCGGTATGGGGTCAGGTGGGACCACCGCTCTATCGCCGCCAGGATTATTCCTTTAATAACTTTTCTCTCTGCTCTCACTATCTCTAGTGCTCACAACCAAACAAGCTGATTCACTTCAAAACTTTCTTCTTCATCTCTGAGTCTTTTTATTTTAGTCTTACAACCTCAAAAACCCTTGAGCGTTGTATAGTTAAGCCTCTCGGGCAATTAGTATCTGTTAGCT
>CABPXD010000010.1:0-90004 GCA_902461185.1 uncultured Haemophilus sp.
AATCAACAAGTGCCCACACAGATTGTCTGATATATTGTTAAAGAGCAAAAAAGAACGACGCACCGGTTTTTCTTAAGAGTCACAACAGCGCGTCGTTGTGTGGGGCGTATTATAGGCATTTCAGATGCCTTTGCAAGCTCTTTTTGTAAAAAAATGTAAATTTTTTTGCTGTTTGCTTACAAACGCACCAACATGACGAGAAAAAATCATTTTAAAACGGTAATTCCATCAAATCCCCAAAGAGCCAACGCTTGTTCTAATTGGTATCTATTCTCTACATCTTGCGTACAAAAAACCTGATTTTTCATCGCAGATTTTGACCGCACTTCTAATTTATCAAGTAAAAATTGTAGCCGTTTGGCAATAGCGAATCCAGGGTCCATAAAATTCTTCACTTGAGGTAAGCAAATTTGAATTTCATCTTTAATTAAAGGGAAATGCGTACAGCCTAAACAAATCGTATCTAAATTCTCTATTGAGGCCCAGGGGCTTAATTCATTTTTCAATGCAATCAAATCAACCGACTTCCCTTGGATTTTATGCTCTGCGATTTCAACCAGTTTAGTTGAGCCTAATCGTTCAACGACACAATGGGCGGCAAACTGATGAATAAGATCATTAACATAAGGGCGTTTAACCGTGCCCTTTGTTGCCAGTAGACCAATATGTTTCGTTTGTGAGATTTCTGCCGCTGGCTTAATAGCTGGCACAGTACCTACAATCGGAATAGAAAATTGTTCACGCAAAGGCGGTAACACCACCGTACTCGCGGTATTGCAAGCAATCACTATGGCATCAAGTGGATAATCTTGATTAATCTTTTTACAAATATCCAATGTTCGCTGAATGATTGTTTCTTCTGATTTTTCTGAATAAGGAAAGCCTGCATTGTCAAAGCAATACAAATAATGGTTATCGGGCATCAGCTTTTTCGCTTCTCGATAAACGCTTAAGCCCCCCATTCCAGAATCAAAGAAAAGTACCGTTGATTTATTCATTTATAAAACTCTTTCAAAAATAACCGCACTTTAGGCATTCGAATAAATTTCTCGATTATTTAGCCAACGACGAATTAAACTTTCTGCCACATCCGGGTATTTCACAATTAATGCTTTAGCATAATGTTGAACGGTTGGGATCATTTTACGATCGCGCATTAAATTCGCCACCTTAAATTCAGCGATACCCGTCTGCTTGGTACCCAACACTTCACCAGGTCCGCGAATTTCTAAATCTTTCTCTGAAATCACAAAGCCATCTTGGCTATCACGTAATACCTGCAAACGTTTTTGCGAGACTTTACCTAACGGCGGTTTATACATTAAGACACAAAAAGAAGCCGTACTGCCACGCCCTACTCGCCCACGTAACTGATGGAGTTGTGATAAGCCCAAACGCTCAGCATTTTCAATGATCATTAGACTGGCATTCGGCACATCTACGCCCACTTCGATTACAGTTGTGGCCACAAGCAAATCGAGTTCTGCATTTTTAAAGGCTGCCATAATATCTTGTTTTTCTTGCGGTTTCATTCTCCCATGTACAAGACCAATTTTAAGCATCGGCAGCGCTTTCGTTAAATCTTCCCAAATGGCCTCGGCTGCTTGCGCTTCTAGCACTTCAGACTCATCAATCAAGGTACAAACCCAATAAGCCTGACGTTTTTCATTAATACAGGCATTTTTGACTCGAGCAACGATTTCATCACGGCGTTCTTCAGAAATAACAACTGTCGTAATCGGCGTTCTACCTGGAGGCAATTCATCGATAATAGACGTATCGAGATCGGCATAAACCGTCATTGCTAATGTTCTCGGGATTGGCGTAGCTGTCATAATCAGTTGATGGGGATAAAATCCTGCTTTTTCGCCTTTTTCTCGCAGCATTAAACGTTGATGCACACCAAAACGATGTTGTTCATCAATAATCACCAAGGCTAAATCGGCAAATTCTACTTCTTCTTGGAATAAAGCATGTGTACCCACCACCATTTGTACCGCACCAGACTTAATTTTTTCCAATTCAGCTTGGCGAGCTTTCCCTTTCACCTTACCCGCTAACCAGCCGACGTCAATACCAAAAGGCTCTAACCAACGTCGAAAATTATTTGCATGCTGTTCCGCTAAAATCTCTGTTGGCGCCATTAAAGCCACTTGTTTGCCATTATCAATCGCTAATAAGGCCGCTAAGGCTGCCACTAATGTTTTCCCCGAACCTACATCCCCTTGAACAAGCCGCATCATCGGATAATCTTTTGCTAAATCCTGTTCAATATCGGCCACCACTCTATTTTGGGCATTGGTTGGTTGAAACGGCAAAGATGCAAGAAAACGTTGTTTCAAATCAGTTTGATAATCCAATGGCAACGCTAAAAACTGCTGCGTACCCAACCGCACTTTTTGCATCGCAAGATTATGTGCAAGAAGCTCTTCAAAGATAAGTCGTTGTTGTGCCGGATGCTGTCCTTTCTCCAAAATATCTAATGATATATCTGGCGGTGGACGATGCAAAAATCGAATAGCATCCTTTAAGCTAAAAGGATGCGGATTAAATTCATTAGGTAAAATTTCCGTTAATTGGATTTTATCGAGTAAAGCCAATGCTTGATCGGTTAGCTTACGTAATGAATTTTGTTTTAAACCTTCCGTTGTGGAATAAATTGGTGTGAGCGTTTCCTCTAAAACTAATGGCGCATTATCCCGTATAATTTGATACTCAGGATGATGAATTTCCGCCATAAAGCGCCCGCGTTTAATTTCACCAAACGCTTTAACGCGCGTACCAATCTGAAAACTATTTTTCATCCCTGCATTAAAATTGAAGAAACGAAGCATAATTTTGCTCGTTCCATCAGAAAGACTTACAGTTAAAATAGGACGGCGCCCAAAGGCAACTTCACAGGTTTGGACAACACCTTCAATGGTGGCATATTGTTCAGGGCGAAGATCGGCAATAGGCGTAATTCTCGTGCGATCTTCATAACGGATAGGTAAATGAAAAAGCAGGTCTTGGAGATTATGAATTCCAATACGGCTTAATTTATCGGAAATTGCCGCTCCCACACCAGACAAAGTAGTTAAAGGAACGGCATCAAGAAGTTGTTTGCTCATTATGCTTCATTAATATTGCGTTTCAAACGAATCACACTAGTAATTTGTTTAATTTTTCGCATAATGTTTTCTAAATGATAGATATCTCTTGCGCCAACTTGGATAATGACTAATAGGACATTATTTTCTAATTCTTCTGTCCAAATACTTTGAATATTACTTTCGCAAGTCGTAACTGCGGTCATGAGACTACCTAATGCATTTTGTTCATTAAGCATTTCGATGTGTAATTCGGCATCAAAATTGACCGCACTTTCAGCCTCTTCCCATTTTGCGGCAGTAAAATCTTTCGTATTACTTGACGCTAAATTAGAACAAGCTTGATGATGAACAACCACACCTTTCTTCGCGGTACTTAATGCCACGATAGGATCACCCGGAATTGGGTGACAGCATTGAGCGAAAGACGCTTTCATTTCACCATCTCGGCTCAATGTTAGTGTGCTTTGCGTATTTTCAGAAACGCCATCCACATCAATTTCAATAGCTTCATCCATTAATTGGTGAGCAATAACGCTTGACATTTGATTGCCCACACCAATTTCCTCAAAAAGCTCATTAAGGCTTGAGAGATTCAATTCATTCAATACTGCTTGGATTTTCTCTTCAGAAACTTCAGAGAGATAATGTGGTTTTAACGCCATTTCCAACTGTTTTTTGCCTGTCTGAACGGCATCATCTGCACGCAATAATTTTAAGAAATGACGAATACGAGTTCTTGCGCGAGCGGTCACTACAAAGTTTAACCAGCTAACGCTTGGATGAGTATTTTCACTGGTTACAATCTCAACGGTTTGACCAGATTCTAAAGCTTGTGATAATGGGTAAGGTTTATGCTCTACTACTGCCGCAACGCAATGATTTCCCACATCAGAATGCACGGCATAAGCAAAATCGACGGCTGTTGCCCCCATTGGTAATTCCACGATACGACCTTTCGGCGTAAAGACATAGATTTCTTTCGGGAAAAACTCAGATTTTACATTTTCAATAAACTCAAAGGAGTTGCCTACATTTTGTTGAATATCCACCAAGCTTTGCAACCAACGTTGTGCACGTACTTGAGCTGTGGTGCTATCGTTTTTACCACCTTCTTTATACACCCAATGAGCGGTAATTCCCATTTCGGCAACCTGTTCCATCTCTTCAGTTTGAAGATGAACTTCTACGGGGACACCATGAGGGCCAATCATTGATGTTTGTAGTGCTTGGTAGCCATTTGCACGTGGCACAGCAATATAATCTTTCACTTTACCAGGGCGAGGCTTATACAAACTATGCATTTGCCCTAATCCGCGATAGCAATCATCAACTGAATTCACAATGACACGGAAAGCATAAATATCCATAATTGAATGGAATTTCTGATCTTTCATGCGAATTTTTTGGTAAATTTTATAAAGATGTTTTTCACGTCCCCAAATACGATTTGTAATGCCTACATTATCAAGACGCTGTGAAATATCATTAGAAATACGTTGAATCAATTCTTGACGAGAGCCACGCGCTTGTTCGACAAGCTTTTTAAGCACTTCATAACGGCGAGGATGCATTGCTTCAAAAGATAAATCTTCTAATTCATTCTTGATATGCTCTATACCTAAACGGTGAGCTAATGGACAGTAAATCTCTAAGGTTTCTTTTGCAATGCGACGACGTTTATCTGGACGCAATGAACCCAGTGTTCGCATATTATGAGTACGGTCAGCCAGTTTGATTAAGACGACGCGAATATCTCGAGTCATCGCTAAAATCATTTTGCGGAAGTTTTCAACCTGTGCTTCTTGGCGGGTACGGAATTTCAATTTATCCAGTTTAGATACGCCATCTACAATTTCGGCTACGCTAGCACCAAACTCATCTTTTAATTGGGATTCGGTATAAGGGGTATCTTCGATAACATCATGCAATAATGCCGCCATGACAGCTTCATGGTCTAAATGCATTTCCGCAATGATTGAAGCCACTGCAACTGGGTGAGTAATGTAAGGTTCGCCGCTTGAGCGAAATTGTCCTTCGTGAGCATCTCGCGCAATGACGAATGCACGTTTGATTAATTCAATTTTATCGGCGGGCAAATACCCCTGAATAATTCGATCTAAATCGGCAAACAATTCCAAAGGACACCTGACTTTTTGTAGAGAGAAAGACTAGGCGATCAAAATACTTTAATTTTGACCGCACTTTAATGAGATTATTCTGCGATTAACGCTACTGCCACTTCTTCGTTACGTTGAGAAGCTGCCTCATCTAAATACTCTTTTGCATCCATGATTTCTTGGTTGATTAACCCTTTTTCAATTTCACGTAATGCAATTACCGTTGGTTTATCGTTATCTTCCGGCACTAACGGCTCACTTTGATGTAGCTCTAATTGTCTCGCACGACGAGCGGAGGTTAAAATTAAATCAAAACGGTTACCAATTTTTTCTACTGCATCTTGCACAGTCACTCGAGCCATGTTTTACTCCGATGTTAAAAATAATGTCTATAAGGGAAAACATTGTACTCAATTCAAGGTTATTTTGCTAGTAGCTGGTGAATTAAGTCTGCATTTTCTGTTTGTTGATAAGCTTTAGTCAAACGTTCTGCTTGCAAAATACTTTGAAAATCAGCCAATGCCTGTTCAAAATTATCATTCACAATAACGTAATCATATTCGTCATAATGGGAAATTTCGCTGATTGCTTTTGACATTCGTTCAGCAATCACTTCTTTGCTATCCTGTCCACGTCCCACCAAACGACGTTCCAATTCAGGTAATGAGGGCGGTAAAATGAAAATACTTTTTACTGAAGGCACTTTTTGACGAATTTGCTGTGCGCCTTGCCAGTCAATATCTAAAAAGACATCAATGCCTTTAGCCAGGTTTTCTTCGATTGCAGGCAATGAAGTGCCGTAATAATTGCCACCAAACACTTTTGCATATTCTAAGAAATGGCCTTTTTCAATTAAACGCTCAAATTCTTCTACGGAAACAAAATAATAATGCACACCATGACTTTCGCCTGGGCGAGGTGAACGTGTTGTGTGTGAAATCGACACCATTTTTTTCGTGCCTTGATTTTTCTCTAATAATGCTGAAATTAATGATGACTTGCCCGCCCCACTTGGTGCAGAAAGAATATATAAATTACCTTGAGACATAATTGAAACCTCTTCTTGTTGTTTGTTTTTATTATACAAAAAGAAAATGAAAAGTGCGGTCAAAATTTCATTTGTTTTTCATCCTCGTTAAAAAGTGATCGAGATCACAAAAAAGTGGTATATACCCTTTTTTTTATCAAAATGCCCGTGCTATAATCTGGAAGAACTCGTTAGAGCAACGATTTTGTTTAACTTAAAAATAGAAGGTGAAAATCTTATGGCTATTAAAATTGGTATCAACGGTTTCGGCCGTATCGGTCGTATCGTATTCCGTGCAGCACAACATCGTGATGACATCGAAGTTGTAGGTATCAACGACTTAATCGACGTTGAATACATGGCTTACATGTTGAAATACGATTCAACTCACGGTCGTTTTGACGGTACTGTTGAAGTTAAAGACGGTAACTTAGTCGTAAACGGTAAAACTATCCGTGTTACTTCTGAACGTGATCCTGCAAACCTTAACTGGGGTGCGATCAGCGTTGATGTTGCAGTTGAAGCAACAGGTTTATTCTTAACTGATGAAACAGCACGCAAACACATCACTGCTGGTGCGAAAAAAGTCGTATTAACCGGTCCTTCTAAAGATAGCACACCTATGTTCGTACGTGGTGTAAACTTCGGTGCATACGCTGGTCAAGACATCGTGTCTAACGCATCTTGTACGACAAACTGTTTAGCACCTTTAGCACGTGTTGTTCACGAAACTTTCGGTATCAAAGATGGTTTAATGACTACAGTTCACGCAACCACTGCAACTCAAAAAACTGTTGATGGTCCATCAGCTAAAGACTGGCGCGGTGGTCGTGGTGCATCACAAAACATCATCCCTTCATCTACCGGTGCTGCGAAAGCTGTTGGTAAAGTATTACCAGCATTAAACGGTAAATTAACAGGTATGGCGTTCCGTGTTCCTACTCCAAACGTTTCTGTTGTTGACTTAACTGTAAACTTAGAAAAACCAGCAACTTACGAACAAATCAAACAAGCAATCAAAGATGCAGCTGAAGGTAAAACTTTCAACGGCGAATTAAAAGGCGTTCTAGGTTACACTGAAGATGCAGTAGTTTCTACAGACTTCAACGGCTGTACTTTAACTTCTGTATTTGATGCTGATGCAGGTATTGCATTAACTGACTCTTTCGTTAAATTAGTATCTTGGTACGATAACGAAACTGGTTATTCAAACAAAGTATTAGACTTAGTTGCACATGTTTACAACTACAAAGGCTAATCAAAATCGTTAAAAAATTAACCGCTCTTTTTAGAGCGGTTTTTTTATTCCCAATCCATTTCATTTAGTCAATATTTTTAAATTCTTTATTTCTCATCCTAAGATAAAAATAGAAAAATAAATATGTATATTATTTATTCTATATTCACAAAATAACAACATTTCACTAGATTTTAAATTTATTTCGTTTATATTAGCGTACAGTTGTTCGCTCAAATAAGGCTTATATGAATTTAGAACGTCATTTCGTCAATCGAATTCGCCAACAAGCACAAATTCGTCAAAATGCAACCGCACTTCGCCATAAAATTAATGGCTTATGGAAAGATATTTCGTGGAATTCATTCCAACAACAGCTTGATCAGCTTTCATTAGCTTTTCTTGCTTGCAATATTCAAGTACAAGATAAAATTGCGATATTTGCGCACAATATGTCACGTTGGACTATCGCGGACATTGCTGCGCTTCAAGTTCGTGCCATTACTGTTCCAATTTATGCAACCAATACTTCACAACAGGCTGAATTTATTTTAAATCATGCCGATGTCAAAATTTTGTTTGTCGGTGATCAAGAGCAATATGATCAAGTATTAGATATTGCTAATAAGTGTCCTCAATTACAAAAAATTGTGGCAATGAAAGAACAAATTAAACTAGCCGAAACCAGCCTTTCTTGCCATTGGGATGATTTAATACAGTTAGGCACTGCAGAATTTCAGGCTGATCTTGATGAGCGCTTAGCCAATAAAACGATGGATGATTTATTCACGATTATCTATACCTCTGGCACAACGGGTGAACCCAAAGGCGTCATGCTTGATTACAGTAACTTAGCACATCAACTTGAAGCCCATGATATTGCATTAGATGTTAATCAAGATGAGGTTTCACTTTCTTTTTTACCATTTAGCCATATTTTTGAGCGAGCTTGGGTTGCCTATGTGTTACATCGCGGAGCAATCCTTTGTTATCTCGAAGATACCAATCAAGTACGTGAAACATTAACAGAAGTGCGCCCAACCTTTATGTGTGCAGTACCGCGTTTCTATGAAAAAATTTATTCTGCCGTGCTTGATAAAGTACAAAAAGCACCTTTTATTCGTCAGATGATTTTCCATTGGGCGATTGCAGTGGGGCAAAAACGTTTTGATCTTCTATCTCAAAATAAAAAAGTCCCGTTTTTCTTGCAAAAATGCTATATTCTCGCTGATAAACTCGTGTTTTCTAAACTGCGTTCATTGTTAGGTGGACGTATTAAAATGATGCCTTGCGGTGGCGCAAAATTGGAACCCTCCATTGGTCTTTTCTTCCATAGCATTGGAATTAATATCAAACTCGGTTATGGCATGACTGAAACTACAGCTACTGTTTCTTGCTGGGATGATCACCATTTTAATCCGAATTCTATTGGTAAATTGATGCCAAATACCGAAGTTAAAATCGGGGAAAATAACGAGATTCTAGTTCGTGGTGGCATGGTAATGAAAGGTTACTATAAAAATCCTGAAGAAACGGCCCAAGCCTTCACCGAAGATGGTTTCTTGAAAACGGGAGATGCCGGTGAATTTGATGCTGAAGGTAATTTATTTATTACCGACCGCATTAAAGAATTGATGAAAACGTCTAACGGTAAATATATTGCGCCACAATATATTGAAGGGAAAATTGGTAAAGATAAATTTATCGAACAAATTGCGATTATTGCTGATGCAAAAAAATATGTTTCAGCGTTGATCGTGCCTTGTTTTGATAGCGTAGAAGAATATGCGAAAAAACTGAATATTAAGTATCAAGATCGCATGGAATTACTCAAACACTCTGACATTATCAAAATGTTTGAACAACGTATCGAAAGTCTTCAAAAAGAATTGGCGCACTTCGAGCAAGTGAAGAAATTTACGCTACTCTCTCAAGCATTTAGCGTAAAACTTGGTGAAATCACCCCTACGCTCAAATTACGCCGAAAAGTGATTATGGAACGCTATCGTCATATTATTGACTCGATGTATTCCAACAACAAAGAAAACAAGGAAAATAAAGAATAAAAAAGTGCGGTGAATTTCACCGCACTTTTATTTTGACGAAATGATTTATTCGACTTCAACCAATACACCTTCTTGATGAGGTTTTAATACACCGACCTCGCTAAGCTCAATACCGGCTTTTTTCGCAATCTCTAAGATTTCCGCCTCACTTTCTGGTTTAACCGCAATCAACAAGCCACCAGAGGTTTGAGGATCGCAAAGTACCGCCTTTTGATAATCCGTTAAGGGACCAATTTTATGACCATAGCTTTCAAAATTACGGTTGGTTCCACCTGGTACACAACCTTCTGCAATGTAATCTGCTACGCCATCTAATAATTTGATTTTATCAAAATGCACAACCGCATTAAGATTTGAGCCTTCACAGATTTCAGCTAAGTGCCCTAATAAACCAAAACCCGTTACATCCGTCATAGCTGTTACGCCTGCAACTTCTGCAAATTGGCTGCCAATCAGGTTCATTTGACACATGGCTGCCGTTGCCAAGCCTTGATGTTCTGGTTTTAATTTGCCTTTTTTCTCTGCAGTAGTCAGCACACCGATACCTAATGGTTTGGTTAAATAAAGCTTACAACCTGCTTCTGCTGAGGCATTACGTTTTACACGATCCGTTGCAATAACGCCTGTTACCGCTAAACCAAAAATGGGTTCTGGCGCATCAATCGAGTGTCCACCAGCCAGTGAAATCCCCGCTTGATGACAAGCAAAACGGCCACCATCAACAATCTTCTGTGCCACTTCTGCCGGCAATTTATTAATAGGGAATCCTAAAATGGCAATCGCCATAATCGGCTTACCGCCCATTGCAAAAATATCGCTAATGGCATTGGTGGCAGCAATACGACCAAAATCAAAAGGATCATCCACAATCGGCATGAAGAAATCCGTGGTACTGATAATTGCAGTACCATTACCAAGATCATAAACCGCAGCATCATCCGCTGTTTCGTTACCGACCAATAAATTGGGATCAGCAAATTTTTCGAGTTTAGTCTGTAAAATTGTCCCTAACACCTTAGGCGAAATTTTACAACCTCAACCTGCGCCGTGGCTGTATTGTGTTAAACGAATCTCATCTGTCATATTCAATCCTTTGTAAAAATAACGTACTTCTTAAACAAAAGAGCGGTTAGAAAAAGCCACATTTAAGAGGCCAATTTCTCTACTTTTGCTTGTTTAATCATATTATCGCTGACTTCTAAAATAGTAATTCGTAAGCCATCGATTTCACAAACGGTTCCTTCATCAGGAATATCTTCAAGATGCTCGAGAATCAAACCATTAAAGGTGCGAGCATCTTCTGTATCTAATTCCCAACCAAACATTTTATTTAAATCACGAAGATTAGCTGACCCCTCAATAATCATTGAACCATCAGATTGCTGAACGACTTCTTGTTCAATAGTCGGTGCAGTAGTGGTTGTAAAATCACCCACAATTTCTTCTAAAATATCTTCAAGCGTGACTAATCCTTTAATATCACCATATTCGTCCACCACTAAACCGATACGTTCTTTTTTCGTGCGGAAATTCGCTAATTGTGTTTTAAGTGGTGTCCCTTCTGGAATGAAGTACACTTCATCAACTGCACGTAATAAGGTTTCTTTGGTAAATTCATTTTTTTCTAATAACAAACGAAACGCTTCACGCACACGCAAAATCCCTAATACTTGCTCATCAAGGCTGCCTTTATACAACACAATTCGGTTGTGTGGTGCATGATTAAGCTGGCGCATAATGGCTTTCCAATCGTCATCAATATCAATCCCTGCTATTTCATTACGTGGCACCATGATATCGTCAACCGTCACTGTTTCCATATCTAAAATAGAAAGCAACATTTGCGGATGCTGTTCATCCGGTGTCGCTTCTCCCGCTTCCGATACAATACTACGAAGTTCTTCACGGCTAATCACTTGTTTTTGCATATCCGGTTTTAAACCCACCATTCGCATTAATGTCTTCGTGAAAAGATTCATTAACCAAACTAACGGATAAAATATTTTTAATAGCAAGACCAAGATATGACTTGAAAATAATCCCACCTTTTCAGGATACATTGCCGCAACAGTTTTAGGGAAAATTTCAGAAAAAACAAGCATCACAAAGGTCAACAAACCTGTTGCAATGGCCACCCCCGCATCACCATATAAACGCATACCAATCATGGTTGCAATAGCTGAAGCGCTGATGTTAACAAGGTTATTAAAGATCAGAATAAAGCTTAGCAAAGTATCGGGCTTTTCAAGCAGTTTTTCCGCTTTTTGCGCCCCTCTATTGCCTTGTTCCGCCATAAAACGAAGGCGATATTTATTGAGAGAGAGTAATCCGGTTTCTGAGCCGGAAAAATAGGCTGATAAACCTAAACAAATAATGAGTGTAATAAATAAAGTACTAAGGGGGATACTGTCCAAGGGTAAATCCTTTTGTTCGTTAATCAACAAAAAGTGCGGTCATTTTTCACCCGCACTTTTTACCTGTTCTTTGATTTGATTAAATCAAACGGCTACCAAAATAGCCAATAGTGAGCAGAATGATACCTGAAATTGCGTAAATAATCACCCTTTTTCCTCACCAGCCCAATCGCCAATGACCAAAACAAGCAATACCAAAACTAATCCAAGCGAGGAAAGAGAAAATCGCTTTGTGTAGGTTTTCTGGAGTCACCGCTTGTAATACATGATAAGTACCCGAAATTAAAGTCAGCGTGAGTAAAACCTCCCCCATGACAAATAAACAGAAAAAATGACGTTCTATCGCCATTAGTGGTGGAATTGCTGACGAAAATTGGATTTTATGCTTTTTCAAATTGCGATCTAACCAGACCAACTGAATCACATAAAGTGTTTCAATAAAACACACAGCGTAGGTAAAAAGCGACAAGCCGATATGGAATAACATCAACGTATTTTGATTCAACAATTCAATAAGAAATAATCTTTCCAAGCATACGGTATCCCAATGGGATACCATTATCACATTGCTATGAAGAACTTTATTTCAACCATTATTATTGGTGTTTATGCAGCTGGTTTGTTCATTGCTGCACAATTGGGCTACAGGTTAGTATTTTTGATAATGGCAAAAAAATCAGCAGAAAAATTCTGATGTCGATGGCGACTTTTGCCTGCGTCCAAGCAATTCATGATCTTGATCAATAAAAAATACATCAATTAAATTTTTTTTCTTTTTAGGCTTGCGCCAACACTTATCCTTCAGTACAGTGTAGTCAACTCAGTTCCATGTTTAGATAAGGCTCAAAAAATGATTTTTTTAGGTAATCGTCGCTATCACCACCACTTGAATTCACATTCAAGCGCTTGGTGCTACCTGAAAAACCGATAAGAGTCGCTGAGAAAAAGATCTCGTAAAGCCCTCGAAGGTTCGCACCTCCGAGGGCTTTTCTATTTCATATCAATAATTTTTACAGAGGATATTTATATGCAAACACAAAACCGACTCAAAATCGCCTTACAGAAAAAAGGCCGTTTAAGCCAAGATTGCGCAGCCCTACTCAAACAATGTGGGGTAAAAATCAATTGGAATGAACAGCGACTTGTCGCCTATTCGGAAAATATGCCTATTGAAATCCTGCGCGTGCGTGATGACGACATTCCCGGCTTGATCTTCGACGGCGTGGCAGATCTCGGCATTATCGGTGAAAACGTGCTGGAGGAAGAAGAATTGGGGCGCTTGGCTGCCGGAGAAACGGTCGCTTATAAAAAGCTGCGCCAGTTGGATTTCGGCGGTTGCCGTTTATCTTTGGCAATTGATCGCGACCAGCAATATAACGGCGTGCAGGATTTTGCTAATGCCCGCATCGCCACCTCCTACCCGAATTTGCTCAAACGTTACATGAAAGCGCAAGGCGTGCCATTCAAAAGCACGTTGCTGAACGGCTCTGTGGAAGTTGCCCCTAGCGCAGGACTTGCCGATGCCATTTGCGATTTAGTGTCCTCCGGCGCAACCTTAGAAGCGAATGGATTGAAAGAAGTGGAAGTGATTTACCGCTCCAAAGCCTGTTTAATCCAACGCGCCGAACCTTTAAGCAGCGATAAACAAATCTTGGTAGATAGACTGCTCACCCGCATTCAAGGCGTGCAACAAGCCGCCGAATCCAAATACATCATGCTACACGCGCCGAAAAATAAACTCGAAGAAATCACCGCACTTTTACCCGGTGTGGAAAATCCAACGATTCTGCCGCTGGCACATGACGACTCTAAAGTAGCCATGCACGTGGTCAGCCAAGAAAATCTGTTCTGGGAAACCATGGAGCAATTGAAAGAAGTCGGTGCCAGTTCAATTTTGGTGTTACCGATTGAAAAGATGATGAAATAAATAGTATCTAGAAAAGCAGCTAAAAGTGCGGTCATTTTTTTGAGCGTTTTATAAAACTTTCGCGAAATTTATCCGTTTTGAAAAGGAAAACCTAAATGAACCCGAAAAAAGTGAAGCGAAGTCACTTAACCAAGCTGACTGATTTGCCCAACATCGGTAAAGCGGCCGAGGCGGATTTAATCCGTCTCGGAATTCGAATGCCGCATGATTTGCTAGGACGTGACGCATATCAAATGTATGATGACTTATGCCGCATTACCGGGCAAAAACATGATCCTTGCGTAATCGATGTGTTTTTATCGATAGTGGATTTTATCAACGGTGGCGAACCACAGAATTGGTGGAAATTTACGGCGCAACGCAAGGCGTATTTAGCGTCTATTTAAAAGGAGAAATATATGCCGTTCAATGACATTGAAAAACAATCTTTACTTGCACAAAAAGGCATCGGGCCGACGGTATTGAAACGTTTAACTGAAATGGGATTGGATAATGTCGCTATATTAGCGAAGACGGATCCGGATTTCATTCTGCAACGTGGTGCAGAAATCACCGGCTCAACTTGCTGGCGTAACAGCCCACAAGCGCGCAAAGCGATTGAAACAGCGGTAAATTGGGCAAAAGAGCAAATAAAATAAGTAGCCGTTAATAAAGGATACACTACTCCACTAACGATGAAGGATGAGGTATGAAAATTATTTCATATGGATTATTGTTCATAATAGGTATTGGCATAATGATTTATGTTATTGGTTATTTTTTACCGGAAACACGTAAATTAACCAAGGAAACGGTGTATTCTGCTAATGCGGAGAAAGTTTATAACGTAATGACGGATAATCAAAATTGGCAATATAGAACCTCTTTGGATAATTTAGAAATTTTAGCCCAAGATGGAGAAAATGAAGTTTGGCAAGAAACGACCAACGATATAACCATTCTTTTTAAAACAAGAGAAAAGCGCCCTTTTGAATACTATGCTTTTGATATGTCGAGTCAATTTTTTACGGGAGAATGGCACGCTACATTAACGCCAATCGACGAAAAACAAACCCGTTTTGAAGCGACAGAAAGTTTAACTTTCCCAAACCCTTTTATAAGAGTATTAAGTTACCTTTTTATGGATTTGGAAAAGTTTATGCAAACCTATGAAGATGAATTAAGAAAGAAATTAGAAAAGGAATAAACTATGCAAACTTTCGTCTGGAATAACCTCAACACAGTTGAAAAGCAACAAGCCCTTACCCGCCCTGCGATTTCCGCCTCAAATGAGATTAAAAGTGCGGTGGAAAATATCGTTAAATTTGTGCAACAGGAAGGCGATAAGGCGTTGTTTGAACTTACAGAGAAATTCGACAAAATCAAACTCGATAGCTTGATTGTCACTCCACAACAAATTGCGGAGGCGACGGCGCGTATTCCTGAGCCGTTGAAGAAGGCGATTCAGAATGCCAAGCGCAATATTACTGCCTTTCACGAAGCACAGAAACCACAGGCGGTGGATATTGAAACCCAGCCCGGCGTGCGTTGTCAGGTGGTGACGCGTCCGATTAATCGTGTCGGTTTGTACATTCCGGGCGGTTCCGCGCCGTTATTTTCTACGGTGCTGATGCTTGCCATTCCGGCGAAAATCGCAGGTTGTAAGAAAATCGTGCTGTGTTCACCGCCACCGATTGCGGATGAAATTCTTTACACTGCCAATCTGTGTGGTGTGCAAACCATTTATGCGGTGGGCGGTGCGCAAGCGGTGGTGGCGATGGCGTTAGGTACGCAAAGCGTTGCTAAGGTGGATAAAATTTTCGGGCCGGGCAATGCCTTTGTGACGGAAGCTAAACGCCAAGTCAGCCAAATGATTAACGGAGCCAATATCGATATGCCGGCCGGGCCATCAGAAGTGTTGGTGATTGCCGATGAACAGGTGGATCCTGAATTCGTTGCCTCTGATTTGCTTTCCCAAGCAGAACACGGCGCAGATTCGCAAGTGATTTTGGTCACACCGAGCGAAACGCTGGCAAAACAGACCGCACTTTGTGTGGAACAACAGCTTGCCCAACTGCCTCGTGCAGAAATCGCCCGCAAAGCGTTGTCCCACAGTCGTATTCTCATCGCCAAGGATTTGGCGCAATGTCTCGCCATCAGCAATGAATATGCGCCGGAACACTTAATCGTGCAAACGCAAAACGCCCGTGAATTATTGCCTCAACTGGATAATGCCGGGTCCATTTTCCTCGGTGCTTATTCGCCGGAAAGCATGGGCGATTACGCCAGCGGCACCAATCACGTTCTGCCAACCTACGGCTACACGCGCACCTATTCCAGCCTTGGTTTGGCGGATTTCAGCAAACGCATGACCGTGCAGGAACTCACCCCGCAAGGCTTCAAAGATTTAGCCGAAACCGTGGAATTGATGGCGCAGGCGGAACAGCTGGATGCGCACAAAATGGCAGTGAGTTTGAGATTAGCGAAGTTGCAATAAGAGGAAAACCACATGACAATCACAACATTATCCCGACAAAACGTGCAAGCGCTTACGCCCTATCAATCCGCCCGAAAACTCGGTGGCAACGGCACGATTTGGCTGAATGCGAATGAGTATCCCACTTCGCCGACGTTTCAACTTTCGGGCAAAGATTTAAACCGCTACCCTGAGCCGCAACCGCAAGCGGTAGTGCAAGGCTATGCCAATTATGCGGGTGTGCCGCCTGAAAATGTGTTGGTGACCCGTGGCGGTGATGAAGGCATTGAGTTGGTTATTCGAGCTTTTTGCGAACCAAATCAAGACGCTATTTTGTTCTGCCCACCTACGTATGGCATGTATGCTGTGAGTGCCGAAACGGCAGGCGTGGCGTGCAAAACCGTGCCATTAACGGCAGATTTTCAACTAAATCTTGCCGAAATTAAACCGCAACTGGAGGGCGTGAAAGTCGTCTTTGTGTGTAGCCCAAACAACCCGACAGGCAATTTGCTCAAACGGTCGGATTTGCTTGAGCTTTTGCAACTCACTGCCGGCAAAGCCATTGTGGTGGTGGATGAAGCTTACATCGAATTTTGCCCTGAAGCGACACTCACAAAAGAGCTGAAAAATTACCCGCACTTAGCCATTATTCGTACCCTCTCCAAAGCCTTTGCCTTGGCAGGATTGCGCTGCGGTTTTGTGTTAGCCAATACGGCGTTAATCCAAATTCTCAGCAAAGTGATCGCCCCTTATCCCATCCCCGTGCCAAGCGCCGACATCGCGGAACAAGCCTTGCAGGCGGAGAATATCGCCCTTGTGCAAGCCCGCGCACAGGAGATTTTAGCCAATCGTCAATGGCTGGCTGAAGCCTTAGCAGACTTGCCACAAGTGGAAAACGTGTACCACAGCGAAGCCAATTATTTGCTCATAAAATGCCAAGATGGCGAGCGCGTTTTCAAGGCGTTGTGGGAGCAAGGGATTATCCTGCGCGATCAAAACAAAGCATTAAATTTACAAAATTGCATTCGGATTACCGTGGGGACGAAGGAAGAATGCGAGAGCGTAGTAGGGTCGATTGGGCAAATCTAACGCTCTACGCCTAGGGTAACAAGTTACCCTAGGTTAGTTATAGCCGTACTCCTTTGGAGTACAAACCAGCTTGCCCCAAAGGGGCAGAATGATACGTAACCTTAGGGTAGCTCGGCTGCCCTAGGCAGACAGAGGAAGAATATATGCAACCCACCCTTTTCATCGACCGCGACGGCACATTGATTGACGAACCGAAAACCGATTTTCAGATCGACAGTTTGGAAAAACTGAAATTTGAACCGAACGTGATTCCCGCCTTGCTTAAGCTCAAAGGCAAGTACCGTTTTGTGATGGTATCCAACCAAGACGGGCTAGGCACGGATTCTTTCCCTCAAGAAGATTTCGACAAGCCGCACAACGCCATGATGGCGCTGTTTAAATCGCAGGGCATTGAATTTGACGATGTGCTGATTTGCCCACACAAACCGGAAGATAACTGCGCTTGCCGCAAGCCGAAAACCAAGTTGCTGAAAAAATACATCCAAAAAAACTTGTTCGATCCTGACCGCTCTTTTGTGATCGGTGACCGAGCTACTGACGTACAGTTGGCGGAAAATCTCGGCATTCGCGCACTGCAATATCACCCTGAAAAATTAAACTGGGATCTGATCGCAGAAAAATTGCTCGGCGAACCCGTTAGCAACATCGGCAACCGCCCGCCACGCTATGCAGAAGTCGCCCGCAAAACCAAAGAAACGGACATCAAAGTGCAAGTGTGGCTGGATGAAACGGGCGTGAACCAAATCAGCACAGGCGTGGGCTTCTTCGACCACATGCTCGATCAAATCGCCACCCACGGCGGTTTCCGCATGAATGTCAGCTGTAAAGGCGACTTACACATTGACGAACACCACACCGTGGAAGACACCGCCCTCGCCCTTGGTGCCGCCTTAAAACAAGCCATCGGCGACAAACGTGGCATCGCCCGCTTCGGCTTCGTGCTGCCGATGGACGAATGCAAAGCGGAATGCGCGCTGGATTTATCCGGTCGCCCGTGGATCAAATTCAATGCAAAATTCAAACGGGACAACGTAGGTGATTTCAGCACCGAACTCACCGAACATTTCTTCCAATCTCTTGCCTTCTCGCTACTCGCCACGCTGCACTTAAAAGCCATCGGCGACAACGACCACCACAAAATTGAGAGTTTATTTAAGGTGTTTGGGCGGACCTTGAGACAGGCGGTGAGAATTGAGGGGGAGGAGTTGCCGAGTAGTAAGGGTGTTTTATAATGCACTTAAATAGTTACTTTTTAATCTGAAATGTTTTAAGGATAGGGTATGTTTGATGAGGAAGATAGTAAATTTATTGAAGAATTTTTAAAAGAAATGAATATTATTGAAGGTAAAGAAAATGTAAGAAATGAAATCATAAAATTACATAAAGAAAGAAGTCTAGATTTAGATAATGAATTTATAAGTAATAATCTTCTGAGTATGGATGATAGCTCTTGTCTTTCTTTGGGATATGAAAATTATTATATTATATTTGAAAAATTTAATGGCAAGCATTTTAGGATTGCCACTCCGATAGGGTTGCTCTTTCATATCAAAGAACTATTAAAAGATAATTATATTTCTAATATTGCTTTTAAAATAGAATCAATTTCTGATCGAGCAATTAGTATGGAAGGGACTGAAGTTGGAGAGAGATTATCTTTTAATTTAACTGAAGTACCAACAGTAACTAGATTATATTCAGAACGTTGCTATTCAGATCAATTCTGGATTACTCATGATAAAAGAAAATCTAGCATAGTGTTTGAAGAGGTAAGCATAAAAGATATTGATAATAATTCTGTAATTACAGATTTAGTTCATATGATTTATTTTGAAGAAAATGGTCAGTTTTATATAAGTCATCTTGATCATGAAAAGATATATTATTCTATTGAGGAATTTGAGAAGAAAGAAACTACTAAAAATACAAGAATAAAAGGAAAAAAAGAAAAACTTTTAAAATAGATAATTCTAAAATTCCAATAAATTTCATGTGCAATGGAGAATTTTTTATTTGTAGAGTTTTAGACAGTTTTATATCAAATAAAGAGCTATTAAATGAATACTTTGAAAACATAACTCAACAGGATTAGAAAATGCTTAAGTTAACCATCATCGACACCGGCTGCGCCAACCTCTCCTCCGTCAAATTCGCCTTTGACCGATTAGGTTATCACGCCGAAATTACGCGGGATATTCACAAAATCCAATCTGCCGATAAATTGTTGTTGCCCGGTGTGGGCACGGCGATAGCGGCGATGCGGAATTTGGCGGAGCGTAACCTGATTGAGTGCATCCGCAACGCTACCCAACCGATGCTCGGTATTTGCTTGGGCATGCAGCTAATGACCGAATTTTCTACCGAAGGCAATGTGGTAACGCTCGGTTTAATGAACGGGCAGACGGATCTCATCCCTGACAGCGGCTTGCCGTTGCCGCACATGGGCTGGAACAAAGTGCATTACACGCCCGACCATCCGCTGTTTGCCGGCATTGAACAGGACAGCCATTTTTACTTTGTGCACAGCTACGCCGTGCAACCCAACGAAAACACCATTGCGACAAGCCATTACGGTGTGGACTTCTCCGCCGCCATCGCGAATAAAAATTTCTACGGCGTACAGTTCCACCCGGAACGATCGGGTAAAAATGGTGCGTTGTTGTTGAAGAATTTTGTGGAGAAGGTGAAATAGACTACAGATCTAAAATAACGCACGATCCCCCTCTTTAGAAAAGAGGGGCAGGGGGAGATTTGATTATGATGTCTAATCTCACACAAGGTTAAAAATGACTTCTACCACAAACGCTTGCGTTTGAACGTTGCTTTAGCAACAGCACGGAGTGTGAGCGAAGCGAATAAATCTCCCCTAACCCCTCTTTGCTAAAGAGGGGAACTGATTACATTACACAGGAAAACCTATGCAAACATCACAAATCATCCCCGCCCTCGATCTTATCGACGGGCACGTTGTCCGCCTGCATCAGGGCGATTATGCGCAGCAGACCACTTACAGCGACAATCCTATTGAGCAGTTTGCAAGCTATATTCAGCAAGGTGCGCAGCAGTTGCATTTGGTGGATTTAACCGGTGCGAAAGATCCGTCGAAAAGACAGACCGTACTTATCGGCAAAATTATCGCCGCTACGCAAAGCAAGATTCAGGTGGGCGGTGGGATTCGTACCGAACAGGATGTTGCTGATTTGCTTGCAGTGGGCGCGAACCGCGTGGTGATTGGTTCTACGGCGGTGACACAACCCGATATGGTACAACGCTGGTTTAACAAATATGGCGCGGAGAAATTCGTGTTGGCGCTAGACGTGCGCATTGAAAACGGGCAGAAATTGGTGGCGATTAAAGGTTGGCAGGAAACCAGTGCGCTGACCCTTGAAAACGTCGTGGAAAATTACCGCACTTTTGGCTTGCAACATGTGCTTTGCACCGACATTTCCCGCGACGGCACACTGGCAGGTTCTAACGTGCAGCTTTATCGTGAAGTGTGCGCTAAGTTCCCGGATGTGCAGTTCCAGTCTTCCGGCGGCATCGGTTCGTTGGCGGATATCGAAGCTCTCAAAGGCACAGGCGTGGCGGGCGTGATTGTGGGTCGCGCGTTGTTAGAAGGCAAATTTAATGTAGCGGAGGCTATCGAATGTTGGCAAAACGGATAATTCCTTGTTTGGACGTGCGTGATGGACAGGTGGTGAAAGGCGTGCAGTTTCGTAATCATGAAATTATCGGCGACATCGTACCGTTGGCGCAACGTTATGTGCAGGAAGGCGCGGACGAGCTGGTGTTCTATGACATCACCGCCTCTTCGGACGGTCGCACCGTGGATAAAAGCTGGGTGGAACGCGTGGCGCAAGTCATCGACATTCCGTTTTGCGTAGCGGGCGGCATTAAAACTATCGCGGGTGCGGAACAGATTTTTGCTTTCGGCGCGGATAAAATTTCCATTAATTCTCCCGCTCTTGCCGAGCCTGATTTGATTTCACGCTTAGCGGAACGTTTTGGCGTACAGGCCATCGTGGTGGGCATTGATAGCTGGTTCGAGCAGGAAACGGGCAAATATTGGGTGAACCAATACACCGGAGACGAAAAACGTACCCGCCAAACCAATTGGCAACTGTTAGATTGGGTGGCAGAAGTGCAACAACGCGGCGCGGGTGAAATTGTATTGAACATGATGAACCAAGACGGCGTACGTAACGGCTATGATTTAACGCAACTGAAACTGGTGCGCCAAGCTTGCCGTGTCCCGCTTATTGCCTCCGGTGGCGCGGGCGAAATGGCGCATTTCCGTGATGCCTTTATTGACGCTAACGTGGACGGCGCTTTAGCCGCGAGCGTGTTCCATAAGCAGATTATTCAGATTGGGGAACTCAAACGCTATTTGCGTCAACACAATATTGAAATCAGAGAGTAAGGAAAATGATGCTTAATACTAGCCTTATCAACTGGAAAAAAGTCGATGGGTTACTGCCTGTCATTGTTCAACATGCACAAACCAGTCAGGTTTTGATGTTGGGATATATGAATAATGAAGCCTTAACCAAAACCATCAATGAAGGCAAAGTGACCTTCTATTCCCGTACCAAGCAACGCCTATGGACAAAGGGGGAAACCTCGGGGCATTTTTTGAATGTCGTGGATATGAGTTTGGACTGCGACAATGACACCTTGTTAATTTTAGCTAACCCTATCGGCGCAACCTGCCATACCGGAGAAGACAGCTGCTTTCATCAGCTCACCCAAAAAGCCACCAGCCACTGGACATGGTTCGCCCAACTGGAGCAGCATTTAGCAGAAAAGCAAAATGCTGATCCAGTCACCTCTTACACCGCAACGCTACACAGTAAAGGCATTAAGAAAATCGCCCAAAAAGTGGGAGAAGAAGCGGTAGAAACGGTGCTAGCTGCCGTTTCGCAAGATAAACCGGAAACCCTCAGCGAAGCGGCGGATTTGGTTTATCACTTAACCGTGTTGTTGCACCATCAAGGACTGGCATGGGAGGATGTGATTGCAAAATTGCAAGAACGCCATCAGGGAATTGGCCTGCATCCGGAAGGTTCGAATAAATAAACACCTGATCTGCCCCAAAAACCTGGACTATTCACATAAGGACTGACGACGATATTGTATCGGATTCGGTCCTTTTAATTTTAGTTGAATCAGTCGATGATTATTATAATCCAAATAATCCCTTATCACATTAACTATCTCCTCTCGTGTATTAAATTCCCGTCTATAAAAGCATTCCGTTTTTAATCGTCCAAAGAAACACTCTATTGTGCATGATCCAAACAGTTTCCTTTCCTCCACATGCTTTATATAACGTACTGCGTGCTAAGCCTGCAATACCTAATAGCGCTTTTAGGGAATGATGGGCTCTTAACTTTTGGATAATTTCTCTGCCTGACTTCTTCCTGAAGTCTGAACTTTCTCAACTCCTTTGGGGCAAGCCACCCCCGCTTCAAGCCGTAAAATTCTCAGACATAAATGGTCTTCTTCTGTTTTTGGTGGAGGGGCATTCTGGCATATTTAGGTTTCATTGGCGGTCGTTCTGATGATTTATAAGGAATAAGCCCTTTTATGTCACTTTTTTTAAAGCGTCTCAACCAAGTTGAGACTAATGTGCCAGAGGAGATATTGTAAAAACAAGTGGCTTCTCGAATGCTCATTTTCCCTTTTAGGATAGGTTGAAGAACCTGTAATTTAAATTTTATTGCGTAGTGTTTACCCATAAAAAATCTGCACCTCAATTGTTTGGTTGTTCAGTCCAACTTTTGGGGTGCAGATCATTTGACCTGTTCTTTGATTTTGATTAAATCAAACGGCTGCCAAAATAGGCAATCGTGAGCAGAATAATACCTGAAATTGCGTAAATAATCATCCTTTTTCCACGCCAGCCTAGTCGCCAATGACCAAAACAAGCAATACCAAAACTAATCCAAGCAAGGAAAGAGAAAATCGCTTTGTGCAGATTTTCTAGAGTCACCGCTTGTAATACATGATAAGTCCCCGAAATTAAAGTCAGCGTGAGTAAACCTTCTCCCATCGCAAATAAACAGAAGAAATGACGTTCTACCGCCATTAATGGTGGAATTGCTGGCGAAAATTGAATTTTACGTTTTTTCAAATTGCGATCTAACCAGACTAACTGAATCACATAAAGCGTTGCAATAAAACACACTGCATAGGTAAAGAGCGACAACCCGATATGGAACAACATCAATGTATTTTGATTAAGCATCTGAATGATATGGCTTGATAAGAATGTCGCAAAGATCAAGCTAATAATCGAAAACGCATACACGATGGGTAAAACAAACCACATCGTAGAAACCAGAAACATTGAAAGCGTCGCCAATGCGGCAATAATGACGCTCATTAAGGAAGCGATTTGCATTAGCGTAAAACTTTGCCCTGATGCAAGATCCTCTAACAGAGGGAACGTGCTGACTGCATGCAGAACAATTGCTGCAAGTGCGGTCAGGAAAAACGGAATTTTGCTTTGACTCAACTTCCCTTCTGATGAGTTCATCAAAAATGGGGCGATCAACAATAAACTAAGAATGTAAAAAATAATCGAAAAAAGGGCAAACCACATAATGCGTTCTCTTTACTAGGAATTATTCTTATTTTAACGGATCTTTTCTCTAGATCGCCATAATTTTATTTGAAATGATGAAAAACGCCCAAATTTCGGTATAATCACGGCAATTTTTTAAGAAAAAACAGGATTTAAAATGTTTGAGAATTTATCGGATCGCCTTTCCAAAACGCTACGCAACATTAGCGGTAAAGGTCGCTTAACTGAAGATAATATTAAAGAAACCCTACGCGAAGTGCGTATGGCGTTATTAGAAGCCGATGTTGCTTTGCCTGTCGTTCGTGAATTTATCGCTAAAGTAAAAGAAAGCGCGTTAGGCGAAGAAGTCAATAAAAGCTTAACACCCGGCCAAGAGTTCTTAAAAATCGTTCAACGTGAACTCGAAAAAGCCATGGGGGAAGCCAATGAAAGCTTAAACTTAGCAACACAGCCACCCGCAGTTATTTTAATGGCGGGTTTGCAAGGTGCGGGTAAAACCACCAGCGTGGGTAAATTAGCAAAATTCTTACGCGAACGTCATAAAAAGAAAGTGCTTGTAGTATCTGCCGACGTATATCGTCCTGCAGCAATCAAACAGCTTGAAACCTTAGCGCAATCTGTTGGCGTGGATTTCTTCCCATCAGATGTCAAACAAAAACCGGTAGAGATTGCAAAAGCGGCACTTGCTGACGCGAAACTGAAATTCTACGATGTATTAATCGTGGATACCGCGGGTCGCTTACACGTTGATAGTGAGATGATGGATGAAATCAAGCAAGTTCACGCGACATTAAATCCAATTGAAACGCTTTTCACCGTTGATGCAATGACTGGTCAAGATGCGGCAAATACCGCAAAAGCCTTCAATGAAGCTTTGCCTCTTACTGGGGTCATCTTGACCAAAGTGGATGGTGATGCGCGTGGCGGTGCAGCCTTATCTATTCGTCAAATCACGGGCAAACCGATTAAATTCCTTGGTGTGGGCGAAAAAACAGAAGCCCTTGAGCCATTCCATCCTGATCGTGTAGCGTCGCGTATTTTAGGCATGGGTGATGTGCTTTCCCTGATTGAAGATCTTGAACGTTCAGTGGATCGCGAAAAAGCGGAAAAAATGGCGCAGAAATTCAAGAAAGGCGATGATTTCACCTTAGACGATTTCCGTGAACAGCTCCGTGAGATGAAAAAGATGGGTGGCATGATGTCGATGCTTGAAAAATTACCGGGTGCGAAAAACTTACCGGATCATGTCAAAAATCAAGTGGATGACAAAATGTTTATCAAAATGGAAGCTATTATTAATTCCATGACCTTAAAAGAACGTGCCAATCCAGATATTATCAAAGGATCTCGCCGTCGTCGTATTGCATTAGGTTCTGGCACACAAGTTCAAGATGTGAATAAGTTGCTGAAACAATTTGACGAAATGCAACGTATGATGAAGAAAATGCGCAAAGGCGGCATGGCGAAAATGATGCGCGGCATGCAAGGCTTAATGGGCGGAGGCGGCTTAGGTGGCCTTGGCGGTTTAGGCGGCATGTTTAAACGTTAATCCCCTCGTCAAATTAAGTGTGGTCAAAAATCGATAGGTTTTTGACCTTATTTCTTATCTTTTCAGTCAGTATTTCCTATCTCCTTATTAAATTACTCAGTTTTAGGTAATATTTTCATCAATTGATAGTCGATATAATTGCTCAAGTATTTTACTTAGCGTAAAATCTAACCTTGATGGTTATTTTCGGAATAACTAACCATCAGGGCATCGTATTTTCTAATAATCTAGGAGTGATAAAATGGGACAGTATAAAAAGTTCTGGTACCTATTAGTCGCCGTATTGATTGGAGCCTTCTCCATCCTCGGTTACTATGGGTTCGAAGTTTATCGTGAAGCACCACCTATTCCGCAACAATATGTTTCTGAATCTGGCGAAAAAGTGATTACTCACGATGATATTTTACATGGTCAAACAGCTTGGCAAACCACTGGCGGTATGCAAGTGGGCTCTGTTTGGGGTCATGGTGCGTACCAAGCACCTGACTGGACTGCAGATTGGCTTCACCGTGAATTAACTAATTGGTTGGACATTACTGCTAATCAAGAGTTCGGTAAAAACTTTGCTGATTTAAATGATGAACAACAAACTTTATTAAAAGCACGTTTAACCAAAGAATATCGAGGTAGTAAAGTTGAAAACGGCACTGTTGTGCTTTCTAATACCCGTTTAGCGGCAATGGAAAAAACAGCACAATACTATATCTCTTTATATGGTGATGATCCTGCAACTAAAGTGACTCGTGAACACTTTGCGATGAAGGATAACACTCTTCCTGATTTACAAGCTCGTAAAGACTTAGCTAAATTCTTCTTCTGGACAGCATGGACTGCATCAGCTGAACGTCCAAATACTCACGCAAGTTACACCAACAACTGGCCACATGAGCCGTTAATTAATAACATGCCAACTCCAGAAAACGTGATTTGGTCTATTGCGAGTGTGGTATTCCTCATTGCTGGTATTGGTTTTGTGGTATGGATTTGGTCATTCAAAAAACGTGAAGATGAAAAAGAACCAGCAACACCTGAGTTCGATCCTCTCACAAAATTACAACTTACCCCTTCTCAACGTTCGTTAGGTAAATACCTCTTTACTGTACTTGCTCTTTTCGTATTGCAAGTAACATTAGGTGCAGTTGTGGCACACTACACGGTTGAAGGTCAGGAGTTCTATGGTATTGATATTTCTCAATACTTCCCGTATTCATTAGTGCGCACATGGCATATTCAAGCAGCCTTATTCTGGATTGCAATGGCATTCTTAGCCGGTGGTTTATTCCTTGCACCAATCATTAATGGCGGTAAAGATCCGAAATTCCAAAAATTGGGTGTGGATGTTCTCTACTGGGCATTAGTGGTATTGGTGGTAGGCTCATTCACTGGTAGCTACTTAGCTATTGCTCATATTCTTCCTGAAGAATGGAGCTTTATGTTCGGTCACCAAGGCTATGAATTCATTGACTTAGGTCGTTTCTGGCAAGCTGTGAAATTTGCAGGCATCTTGTTCTGGTTAGTCTTAATGCTTCGCGGCACAGTGAATGCGTTCAAACAACCAGGTGATAAAAACTTATTGGCATTATTCTTCGCCTCAGTAATTGCGATCGGTTTATTCTATGGCCCAGCATTATTCTATGGCGAGCATACTCACATTTCTGTGATGGAATACTGGCGTTGGTGGGTAGTTCACCTATGGGTAGAAGGCTTCTTCGAAGTATTCTCTGTAGCGGCACTGTCATTCATCTTCGTAAGTTTAGGTTTAGTTTCACGTCGTACTGCGACTGTTGCAACCATTACTGAAGCAGCGTTGTTCTTAATCGGTGGTATTCCAGGTACTTTCCACCACTTATACTTCGCTGGTGCAACAACCCCAATTATCGCAGTAGGTGCATCTTTCTCTGCACTAGAAGTGGTACCATTAGTGTTATTAGGTCATGAAGCTTGGGAACACTGGGCAATGAAACAAAAAGCACCTTGGATGGAACGCTTAAAATGGCCTCTTTACTGCTTCGTTGCAGTGGCATTCTGGAATATGTTAGGTGCTGGCGTATTTGGTTTCTTAATCAACCCACCAATTTCGCTTTATTATATCCAAGGCTTGAACACCACTGCCGTTCATGCTCACGCCGCATTATTCGGTGTGTATGGTTTCTTAGCATTAGGTTTCGTATTCTTAATCGCTCGTTATTTACGTCCAGATACACCATTTAACGATAAGTTAATGAAATGGGGCTTCTGGCTATTAAATGGCGGTTTAGTATTAATGATCGTATCAAGCTTACTACCAATTGGTATTATTCAAGGGTATGCAAGTATCTCTGAAGGCTTATGGTATGCTCGTAGTGAAGAATTTATGCAACAACCTCTATTCGATACCCTACGTTGGGTTCGTTTCGGTGGCGACGTTGTCTTCATCTTCGGTGCTCTCGCTTTCTTCTGGCAAATCTTTACGATGATTTTCTTTAAACCGAAAAAAGCAGCATAATTTAATCTATTATTATTCAAAAGCGGCTATGCAATTAGCCGCTTTTTATTTGTGAAAAATTAGTTAAATTTCTAACCGCACTTTGATCTTCATCAAATCATTTACCTTCTTTTAAGTATGATTAAATTCGTCTTTAGATCTATACTTTCTCTACTTTTCAACTTTTCTTATAACATTTCAACATGAGTGACAATCCATTCAACGCTAGTTGGCCATCAAAAGGCAATACGCTATGTCTAGGTCATTGGGATATTAGTTATCTCGGTTTACCTGTGGTACTGCCAATTGAACGTCGAGATAAAGATATGGGAACAAATAATATTTATAATTTCATGGATCCCGAAGATGAACTTTATCGAGAAGGCTTAATGGAAGATGATTGGATTGTGGAAAATATCGATTGGCTTTCCGATGTCTTTATTGAGCATAATATTCCCTTAGAAGAAGAAACCATGAGAGCATTTTATCAAGCAGTGAATAAGGAAGATTGGCGCTGTGGGAGCTGTGGTGGATGTATTTAATAGCAAAGTGCGGTCAATTTTATCCTTGTTTTTATACCGAACTGTCATAATAAAAATACTAGGAAATTCAATATTTCTGATATAGAATTCTCCGATTTGTTTTTTAAAAGGGAGAAAAGAATGAAACTTGTTGAAGTTAAACATCCGCTTGTTAAACATAAATTAGGCGTGATGCGCGAAGCTGATATTGATACCAAAAAATTCCGTGAACTCGCCACTGAAGTAGGTAGCTTACTCACCTATGAAGCCACTGCCGACCTTGAAACAGAAAAAGTGATTATTGAAGGTTGGAATGGCCCAGTTGAAATTGAACGTATCAAAGGTAAAAAAGTCACTGTTGTGCCAATTTTACGTGCGGGGCTTGGTATGATGGATGGCGTGTTAGAGCATGTTCCAAGCGCTCGTATCAGTGTAGTAGGGATTTATCGTAATGAAGAAACCCTTGAACCCGTCCCTTATTTCCAAAAACTAGCCAGTGACTTAGAAGAACGTTTAGCTATCGTTGTGGATCCAATGCTCGCAACAGGTGGTTCAATGATCTCTACAATTGATCTGTTAAAAGCAAAAGGTTGCCAACATATCAAAGTATTAGTGTTAGTGGCAGCGCCAGAAGGTATTAAAGCATTAGAAAAAGCACATCCGGATATCGAGCTTTATTGTGCATCTATTGATGATCACTTAAATGAACAAGGCTACATCATTCCAGGCTTGGGGGATGCTGGCGATAAGATTTTTGGGACGAAATAATTCCCTTTTAATAAGACGGCATTTATAGCCGTCTTTTTTCCGTGCGTGAAAACACAAAAGCTAAAAAAGCATAAAAACCGACCGCACTTTCAGTTAATTCAAACCGAGAGTTGAAACTAAATGAGTAATCAAACGACAACCGCACCTGTTGAGGTGCAAAGCATGGGCAAACAAGCGTTTGTCGGTTTACAGATGTTATTTGTGGCCTTTGGCGCCTTAGTATTAGTTCCCTTAATCACCGGATTAAATTCTAATACAGCCCTTCTAACCGCGGGTATTGGTACGCTACTTTTCCAACTTTGTACCGGTAAACAAGTACCTATTTTCTTAGCCTCCTCTTTTGCCTTTATTGCACCTATTCAATATGGTGTACAAACTTGGGGCATTCCAACCACAATGGGTGGACTTGCTTGTGCAGGCTTCGTCTATTTCGCACTATCAACCTTAGTGAAATTGCGCGGCAGTGCTGCACTCGAACGAATCTTCCCGCCTGTTGTTGTGGGTCCCGTAATTATCATTATTGGTATGGGGCTTGCACCAGTTGCTGTTGATATGGCATTAGGTAAAAACAGTGCATATAGCTATGAGCATTCGGTATTAGTTTCGATGATTACCTTGGTCACCACCCTTTCTGTTGCGGTATTTGCCAAAGGCATGATGAAACTGATTCCAATTATGTTTGGTATTGTTGCTGGCTATGTGGTTTGTTTATTCCTAGGGTTAATTAATTTCCAACCTGTTCTAGACGCAAAATGGTTTGAATTACCTCAATTAACCAAACCAGAATTTAATTTAGAAGCCATTCTTTATATGCTACCCATTGCTATCGCACCAGCCGTTGAACACGTTGGTGGTATTATGGCAATCAGTTCTGTAACAGGTAAAGATTTCCTTAAAAAACCAGGCTTACATCGCACCTTATTAGGCGATGGTGTCGCAACGGCTGCAGCTTCATTAGTAGGTGGTCCACCAAATACCACTTATGCCGAAGTAACCGGTGCAGTCATGCTCACTCGTAACTTCAACCCTAATATTATGACTTGGGCAGCGGTATGGGCAATTGCAATTTCCTTCTGTGGTAAAGTAGGTGCATTCCTCTCGACTATTCCAACTATCGTAATGGGGGGCATTATGATGTTGGTATTCGGTTCGATTGCCGTTGTTGGGATGAGTACCTTAATTAAAGGCAAAGTAGATGTAACCGAACCTCGTAACCTTTGCATTATTTCTGTAGTTATGACGTTCGGGATTGGTAATATGTTTGTCAACGTCGGCGATGTTGTTTCCCTAAAAGGGATTAGCCTTTGTGCCATCGTTGCCATTGTACTGAACTTGATTTTGCCAAAAGCAAAAAATGAAGTAGAATAAAACTTCCCAAATAAAAGGGTTAAATGAAAGTTTAGCCCTTTCTTTTTTTATTTTAAATCAACTCGTTAATCCGTGAATCAGCAACTTTCTTTACCTATTCATCAAATTGATGATGAAACGCTTGAGAATTTTTATAGCGATAATAATGCATTATTGCTTAATTCTTTACGTCAAAACATGACTGATTTACAACAACAATTCTTCTACCTTTGGGGCAGCCAAAGCGTTGGGAAAACCCATCTGTTACGTGCACTCTGTAATGAATATATTCAGCAACAACGGAGCGCCATTTATGTCCCGTTGAGCAAATCACAATATTTTTCCACGGCGGTTTTTGAGAATTTAGAACAGCAAGAACTGGTTTGCTTAGACGATTTGCAAACAATTATTGGAAATTCAGAATGGGAAATTGCCTTATTTGATCTTTTTAATCGCATTAAGACTAATGGTAAAACCTTATTAGTTGTCAGTGCAGATCAATCTCCAACTTCCCTACCCGTTAAATTACCGGATCTTGCTTCTCGCTTAAAATGGGGAGAAAGTTATCAACTGATTCCACTCAGCGATGAACAAAAATTTGCAGTATTGAAGCAGAATGCCCATCAACGGGGTATCATACTTTCAGATGATACTGCCAATTTTATATTTACTCGTCTAGATCGTGATATGGCAACATTAAAAGAGGCGTTAGTTCAACTCGATAAAGCCTCATTGCAAGCTAAACGAAATCTGACCATTCCTTTCGTGAAATCTATTTTAGGTTTATAAACAGATAAAAAAATAACCGCACTTTTAAAGTGCGGTTAATTTTTTAGTCATTTAATTACCAGCAGTGATGGCAATAACCAACACCGACACTCGGCATTATTGCTACAGGAATGCGAGAATAACCTGTATGTTTAGAGCGATGATCACTCGCATTCATTTCATTTGGAACGCTATCTCTTTGTGCAACTTTCGCTTTTTCTCGAGCAGTGACAGTATTACCACTTGTTACTCGAGAATTATAATCCTGCACCGCATTCATATCATACATCGCTGCACCATTACCAATGGTTGAGGCTTGCTGAGGTGCAGTACAAGCTGTTAAAACCGATAATGCTGCAATAGAAATTAATTTTTTCATGCCGTTACCTTTTATCACAAATTACTTTATTCAGTGTTTCTCTACCTTCTTTAATCCGCTCATTCGCTTTTTTTCTGACGTTCGGATCTTCATTTTGCTTAATATATTTTGCTACATTGGCATTTTTGATTGCATAAATAGGGATATACTGTGAATGTTTCGTTTCACCTTTTTTATAAATCGTTGCGCCTAAAATACTACCATAATATTCACTAGCATCATTCGGCTTCATATAATAACTACTAGAATTGGTTACGTCTACACCGTCATCACTTTTAAACCCACTACAAATTCCAGCTGGTGAAACAAAAGTTGTTTTTGAAGCAGCTAATTCATTAAATTTATATACTTCAAACTCAACACTATTGGCAAGTTCTGCTATATCTTTAGCAGATTTAGGATCTAAACTTTTTTGTCCTTTTCCATCAATATATTTCACCGTTTCAGAAATATTACTTTCAGAAACATAATTTTCAGGTGTCTTCGCTTTTGTTGCATATACAACACTACTACCTTCGGCTAAAACAACTGATGATGCTAAAACACAAAAAGAGTAAATCCCAATTTTTTTCTTAATATGACTCATAATAATTTGATTTTCTACGTTAATAATTATTTTCGTATAATTCGATGGGTAAATAATCTGGGTCTCGGAAGAAAGTGTACTTCATTCCCGTTAATTCATCAACTCGAATTGCTTCACAATCAATGCTATTTTCCAAAAGATAAGCAACATATTCATCAATATTTTCGACTTTTAATGCTAAATGTCGCAAACCACAAGCCTCTGGAGTGGTTACTCTTAATGGCGGATTTGGAAAAGAAAACAATTCTATTTGACTCCCATCGGGAAAACTTAAATCCAATTTATAGCTATCCCTTTCTGCCCGATAAGTTTCATTTAGCTGTTTCGCCCCTAAAATCTCCATATAAAAATACTTCGAACGTGCATAGTTCGAAGCAATAATCGCAATATGGTGAAAACCTAATAATTGAGGTTTCATTATTTCTCCGGTGTGATACTTTTTGCTTTTTCTTCTTCCTGTAAAGCGAGTGCATCACGTGCGGCACGAATACTTTTCTCAAGCATTGGCACACGAGGATCATCTGGCTCCAATAAACGTAACATCATCGCCCAGGTGACGGCCGCCATTTTATAATCTTCCCCTTCAAAATAACTGAAAGCAAGTAAACTTAAGGCTTCAGGATTCGAATGATCTTGACGAATAACATCACGTAAAAGCTGGTTACCTCTGAGTTTATCTGTTTGATCTTCAGAAGACATTAACATACGCGCATAAGAAAGCTTATAATCTAAATTATCCGGCTCAAGTTTATTCGCTTGTTGGTAACTATCAAAGGCTAATTTTCCATTACCTAAATTCATCCCTACCTGACCTAATAACCACCATTTTTTAGCATCCTTTGGTGTTTTTTGTAAATCCAAACGAAGTGCGGTCGAAAATTGCTGCATTTCTGCATCCGTCATTGGGTTTGTGTCTTCTTCTTTAATTCGTTCAAAGAAATAAGGTAATTTTGCCAATGTTTTTTCCATCATATCTTCGGCTTTCCAAGAGCCCAAAGGGAAATAAGCCCCGCCAGCAATAATGGCTAAACCTAATAAACCAGAAACAAACCACAACTTACCGTAATTTTTGGCATTTTTATCGATAGTTTGTGTTTCTTGTTGAGGAATATCTTCCAACAATGTTTTTTGTAGCTCTTGCTTGAGTTGTTCAACGTTCTCGACTAAGCCTTGCTGATTGTCTTGCTCTATCTCTTTTAAGCGAGAAAAATACAGGGCTTTATTTAACTCATCACGCTTTTTGTCTTCTTTCGCTTTAACTGAACGCAACAAGGGATAAAAACAAATCAATGCCACAACTAAAGTGAGCACAATAATACTTAATGCAAAATTCATTATTTATCCTTTTCTTTGAGTAAAGCCGATAAACGTGCATTCTCTTCATCATCTAAAATCGCGTCAGAATTGACCGCACTTGGGCTTTTTGATTTACGTTTAAATATAAATAAAATGCCAATCAACACTAACAAAATTGGGGCAATCCATAATACGATTGTTGACGTCGTCATTGGTGGATCATAAGTCACAAAATTGCCATAACGTTGAATCATATAATCGACAACTTCATGTCGATTTTTGCCTTCTTGCAATAATTCAAACACTTTGCCACGCATATCTACCGCAATGGTTGCATTCGAATCGGCAATATTGTTATTTTGACATTGTGGACAACGTAATTCTTGTGTTAATTGATGATAGTCCTTTTCTTGCTCTGGTGAAGCAAAATTCAATGCATCAATGGAAGCTGTCGCCGAGATACTCACAAAAAGTGCGGTTAAAAAAAGCCATGATTTTTTCATTATGGTTTCTCCGCGAGTTTGTCATAAATCGGTTTTAAGGTCTCATTCCAAACGCGTTCATTCACATCACCCGCTAAGCGATAATGAATCACACCTTTACCATCAACGATAAATGTTTCCGGTGCGCCATAAACACCCAAATCTAATGCAAAAGAACCTTTTTCATCTTTAAGCACAAGACTATAAGGATTGCCTAAATCTTTTAGCCATTTTACAGCTTTTGGTGATTCATCTTTATAGTCGATACCAATGATTGTTACACCTTGTTTAGCCAATTGATTCAAGTATTGATGCTCGGCATAACAAGTTGGACACCAAGTTGCCCACACATTCAAGAGAATCGGTTTGCCTTGTTGGAAAATTTCATTACCGTAGGTTTTATTTTCCAATAAATCCGTTAATGTTTTCTGTGGCACTGGTTTTCCCACAAGCGCAGATTCTAACGCTTTTGGATCATCACCTTGCGCATTGCGTCCTAACTGAACTAAAAAAGCTGCCGCCACGGCAAGAAAAACAATAAGTGGGATAAGTAGTTTTTTATTCATAACACTATCAATTTACATCTATTTCTAGGGGCAATAAGCCCCTTATTACAATTAAGACTGTTTAACTAATCGACTAAAACGATAACGACGGTCAAATATACAGAGCAAGCCACCTAATGCCATAAACAATCCACCAATCCAAATCCAACGGATAAACGGTTTATAGTAAAGGCGAAGCGCCCATGAGTTATCTTCTATTTTTTCACCCAAGGCGACATAAAGATCGCGAGTAAAGCCCCAATTAATTGCCGCTTCCGTCATTGGCATTTTACTGACGGTATAAAAACGTTTTTCAGCAAATAATGTTGCTTCCGGTTTACCCGCTTTTGAAATGTCGATTTGTCCTTTACCGCCCATATAGTTAGGACCATTTGCATCACTCACGCCAGCAAATTTAAAGTCATAATTAGCAATCTGTACCGTATCCCCCACAGCCATTCGCACATCACGTTCTACACTAAAGTTTTGACTAAAGGCAATTCCCCAAACGGTCATCGCTACACCAAGGTGAGCCAAAATCATCCCCCAATGGGAACGAGAAAGTTTGGTTATACCTTTAAAGAAAGATTCGCGGTGTGTTGCCCGTTGTTTCATTTCGTAGAGACTCAGTAACACAATAATGACGGACATCATGGTGCCAAGCACAGCACTGACGGTGAGTTTATTTTGGAGGAAATACGGTAACACAAAACCTGCAATCGCCATCACAATGACACTCACAACAACCGGTGTACGAATTTCAGAGAACTGATCGCGACGCCATTTTACTAACGGCCCAATACCTAGTAATAAAGCAAATGGAGTCATAATAATCAAGAACATTTGATCAAAGAATGGCGCACCGATCGAAATAGATCCCAAACCTAATTGTTTGTGAACTAACGGCAATAACGTTCCTAAGAACACCACACAAAGTGCGGTCATTAATAGGATGTTATTTAATAATAATAAGGTTTCACGAGAATAACGTTCCGCATTATCACGTGAACGAATTTGGTTCCCTTTATAAGCATACAAGGTTAACGAGCCACCTATCACTACAACCAAATAAGCAAGAATATACAAACCACGTGTAGGATCTGAAGCAAAGGCGTGTACTGACACTAAGATACCAGAACGAACTAAGAACGTACCCAGTAAGCAAAGTGAGAAAGCAAGGATTGCTAAAAGCACAGTCCAAGCTTTGAAAGAGCCACGTTTTTCAGTAACCGCTAAAGAGTGGATTAATGCGGTTCCTGCAAGCCAAGGCATTAAAGAAGAGTTTTCTACTGGATCCCAGAACCACCAGCCGCCCCAACCGAGTTCATAATACGCCCACCAAGAACCAAGCACAATCCCGAGTGTTAAAAAGACCCAAGCCGCCATCGTCCAAGGGCGAGACCATCTTGCCCAAGCGGAGTCTAATTTTCCTGTCATTAGTGATGCAATCGCAAAGGCAAAAGCCACAGAAAAACCAACATATCCCATATAAAGCAATGGAGGATGGAAAATCAAGCCCACATCTTGCAACATTGGGTTGAGTTCTCTGCCATCTACTGGGAAATCAGGAAATGTACGGGTAAATGGATTCGAGGTAAATAATACGAAGAGTAAAAAGCCGATGCTAATAATCCCCATAATACCTAATACACGAGCTACTGCTTCTTGTGGCAAGTGTTTGCTAAATAAGGCTACTGCAGCCCCCCAAAGGGTTAATAACCAAATCCAAAGTAATAATGAGCCCTCATGTGAACCCCAAACGGCAGATAAACGATAATAAATCGGTAAGCTACTGTTAGAGTTATTCACCACATATTGCACACTAAAATCATTGACGGCAAAAAGGTAGAACAATGCTGCAAAAGCAATGGTTAAACTGAAAAATAAACCATAAGTCATTGGACGAGCCAATGACATTAATTGAGGGTGATCTTTTTCTGCGCCCCATAATGGGAAAATCGCTAAAAAGAATGAGACGGCAAGACTTAAAGCAAGCGCATAATTTCCTAATTCAGCAATCATTAGCGACCTTCTTGCGATTTTTGCTGGGTTTCTTTATAACGACGATCGGCTTCACTCTCGCCTTTTAATTCTGCCCCCATTGGTTTATGCACTTTCTGCATTTTCTCACCCAACTCTGGTGGCACATAATTTTCATCATGCTTAGCAAGCACTTCTGTTGCTTCCAATAAGGTTGGCTCTTTTAACACACCTTGCGCAACAATACCTTGTCCCTCACGGAAAAGATCCGGCAGAATACCTTCGTACTCTACTGTAATTGATGGACCAATATCATTTACATCAAAGCGAACTTTGAGACTTTTCGGGTCTCGACTAACGGAGCCTTCGACCACCATACCACCAACACGAATACGTTGCCCAACTTCAGGTTTTTGGTCAGGATTTCCGTCTTTCCCTTCTACGACTTCCGAAGGGGTATAAAATAAATCAATATTTTGGCGAAGCGCATAAAGCACCAAACCTGTCGCAATCGAAATACCTAAAATCACAAAGATGATGATCGAAAGTCTTGATTTACGTCTTGGATTCATAGGGTATTTCCTTTATTTGCTTGGTTTAAACGTGCCTCACGTTGTTGCTCGCGTAACACTTCTTTTAATACGGCTTTACGCCCCTTGACGCTTTGTATCGCCAAAATAATCATTGCCACAAGGCTAATGCCATAGGAAAGCCACACATAAAAACCGTAGCCTCCCATATTGATAAAATCACTCCAACTTTGGAAAAACATTTTCCGCTCCCTAAAATAAAAAACTATTTCAGCTTACTTGCTAACTCTTTTACCCATGGGCGTTTGCTGTCTTCTTTTAGCAATTCAACGCGGTAACGCACGAGCGTAAACCAAATGGATAAAAACAAAAATCCCAAAATACATAAAATCAGTGGAATTAACATTGGCGTTGCAATAGACGGTTTTTCAAACTTCGTGATACTTGCACCTTGATGTAAGGTATTCCACCACTCTACGGAAAAGTGAATAATTGGTAAATTCACTACGCCAACAATACACAAGATTCCCGCTGATTTTGCGCCCACCGCACGATCAGAAAATGCAGAATAAAGGGCTAATACACCGATATATAAGAAGAAAAGAATGAGTTCTGCGGTTAAACGCGCATCCCATACCCACCAAGTTCCCCACATTGGTTTACCCCAAATTGCACCCGTTACCAAAGCAATAAAGGTAAACATTGCACCAATCGGCGCCATGGCTATCATTGAAAGATGAGCGGCTTTAATTTGCCAAACTAACGCAATAATGGCAGCAACAGCCATCGAACCATAGACACCCATTGACCAAATCGCTGCCGGCACATGCACATACATAATTCGGAAACTATTGCCTTGCTGATAATCTGCCGGAGCATAAGCTAAGCCCCAAACGATGCCAACAACCAATAATAGAACCGCAATCACACCAAAAAATGGACTTAATTTGCCACATAAATGATATTGGGTTTCATGTTTTGCGTAAGGATGTAACCACTTCCACATAAAAGATCCTTAATTCAAAAAATAAAAAACAGTTAAAAATCTGACCGCACTTTCACCGTCATGATGATTAATTATCTAAACTAATTCGTAGTGCCGCGGCAATAGCAAAAGGCGATAAGGTTATTGCGCCAGCCAAAATTGCACCTAAAATAGCAAGCTGTCCACCATAAGGGAGATTTAACGTAGCGGCATCTAAAATTGCTGAAGCAAAAATTAAAACCGGAATGAATAATGGTACCACAAGTAAACTAAGCAATACGCCACCTTTACGCAACCCCACCGTTAATGCCACACCAATTGCGCCAATGCAGCTTAAAATCGGCGTGCCTACTAAGAGTGTAAGCACCAATGCCCACCAAATATTCACTTCTAATGAGAGCAATAAAGCAGCAATCGGAGAAAGTAGAATCAACGGCAACCCCGTTAACAACCAGTGTGCAACGACTTTTGCAAGTGCCGTTAGTGCTAAAGGTTGAGCCGTAAGCATCAATTGTTCTAAAGAACCATCAATAAAGTCATCTCGGAATAAGCGTTCAAAAGACAGCAACGCAGAAAGTAATGCGGCCACCCAAGCAACTCCTGGTGCGATGCGAGAAAGTAATTTAGGATCCGGCCCAATGACTAATGGAAATAGCGTGATCACGATCAAAAAGAACCAAAGCGGGTTCAGTATTTCCGCTTGCTTACGGGTCGCAATCTTCAGCTCTCGCTTTATAATCTGTAAAAATATCATAAAAATCTAAGGGTTATATTTATAATCAGCAAGATTGATTTTCTTTAATAGGCTACTTGGTACTTCTTGATGGCTCGTTAAAATCACCATTCCACCTTTTTTAGCATGATTTTCAAAAAGTGCGGTCAAAACTTCAACCCCTTTTTTGTCTATTGCTGTAAAAGGTTCATCCAAAATCCAAAGTGGTGCTTCTGAGATCCATAATCTCGCCAAGGCAATGCGCTTTTGCTGACCAGCTGAAAGTTGAGCTGCCGGCAAATCTTCACGTCCAAGTAAACCTACTGTTTCCAAGACATCCCATAAAATATCGGTGCCTTGTTGGCTTTGACTAATCTGCTGATAAAATTTTAAATTTTCCCATGCGGTTAATTCAGGTTTCACGCCAGAATGATGACCGAGATAAAGCAGCTGATGATGGTATTCTTCGCGTTGTTTTGTGATCTCGTCTGAATTCCACCGCACTTTACCTTCTACTGGTTGTGCAAGGCCTGCTAAAATCCGCAATAAACTTGTTTTACCGATACCATTGTGCCCTTCAATTTGCACGAAATCACCACTTTGAAATTGCAGTGAAAGATCAGTGAACAACACGCGATCGCCACGTTGGCACGCTAATTGTTCTAATTGAAGTTGATGAGCAGGAAACATAGTCTCAGCCTTAAAAATAAAATCTTATGAAAAATCAGCGGGTATTCTACCACAAGGGGAAATTTTGACGAGATTTTAAGACCTTCAGAGTATAACTATTTAGAAGTAGATTGGCATGTTTATTGATTTAAAACAAACTAAATTTTCCTAGCTTTTTCATCGGATAATCAAATAATTAAAAGATTTGATGATCTAAATCAAATTTTCTGCTACTATTTAGTTACTTTTTGATGTTGTTTTATCAAAAAAACATTACCTTAACTTCATTTTAAAAAGGAACATATTATGTCTTATACTCTACCTGAATTAGGTTATGCTTATGATGCGTTAGAACCTCATTTTGACGCACAAACAATGGAAATTCATCACTCTAAACACCACCAAGCCTATGTAAATAATGCAAACGCAGTGTTAGAAACTTTACCTGCTGAATTTTCTGAAATGTGTGCAGGTCAATTAATCAGCCAATTAGATAAAATCCCAGTTGAAAAACGTACTGCATTACGTAACAACGCTGGTGGTCACGCAAACCACAGCTTATTCTGGAAATCATTGAAAAAAGGTACCACCTTGCAAGGCGATTTAAAAGCCGCTATCGAACGTGATTTCGGTTCTGTAGAAAATTTCAAAGCTGAATTTGAAAAAGCAGCGGCAACTCGTTTCGGTTCTGGTTGGGCATGGTTAGTCATAAACCAAGGTAAATTATCTATTGTTTCTACCGCAAACCAAGATTCACCATTAATGGGTAAAGAAATCGCAGGTTGTGAAGGTTTCCCTCTTTTAGGTTTAGACGTTTGGGAACACGCTTACTACTTGAAATTCCAAAACCGTCGTCCAGACTACATCAAAGAATTCTGGAATGTTGTAAACTGGGATTTCGTTGCAGATCGTTTTGCGAAAAAAGTCGCAGACTGCTGTGCAGCTAAATAATCGTTTCTCAAAATGTAAAAAATCGCCTTTATTAGGCGATTTTTTTATTGGTTAAATCCAACGTCTGACTTTTTTCTTGTACTCTAAATAAGACTCACCAAACTTCTTCTCTAACCAGTATTCTTCAGGTTTAATTTGCCATTGCGTGATGAAATAAATAAACAGAAAAACACCGAGAAAACTGACCGCACTTTGCAAATAAACCGCCCATGCCACTAACAAACCCGCTAAGCTTAAATACATTGGATTACGGCTAAAGCGATAAATACCATTTACCACAAACACATCACTTTTTTCCAAGTGAATTGGATTGATATTCGCTTTACTCTTATAGAATTCCCAAAGACTAAAAAAAGCGATGACAGAAGAAACCAATACCATCAAATAAGCAATGAGCACATTGGTTGATAATGGATAAGGATTAGGCAAATATGCCATGATAAGTGTGCACCCAATAAAAATGATAGGAGGTGGCACAAGAGGTTTCTGAATCATCAGCTCAAAAATCCAATAAAAAGCCCGAGCAATTCGGGCTAATTAAAATATTACAGATTATTTAATTTCATCTGCGCCATTTGTTTCTCTAACGGGTTACCGTTTTTCTGTGCATTTTCAAAACTTGCTTTAGCGCCATTCACATCGCCTTTTGCGACTTGAATATCACCCGCTAAAAGATCTTTACGCGCACTAAAACCTTGGCTTTTAACTTGATTTAGACTTGCTAATGCTGCATCAAATTGACCTTGTTGGAATTGCACAGCAGACAAACGAAGCGCAGCAAGAGACGTTAAGATATCATCTTGTGATTGAGCAATCGCTTGTTTCAAGCTGTTTTCAGCAGATGCGTAATCTTGTTTTGCAACGAAACCTTTTGCTTCATCTAATAAACTAAATACCGCATAGCTGGTTTTATCATGCGCTTTCACAAATTCAGCCACTTTAGCTTGTTGTGCTGCGGCATCTTTATTTGTGGTATAAACTAACGCATCATATTCAGCAGACGCTTGCATAATTTGATTAGCTTGATAAGACTGCCAATAACGCCACCCCAACATCCCGCCTACGCCAAGAATAAAAGCGGCAATAATAGCTTTGCCATTGTCTTTCCACCACTCTTTTAACTGATTCAGTTCTTGTTCTTCTTCAATGGTATATGCCATTTTCCTATCCTTCTAAAATTAAAATTGGGCTTTCACGTGTTCAATTAAATTAGCCACATCAATGGTTTGCTGCTCTGCTGCGCCAAGTAAGTGTTTTACCACAACTTGATTATTTTGCACTTCACTTTCACCAAGCACAAGAGCGAGAGTCGCACCAGACTTATCTGCACGTTTAAATTGTTTTTTAAAGTTACCGCCGCTGCAATGCAACATGGTGCTTAAGTGCGGTAATTCTGAGCGAAGTTTTTCAGCGAGTTGGAATGCGGCTAATGTTGTGCCTTCACCTTGATAAACAACGTAAATATCCACCGCACTTTTTACCGGAATCGATTTATTCACTTCTTGAACGAGTAGTACCAAACGCTCTAAGCCCATTGCAAAACCAACACCACTGGTTGCGTGACCACCAAGTTGCTCAACTAAGCCATCATAGCGTCCACCACCACATACGGTACCTTGCGCACCTAACGCAGAAGTCACCCATTCAAATACGGTTTTATTATAATAGTCTAAACCACGAACCAATTTTGGATTAATTTCATATTGAATGCCAACCGCATCTAATAAACCGCATAACTGAGCAAAATGTTCGCGACTTTCATCATCTAAATAATCCAATAATTTTGGCGCGCCGTCCAATACATCTTGTAATGCTTGATTTTTAGTATCCAAAATACGTAATGGATTTTTTACAAGACGTTCTTTCTCTTCTTCGCTCATTAAATTTTGGTGATTTTCTAAAAAAGCCACTAATGCAGAACGATAGTTTGCACGTGCTTCTAATGAACCAATCGAATTTAATTGAAGAGAAACATGTTGATCAATACCTAATGCTTTCCACAAACGAGCCGTTAAAATAATTAGCTCCGCATCAATTTCAGGGGTTGCGATACCGAATACTTCTACACCTGCTTGATGAAATTGACGGTAACGACCTTTTTGTGGACGCTCATGGCGGAACATTGGTCCCATATACCATAAACGTTGTTCATTGTTGTAAATCCAACCGTGTTCAATCGCAGCACGCACACATCCTGCTGTACCTTCTGGGCGAAGTGTTAATTGCTCATCATTATCCCAGAATGTGTACATTTCTTTTGAGACAACATCTGTGACTTCACCAATTGCACGAGCAAATAATGGCGTACTTTCCACGATTGGCATACGCACTTCTGAATAGCCGTAGCTGCTTAAAATTTGGCGAACCTGTCCTTCAATCCATTGCCAAAGTGGAGATTCAGTTGGGGAACAGTCATTCATCCCACGAATTGCTTGAATATTTTTTGCCACGAGTTTTCCTTAAATAATTCGATTTTTTGGATCTTGTTGTGCAACTTTGGCACGAATTTTTGCTTCTAATTGGTCAATAATCGCGTCGTTGTCAAAACGTTCTTTTTGACGCTCACCATCTAAATAATAGCCACTTTTCTTATTACCACCGGTCACGCCAAGGTCAGACACTAATGCTTCACCTGGACCGTTTACCACACAACCAATAATAGACACATCCATTGGGGTGATAATATCTTCTAAACGTTGTTCCAGTGCATTCACCGTGCCGATCACATCAAACTCTTGACGAGAGCAAGTTGGGCAAGCAATAAAGTTAATCCCGCGAGAACGAATACGTAACGATTTTAAAATATCAAAACCAACTTTGATTTCTTCTACAGGATCGGCGG
This sequence comes from uncultured Haemophilus sp., assembly GCA_902461185.1. Lineage (GTDB taxonomy): Bacteria > Pseudomonadota > Gammaproteobacteria > Enterobacterales > Pasteurellaceae > Haemophilus_D. The sequence goes on from CABPXD010000010.1 coordinate 43,385, forward strand.
CTAAAGAGACACGCAAGGTATCACCAATGCCTTCTGCTAACAACATCCCTAAACCAATTGCTGACTTCACAGAGCCCGCACGTGCGCCACCTGCTTCCGTAATACCTAAATGCAACGGCTGTTTAATGGCTTTTGCCAGTAAACGGTAAGATTCCACCGCAAGGAAAACATCGGATGCTTTTACACTCACTTTAAATTGATCAAAGTTTAAACGATCCAAGATCTCAACGTGGCGTAACGCTGATTCTAATAAGGCTTCTGGTGTTGGCTCACCAAATTTCTCTTGGATATCTTTTTCTAATGAGCCTGCATTAACACCAATACGGATCGGGATATTTTTATCACGTGCGCAATCCACCACAGCTCGAATACGATCTTCACGACCAATATTGCCCGGATTAATACGTAAGCAATCCACCCCATATTCAGCCACTTTTAACGCAATACGATAGTCAAAATGAATATCGGCCACTAATGGCACATTCACTTGCTGTTTAATGATTTTAAACGCTTCGGCGGCATCCATGGTAGGTACAGAAACACGCACGATATCTGCGCCGACACGTTCCAACGATTTAATCTGTGCAACGGTCGCCTCAACATCAGTTGTGCGAGTATTTGTCATGGATTGCACGGCAATCGGTGCATCACCACCGATTGGTACATTGCCCACATAAATTTTTGTCGATTCACGACGTTTGATAGTAGGTTTTACTGCTGACATTCTTTCGTAAATTATTCGTTAAGGTTTTGGTAATTTAAATTTAGCCACACGGCCATCAACTGTAAGCGGATACGCTTCGCCTTTATAAGTAATGCGAACGTTACCCGGCGCACCAATAATCAAAGCATATTCGTCACCATTAAAGGTTAAAACTTCGCCTTGTTTATATTCTTTTTGCGCTAATACTTTACGGTTTTGGTCTTTCACACTAATCCAGCTTGAATTTTTCGTGATCTCAATAACGAGATCGCCTTTCGCTGTAGTTGGTGCTTCAGAAATAGCGGGGTTTTCAACCGCACTTTGTGTATCTGGCACAGTTTGCTCTGTTGTTGGTTCTGTGTTAGGTAACGTTTGTTCCACAACAGGTGCTTGAGTTTGTCCAATAGTAGGTGCTGAAGTTGCAGCGGTTGAAACTTCTGCATTTACTGGTTGAGCTTGATTTTCTTGAGTCGTTGAAACAGCGGGTTCAGCAGCATTATTTGTTTTTTCTACTACAGACGTAGTTTCATTGCTTGACACCGCAGGCTGAGTATTTACTGTTACTGGAATTTCATTCGAATGAGTAACTGGTACCTCTGCTGTTTTTTCTTTTTCAACGTAGGTTTGCACTAAATTATCACGTTCTTCGTTTGATTTTTGATAATTTTGCCACCACCATAAGCCAGTCATTCCAACAGCAGCGAGTAAAATAATTGTTGTGAGTGTGCCTACCCAACGGCTGTGAGAAGAATATTGGTTAACTGAACGAGTCGCACGTGTATTTTTACTTAAATCATTTTTATGTGCTTCACCAAAAGTTAAATGTGTCCATTCAGCATCAGGAATACGTAAAAATTTCGCATAACTGCGAACGTAACCTCTCAAAAAGGTTGATGGTACATCTTTTTGGACAAATTCATTATTTTCTAATTTTGCCAAAATGCTTGGACGTAAAGAAATGGCCTTTGCCACATCTTCTAAAGAAAGATTTAATGCTTCGCGTGTTTGGCGAAGTTTATCCCCAAAGGAGATTTCAGTTGTTTCAGTTTGTTCGACGATTGTATTCATAGGTATAAAAATAGAGAAATAGAAATAAAAAACTAAATACCAAATTTTAAAGTCGAAAGGGGCTTTTGGCAATGATTATTTGAGTGTGCGGAGCTTTTCCACTCTGGAAGGATCAACTTGGCGCAATTTATCCAACGCTTGTTGATAAACGTCGGTTTGTTTTCCAGCAAAAGCACAAAGTGCTATGTTTTCGTAAGTATCGGCTTGATGATAATAATTCGGTGCTGCAAGTGCCGCATTAAATTGTGAATAAGCTTGTTCAAACTCACCTTGCCCACATAAAAATGCACCAAAGTTGTTATACACATCGCCTTGCTTATCATCTAACTTAATTGCCTGTAAATAAGCTTGCTTCGCTTTTTCCGTATCGCCTTGTAATTGATAAAAATGCGCAAGTGCCGAGTGCACAAGATAATAGCGGTCATCATGTTCAAAGGCTTTATCTAAATTAAGTTTTGCTTGAACAAAATCCTCTTGTTGCAGATAGCCTAATGCCAATTCAACACGCGCTTTGGCTGCTTGTTGTTTATTAAAATCGACTGAAGATTGAGAAACGCAAGCAGAAAAAACAAAAGGAAAAATGACCGCACTTAGAATGTTAATTGGGATTAATTTCATCTTATCACTCCTCTATCTTATCACTCTTATCCAAGCCATTTTTCCTTTACAAGTCTTGCTATATTTAGCTTAGTTAACCGCTTTTACGTCAATACCTTCACCAAACTTACGTTTCATTGCTGTACGTTTGGTTCGGTCGATTACATCGCCCGCCAACTGACCACAAGCGGCATCAATATCATCACCACGGGTTTTGCGCACAATAACAGTAAAGCCGTATTCCATTAAGGTTTTTTGGAAACGATCGACACGGCTATTTGAGCTTTTACCATAAGGCGCCTCCGGGAACGGATTCCATGGGATCAAGTTAATTTTACACGGGGTATTTTTTAACACTTGAGCTAATTGATGCGCATGCTCTGTACCATCATTCACGTGATCTAATAACACATATTCAATTGTCACTTTACCATGATTCGCATTCGATACTTCTAAGTATCTGTGTACCGAATCCATCAACATTTTGATGTTATATTTTTTATTGATCGGCATGATTTCATCACGCAATTCATCGTTCGGTGCGTGAAGTGAAATCGCTAATGCTACATCAATCTTATCACGTAACATATCGAGTGCAGGCACGACACCTGAAGTGGATAACGTCACGCGTCGTTTAGATAATCCATATGCGAAATCATCGAGCATAATTTCCATTGCAGGTACAACATTAGCTACATTTAACAATGGTTCCCCCATGCCCATCATCACCACATTGGTAATAGGACGTACACCCGTCACACCAAAATTACCGATAATTTTTGATGCGCGCCAAACCTGACCGATAATTTCAGACACCGTTAAATTACGGTTAAAGCCTTGTTGTGCTGTTGAACAGAAAGTACAAGCTAAGGCACAGCCTACTTGAGAAGAAACACAAAGTGTTGCGCGATCCGCCTCAGGAATATAGACCGTTTCAACTTGCTGCTCACCTACCTGCATCGCCCATTTAATGGTGCCATCCGCAGAGCGTTGCTCAACCGCCACTTCTGGCGCTTTAATTTCAGCGACCGCTTTTAATTTTTCTCGTAATTTTTTATTAATATTGGTCATATTGTCGAAGTTATCTTCGCCAAAATGATAAATCCATTTCACTAATTGATCCGCACGAAATGGTTTCTCGCCTAATTCAGCAAAAAACTCACGCATCTGCTGACGCGTTAAATCCATTAAGTTAATCTTTTTTGTATTCGTTTCGGATGAAAGGGGTTGTTCTAACATAAAGCCTCGTTATTACACATTACGGCGATGATGTTACTCAGAATTGAGCAACAAAAAATTCGCATATTAAAAATGAGCCGAGATTTTACAGATTTACCGACGGATAAGCTAGCAGATTTGAAAAACAAAGAAAATTTTGACCGCACTTCTTTGCGATCGCTATCGCAAAAATCAAAAAACAAAAGAAAAAAGTGCGGTTAAAAAACTTTAAATTTTTTCTCTTTCACACATCCCAAACCCTTACAAAAACTGATAGAATGTAAGCTTTGTTTTATTCTCTAAGTTGGCTATATTAAAAGATATGTTAAAAAAAGTGCTTTCTGTATTGTGTTTAGTGCCAGCAATGGCAACAGCACAATCTTATGTCGTGTATGATTTCACCCATGATCGCGTGCTCGAAAGTAGCTCACCGAATCACGTTCAACCTATCGCATCCGTCACCAAGTTAATGACTGCAAATGTGTTTCTTGAAAATAATCGAAACGCAAATTGTACTGCATCGATTACTGACGACGATTACGATTACATTAAAGGCACACATACAAAATTACCAAAATACACGCCAATTTCTTGTAATGAATTATTAAAAGCGATGCTCGTTCATTCTGATAACTATGCTGCTCACGCCCTTTCTCGCTCTGCAGGCATGAGCCGTTTGCAATTTATCCAAAAAATGAATGAGAAAGCGAGAGAATTAGGTATGCGCTCTACCCGCTTTTCAGATAGTTCTGGTTTATCCGACAGCAACATTTCAAGTGTGATGGATCTCGTAAAACTGGCTAAATACTCTCTTAACAAAGCACAAATCAAAAACCTCTCGAATATGCCAAGTGCTTTCATTCAAGCTGGCGGACGTAGCGTTTTTGTTAAAAACACCAATAAATTAGTGCGTGAAGAAGTGTTTGATGCGGCAATTAATAAAACCGGTTATATTCGCGAATCTGGTTATAATTTAGTCTTTGTGAATAAAAATCCATGTAATCGCGCGACCATTGGGGTGATCAGTTTAAATAACCATTCATCAGCGTTTCGTACTAACTTTACTAAAGGAAAATTGGAACAATACGGTTGTATCGCAGGGCGTAGCATGCACAACTTTACCGTTGATGAAGCCCAATATGAAGAAGGCTATGATGAAGCGGGTATGGATCGCCTAATCCAACAAGTTGGTGGTTAATCATTTCAAAAAGAGCGGTCAATTTTGCACAAAATTTTCCGCTTTTTAATTTTAATCACCTATCGATTTGATAATTATTTTCATTTGAAAATCTTATAAAAAATGATATTATTCTGCAGAATGCTAATCAATCATTATTTTTGAGGAGATCTCATGAAGCATTTATTTAAAAGCCTATCTGTTATCGCTCTAGGTTTAGCAGCTTTACAAGCCGAAGCGAAATTTAAAGTGGTGACCACATTTACGGTTATTCAGGATATCGCACAAAATGTTGCGGGCGATGCCGCGACGGTGGAATCTATCACCAAACCTGGTGCAGAAATTCACGAGTATGAACCGACCCCTAAAGATATTGTAAAAGCTCAATCTGCTGATTTAATTTTATGGAACGGATTAAATTTAGAGCGTTGGTTTGAGCGTTTCTTCCAAAATATCAAAGATAAACCAGCCGTTGTGGTAACCGAAGGCATCACGCCACTTTCTATTTATGAAGGCCCTTATAAAGATGCGCCTAACCCACACGCTTGGATGTCGCCATCTAATGCGTTGATTTATGTCGAAAATATCAAAAATGCATTAGTTAAATACGATCCGCAAAATGCTGATACTTATCAAGAAAATGCAGCGGCGTATGCAGAAAAAATCAAACAGCTCGATAAACCTTTACGTGAAAAACTCTCACAGATTCCTGCCGATCAACGTTGGTTAGTGACCAGTGAAGGTGCTTTTAGTTATTTAGCGAAAGATTACGATCTCAAAGAAGGCTATTTATGGCCAATTAACGCTGAACAACAAGGTACGCCTCAACAAGTGCGTAAACTTATCGATTTAGTGAAAAAAAATCACATTCCAGTGGTATTTAGTGAAAGTACCGTGTCAGCCAAACCTGCTCAACAGGTATCGAAAGAAAGCGGTGCTAAGTACGGCGGCGTACTTTATGTCGATTCCCTTTCTGCTGCTGATGGCCCTGTACCGACTTATATTGACTTACTGAATGTCACTGTATCCACCATAGTCAAAGGATTTGAAAAATAATGACTGAACTTTCCGCTTCGATTTCCGTTAATGATGTAACCGTACGTTACAACAACGGGCACACTGCAATTTATGATGTTACCTTTGCATTACAAAGGGGGACAATCTGTGCTCTTGTCGGCGTAAATGGGAGCGGAAAATCAACGCTATTCAAAAGCATCATGGGATTAATCAAACCACAGCAAGGCAATATTTCGCTTTGTGGTTTGCCAATTAATCTAGCGTTGAAACAAAATTTGGTCGCCTATGTGCCGCAAGCGGAAGAAGTCGATTGGCAATTTCCAGTCTCCGTTTATGATGTTGTCATGATGGGGCGTTATGGCTATATGAACTTTTTGCGTATTCCAAAAGCGGAAGATAAACAAAAAGTGCTCGAAGCGATGCAACGAGTAAACATCGAGCATTTAGCTGAACGACAAATCGGCGAGCTTTCTGGTGGACAGAAAAAACGCGTATTTTTGGCTCGAGCATTAGCACAACAAAGTAAGATTATCTTACTCGATGAGCCTTTTACGGGTGTAGATGTTAAAACTGAAAATGCTATTGTGGAACTCCTTCGCCAATTACGTACTGAAGGCCATTTAATTTTAGTTTCTACTCATAACTTAGGCTCTGTACCAGATTTCTGTGACCAAGTAGTGATGATTAACCGTACTGTGATTGCTGCCGGCAAAACAGAAGATACATTTAATCAGCATAATTTGGAAAAAGTCTTTGGTGGTGTATTACGACACATCAAATTATTAGGTGAAGATCTGCATAATGATGAAGATAAACGTGCGGTAACCGTGCTTACGGATGATGAACGTCCCGTTGTCTTCTATGGTGAAACCAAAAATGATCCGCCAGCAACGGCTGTAAAATCTTGTCGTCTGCCTCCGTCTGACAAGGAATAAGCTATGCTTGAATATTTACTGGAACCTTTCTCCTATGAATATATGCAAAAAGCCATGTGGATAAGTACCGCAGTCGGTGGCATTTGTGCCTTTCTTTCTGCCTATTTAATGTTGAAAGGTTGGTCATTAATTGGTGATGCGCTTTCTCATTCCGTGGTTCCAGGTGTGGCGATAGCTTATGCCTTTTCACTCCCCTATGCTTTAGGTGCTTTTTTTGCCGGCATTTTGGCCGCACTTTCCATTTTATGGATCAAATCCATTTCTAAACTCAAAGAAGATGCTGTTATCGGCTTTATTTTCAGCACATTCTTTGCCTTGGGATTGTTGATTATTTCTCTGAATCCAACTTCAATAAATGTGCAAAACATCATTCTCGGTAATATCCTTGGTATTGCTGATGAAGATATTTATCAAGTCGCAATTATTATGCTGATCTGCTTAGTTTTATTACTGATTTTTTGGAAGGATCTGTTACTGATTTTCTTTGATGAAACGCAAGCAATAACAGTTGGACTTTCGCCACTGTTTTACAAAGTTCTCTTTTTTACTCTCTTGAGTGCTTGTGTCGTTGCGGCATTACAAACTGTCGGGGCGATTTTAGTGATTGCGATGGTAATCACACCTGGCGCAACCGCCTATTTACTTACTGACAAGTTCAAAACTCTTATCAAAATTGCCGTAGCATTAGGCGCAATCACTGGTTTCGTCGGTGTCTATTTAAGCTATTATCTGGATGGCACAACAGGTGGTGTCATCGTGACATTGCAAACCTTGTTATTTTTATTGGCTTTTCTATTCTCACCTAAATACGGATTAATCAGTCAAAAACGACGTAAGGTGGTGGATTATGACTGAGATGTTCGCCATTTTCGTTGAGCCATTTCAATTTACCTTCATGCAAAATGCGCTACTCACCGCATTAGTGGTTGCCGTCATCTGTGCACTACTCTCTTGCTATTTGGTGTTGAAAGGATGGTCATTGATGGGGGATGCCATTTCTCATGCTGTCCTACCTGGCATTGTCTTAGCTTTTTTAGCTGGTATTCCATTAGTCATTGGTGCATTTGTCTCAGGTATTGCCTGCGCCTTAGGGGTAGGTTATTTAAAAGAAAACAGCCGTATCAAAGAAGATACCGCAATGGGGATTGTATTTTCGGGAATGTTTGCCATTGGTTTGGTGTTGTTCACTAAAATCCAAACCTCACAACATCTCACACACATCTTATTCGGTAACGTATTGGGTGTAAGCCGACAAGAGCTGATACAAACGGCTATCATCGCCTTGATCATTTTTATTTTGCTTGGCTTAAAACGTCGTGATTTTCTGCTTTATTGCTTTGATCCGAGCCATGCCCGTGTTGCAGGGCTCTCACCTAAATTATTGCACTATGGCTTGCTCACATTACTCGCGCTCACCATTGTGAGTACGATGCAAGTCGTTGGGGTTATTTTAGTTGTAGCGATGCTCATTGCACCAGGCATCACTGCTCTCACACTGACGAATCGCTTCGATAAAATGCTGGTTATCGCGATTATCAGTGCTGTAACTGCAAGTCTATTAGGCGTGCTACTTAGCTATCATTTTGATGCATCCACTGGCGCATGTATTATTTTATTGCAGGCAGTATTTTTCTTGATTGCGCTAATTTATAGCAAAATAAAAGTGCGGTTAAATTTTTAAATAAAAAAGCTAACAGAAATGTTAGCTTTTTTTATTAAGAATTGAGTTCCAATAATATCAGTGCTTCATAATGTGCTGTATGCGGGAACATATCAAATAATTGAATTTGAGTAAGTTTATAATTGGTTAGATGCTGCAAATCTTTTCCCATGGAAATCGCGTTACAGCTGGAATAAAGAATAAAGTGCGGTTGCATTTCATTGAGAAATTCTGCGAGTTCCTTTCCAATGCCTCGACGAGGTGGATTGACGATCACCAAATCAGGTTTATTTTTATCTTGTGTTAAAGCAAAATTAGCCGCATCCAAAGATTGGAATTTAACGTTGTTTAGCCCTAACACCCAAGCGGATTGAGTCGCTGCTTGAATAGCAGATGGCGAAATTTCAATCCCGGTCAATTCCACTTCTTGTTGATGTTTATCCTGTAAAGCTTTAGCGCAATGAAGTCCAAAACCTCCAACGCCACAAAAGAGATCCCAAAGTTTAGTAATGGGCAAATCTTGCACCCAATCTTGTGCCGTTGCATATAACCCTTGTGCGATAAGTGGATTCGTTTGGAAGAAACCTTGAGGGCGAATAAAGAGCGGAATACCGTTAAAGCTTTCTGATAAGATGTGCTGATCCGTTAAAAAGATTTCTTTCTCACCTTCTAAGATTGCGGCGTGTTGAGGTTGGATATTCACACTCACCACTTCAAGTTGTGGCAATTTTTCCAATAAGCCTTCAAATTCACGTTGAATTAACGGCAATTTAGTTTCTGAACGTAATACAAAACGCAACATCAATTTTTTTGTATGTTGGCTTTCTGTAAGCAGAATATATTTGAGCTCACCTTTTTGTTTAGCTACGTTATAAGGGACTAAGCCAGCGCGTCCAATAAAATCTTTTAGAATCGGGAATAGCTCTGCAAAACATTTTGGATAAAGCGGACAATCACATAAGTCCACCGCACTTTGAGGATCATTCGGGTCTTGTAAAATACCTAGAATGGGACGTTCCACCGCGCCACTTACAACCATCTTCGCTTTATTACGAAAGGCAGACTCGGAGGAAAAAAATGGCGGATGGCAAATTAAATTATTACAATCTAATTTGGCAAGTTGTTGCTTAAGATGCTCTTCTTTCTTGGCGAGTTGCTGTTCATAAGGCATTTCAAGCCATTGACAAGAACGGCAATCGCCCTTTTGATAATGGTGGCAATCAATCATTTAGAAGCAAGCCACTCTTGTTGAAGTACGGTCAGTTTTTGATGATTTTCAATCCAACGTGAAGTTTTGGTGAGCGCTGACCAATCAAAGGATTTTTGTTTAAAGAGCGATTTCAAGCGAGCTTCGCGGGCTGCAAAATGCTCTGTGGTTTCCTCTAACTTCAGATTATCAAGCACTTGAATGACACCTTCACGTTCATTACAAAGCAATAATAAGTCACAACCAGCATTCAAGGCTTTTTCACTGCGAGCCACAAAATCGCCCATAAAACCAGCTCCCTTCATGCCTAAATCATCAGAGAAAATTGCCCCCTGGAAGCCCAGCTGTTTACGCAAAATTTCTTTTAACCAATAACTCGAACCACTTGCTGGTTGACTATCACATTGTGCATAAATCACATGAGCCGGCATAATCGCATCGAGCTTACTCTGTTGAATTAATTGCTGGAATGGCAAAATATCATGATTAAAAATCACGTCTTTTGCTCGCTCATCATAAGGCGTTTCAAGATGAGAATCAGCTAAAACATGACCATGTCCTGGGAAATGTTTTCCTGTTGTTGTCATGCCTGCTTGGTGCATACCATCAATAAAAGCAGCTGCCAAATTGACCGCACTTTTTACATCGCAGCCAAAACTACGATCGCCAATCGCACGACATTCATGCCCCAAATCCAACACTGGAGCAAAACTCAAATCAATATCTAGTGCCACCATTTCAGCCGCCATTTGCCAGCCCGCTTCTTTTGCTATTTGCTGTTGCTGAGTTGAATCCTCAACTAATGCCGCAAAAGCCTGCATTGCAGGGAGCTGAGTGAAACCTTCACGGAAACGTTGCACGCGACCACCTTCCTGATCGACCGTGATCAATAAAGGCTTTTTCACTCGTTGACGAATGGATTTGATTAGCGCTTGAACTTGCTGATGATCATAAAAATTGCGGGTAAATAAAATCAAACCAGCAACTAAAGGATGTTCCAGTAATTCAACTTCTTCTTGTTTGAGTTCATGACCTTCAAGGTCAATTAATAATGTGGACATAAACTATTGTAAATAAAGACGATAATTGGTGCTTTCTGTGCTTGGTTTTGGTAGTTCAAACACTTTCTTTTCTTGCGGTTGCAATAAAATATTGCCTGATTGGCTTTCTTGCTGATTTGGCCAAACTTGCGTTACACCTTGTGTGTTATACCAATAAAGATGGTAAAGCACATTGAGCTGTTGCGTAGTTTTATTTTTTAAAGCCGCGGTATTATCCGACAAATCGACATCTAAAGCCGGTGCTAAATTTGCCGCCATATTTAAAATTGGCTTATTGGTTCCCACAATATTTGGTGTAGATGAACAAGCAGTTAAAAATAATACCGTTGCTGTAATGAGGATCTTTTTCATTATTTCGCCAACATTCTACCTAAAGGTTCACCACCAACAAGATGCATATGGATATGGAATACTTCTTGTCCACCGTGTTTATTACAGTTCACGATTAAACGATAACCGTCTTCGGCAATACCTTCTTCTTTAGCGATTTTAGCCGCGACCGTAAATAAGCGACCTAAGGTGACTTCATCTTGTTCTGTCACATCATTAACCGTTGGAATCACTTTATTTGGGATAATCAAAATATGGGTTTTCGCTTGTGGTGAAATATCACGGAATGCGGTCACTAATTCATCTTGATAAACAATATTGGCAGGAATTTCTTTGCGAATAATTTTGCTGAAAATGGTTTCTTGAGCCATAGTCTTCTCCTTATTTTATATAAAAAAGTGCGGTCAAAATTTACCGCACTTTGCTTTTATTTTCCATCAGAAATTGATGATGAATGATATTTCAATCGGCTTAGTGAGCTGCACCTTCTTCTGAATCATCTTGATTAATAAAGGTATTATTAATCTCAATTTGTGCTTTTTCACGTAATGCTTGCATTAACTGTCCTTGCAATTCACCTTGACGTGCACGAACAAGTTGCGTGCTAAATTTCGCTAATTCTTGCTCAGTTAAAGTAGGTTCTTCTACACGTTCAAGGGCAATCACAACCACATCACCTTTGCTGTTCCGGGCAACTTGATACGCCGCTTTATCATCTTGTGGTTTAGCAATAGCAAACACACCTTCATAAAGCATTGGATCTTTATTATCCATTAACGTAAAGGTTTGTGGTTCACTAAAACTAATGCCTGCTGGTAATTTTGTAGAATCAGTAGATAGTGCTTTAACCGCTTGCTCTGCTTTTTCAGCTAATACTTTATCGGCTTTTTCACGTTTTAAGAATTGCTCAATCGTTGATTTTGCTTCATCAAGGCTTTGTAAACCTTCAGCTTTATGATCCACGACACGTACCACTACAAATTCATTTTCACCTACAGTTAATGGCTCAGAATTTGTACCACCGTTTGCAATATCAGATTCAAAAATAGCAGAAGTCACATTTGGGAAATTTAATGCCGCAGGGACATTGTTTTTACCAAAGTAATCCGTTTCTTCCACTTTCACACCTGCAGCATCCGCTATCGCAGCTAATGAATCACTGCTTTCGGCTGCTTTTTCACGAACGGCTTTTTCTACTGCTTGGAAACGGCTTTCTGCTAAGTTTTTACGCACAGTATCCGCGATTTGTTCTTTCACTTCTTCTAAAGTACGTTCTTTACGATCTTGCACTAAAATAATATGGTAAGCCCCATCCACATTAACCGGTGTGCTGTATTGACCAACATTTAACAATAATGCTGCATCTTCAAAGTTTTTCGGTAATTCGTTGTCTTTTACCCAACCTAATTCACCGCCTTGAGCACCAGAAAGTTTATCAATGGATTTTGTTTTTGCTAACTCAGCAAAATCAGCGCCTTTTTTCAGTTCTTGATAAACGGAATCCGCTTCTTTCTCAGTTGATAATTGAATATGTGCTAATTTTTGGCTAATGAATTGCGCTTTATTTTCTTGATAATATTGTGCAATTTGTGTTTCAGTGACAGGTTGTAACTTACCTAATTCATTTGCTGAGACGTGAATATATTGCACTTTCACTTGTTCAGGTTGAACAAGTGATTTCGCATTCGCATCGTAATACGCTTTAATTTCTTCGTCCGTTACTTTTTGTTTTGCAATTTCATCGGCTAATGGAAGAGTTGCAAGACGAGCGATACGTTTTTGGAAAAAGACTTGTGCGTTATCTTTCACTTGAGCCGGCACGACAAACTCACTGTCAGCCAAACCGTTTTGCATTTGTTCAAGTGTTAATGCATTACGTAAAATTGCCGCATAAGTATCGGATGTTAAACCATTTTGAGTCAATAATTGTTGATAACGCGCGTTATCAAATTTACCGTTAGATTGTAAGTTAGGATCGCTTACTATCGCACGTTTGATCATCTCATCACTTACTCCTAATTTTAATTCTTTCGCATATTGACGGATTAATTCTTGATCCACCAAACGTTGAATTAAATTTTGACGAAGTGTAGTCACAAATTCCACAGAGTCAGTTTTCGCTAGGAAGCTCTCGCCTTCTTGTTGAGCTCGCGCTTCAAACTCTTGGTTATAACGATTTAAGAAATCTTGTTGAGAGATAGTCTCGCCATTTACTTTTGCCGCAAAACTATCATTGCTGCTATACAGATAACCTGACATCCCACCAATCAAAAATGAAACAGGAATTAAAGCAAAGATCGCTTTTCCGATAAAACTATGGGCGATGCCATGCATTTTTTCAATTAACATTCAATTATTACCCTTTTAAAAAAGACAAAGTTCATAGGATTATAATCTAAAAGGCGAAAATTCGCACTTAAAAAACACCATGTTCGTGTAGGATTTTCACAGCCATGACTAATAACACTAAACCGCCAAAAATCTCTGCTTTGCTTTTGAATTTTTTCCCTAAAAAATGACCGCTCTTTACACCAATAAAAGAGATGACAAAGGTGATTAAACCAATGATAAATACAGCCAAGACAATGTCTACGGAAAGAAAAGCAAAAGAGACACCAACGGCTAACGCATCAATGCTCGTTGCCACACCAAGTGTTAGTAAGTGTTTTAAACTAATCAATGAGAGCGCAGGTTCATCATCTGAACTCACCCCTTCACGAATCATATTCACACCAATAAGCACAAGTAAAGCAAAGGCAATCCAATGGTCCCAATTTTGAATCATCTGACTAAATTGTAGCCCGACAACATAGCCGATTGCCGACATAATGCCTTGAAATAGTCCAAAACAGCATGCAATGGCAAGCGCTTGTTTCCACCGAAAAGCGCGCATTGCCAAACCTTTGGAAATGGATACTGCAAACGCATCCATCGAAAGACCAAGCGCAATGACCCACAACATATGAAAAGTCATAACCTAAAACCTATTTTCCAATACAGAAAGAACTGAAAATATTCCCGAGTAAATCATCCGAGGTAAATTGCCCCGTAATTTCACTGAGGTTAGCTTGTACTAAACGAAGTTCTTCCGCTAACAATTCACCAGCATGAAACTCGGTTAATTGAACTAATCCAATTTGTAAATGTTCGGCCGCTTTTTCTAAAGCATCAAGATGACGACGACGTGCTAAGAAGCCACCTTCCATCCCTGTTTGGAAACCCATCGCCTGTTTTAAATGCTCACGTAATAAATCTACGCCTTGATGAGTTTGAGCCGATAAACAAATGGTCGTTGTTCCATTTTCTTCTTTTAGTCCAACTGCCTCGCCACTTAAATCTACTTTATTGCGGACAATGGTCACCGGCATATTATTTGGCAATTTTGATAAAAATTCTGACCGCACTTTTTCAATATGTTGGCTATCAGGATCGCTGCTGTCTAACATCAAAATTATACGATCGGCTTGCTCAATTTCAGTCCACGCACGCGAGATGCCGATACGTTCAACTTCATCTGTCGCTTCACGAAGTCCTGCAGTATCAATAATATGTAAAGGCATGCCATCAATATGAATATGCTCACGCAATACATCGCGCGTCGTTCCCGCAATATCTGTCACAATAGCCGCTTCTCTGCCCGCTAAAGCATTCAGTAAGCTGGATTTACCCGCATTTGGACGCCCCGCAATCACCACTTTCATCCCTTCACGTAAAATCGAGCCTTGTTTCGCTTCGCTACGGACTAAATCAAGTTGATTGATGATTTCTCGTAATTTTGCTTCGATTTTACCATCGGCCAAAAAGTCAATTTCTTCATCGGGAAAATCAATCGATGCTTCCACATAAGTACGAAGATAAATCACAGAATCCACTAACTGATTCACTTTATTAGAAAATTCACCTTGTAGCGATTTTAAGGCAGAACGAGCGGCTTGCTCCGAAGTCGCATCAATCAAATCTGCAATGGCTTCTGCTTGAGCTAAATCTAATTTATCGTTTAAAAAAGCTTGTTCAGAAAATTCCCCTGGACGCGCAAGACGAACACCATCAAGTTGTAAGATTCGTTTTAGCAGCAAATCTAATATCACTTGTCCGCCATGACCTTGCAACTCCAATACATCTTCACCAGTAAAGGAATTCGGTGATTTAAAATAAAGTGCAATACCTTGATCTAAAACTGTGCCATCGGCATCTTTAAAAGGTAAATAGTCTGCCATTCGAGGTTTAGGACATTTACCTAGTACTGCTTGGGCAACTTCAACCGCTTTGGGGCCTGATACACGCAAAATACCAATACCGCCACGTCCTGGTGCTGTCGCTTGTGCGACGATTGTTTCTTTCATAAAAACTCACTAAAAATTGACCGCACTTTTATCTGCGATAAAAAAATGAGAGGGCGCATTAATACGCCCATGTGATTATATATCAATCAATGATAGAAAAAAGGCATCTTTCGATGCCTTCTATTTGTTATTTTTTACGGGTATGTAACCCTTTCTTCTCTAAACCACGGTAGATCATTTGTTGTTGTACGATAGTGATTAAGTTAGACACTAACCAGTAAAGTACTAGACCTGCCGGGAACCAGAGGAAGAAGAACATGAAGATCAACGGCATAAAGTTCATCACTTTTTGTTGCATTGGATCTGCAACTGGTGTCGGTGACATTTTTTGTAACAAGAACATTGATCCGCCCATTAAGATTGGGAGAATGTAGTAAGGGTCTTGTGCCGATAAATCTTGAATCCAACCAAAGAATGGCGCATGGCGAAGTTCGACCGCTTCCATAAACGTCCAGTATAATGCGATGAAAATTGGCATTTGAAGGATTAATGGTAAGCAACCGCCAAGTGGATTCACTTTTTCTTCTTTATAAAGCTTCATCATTTCTTGGCTCATACGTTGGCGATCATCACCAAAACGTTCTCGCATTTCTTGCATTTTCGGTTGCAACATACGCATTTTCGCCATAGAAGTGTATTGTGCTTTTGTGAGCGGATATAAAATCGCTTTCACCACTAAGGTAACACAAATAATTGCCACACCCCAGTTAGATACAATACTTTGAATGAAAGTTAATAACCAGAATAATGGTTTCGCGATGAACCATGCCCAACCATAATCGACAGTTAAGTCTAAGTGGTTAGCCACTTCAGCCATTTTGTTTTGTAATTTCGGACCTGTCCATAATGAGCTGGTAATAGTCTCTGTTGCACCTGCTGGAATAGAAACGACTGGACCACGATAACCAATAGATGCAACGTTATTTTTGCTGTCTGTAATACTATAAAGTTGGTTATTTACATCTTGATTTGGGATCCAAGCTGATACGAAATAGTGTTGTAAAACAGCAACCCAACCTGCTTTGGTATCGATAGAAAGATTTTTATCTTTCATATCGCTGAAGCTGTATTTTTTGTAATTGGTTTCTGAAGAAGAATACGCACCACCGGTATAAGTAGGCATTGCCACGTTACCGCTACTTTCAACTAATGTATGTTTTAATTGGCCGTAAGGCTCAACTTCAATTGCACTACCACTTTGGTTCACAATTTCAAAGTTAACACCTACATCGTAACTATCACGTTTTAACACAAAGATTTTACGATAAGTCACACCATCTTTTTCAAATGTTAATGGCACAGAAAGTTCATTTTGACCTTCTGCTAATTTGAAATTGTCGCCAGTAACTTGATATTGTGCACGACCTGCTTTTGTATCGATCCCGTTTTTACCAATTAAACCGCTTTGTGCAATGTAAACATGCTCGTTTGTATCTTTTAACAAGACGAAAGGTTCTTTTGAACCTAATTCTGCATCATATTTTAATAGTTCAGAACTGATTACATCACCACCTAATGTATCCACTTTCAAACGGAATACATCATTTTCTAATGTGATAATTTGACCTTTTGTTTGTGAATCTGCCACTACTTCAGCAGATGAAGAAGAACTTGCCGGGACATCAGAAGAGGCGGCTGTTATTTGTTCCGTGGTCTGTTGTTGAACAGGTGGATTTTTATCAAGTTGCCATTGCTGATAAACAAGGAAAGAAATAAAGAGTAGTGCAAGCACTAATAGGCTACGTCTTGAGTCCATTATTTTTTCTCATCGTTATTATTAATCTTTTTCGGTGGAACAGGATCGAATCCACCGGCGCTTAACGGGTGACATTTTAATACACGTTTTAGAGTAAGCCAACTACCTTTTAACAATCCATGTGTTTTTAACGCCTCAATACCATAACAAGAACAGGTTGGCACAAAACGACAACGCGGCCCGATTAAAGGGCTAATCGCTACTTGATAAAACTTAATTAGAGCGATGAGGATTTTTGTGCCAAACGAATGTGACGTGCCCATAATTTATCCAAAGTCTGTAAAAACGTTTGATTATCAAGCTGACCAATGCCACGTTTCGCCACAAAGACAAAGTCACAAGAAGGCAAATTATGTTGAGATAAACGAAAACTTTCACGAACTAAACGTTTAATACGATTACGATCGTGCGCTCGTTTAAGATGTTTTTTAGCCACAGTTAAACCTAAGCGTGGATGCTCAAGATTATTTTTGCGTGCGAGAATGGTAATTTCAGGGGTGCTTGCTCGAAACGGTTGTTCGAAGACATTTTTGAATTGAGTGGGAGTTAACAATCGTAACTCCCGAGAGAAGTTTAGCTTAATCACTAACAGAGGTGATTATGCAGATAAACTCTTACGACCTTTAGCACGACGACGAGCTAAAACTTGACGGCCGTTTTTAGTTGCCATACGAGCACGGAAACCGTGAGTACGGCTACGTTTTAATACAGAAGGTTGAAATGTACGTTTCATTGTAATCTACCTAAATCAAAATGGTTTACTGTTTTGATATTCAAAACACAACAAGGGTTATAAAAAATAGACCGCAATTTTAATCATAAATTGGGCTTTCGTCAAACAAGAAAAGAGAAAATTCCGAAATAATCTTCCGTTTCTTCTAAAATCGTGGGGATTATACGGATTTTGGACAAAATCTCAAGCAACCTTTTTGTCTTTTTTTGACGACCAACAGAAGATCTTTTGCCTAAATTATTGTAAAATTCTCTTCGATTTTTAACCGCACTTTTGCGGCTTTTATTTTATACGCATAACATAAGGATAATTTATCGTGAGCCTTTCTACCCTATGGCAAGATTGCTTATCACAACTACAAGATCAAGTTTCCCCGATGGATCTCAGCACGTGGTTACGCCCATTACAAGCGGATGTCATCTCGCAAGATCAAGTGGTGTTATATGCGTCAAATATGTTTGTGAAAAGCTGGGTAGAAAATCATTACTTGGCCCAAATTCATCAAATTTGCCAAGCCCTTGCTAAAAATCCAAATTTACAAATTATCGTAAAAGAAGGGGTAAAACCAGCTCCAAAAGCCGTTGAACCAGCCTCAACTCAAACGAATAATCATCAAGAAAGTGCGGTCAATTTTCAGCAAGAATCTGATGTTCCCACTAAATTTGAATCTCATCTAAACCATAAACATTTATTTGAAAACTTTGTTGAAGGTAAATCAAACCAACTCGCTCGTGCAGTAGGCCAAAAACTCGCCCTTGCACCTGGTGAACCAACGGCAAACCCATTCTTTTTATATGGTGGTACAGGTTTAGGTAAAACCCACTTATTACACGCAATCGGTAACGGCATTTTAGCGAATAAACCGAATGCCCGCGTGCTTTATATCCATGCAAATAACTTTATGCAGCACATGGTAAAAGCAATGCGTGATAATAAAATGGATCAATTCAAAAAATTCTATCGTTCTCTTGATGCATTATTAGTGGATGATATTCAATTCTTTGCAGAGAAAGAAAAAACACAAGAAGAATTTTTCCATATTTTCAACAATTTATTTGAAACTGGCCGTCAAATTATTTTGACCTCTGACCGCTATCCAAAAGAAATTGAGAAAATTGAAGAACGCCTAAAATCTCGCTTCGGTTGGGGTTTAACCACTGCGATTGAGCCACCTGATTTAGAAACCCGTGTTGCGATTTTGCTGAAAAAAGCGGAAGAACATCATATGGAACTGCCAGAAGAAGTGGCATTCTTTATTGCCCAGCGCTTACGCACCAATGTTCGTGAATTAGAAGGTGCCTTAAACCGTGTGAAAGCGATGCAAGACTTCAAAGGTGGTCACATTGATATTGATTTTGTCCGTGACACATTAAAAGATATTCTCGCCTTACAAGAACGTTTGGTAACCATTGAAAATATTCAGAAAGTCGTGGCAGAATACTATCGAATTAAAGTGGCGGATTTAAAATCAAAAAGCAGAGCAAGATCAGTCACTCGCCCCCGCCAAGTGGCAATGGCGTTAGCAAAAGAATTAACCAATAAAAGCTTACCGGAAATTGGCCGTGCCTTTGAACGCGACCATACGACAGTCTTAAATGCCTGCCGTGAAGTGCCTAAATTCCGTGAAAAAGACAGCAGTATTCAAGAAGACTGGGCGAATTTAATTCGCACATTATCTGCATAAGGAGCCAATGATGCAATTTAGCATTTCAAGAGAAAATCTACTAAAACCCTTACAGCAAGTTTGTGGCGTATTAAGCAATCGTCCGAATATTCCTGTATTAAACAACGTATTATTACAAATTGAAGATAACCGTTTAACGATTACAGGTACAGACCTTGAAGTTGAGCTTTCTAGCTATACTCAACTTTCTTCTTCAACCGCTGATGGTGCGTTCACCATTCCGGCTAAAAAATTCTTAGATATTTGTCGCACGCTATCAGATGAATTTGAAATTACGGTCACCTTTGAGGAAGATCGTGCCATTGTAGAGTCTGGTCGCAGTAAATTTAATCTCACTACGCTACCTGCAGAAGAATACCCAAATCTGACAGATTGGCAATCTGAAGTGGATTTTGCCTTACCGCAAAGCACCTTACGTCGCTTAATTGAAGCAACCCAATTTTCAATGGCAAATCAGGATGCCCGCTATTTCTTAAACGGCATGAAATTTGAAACCGAAGGTAATTTACTACGTACTGTTGCAACTGACGGTCACCGTCTTGCTGTTTGTACGATTGAATTAGATCAAGATCTGCAAACTCATTCGGTTATTCTGCCACGTAAAGGGGTATTAGAACTGAATCGCCTATTAGAAAGCAGTGATGAACTTGCTCGTTTGCAAATTGGTACAAATAATCTTCGTATCCACTTAAACCACATTGTATTTACCTCAAAACTCATTGATGGTCGCTTCCCTGATTACCGTCGTGTTTTACCACGTAATGCAACGCGTATCGTAGAAGGAAACTGGGAAACCTTAAAACAAGCTTTTGTACGTGCTTCGATTCTTTCAAATGAACGTGTACGTAGTGTGCGTTTAAACTTAAGTGAAAACCAACTTAAAATTACCGCATCTAACCCTGAACACGAAGTGGCAGAAGAAATCGTGGATGTAAATTACCAAGGTGAAGAAATGGAAGTGGGTTTTAATGTGACTTACATTTTAGACGTATTGAATGCCTTAAAATGCCAACAAGTACGTATCCGCCTCACAGATGCGTCATCAAGCTGCTTAATTGAAAACAGCGAAGATGCAAGCGCAGAATACGTCATTATGCCAATGCGCCTCTAGAAATAATGGCCATTTCCCGCTTAATTGTTGAAAAATTTAGAAATTTAAATGCCGTGGATCTTGAATTTGATCACGGCTTTAACTTTTTAGTCGGCAATAACGGCAGCGGAAAAACGAGCTTATTAGAAGCTATTTTTTATCTCGGGCATGGTCGCTCTTTCAAAAGTGCGGTCTCAAATCGCATCATTTCTTACGACGAACCTCATTTCACGCTTTTTGGCCAAATTCAAGAAAGCCAGCATCAATGGGCTGTTGGCTTACAAAAACTTCGTCAAGGTAATACCATCGCGAAAATAAACGGTGAAGACGGCAATAAAATTGCTGATCTCGCTCACCTTTTACCCATGCAATTAATTACGCCTGAAGGACTTACCCTATTAAATGGCGGACCTAGTTTTCGACGTGCATTTTTAGATTGGGGCTTATTCCACCACCATAATAGTTTCCATTCCTCTTGGGTTGCCTTAAACCGTTTATTAAAACAACGAAATGCCGCACTCAGTCAAAATCAGCCTTATTCTGCAATAAAAATATGGGACATTGAATTAGCTAAATTAGCCCACCAAGTGAGTGATTGGCGAGCTGAATACGCAGAGGCCTTACGCCCAGAAATTGAAAAAACCTGCCAGTTATTTTTACCTGAATTAGAGATTACTGTGAGTTTTCATCAAGGCTGGGAGAAAGAGACAGAATATGGCGAATTACTGGCGCAAAACTTTGAGCGAGACAAAGCCATTGGCTATACGGTTTCAGGTCCACAAAAAGCCGATTTCCGTTTTAAAGCAAATGGATTACCGGTTGAAGATGTACTCTCTCGTGGCCAATTGAAATTATTGATGTGTGCGCTACGCTTAGCGCAAGGTGAACATTTAATGATTCAAAAACAACGCCATTGTATCTTTCTAATTGATGACTTTGCCTCAGAGTTGGATCAGCATAAACGCGCCCTGCTTGCGGAACGCTTGCAACAAAGTGGTTCTCAGGTCTTTGTTACTGCCATCACTCAAGGGCAACTCAAAGAAATGCAAGTAGAAAAAGGAAAATTGTTCCAAGTAGATACCGGTAAGATCTCCGAGCTGCAGCCATAAAAAATAATCCGATCTGTTTAAGGATCGGATTACGTTTAAAATAATACTATTTTTGACCGCACTTTAGTTCGGTTTCCATTCACCGTTTAATACGGTACCAATCACATCATAATCCTTTGTGAACACCGCCAAGTTTGCGACTTTACCCGCTTCAACTGAGCCTAAACGATCATCTACGCCAATTGCTCTCGCAGGGTAAAGGTTACTCATGCGAATCGCTTCTGCTAATGGAATTTCTACATATTCCACAGCATTTTTGATGGACTCCATCATGGTAATTGATGCACCTGCAATCGTACCATTCGCATCGTAACAACGACCTTCTTTCACATAAATCGGTTTTCCTACAAAAGTGAAAGTTTCCAATTCAGGTGGTGCACCTGCAGCAGCAAGAGAATCGGTTACAATGCAAAGTTTGTCACCTTTCGCTTTTTTATCTAAGCGAACGTTACCAAAATTCACATGCACGCCATCTACAATAATCCCCGTGTAAACATCGGAGTCTAACACTGCGCCAACTACGCCCATCGCACGTCCTGAGCTGATCGGCGACATGGCATTGTGTAAGTGAGTCGCAAAGGTTGCACCTTTATGAAAGGCAGCTTTCGCCACTTCATAAGTCGCATTAGAATGACCAATAGACACAATAATGCCTGCTTTCACAAAATCAGGAATATATTGTACCGTTGGGTTTTCAGCGGCAATAGTAAGCTTGGTGATGACATCCGCATTATCACATAAGAAATCTTTCATCTCTGGCGTCGCTTCACGGATATATTCCGGGCGATGCACGCCTTTTTTCTCTAAGCTCAAATAAGGTCCTTCGATGTGTAAGCCAAGCGCTTGATTTTTATGCTTATTCAAATACTCACGCATGGTATTTACTGCATATTTAATATCTTCATCCGGTGCAGTAATAAACGTTGGCAAGAAACTGGTACAGCCTGATTTCAAATTAGTGGCTTGCATAATTTCTAATGTTTCCACGCTTGTTTGATCGTTAAACATCACGCCGCCACAGCCATTTAATTGTAGATCAATAAAGCCCGCTGTGAGATTATGCCCTTTTAAATCAATAGTTTTAATCCCACTTTCTAATTCACTTTGTGGAATAACAGATTGAATATATTCCCCTTCAATAACCACCGCATAATCTCTTAACACTTCATTTTTCGTGTAGATTACACTGTTAATTAATGCATACTTCATCATACCTTCCTAAAATCCAATTAAAATTAACCGCACTTATAATACACTATGAATCGCGCGTCCTTCCAATTCAGTAAAATATTTCACTGTTTTGACTTTCAATTCTTGCAATGCAGGCTCATCACATACCAAAACAAAATGACGATGAAGCTGTAAAGCACTTACCGTCCAAAGGTGATTAATGCCACCTTCTACTGCTGCTTGTACAGCTAAGGCTTTATTATGACCCGTTGCTAAAATCATCACTTCTTCAGCATCAAGTAATGTCCCTACACCGATTGTTAAAGCATATTTTGGTACTTGATTTACATCGTTATTAAAGAAACGAGAGTTTGCAATAATAGTATCTGGTGTTAAGGTTTTAATACGGGTACGCGAACTTAAAGAAGACGCTGGCTCATTGAAGGCAATATGCCCATCAACACCTACACCACCCATAAACAAATGAATTTTACCGTAAGATTTAATTTTTTCTTCATAGCGGCGGCATTCTTCATCATGGTCATTGGTATTACCATTTAAAATATTGATATTTTGCGGTTGAATATCAATATGGTTGAAGAAATTATTATGCATAAAACTGTGATAGCTTTCTGGATGTTCTTTTGGCAAGCCCACATATTCATCCATATTGAAGGTCACCACATGTTTAAAACTCACTTCTCCTGCTTGATTTAATTTAATCAATTCTTGATAGGTCTTAAGTGGCGTACCACCTGTTGGTAAACCTAATACAAAAGGACGTTCTGCAGTAGGTTTAAAATGATTAATTCGATCAGCAATATGACGCGCCGCCCAACGGCTGACTTGTTGTTCATTGTTCAGAGGAATGAGACGCATAATAACCTTCCTTATCAGTACCACACTGACATTCTTTCCTCTCCGATAGAGAGAGGAAAGAAGTAAGTGCGGTCACTTTTCCATTAATTTATAAATATTTTGCTTTTAACTCTTTCGCTTTCGCTAATTGCTCTGGCGTTGCTTTCGCTGTCATTGGCTCACGGCAATAACCTGCATCCACGCCATCTAGTTTCAATAACTCTTTGATAGTGAGATATAAGCCATTCGCTAAAATGCCTTCGATAAGATCATTGGTCACATGTTGAACTTGAAGCGCATCAGCCAACTTACCTTGTTTGGTTAATTCAAAGATTTGTCTTGCGCGTACACCATTAACGTTGAATGTACTACCAATTGCACCATCCACACCTAGAGAGACTGCAGGTACCATCATTTCATCAAAACCAGCCCAAATGAGGTGATTTGGATAAGTTTTTTTCAAACGTTCTAATAAATAGAAGTCCCCAGCGGTAAATTTCACACCAAGCACTTTCGGGTTTTTATAAAGTTCGCCGAATTGCTCAATACCCATGTTCACACCTGTTAAGAACGGAATTGAGTACACAATCATGTTATTGCCTGTTTCAGCAATGATAGTGTCATAGTAATGTTTGATTTCAGGGAAGCTAAATTTATAGTAGAACGGGGTTACTGCAGAAAGACTGTCATAGCCTAATTCCGTTGCATATTTACCTAATTCCACTGCTTCATGTAAGTTTACGCTACCCACTTGTGCGATTAATGCGACTTGGTCTTTTGCTTCATCTTTCGCAATACGGAAAATTTGTTTTTTCTCTTCCGTAGAAAGCATGAAGTTTTCACCTGTTGAACCGCCTACATATAAACCATCAATTTTCATCTTATCAATGTTATAGCGAATGATTTCACGCAAACCTTTTTCATTGATAGAGCCATCTTCATTGAATGATACTAATAACGCACTAAAAATACCTTTTAAGTTACGCATTTTTCTCTCCTATTTAATACGTTGTTCTAAAATGACATTTAATGTTTTTTGCTTTATTTTGACCGCACTTTCCTGTGATGCCTGTACCAATAAAGCGTAAATTAAATCTAATACAAATAATTGAGCAATCTTCGTGCCGATAGAGTCGCCTTGTAACTTGCCTTGCTTATTGCCATTCACTAAAACCAGATCGGCATATTCAGTGATTGGAGAACGCAAGCTGTGTGTAATCGCAATGGTTTTGGCGCCATTTTCTTTGGCGATTTTCATGGTATGAGTGGTTTCTTGAGAATAACCGGAATGGCTCAAACCAATTGCCACATCTTTTTTCGTCAATAAAGATGCCTGCATATACATAAAATGGTTGTTACCTGTCGCATCCACTTGCACACCGATACGCATGAGTTTATTTTTGGCATCTTCCGCAGTAATACCCGATGTACCTACACCAAATAAAAAGACACGATTGGCTTGCTGAATAGCTTTTACAGTCTCTTCCAACTGCTTAAAATCTAATAAATTAATGGTTTCATCCATCACGTTATTGATGGCAGATTTCAACTTATGCGCAATATTCAATGAGTTGTCAGAATCGGTAATATCTGAATCTAATACGGTGTTATCTTTGCCATCTTTAGTCGCAAGCTCGATGGATAATTCCAATTTAAAATCACTAAATCCTTTAAAGCCGAGAGTGCGGCAAAAACGCACAAAGGTCGCTTCCCCGACTTCTAAATGAGCCGCAATTTCAGCTAGAGGACATTGCACCGCAAGATCAGGATTCAATAAAATCGCATCCGCAATTTTCTTTTCAGTTTTCGTTAAACTGCGATATAACGAGCTGATGGTATTTAAAATATTGCCATTTTTAGCCATAAACCACTCCCGTATTTTTTGCTTGTAATAAGCAATCTTTTACCCAGTATGCAGCACCAATCAAGCCTGCATCTTGCCCGAATTTAGCACTTTCTAATTCACAATGATAAACAGCAGGAAGCTCACTTAATAAGGATTGAACCAACGGTAAATACCCTTCTGCCAACCCTACGCTACCGCCAACTACGACTTTCTGCATATCTAATCCAATCTTCAAATCTGCAATTAAGTTCGCAATGGCTTGTGCTGAACGAGTCACAAGTGCGGTCGCTTTTTCATCATTTTGACGGAAACGCACAAAGACTTCTTTTGGATCACAAGGATCATCCCATTGAGAAGAGGCAGCTTCAATGGCGCGACCTGATGCAATGGCTTCAACACAGCCGCGGCGACCACAGCCACAAACAGGGCCATTAGGATCAGCCAAAGTATGACCAATATGCCCTGCAATACCGTTTGGCTCAGTAAGTAAACGATGATTTAGAATTAAACCGCCCCCTACGCCTGTTGAAACTGTAATAAAGGTAAAGTTTTGAACATCATTAGGGTTTTGTAATTGATACTCAGCATAGGCTGCAGCTTGCACGTCATTAAGTAAACCAATCGGTTTATCGGTATGCTGTGCAATACTGTCTTTTAATGGGAATTGAGCTAATCCACCCAAATTTTTAGGGTTAAGTGCAGTCAGAATGCCTTGGTTAATAATGCCTGTTGAAGCAACGGCGACATAATCAAACTGTCCTTCATATTCTTTTAACAACTGAGCAAGGGTTTGATGCATCACTTGTGCGGCATCATCTTGTGGCGTGGAAATCTGTTTTCGCTGTTGAATCTCACCATTTTTTACTATAGCAGAAGCGATTTTTGTGCCACCAATATCTAATGCCAAACAACGCTGTAATGTCTGACCACTATCCACTGTTAATGACATGTCTTCTTCCTTTATTTTTTTGCTGAATGAATGGCTTTAGCAAACCAGCTTACAATATGCTCTAAACGCGTTAATGCAGAACCAACCGTCACGCAATAAGCACCAATTTCAATGGCAGTTTTCGCCAACTCAGGGGTGTTATAACGTCCTTCCGCCATGACACGACAACCTGCAGCTTTCAAATCTTTAACTAATTGATAATCAGGCTCCTCCGGCACAGTGCCACCGGTGTAGCCAGACATAGTACTGCCCACAATATCAAAACCCAGTTTTTGACAGTACAAGCCTTCTTCTAAATTCGAACAATCCGCCATGGCTAAACAACCTAATTCGTGGATTTTTTTGACCGCACTTTCAATATCTACCGGTCTAGGACGATTTGTCCCATCCACGGCAATAATATCTGCACCGGCTTTCGCTAAATCTTCAATATCATGCAAAAATGGGGTAATTCGCACTGGGCTCTCAGGTAAATCTCGTTTCACAATACCAATAATCGGTACATTCACGGTAGGGCGTGTTGCTTTGAGATTTTCTACGCCCTCAATGCGCAATCCCGCTGCGCCACCAATAACAGAAGCCTGTGCCATCGCCGCCACAATTTCTGGTTTATCCATCGGGCCGTCATCAACAGGCTGACAAGAAGCAATCAGACCAAATTTGATTTTATCTAAGACTTCATTATGTGATAATTTCGACATATAAACTCCTATATTAGACAGTAACACTTGGTGTCCTTTTGGCTCTTTCGTCATTATAGTAAAACACACGCCATAAAAAAATATTTTTTGAAGTTTAATTTCAAAATTTGTGATCGGCTTCTCAAATTTAAGATAAAGTGACAACATCTATACAAAATATTTTTTTTTACTTTAAAATATGAAGTAATACTTCATTACTTATAAATAGGAGAAAAAAATGAATGTACTAGGTTATGCGCAAAAAATTGGGCAGGCCTTGATGGTACCTGTCGCTGTCTTACCAGCAGCTGCTGTACTGATGGGTATCGGTTACTGGCTTGACCCTGATGGCTGGGGGGCGAATAGTCAACTTGCTGCATTTTTAATTAAATCAGGCGGTGCTATCATCGATAACATGGGCCTACTTTTTGCCGTTGGCGTTGCTTTCGGTTTATCTAAGGACAAACATGGTTCCGCTGCACTTTCAGGTTTAGTGGGTTACTATGTGGTAACCACTCTACTTTCACCAGGCAGTGTTGCTCAGCTACAACATATCGATGTAAGTGAAGTGCCAGCGGCCTTCGGAAAAATCAATAACCAATTTATTGGGATTTTGATCGGGGTGATTTCGGCTGAACTTTATAATCGCTTCTATCAAGTGGAATTGCCAAAAGCACTCTCCTTCTTTAGCGGAAAACGCCTTGTGCCAATCGTCGTTTCTTTTGTCATGATGTTCATCAGCTTCGTATTGCTTTACATCTGGCCATATATTTTCGGCGGTTTAGTATCATTCGGTGAAAGCATTAAAGACTTAGGCGCTGTTGGTGCTGGTCTTTACGGTTTCTTCAACCGTTTACTCATTCCTGTTGGCTTACACCATGCATTGAACTCAGTATTCTGGTTTGACGTAGCTGGCATCAATGATATTCCAAACTTCTTAGGTGGTGCAAAATCACTTGCTGAAGGCACTGCAACGGTTGGTGTAACCGGTATGTATCAAGCAGGTTTCTTCCCTGTCATGATGTTCGGTTTACCGGGTGCTGCATTAGCGATTTATCTCAGCGCTAAACCAAGCCAAAGAACTAAAGTGGCATCAATCATGCTTGCAGGTGCGTTTGCCTCATTCTTTACCGGTATCACTGAACCATTAGAATTCTCTTTCATGTTTGTTGCACCAGTGCTTTACTTCATCCACGCGGTATTAACCGGTATTTCTGTCTTTATCGCGGCAACAATGCATTGGATCGCCGGCTTCGGTTTCAGTGCGGGTCTCGTGGATATGGTACTTTCATCACGCAACCCATTAGCCGTTGAATGGTATATGCTCATCGTACAAGGCTTAGTATTCTTCGTGATTTACTATGCAGTATTCCGTTTCGCAATTAAAGCGTTCAACTTAAAAACATTAGGTCGCACTGAAGAAACGGAAGAAACCACTGCAGCACAACCAGCTGCGAGCCAATCTCGCGAAGAAAGAGCGGTCAAATTTATTGATGCTTTAGGTGGTGTTGATAACTTCAAAAATATTGATGCTTGTATCACTCGCTTACGTTTAAGCTTAGTCGATCAACACAAAATTAATGAAGAACAGCTTAAGTCTCTTGGTGCAAAAGGTATCGTGAAAATCGGTAACGATGGCTTACAAGTGGTTCTCGGCCCTGAAGCTGAACTTGTGGCAGAAGCCATGAAACAAAAAGTGAAATAACACACCAAATGAAATACCGACTCCGAAATGGGTCGGTATTTTTTTGCCAAAAATAAAGCAAAAAATGGCCGCACTTTAGCTGAGAATTTTTCGTTCGAAGTGAGTTAAATGAAAGTTTGAAAATTGAAGATTGTTTTGAAGGGTGGTGGAACTAAGCAGAATTGGTCTTAACAGCAAGTGGCTTACTGCATCGCATCCCTGCGGGATTTCTACCTAGCCCACCATAGATTTAAAGCATCTCTGGGGTTCCAGTCTGCGATATAAAATTAAAAGATTAAGAATCTTTTAAAAGCCACTTATATATTCAGGAGACCAATCCTGACTTCCAAACAAACCACGTTGAAAGGCAGTATTATGATAGAAGTCTTCCGCAATTTTGTCAATTAAGATATTGCACTAAAAGAAGTATTTTTTCGCTTTTCGTATAAAAATTAACAAAGACATTTCAACTATCACATCAATGTAACAAAAACAAAATAACCGTCTGATTAGAGACGGTTATTTTTGCTATCGAGTGCCGTAAACCACAATGGTTTTACCGTGCGCATGAATGAGATTTTGATCTTCCAGCATCTTAATTATTCGCCCTACGGTTTCACGTGAACAGCCTACCATTTGACCGATTTCCTGACGCGTAATCTTAATCTGCATACCATCAGGATGCGTCATCGCTTCAGGTTGTTTTGCTAAATGCATAAGCGCCTGAGCAATACGCCCTGCCACATCCAAAAAGGCCAAGTTTGTCACTTGTCGCGATGTATTTTGCAAACGTTTTGATAACTGAGCAGTAAGGAACATTAAAATCTCAGGGTTAATTTGAATCAACTGACGATATTTTTTATAGGAAATTTCCGCAATTTCACAAGGCGTTTTGGTTTTCACCCAAGCAGAACGTTTCGAACCTTCATCAAATAAACCTGCTTCACCAAAAAATTGTCCCGCGCCTAAATAAGATAAAATCATCTCTTTGCCTTCATCATCTTTTGATGAAACCATTACGGTCCCTTTAATTAAGAAATACAGAATATTGGCATCTTCACCAGCATGAATTAAGGTCGATTTTGCTGGATATTTATGTAAATGACAGTGTGTAAGGAACCAATCCAGAGCTGGATCACGCTGCTGATCATCGTCTTGCGACTTTTGTTCTTCTAGTAATTCTACATCTTCTGACATATAAGCTCCTATTGATTCATTTTAGAAATTCCATTTTATCTTTTATATCAATGGATTCATGTAATTCTGACCAAACAATCACTGCACTTCCATTGTGAATCTTGTTTAGTAGGTGTTGTTTTTTTTGTTCTAAGGAAAATTCGTGTGAACCATAATCGGTGCCTTCCCTAAGTACCACACTTTCCACAATATTTTCTAAAGTTTCTGTTGGAAGTTCCTGCCACGGAATAATCATATATTTATCAACTAAAGTCAATTAAGCAAAAAGCGGTTCAAGAAAACGCCATTGCTGTTCAAAACTTTGATTTGCACCTAAACGGAAGTTTGTGCGGACATAACGCATAAACTGCCCTTCACAAAGGGTTACCAAGTGCCCCGCAATGATACGTTCATCCACATTAAAACCGCGTCCTTCACGTAATTTTCGCATTTGTAAAATATTCACAAATTGCATTTCAAGACGATCAAAAAATTGGGCGACACGAGCCTGTAAAAGCGGCTCCTCAAACATCAATGCATGTCCGGTCAAAATACGCGTCAAACCAGGGTTTTTACGCGCAAAATCGAGGATCATCTGCATAATGTCACGCACTCGATTCATCGTATTGGTTTCATTACGAATTGATGTGGTGATACGGCTAAATAAATTCGCTTCAATATTATCGATCAACGCTTCAAACATTTTGGTTTTACTTGGGAAGTAACGATAAAGAGCCGCTTCTGACACCCCTACTTCTTCCGCTAAACGCGCTGTTGTCATACGCTCCATTCCCCGTTCAGAATGTAGCATATGCGTAAGCACTGTCAACACTTGTTGACGACGTTCTTTTACCGTGCGTTTTTCGATTTTTGGCGGTTTAATTTCCGCGGCAATCTCATCAACTTCTACAAGAGATAATTGTTCTACCATAGTTTATTTTTTACCTGAATGACCAAAACCGCCCTCACCGCGTTCAGTTTCGGTAAATTCGCTGACAATATTGAATTCCGCTTGTACGACTGGCACAAAGACTAATTGCGCAA
Organism: uncultured Haemophilus sp.; assembly: GCA_902461185.1. Lineage (GTDB taxonomy): Bacteria > Pseudomonadota > Gammaproteobacteria > Enterobacterales > Pasteurellaceae > Haemophilus_D. Next base: position 74,480 of record CABPXD010000010.1, read on the forward strand.
TACGGTCACCAACTTCAATTTTGAACGGTTCATGGGCACGATTCCATACAGACACCATTAATGGACCTTGGTAATCTGAATCAATTAAGCCCACTAAGTTACCCAATACGATACCGTGTTTATGACCTAAACCCGAACGAGGCAAAATCACAGCTGCAAGATTTGGATCGGCAATATAAATTGAAAGGCCTGTTGGGATAAGTTTGGTTTCGCCTGGTTGAATTTCGATGCCTTCTTCAAGCAACGCACGTAAATCCAAACCTGCTGAACCTTCGGTTGCATAGGTTGGTAAAGGAAATTCGTTGCCAATACGGCTATCTAAAATTTTTACATCAATTTTTTTCATGCTTATTTATCCTTTAAAAGAAATCTGTCATACAAAAGTGCGGTCACAAAATTCAACGAATTTTGAGCGTATTTTATTTGTGATAATGCTCAACAATTTCAGTGACCAACACTTCTGCCAATTTATTTTTATCTGCTAACGGCAACGCTTTTTCGCCTGTTTTCCAAAAGATCTGCAAGGCATTTTGATCTTGTCCGAATACTTGCCCACCCGATACATCATTGGCACAAATCATATCTAAATTTTTGCGTTGAAGTTTGTTCTTCGCATATTCAGCGACATTTTGCGTTTCAGCCGCAAAGCCTACAACAAACGGACGATCTTTTTCTAAACTTGCCACACTTGCGATAATGTCTGGATTTTTCACCAATTTAAGAGAAAGCTCATCGTTATCATTAGTTTTCTTAATTTTTTGATCAGCAACTTCCGCAACTCGATAATCTGCCACCGCGGCACAGCCAATAAAGATGCGATTTTTGACCGCACTTTCAAGGGAGGCTTGCCACATTTCATGAGCGGTTGTCACATCAATACGATGAACATTTTTCGGTGTAGCCAAATTAACAGGACCCGCAATTAAGGTGACATTTGCACCTCGTTTAGCAAAGGCCTCGGCAATTGCAAAGCCCATTTTACCTGAGCTGTGATTAGAAATATAACGAACAGGATCGATAGCTTCACGCGTCGGACCAGCTGTAATAGTGATACTTAAATCAGCTAAATCTTGTTGAACAGCAAAAAGTGATTGAAGCGACTCAAAAATTTCAGCCGGCTCAGACATTCTGCCCGCGCCCACATCGCCACAAGCTTGAAAGCCACTATTTGGCCCAACAAAATGAATACCTCGCGCAGAAAGGGCGGTCAAATTTTGTTGTGTAATCGCCTGGCGGTACATTTGCTGATTCATAGCAGGTGCGAGCAAAATAGGTGCACTTGTCGCGAGACAAATCGTACTGAGTAAATCATTTGCCATTCCAACAGTTAAACGCGCAATAAAATCGGCACTGGCTGGCGCAATCACAATCGCATCAGCCCATTTGGCCAGCTCAATATGTCCCATGGCTAATTCAGCTTGTGGATCAAGTAAAGATTGAGAAACCGCATTACCCGAAATGGCTTGTAGCGTTAAAGGTGTGACAAATTCAGCGGCGGCTGGCGTTAAAGCCACTCGAACTTCTGCATTAGATTTGCGTAATAAACGAATAAACTCAATGGTTTTATAGGCGGCGATGCCTCCTGTAATCCCGACAACAATACGCTTTCCGCTCAAGCTCATTTGCTACTCCGCTGCAACTTAATAGAATGGATATGTTTTGTGTGTTAGTACTTAACAACTTAAGGTCGCCTATTTTACTTCAAATTTCGCCAATAAAAAATTTTATTTTTGCGATCTCGATTTCAAAAATAAAACTAGTTTCTCGCAAAGATTGAAAACATCCTGAAAATTGACCGCACTTTTTTCTTTTCATCATCTTAATATGCAGACAAACTCTCCTTTAATGCCTCGTGAAAAATTACTGAAATATGGCGTTGAAGCCCTAGAAGATCACGAATTACTCGCTATTTTTCTACGAACAGGGATTAAAGGTTGCCCTGTCATGGAATTATCACATAACGTGCTGCAACATTTTGGCTCTCTTCGAACCTTATTAAGCGCAGATAAAGAAGCCTTTTGCAAAGTAAAAGGATTAGGCATTACGCAGTTTATTCAACTGCAAGCCACCACAGAAATGACAAAACGCTATCTCAAGCAAGAATTGTTAATAGAGCATGTATTTAGCGACACATCTACGGTAAAGCTTTATCTTCAAGCGGAGCTTCATCACGAAGAACGTGAAATTTTCATGGTGTTATTTCTAGATAATCAACATCGTTTGATTAAAAAAGAGCGGTTATTTTTAGGCACAATTAATGTAACGAATGTTTATCCACGAGAAATCATCAAAGAAAGCCTTTACTGCAATGCAGCCGCCTTAATTTTGGCTCACAACCACCCTTCTGGCCTAGCAGAACCGAGCTATTCCGACAAACTGATTACACAAAAAATTATTGAAGCTGCCGAGTTAATGGATATTCGTATTTTGGATCATTTTATTGTCGGCAAAGGGACTTGTTATTCTTTTGCTGAACATAATCTGTTATAGTTTTAGGGAATTTGATGATTTTTTTATCGTTCATTTCCATTTAAAGACGGAAAAATCGCTTTTGGACTTGAGAAATGAAAATAAAGTCAGTATAATTTGCGACCTTTAATATAGTAAGTGGGTCGGATACTGCGACCTGACGAGGAAGCAAGCTTAGTTTTAAGCTTCATTATCCGAACCATAAGCTCGAGCTTATATTTAAATTATTGGAGATTATTATGTCTAGAGTTTGTCAAGTAACAGGCAAGCGTCCAGCTGTGGGTAACAACCGCTCACACGCGTTGAATGCGACACGTCGTCGTTTTCTTCCAAACCTTCACACTCACCGTTTCTGGGTTGAAAGTGAAAACCGTTTCGTGACCTTACGTTTAACTGCGAAAGGTATGCGTATTATCGATAAAAAAGGCATTGATGCAGTGTTAGCTGAAATCCGTGCTCGTGGCGAAAAAATCTAAGGAGCTAAAACATGGCAGCTAAAGGCGCTCGTGAGAAAATCCGTTTAGTTTCTACAGCAGAGACTGGTCACTTCTACACAACTGATAAAAATAAACGTAATATGCCTGAAAAAATGGAAATCAAAAAATTTGATCCAGTAGTGCGTAAACACGTTATCTATAAAGAAGCAAAAATCAAATAATTTTGCTGATTTGAAAAAAGCCCGACATTGTTCGGGTTTTTTTATATCATAAATTCATTACCGAGATTATCTATGCCTGAACTTCCTGAAGTCGAAACAGCCCTGCGTGGTGTCAGCCCCTATTTGAAAAGTTTTACCATTGAAAAAATTGTAGTGCGCCAACCCCAATTACGTTGGGTTGTATCTCCAGAATTAACAACGCTTAAAAACGTCAAAATTTTAGATACTTCTCGTCGTGCGAAATATCTCATTATTCACACCGAAAAAGGTTATATTATTGGTCATTTAGGCATGTCTGGCTCTGTTCGAATTGTGCCACACGATAGTCCTATAGATAAACACGATCACCTTGATATTGTGATGAATAATGGCAAATTACTACGTTATAACGACCCGAGACGCTTCGGTGCATGGTTATGGACTGAAAGTTTAGATGACTTTCATCTTTTCCTAAAACTTGGCCCTGAACCGCTTTCAGATGAATTTAATGCCGAATACCTTTTTAAAAAATCACGCAAGAAATCGACCGCACTTAAAACCTTTTTAATGGATAATGCTGTCGTCGTAGGCGTAGGAAATATTTATGCCAATGAAACGCTCTTTTTATGTGGTTTGCATCCGATGAAATTAGCCGAAAATCTTACGCGGAACCAATGTGCCTTACTCGTTGAAACAATTAAAAACGTATTAGCGAAAGCCATTACACAAGGTGGTACAACATTAAAAGATTTCTTACAACCCGATGGTCGCCCTGGTTATTTTGCTCAGGAATTGTTAGTGTACGGAAACAAAGATAAACCTTGTCCAAAATGTGGCACAAATATTGAAAGTATGATTATTGGGCAACGCAATAGCTTTTATTGCCCTCATTGTCAGAAAAAGAAATAGGCGTTATTACACGCCTATTTTTTAGAAAAAGGCACTCCAGAAATGAGAAATTGGCATGGCGAGGAAAAGAGCCGGCAGCATATTCGCCACATGGAACATTTGGATATTACAAATGCGAAAGCCCGCAGCTATCATTAGCATACCGCCTACCGCAGCAAAATCACCTCGCATTTCAGGTGTCACGAAAGGAATAATAAACACCGCAGAATAAGCTAAGATCACTTGAACCAATGTTTGTGGCACAAAAATACTTGCCACTGAAATGCCGAGGGATGTAGCAAAGATCATCGAGGTGAAAAAATCTAGAAAGGATTTTACAATAAGGATATCAAAATTCCCCGTCATCCCCTCATTCATCGCCCCGAAAATCCCCGTTCCACTAAATGAAAACAAAATCACAATCGCAACAAATTTAGATAAGAACTCTTCTTGGCTATGCATGCTACTTGGTGTATCAGGAAACATCTTTTCAACAAGGCCTTTCGCTGATGAGGCAAGCTTATTGATCCCATGTTCCAATAAAAGCAACTCGCCAATTATCGTCCCTAATAACAGCGATAAAATCATTGCCGGCATATTCGTGGTTTTCTCCATCATCACAATACCCATGCCCATCGAACACAAGCCAAAGATTAAGGTTAGATTAGTGCGTAAACGCTCTGGAATGCGTCCACCGAGCGCCGCACCGATAACTGCGCCACTGATAATCGCCAGTGCGTTGATATAAGGTCCGATAATCATATTATTCTTCTCCGAGTTGACTCACCCTATTATACGAAAAACAAGATGAAAATCGACCGCACTTTTCCCTCTTAATATGCAACTCACCTACCACTTTTCTAATACTCAACATACCTCTTTATAAGTATTTTGATTTTAAAGTTTGATCAACCTCAAATTTTTGAAAAAAAACCGTATAAAAACTACTACTTTTTGGTATCTTATGCTTGCGTTGAGCCATTTTTATGAGCGAATTCAAAAGCTTAATAGGAATTGTTCGCATTTTAAATTGTTTTTTTTATTCTTTCCTAATGGAGTGATTATCGTGAACGCATTGAGAAAAAGCCTTGTTTTGGCCACTTCTTTCGCAGCTTTAGGTGTATACAACTCAGCGATGGCTGAAATGGTGTACAAACCTCTTGAACAACCTGTGGAAGCAGCGAACCCCAATTTAAAAATTGAAGCAGTAAATGAAAAATTTGCTGAGAAATATCCTAGCCAATTCAATTCGTGGAAAGCGACTGAAAAAGGCGACAAAATCATCTATGCTGATGAACAAGATCCTCGTTTAATCGTGTTATGGGGGGGCTATTCTTTCGCAAAAGAATATAACGCACCTCGTGGTCACGTTTATGCAGTAGAAGATGTACGTAATATTTTACGTACTGGTGCGCCCAAAAATGCAAATGATGGCCCACAACCAATGGCATGTTGGACTTGTAAAGGTCCAGACGTTCCTCGTTTAATTGCAGAATGGGGTGAAGATGGTTACTTTGGTGCAAAATGGGCTAAAGGTGGACCTGAAGTGGTCAACTCAATCGGTTGTGCAGACTGTCACGATACTACATCAAAAGACTTTGCCGAAGGCAAACCAGCATTACGTATTGCTCGTCCACACGTTCTTCGTGCATTAGATCACTTAAATAATGCACTTCAAGCAAAAGCAAAAGCTGAAGGTAAAGAACAAGCTAACTTAAGCTTTAACACAGCTGCTCGCACTGAAAAACGTGCTGAAATCTGTGCAAACTGTCACGTTGAATACTACTTCGCGGGCGACTTAAAACAAGTAACCTTCCCTTGGGATAACGGTCAAACTGTTGATGACATCGAAAAATACTATGATGATATCGGCTTCAGTGACTGGACTCACTCTCTTTCTAAAGCACCAATGTTAAAAGCGCAACACCCTGACTTTGAAATTTGGTCTTTAGGTATGCACGGTAAAAACGGCGTAACTTGTATCGACTGTCACATGCCTAAAGTACAAGGTAAAGACGGTAAAGTTTACACCGACCACCAAATCCAAAACCCATTCGATGCATTTGATACCACTTGTGCAAACTGTCACGATCAAAGCAAAGAAAAACTTAAAGACATCGTTGCTTCACGTAAAAAAGAAGTGAAAGATGTAATGGGTCGTTTAGAAGATCAACTTGTTCGTGCTCACTTTGAAGCGAAAGCGGCATGGGATGCAGGTGCAACTAAAGAAGAAATGGAACCTGTTTTAATGGATATCCGTCACGCTCAATGGCGTTGGGACTACACAGCAGCAAGCCACGGTGGTCACATGCACGCACCTGATGTAATGCTTCGCGTATTAGGTTCTGGTATAGACAAAGCAGCGGATGCACGCGCTAAACTTGCAGCAATCTTAACTAAACATGGCGTGAAAACTCCGGTTGAAGTACCAGATATTTCTACAGCTGATAAAGCATGGAAAGTAATGGGTATTGATATCGAGAAAGAACGTAAAGCGAAAAAAGAATTCTTAGAAACTGTTGTACCTCAATGGGTAAAAGAAGCGAAAGCCAATGGCAAATTAGCTGAAGATACCGCAACAAAACAATAAAAAAAGAACCGCACTTTGTAACTAAAGTGTCGAAGTGCGGTCATTTTTAACCATATATTTGAGGTAATCAGAATGAATTTAACTTCTTTAATCAGCAAATCGGCAAAATCCCTCGCATTGCTTGCAATGCTTGCGGCAATGCCAATGGCTGCAAGTGCGGAAGATATGGCAAAAACACCTGCCTCTCAACTCACTTATGAGCCACAATTGGATAACCAACGTGACCCAAACCAATATTGTGCGAAATGTCACAAATTTGACCAAGTTGATAAAAACCAAACTTTAGATCAATCTGGTGGTGAATTACACTTTGGTAAATTCCACGGCGCACACTTAAATCAAAAAAGCCCTAACACAGGTAAACCGATTAACTGTGTAAACTGTCACGGTAATATTTCGGAAGATCACCGTCGTGGTGCAAAAGATGTGATGCGTTTTGATGGCGATATCTTTGGTGATAAAAAACCAATGTATACCGCGCAAGAACAAAACCAAGTTTGTTTTGCTTGTCACCAACCTGCAAAACTTCGTGAAAAACTTTGGGCGCACGATGTTCACGCAATGAAATTGCCTTGTGCAAGCTGCCACACATTACACCCGAAAGATGATGCGATGAAAGGTATTCAACCGAAAAATCGTGTGAAACTTTGTGTAGATTGCCACGGCGAACAACAAAAACGCAAAGCGGCAAAAGACACACAATCACAAACGCAATCAACCGAACAAAAGGATAAATAATGACAGCTTGTTCACGCCGAAACTTTGTTTCCGGCATGGGGGCATTAATCCTTATGACGGGGACATCAGTTACCTCTTTAGCGAAAGAGGAAAAGGCGGATAAACCGAAACGCTATGCAATGGTACACGACGAAACAGCTTGTATCGGCTGTACCGCTTGTATGGATGCTTGTCGTGAAACAAACCACGTTCCTGAAGGCGTTTCACGTTTGGAAATTCTCCGTAGTGAACCTTACGGCGAATTCCCAAATCAAGAATACGAGTTTTTCCGTCAATCTTGCCAACATTGTACAAACGCCCCTTGCGTGGCAGTTTGTCCGACCGGTGCATCATTTATTGATCCTGAAACAGGTATCGTCGATGTGCATAAAGATCTTTGTGTAGGTTGCCAATACTGTGTTGCAGTTTGTCCTTACCGCGTACGTTTCATTCACCCAGTACACCGTACTGCGGATAAATGTAACTTCTGTCGCGATACAAACTTAGCAGCTGGCAAACAACCTGCTTGTGTAGAAGCTTGTCCAACCAAAGCATTAACCTTTGGCGATATGAATGATCCAAGCAGTGCAGTTTCCCGCAAAGTGAAAGAAAATCCGGTTTATCGCACTAAAGTGGAATTAGGTACTCAACCAAATCTTTACCATATTCCATTCCAACACGGGGAGCCAAGAAGATGACATTAGATTATCCTGTTCCGTTTCACACACCTAATTTGGTGTGGGATTCAACAATCGCTATCTATTTATTCTTACTTGGTATTTCTTCCGGTGCGGTACAATTAGCGATTGCTTATAAACGTAGTCACAAATTAGAAAATCCTAGCAAAAACTGGATTATCCGAGCGGCCGCCGTTTTAGGTTCTGTGCCAACATTAATTGGTTTAACCCTGTTAATTTTCCACTTGGCACGTCCTTGGACATTCTGGAAATTGATGTTTAACTATCAATTCAACTCTGTAATGTCTATGGGGGTAATGTTATTCCAAGTTTATATGCTGTTCTTGGTATGTTGGTGTGCGGTTATCTTCAAAGAAGATATCATGGCGTTCATTCAACGTTTTATGCCAAAACTCGGCTTCGTCGGTAAAATTATCAATGTATTAGAACGTTTAACTGGTCCTGTAGAAGTTATTCTCTTCATCTTAGCCGCTGTGCTAGGGGCTTATACTGGTTTCTTACTTTCAGCATTGATCAGTTACCCAATGTTGAATAACCCTGTTCTACCAGCGTTATTCCTGGCTTCTGGTACCTCTTCAGGTATCGCAGCAACCTTCTTATTTATCCTCATTGCAGGTAAATTAAAGGGTGATAGCCATGAATCACACTTCATTCATAAATTTGAAGTGCCAATTATGGTGACTGAACTTGGTTTATTAATCTGTTTCTTTGTTGGTCTACACTTCGGTGGTGGTCAGAAAGTGGTTGCATTACACAATGCACTTTCCGGCTTCTGGGGTGCAGTGTTCTGGATTGGGGTATTCTTAATTGGTATCATCATTCCTCTACTTGCGAACCTTGCAGTAAAAGACAACTTAAAATACAACAAGAACTTTATTATCCTTGTGTCAATCTTCGACTTAATCGGGGTTCTCTGCTTACGTTACTTCATCTTGTACGGCGGACAACTTACCGTTGCGTAAGGATAAACTTCTTATTTAATCAAAAGGCGTATACAATACGCCTTTTGTTTATTTAGAAGAATAAAGTGCGGTTAATTTTACGTATGTTTTTCATGCTTAAAATTAACCTTATTTTGTAAAATACAACCCTTAATATAATACTGAAGAATACTATGCTTCCCGAACTCGGATTTCTCTCATTACTCTTTGCTACCACCGCGGCGATCTTACTTTCCATCGTGCCGCAAATAGGTATTTGGCGAAATAAACCCTCTCTCACCAACACAGCTTGGGGATTAAGTTATTGTTTCGGTATTTTTACGAGCGTTTCAATCGGTATTCTTGCCTACTCTTTTGCAACAGATGACTTCACTTTGGAATACGTGGCAGCGCACTCCAATTCTCAACTCCCGACATTTTTTAAAGTCGCCGCCACCTGGGGCGGACATGAAGGCTCTATTTTATTTTGGCTTTTCACATTAAGTCTTTGGTTAGTGGCTTTTGCCTTTTTCTCTCGCAAAAATGACCGCACTTTTTCTGCACAAACCCTTTCTTTACTCGGCTTAATTTGTCTTGGGTTTGCTATTTTCATTTTATTCTACTCCAATCCATTTGGACGTGCTTTTCCTGCCCCTGCAGAAGGGCGAGATCTCAATCCAATGCTGCAAGATATTGGCTTAATTTTCCATCCGCCGCTTTTATATGTGGGTTATGTGGGCTTTGCTGTTAACTTTGCCATATCAATTTCATCCTTAATCTTTAATCGTTCTGCACAAGTAATTGCGCGTGCGATGCGAGCTTGGGTTCTCGTTTCTTGGTTATTCTTAACGTTAGGGATCGTTCTCGGTGCCTGGTGGGCATATTACGAATTAGGCTGGGGTGGCTGGTGGTTCTGGGACCCTGTAGAAAACGCCTCACTTATGCCATGGTTATTAGGACTTGCACTTTTACACAGCTTAATGGTGACTGAAAGACAAGGCATGTTTAGCTACTGGACAACACTCTTTTCCCTACTCACTTTTGCATTTAGTGTATTAGGCACATTTATTGTCCGTTCAGGTGCATTAACCTCTGTTCATGCTTTTGCTTTAGATAGCTCCCGTGGTTATGTACTATTACTTATTTTCTTCTTATTGACTGTCGGCTCACTCAGTTTATTTGCCCTACGCACAAATACCAATGAAAGTGCGGTCAAATTTCCACTCATTTCTAAAACTGGGGCTATTTTAGGTTTAAATATCGTATTGACCGTCGCAACCGTCAGTACCTTCTTAGGCACTTTCTATCCAATGCTATTCCAAGCCATGAATTGGGGAAGTATTTCTGTGGGGGCCCCTTACTTTAATAGTATTTTCTTGCCCTTGTTCACGTTAGTAATTTTTGCCATGGCGGGTACACTTTGCTTAAACTGGTTTAAATCAGACAAAAAACGCTTTTTCAAACTTCTGTTATTACTTATTCCCGCTGCAGTAATTGCTTATGGCATAATTTGGAATGCGTTGCAAAATGATGGTGCATTACGTTTCCATTTCTTCGCTTATGTATTACTCACCCTCGCTATTTGGGTATTATTCGTCACCTTATGGCAAAACTGGGCTAAAGTAAGACTTGCCTATTTTGGGATGATTCTTGCACACTGCGGCGTAGCTATTGCCACCATGGGAGCTGTGATGAGTAGTTACTTTGGCAGTGAATTAGGTGTACGACTCGCGCCACAACAAAGCCAACAATTAGGTCAATTTGAATTCCACTACGATCGTTTTTCCAATGAAATTGGGCCAAACTTTACCGCCGAAGTCGCTTTCTTTAGCGTGTCAGAACAAGGCAAACCTTACGCAGAAATTGTACCAGAACGCCGCTATTATGATGTTCGAACTATGACCATGAGTGAAGTGGGGTTAGATGCAGGCTTTTGGGGCGATTTATATATTGTTATGGGCGATAACTTAGGCAAAGGTGAATTCACATTCCGCTTACATTACAAACCGCTTATTCGCTGGTTATGGCTCGGAGGCATTTTAATGGCACTTGGCGCATTATGTTCAGCCATCAATTTGAAGAGAAAACGTGATGAATAAAAAGTTTATTTTGTTTTTACCGCTGATTTTGTTATTGAGTATTTGCTTACTGCTTTTTATTGGCTTACACAAAGATCCAAAACAAATTGCCTCCGCGCTCATTGATAAGCCTGTACCAGAATTCTATCAAGCGAATTTACTTGAACCGAGTCAAATTGTCAGTCCAAGAGATTTCCCAAAGAAACCTTTCCTACTTAATGTGTGGGGAAGTTGGTGTGGCTATTGCCAACAGGAACACCCTCTTTTGATGGAAATTTCAAAAGAAGTGCCCATTGTTGGAATCGACTATCGTGACAAACCTCAAAACGGCATTGCGATGCTCGAACGTATGGGCAATCCGTTCATACTCACTATTGACGATAGCCGTGGTGAATTTGCGATGCAATTGGGCGTAGATGGCGCACCTGAGACCTATGTTGTCGATGAGCACGGCATGATCCGTTATCGTCATTCTGGCTATATGGATAGAGAAACATGGCTCACTGAGATCAAACCAAAACTTGATGAATTAACTAAAAAGTAAAATGAAAAAATTAATCCGATTTCTGACCGCACTTTTACTGACTTTCGCCCTTTTTGCTCACGCAGAAATGGTGGATACCTATGCGTTTAAAAACCAAGCCGATCGTACTCGTGCTGTTGAACTGGCAAAATCCTTACGTTGCCCACAATGTCAGAATCAGAATTTAGTTGAGTCCAATTCACCGATTGCTTATGACTTACGTATTGAAGTCTATAAAATGGTGGATGAAGGAAAATCGAATCAGCAAATTATCGACACGATGACAGCTCGTTTCGGTAATTTCGTGAACTATAAGCCACCTTTCCAATGGAATACGGCACTACTCTGGCTATTACCTATTTTGTTATTAATTGGGGCTTTTGCTTTAATTTTATTTTCTACAAAAAAATCAGAAGGCGAGCCAAAACAACTCGAGAATCAACCTCATACTGCCCCTAAAGAAGAAAAAAGTGCGATCAAATTTGAAACCAAATCTACGATTTGGGTCTTTGCTATTTTATTAGTTCTCCCCTTAAGTTATTACTTCTCCCTTGATCGTTTTGAGCGTGTTCAACAAGGCGAAAAAGAGATGGTTGAGCTTGCCAACAAAAAAGCAGATACATCAATGGTGCATCAAAAAGAAGATATGGTGCTCAAAATTCAAAATAAAATTCGAGAAGATGTGAATAATCCTGAGCTTTGGGCTCAGCTAGGTGACGCCTATATGCAAAATGATGAATTTGATCATGCACTCATTGCCTATAGCAATGCAGAAAAAATTTCAGGCACAACACCCGCTATTTTAGGTCTAAAAGCGACCGCACTTTATTATCAAGCGGGCCAAACTATCACGCCTGAAATCCAACAAATAATGAACGAAGCCTTAAAACAGGATAAAAATGAAATTTCAGTCCTCACGTTATTGGCGACTGAGGCCTTTAAAAATCATCAACCGGAACAATCCAAAGCCTATTGGCAGCAATTATTAGATTCAGGTAATGCTGCCGTGGATCGCCGTACTGTCATCCAACGAATCAAAATGATAGACTATTTTGAAAAAGGGCAAGTATCACAATAAATTATGAGTCACTATTCAGAAAATATCATTATTGGAGCCGGTGCTGCCGGCTTATTTTGTGCCGCCCAGTTAGGCAAACTTGGCAAACAAGTCACCATTTTTGATAACGGTAAAAAAATTGGTCGAAAAATTTTAATGTCTGGCGGCGGATTCTGTAATTTCACCAATATGGAAATCACATCTGGCCGTTATATCAGCCAAAACAAACACTTCGTCAAATCCGCCTTAAAACGTTATACACAATGGGACTTCATTGCTTTAGTCGCCGAGTACGGCATTCCTTACCACGAAAAAGAATTAGGTCAGTTATTTTGTGATAACGGTGCAGAAGACATTGTGAAGATGCTCGGAACTGAATGTGACAAATACGGTGTTCACATTCAACTACGCAGCGAAGTGAGTGATGTTGAAGCGGTTGAAAACAACCCTAAAGTGCGGTTTAAATTAAAGGTAAATGCAGTTGAATGGCAATGCCAGAATTTAATTATCGCCACAGGTGGGCTCTCCATGCCAGGTTTAGGTGCTTCGCCTTTTGGCTATCAAATTGCAGAACAGTTTGGATTAAATGTAATTCCTCCGCGTGCAAGCCTTGTACCGTTCACATGGCGAGAAAGTGACAAATTCTACTCTGCACTCTCTGGCGTTTCATTAGATGTGGCTGCGACGAATCAACACAAAACCTTTACTCATCAAATGCTATTTACCCATCGTGGTTTATCTGGCCCAGCCATTTTGCAAATCTCCAATTATTGGCAACCTGGTGAAAGTATTCATTTAGATTTATTGCCTTATAACGATATTCGTCATCACCTAGATGGGATGCGTCAATCTTCGCCGAAATTGCAGCTTAAAACCGTATTAAGTCGTTTATTACCGAAAAAATTAGTCGAACTTTGGTTAGAACAAGGCTTGATTCAAGATGAAGTGATCGCAAACTTAAGTAAAGTGCGGTTAGAAAATTTAGAGAATTTAATCCACAACTGGCAATTTATTCCTAATGGCACTGAGGGCTACCGCACAGCTGAAGTTACAATGGGGGGCGTTGATACTCATGAGATTTCATCCAAAACCATGGAGGCCACAAAGATTAAAGGTCTCTACTTTATCGGTGAAGTGCTAGATATCGTCGGCTGGTTAGGCGGCTACAATTTCCAATGGGCATGGAGTTCTGCAGCCGTTTGTGCGATGGGAATTGCTGAAAGTTAAAACCCTCTCTAGTTCTGTTTACTAGCGTATTCTTGGGGACTTTTTATATATTCAGGATTTTCTCCAAATGCTCCTGGAGCAAACTCCAAAAGCCCTCCCTTATTGAAAAGAGCATTTTTATCTGATTCTTTAATCATATTACTTATTTTCATATTTTCTAGCATAGCATATGATTCAACCGACTTAATAATATCCGTGCAGTTGTTAGCTCTTGACTTTAAATGGTAAGCAAATATAAACAATACTTTTATCGGAATAGAGTTTTTTAACATTTCAAAATAATCACCTTTTTCCTTATCCTCAATAAATCTATTATTAGATAAAAATTTAATGAATAAAATCAAATGAGCAAAATAGCCAGTAATTTGTGAATATATTTCATTTTGTTCAGAATGCTCTACCTTATCCTTTACCTTCTCAATAGTTTGTTTATCTTTAATAATATTTGTTAGTATTAGATTATAAATTTTATCTATGCAATCTGTTGTAAGAGCATTAATTTTTAAGTTATTTTGTTCTAAAAGAAAGAAGAATTGACGGTCAAAATCCTGTTTATACTGTTCACGTTTAACCATTTCTATCTGGTATATTAAAGCAAGCAATGCGAGCCCTGAATATACACCTCCTAGATAACTACCCAAATGATCCCATTCTGCACTATTCTTAGGTAATTCCAGGCCAAATTTGCACAGATATAATATAACAGGAGCTAATAAAATTAGAATATATGATAAATATCTAAGCAAACTCATCTTTTTACTCCTTTAAATTAGTATATTTATAATAATTTCTTAACAATATTCTTTATTATAGCATATAACTGTTCCAAATTTCATAATTTAAATGCCTAATCTGCGCCAAATGCGCTTTTTCCTCAACAGAAACAGAATAAAGCTATATCATTACTAAAACACGCAATGGACAACATTCCGTTATATTAAAGAAATATCCAAAGAAGTATGGGCTGAAGATTAATCCTCTTTATTTGGATGAAAAAGCTGATGTTTATGCATCGGCTTTTTTGTTGTTTAGGACTTAAGGATTAGCGATTTTTAAAACGATATCTTCAATTTTTTTAGCAAAATATGTCGAATTTTCTAAATGAGCATTATGCCCAGCATGAGGGATAAGCGTTAAATCAAGTTGGTTATCCTCTGCCATTTGACGAAACTTTTGATCTCGCTCACCGCAAAAATAGAAAAATGGCAGCAAACTTGACCGCACTTTCTCTCGAAAATCAGGCTGTTTGGCAAGGCTAGTTGCTAATAACATCTTACCAATATTTGCCCTGCAATTAGCTTTTCGCTTTTCAATTAATGACTTACGTTGCTGTTCATTTAAATGAGAAAACACAGGCTGTTGATACCAATCTTCTAGCACGGTTTCAGGGTTTTCATGGAAAAAACGCTCAGCCCACATTTTGTCATTAACTAAACGGCTTTGTTTTTCTTTCTCAGACTGCAAACCTAAATTCGCCCCTTCTAAAATCACTGATTGTAAATTGCCTCTTTGCACTTGAGCATGTAGTGCATAATATTGTGCGATTCGCCCACCAAGTGAATAACCGATAAGAATATAAGGTTCATCTTTTATGAGACTTTGTATTTGGCTTTCAATAAATAGAGCCGTTTGCTCAAAATCTTCAACCGCTACAGCTTTATTCTCTCCATGAAACGGTAAATCGAGAGAGAGACAACGAAAGTGCGGTAGATTTTCGATGA
>CABPXD010000011.1:0-78113 GCA_902461185.1 uncultured Haemophilus sp.
GAACAAAAAATTTCTGAGATTATACAGGATTTTTTCTCAATCTTGAAAATCTTCTCATGAATTAACCGCACTTTTTGTATTTAATACTGCTTGATAATTTATTTATAACGTACTTTAGCTATCCTAAAAACTTACAAATCATACATTAATTTACATAAATTTACATTCAATTACAAATCTTTACAAAAGAAGTCAACTATTTACTTCACTACCAGAACTAAACAAACTACAATGCTGAAGCATGCAAGCGCGCACTTATTCTCTTAAATGAAGAATATTATTACTAATATGATTTTCTTAATCAGTATCAGTTCATTACTCGCTTGCTGCATTTCCATCTATTTTTTATAGATTTCACCAAGTTACCCAACTCTAGTTTTTACACAATTGCTGTGTCAAAAAAACATTCTTTTAAAGCGAGGAAATAATGAAAAACTTTAAAATCAATGCAATTACAGCATTAGTCGTAGGATTAAATGTAGCAACAGCTCATGCGGCAAGAACCACAAATCCTGAGCCTAATCAAAACGTACTATATTCGGGCGGTTCAGTATTCCTAAATCATGCAGACGCAACTAATGTTGATGAACCTAGCCATACAGCTATCGGTCAAAGCAATTTAATTTATTCAGTGCCTGAATCAAATGACCCTACTGAAGATCAAGGATCTAGTTCTGCATTCGGTAACCAAAATACAATTAAAGGTCAACATGCTAACGCTTTTGGCGATGGTAATGATGCATATGGTAAACAAACTCAAAGCTTTGGAGACGGCAATAAAGTTTATGCAAATGAATCTATTGGATATGGCATCAAGAATCAAATTGGTACACAACCGTCTGATGCTAAATCGCCTAAAGCAACACGAGAAGCTGATACAAATACAAATTCAGCTTCTGTATTTGGTTTAAATAATACAGTGGTTGGAAACAATATCCTTACTTTAGGCAAAGATAATAAAATTACAGATACTTCAACAACAAATGCAACTGTTATTGGATTTAATTCAACAGCAAATGCGACTAATGCCATTGTAATTGGCACTGAATCTCAAGCTTCTGCTAATGAAACCATTGCAATTGGCCAAAAAGCGAAAGCGAGCGGTCAAAATAGCAATGCATTTGGATCACAAGCAAATGCTTTGGGAACTAGCTCATTAGCCGTCGGAACAGGAGCCCAAGCCAAACAGGATTCTGCTGTCGCAATTGGTAATGATTCAAATGCAACAGCTAAATCTTCTGTTGCCTTAGGTGAATCTACAAATGCAACTGCTATTTTTGCAACTGCTGTTGGAGATAGCGCTACGGCCTCTGGTGTGCGTAGTTTTGCAGCTGGTTTAAATTCTAATGCTCAGTCAGATGATTCTATTGCTATCGGTGCAAATACAAGCTCAACAGTTCGAGGAATTTCTATTGGGGCAGAAGCTTCAGCATATCATCAAGGCATTTCTGTCGGCTATAAAAGCAATGCTTCTGGTATTGGTTCCATTGCAACAGGTGTCGAAACATCAGCTTCTGGTTTATCCTCTATAGCAAGCGGTTCAAACGCCGTAGCTTCAAGTACAGGATCTGTTGCTATTGGTGAACAATCAAAAGCAACTGCAGGATATGGTTTAGCTATCGGTGCAAAAGCAAAAGCGGAACATAGCTCAAGTGTAGCATTAGGTAATGGTTCAGAGACCAAACAAGCTAAAAGTGTTAAAAATGCAACTGTTAATAATCTTTCTTATGATAATTTTGCAGGAACTGATGCAACTGCCACTGTATCAGTCGGTGCAACACAAAATGCACAATACACTCGTCAAATTGTGAATGTTGGTGCTGGTGAAATATCTAAAACATCTACAGATGCAATTAATGGCTCACAACTTTATTCCGTTACGGATACCGTCGGTAATATAGCAAACTCAATGAAAAATATTATCGGAGGAAATGCAGCTATTAATTCAAACGGCACTATTAATGCAACTAATATTGGTAATACTGGAAAAAACACAATACATGAAGCTATTGAGAGCATTAAACAAAGTGCTCAAAATGGCAAAGATGTTGAAGTAACAGCTGGCGATAACATTGTTGTTGAAAAAACGACTAGCACAACTAATCCACAAAAAACATTTAAAGTAAGTACATCAAAAAACCTTAAAGCAGATTCATATAGTGTCAACAATTCAAATATTAAAATTGATAAAAATGGAATTAATGCAGGTAATAAGAACATTACCAATGTTGTGGAAGGAACAAATGCAACGGATGCTGTGAATGTATCACAATTGAATAAAGTAAAATCGAGTATTACAAATAACACTCAAGCTATTTCAAACAATACGAGAGCAATCAATAATTTAAATAAGAAAGTAAATGATGTTGATCGCAAATCTCGTGCTGGAATTGCTGGCGTTGCAGCGATTGCTTCTGCCCCATCTGCACGTAAGGATGGTAAGAGCATGATTTCAACAGGTGTTGCTCATCACCGAGGCGAAAGCGCAATTGCAATCAAAGCCTCTCGCAATTCAGATAATGGTCATTGGTCATCAAATGTAAACGGTGCAGCAGATACTCGAGGTCAATGGACTGTTGGGGCTGGTGTTGGTTACGAATGGTAATCTGACTTAAACTTAAAAACAAAGAGCCACAAATTGTGTTGTGGCTCTTTTTTATCCTCTAAAACAATGAAAAATTTGACCGCACTTATTACAAGATATATCGCCAAACAAATGCACTGACTAAAATAATCAACATAATAATAATTTGTATTAAACGTTTTTTGGTTAATTTTTCTGCTGCCATACCTATTTACTCGTAGATAACTTCTTTAATTTACTATTTAGTGGTAGAATAATTGCGTTAGATCAATTTTACACTATATTTATCGATTTGAGGAACTAATGAATAATTTCGTTTCAGAAACTAAATCAGGGCGCAGAGTTCAATCTGGTGGTTGTGCGATTCATTGCCAGGATTGCAGCATTAGTCAACTTTGTATTCCTTTCACATTAAACGAACATGAGCTCGATCAGCTTGATAATATTATTGAGCGTAAAAAGCCTATACAAAAATCTCAAGTCCTTTTTAAAGCAGGTGATACGCTTAATTCTATTTATGCGATTCGTTCTGGTACCATTAAAACTTATACCATTAGTGAAGCGGGCGAAGAACAAATTACCTCTTTTCACTTACCGGGTGATTTAGTCGGTTTCGATGCAATCACAAATATGCAACACCCAAGTTTTGCTCAAGCATTGGAAACTGCTATGGTATGTGAAATTCCGTTTGATATCTTAGATGATTTATCTGGCAAAATGCCTAAGCTTCGTCAGCAAATTATGCGTTTAATGAGTAGTGAAATCAAAAGCGATCAAGAAATGATTTTATTACTGTCTAAAATGAATGCTGAAGAACGTTTAGCCGCATTCATCCATAACCTATCTAAACGCTATTCTGCTCGTGGTTTCTCTGCGAAAGAATTCCGTTTAACCATGACTCGCAGCGATATTGGTAATTACCTCGGCCTAACTGTTGAGACTATCAGTCGTTTACTTGGACGTTTCCAAAAATTAGGTGTACTCTCTGTTCAAGGGAAATACATTACTATTAATGATATAAATGCCTTAGTTGATTTAACTGGCGTACATAAAACTAAAATCCAATTAGCCGAATAGATAAAAAGCGTGAACATTCACGCTTTTTTAGTATTTGAAAAAAAATTTGCACGAGATCACTTTTTTTACAATCGGTTCTTGTCATCACTTAAAATCTTTTCTATCCTATTGATATCCCATATCTTGGAGGCTTTATGAAATTTAATAATATTCTTGTTGTACTCAACCCTGATAACGAAAAACAATATGCGCTTGCTCGTGCTGTTCGTCTTGTTAAAGAACAGCAAAATGAGACAAAAGTAAAAATCACCACTCTGCTGAGTGTCTATGACTTATCTTATGAAATGTCTGCGCTTCTTTCTTCGGAAGAACGTAGCCAAATGCATAAAACAGCCATTGAACAACAACGTCAAGCCGTCCAATTTTATTTAGATAAATATGCGGATCCAGAAATTGAGTTTGAATCTCACATCGTCTGGAGCAGCAATGAAGCGGATGCTATTCGTGAAGAAGTTGAAAAAAATCAATACGATCTCGTTGTAAAATACACCAAAGATGAAGAAAGTTTCACTTCATTAATTTTTACACCAGTAGATTGGCAATTATTACGTAAATGTCCAATTCCAGTATTAATGGTGCGTGATGGTGACTGGAAACACCAACGCCGCATTTTAGTCGCCGTGAATGTATCGGGTGAACAAGAATATCAAGATGAATTCAACCAAGAATTAGTTTCAACAGGGATGAATTTAGCGGAGAACTTAAACCGTGGTAACGTACATTTAGTGGCGGCCTACCCTGTTGCACCAATTAATATGGCGATTGATTTACCTGAATTTAATACTTCAGGTTATGAAAATGGTATTCGTGGCCAACACCTCATCAATATGAAATCCTTGCGTCAAAAATTTGGCATTGATGAAGATCATACCCACGTACGTGAAGGTTTCCCTGAAGAAGTGATTCCTGAAGTGGCGAAAGAAATTGAAGCTGAATTAGTGATTTTAGGTACAGTGGGAAGAACGGGTTTATCTGCAGCGTTATTAGGTAATACAGCGGAACATGTGATTAGTAAATTAAGTTGTAACCTATTAGCTATTAAACCTTCTAAAAAATAAGCCAATTTAGCCTTTAATTTAAAATTAAGTGCGGTCAAAAAAACAATTGTTTTAATGACCGCGCTTTTTTGTTAAAAAAATGTGAAGTTTCTCACAAAATCAACTTTTTCTATTCGTCTCATTATTTCTTTTTCGCTATACTCATCCGCCCTATCGAAGACTTTCTATAAATTGATTTATTAATTAAAAAGGAAAGAGAATGAAAAAAACATTAATTGCGGCACTAATTGGCTTATCTGCGCTCGCGCAAGCTCATGAAGTTTGGGTTGCAACACCGGCACAAATTGCTTCTAATAGCGTTTTAAAAGCTGATTTAGCTTATGGTGACTACCCTTACGTTGAAAAAATTCCCGAAAAACGTCTTGCTATTTTCCCCCCAATGGAACTCATCAATCAAGATGGCGAAATGCAAACCTTAGTACAAAAAGGTGAGAACTACCAATATCAATCAGAAAAACCGTTAAAAGACGGTTCATATTGGGTAACGGCGACTTATAAACCAACTTTCTGGTCACAAAATAATGAAGGCTGGAAAATGGATAACTTACAAGGCACACCAAATGCATTCTATTGCGAACAAACTCAAATGTTTGGTAAAGCTTTTACTGTAGTAGGTAAAAAACCATTGAATGCGGAGATGGCAATGACACGCATCGGTTTACCACTTGAAATTGTGCCACTCAAAGATCCAAAAACAATCAAAGCTGGCGAAGCTTTCCCACTTCAAATTTTCTATAAAGACAAACCACTTGCAGGCGAAACGATTATCGCAACGTCTGATACCTTTGTTGTGAAAGATATGGAAGCGGCGACATCTCATCGTGAACCACAAGCGTTTTCAGGTAAAACAGATAGTGAAGGTAAAGTTAATTTTATCCCATTAATTGAAGGTGTTTGGAAACTTAAAGTGATTCATAAAGAACCATTTGAAGATCAAAAAGTTTGTCAACATTCGGCGAATTACGCGACGTTAATTCTCCCTGTTGGTAAAGCTAGAGCTAAACTCCCACCAAAACCAGAACATCATCATTAATCATAAAAAAGTGCGGTCAAATCAATTTAACCGCACTTTTTTAATATGTTCTTAACGCTGGTGGTTGGTGATGTTCAATAAAGGTTTCAATTTCTTGAAGATCATTCGAGAATAAAATCTTCTCAAAATCACCTTGAGTAAAGAAGCCTTCTTTCACCATATGGCTAAAAAAGGACTTTAGTGAATCAAAATACCCCTTTTCATTAAACAGAATACAAGGGTTGTTATTTTTCCCAATTCGCGCCCAAGAAATCACTTCAGCAATCTCTTCTAAAGTGCCTGGTCCGCCAGGCAAAGCAATATAAGCATCGCCAAGCTCAACCATTTTATTTTTTCGCTCAGACATGCTTTCAACCACCACGGTCTTGGTCAAATTAGGATGTGAAACTTCTCTGTCTTGTAAAAATTGAGGGATAATGCCAATTACTTTGCTTTGATGAGCAAGTACAGTATCAGCAACCACGCCCATTAATCCCAATTTTCCGCCACCATAAACTAAAGTATGTTGGCCATCTGCAATCCATTTTCCTAATTTTTTTGCGGCAGCCTGATAGGCAGAATCATTACCTAAACTCGCACCGCAATAAACCGTGATGTTCATCCTACTTTTTCCGCTCAACCCATTTCCCATCAATATAATCCACAATCCATTTTGTGGCTTTGCCATTCTTTTCAGATGTCACATATTGATGTTTTTCTTTACGGCTGAAACGGATAATGGCTTCATTACCCTCAGGGTCTTTTTGTGGTGCATCGGCTAAATAACGTAATTTTTCTGGTAAACGATCACGATAAAGCGCTAATTCAGCCACTTTTGCCGGTCGTGTTTCACGTGATTTAGGGAAGTTATGTGCTGACATAAACACGCCACTTGCACCATCACGTAATACAAAATACGCATCAGATTTTTCACATTTCAATTCAGGGAAATGAACTGGCTCTTCTTTTGGTGGTGCAACCTCGCCGTTTTTCAAAATCTTACGGGTGTTATCACAATTGGTACAGCCCATGTATTTCCCAAAACGACCGAGTTTCAAGTGCATATCCGAACCACACTTGTCGCATTCTACAATCGGACCGTCATAGCCTTTAATTTTGAATTGGCCTTGTTCAACCAAATAACCATCACAATTTGGATTATTACCACAAATATGCAATTTACGATGAGGGTCAATGATGTAACTGTCCATCGCTGTACCACATTTCGGACAACGTTTACGATCCATTAAGGCTTTAGTTTCAGAAGCCTCATCCAATACATTGAGTAATTCCGCCTCAGGAATGAGATTAATCGTCGTTTTACAACGCTCTTTCGGTGGTAAAGCATAACCAGAACAACCAAGAAATACACCTGTACTTGCTGTGCGAATGGCCATTTTTCGGCTACAAGTCGGACAATCAATATTGGTGAGTACAAGGCTATTCGGCTTCATTCCACCTTCTAATTCATCCAATTCAGCCGTAGAAAGTTGAGTAGAAAAATCTTTGAAGAATTGATTTAACTCAGCCTTCCAATTTTTCTCACCTGATGCTATTTGGTCTAATACGTTTTCCATGTTGGCAGTGAAATCGTAGCTCATCAAATCAGTAAAGGATTGATTTAAGCGATCAGTAACTATTTCGCCCATTTTCTCGGCATAGAAACGACGATTTTCAATGCGCACATAACCACGTTCTTGGATAGTTGAAATAATTGCCGCATAAGTAGAAGGACGACCAATACCACGTTTCTCCAATTCTTTAACCAATGCAGCTTCGGTAAAACGAGCGGGCGGTTTAGTGAAGTGTTGGCTTGGCGAAACCGTTTTTAGTGCCAATGTTTCATTCAAACTCACAGCCGGTAAAATTTGGTCTTCCGGATTTTTACCTACTTGTGGCAACACTTTTGTCCAACCATCAAAACGTAAAATACGGCCTTTAGCTTTCAATTCATAATCGCCCGCCATGACGGTAACGGTTGTGCTGTCATATTGTGCAGCCGGCATTTGGCAGGCTACAAATTGACGCCAGATTAAATCATACAAGCGCACAACATCTTTATCCATGCCACTTAAATGATCTGCGAGCGTTTTTACATCAGAAGGACGAATCGCTTCGTGCGCTTCTTGAGCGTTTTCTTTACTCGAGTAGAAATTCGGTTTAGCTGGCAAATAATCTTTACCGAAATGGCTTTCGATATAAGAGCGTACCATATTTAACGCATCTTGGCTCAAGTTGGTAGAGTCAGTACGCATATAAGTGATATAACCGGCTTCGTATAAACGTTGTGCCAACATCATGGTTTTCTTCACCCCAAAACCTAAACGCGTACTTGCAGTTTGTTGTAAGGTTGAAGTAATAAATGGAGCTCTTGGTTTAGAACCTGTTGGTTTTGTTTCTAAATCTGTGACAACGTAATGTGATTTATTTAAGAAATCGACCGCACTTTGCGCTTCTTTTTCATTTTTCGGCTCAAATTTCTTGCCTTTATATTGCACTACATCCAAACGTAAGTCTTCTTTCTTACTCGTTTGGGTTAGCGCTTCAATTTCCCAAAATTCTTCCGGTTGGAATGCTTTGATTTCACGTTCACGTTCTACCACCAATTTCACGGCAACAGATTGCACGCGTCCGGCAGATAAACCTCGCGCCACTTTCTTCCATAATAATGGCGACACCATGAAGCCTACTACGCGGTCTAAGAAACGACGGGTCTGTTGAGCATTAACCTGGTCCATATTAATGTGGGCAGGATGCTGGAACGCTTTTTCAATCGCTTTTTTAGTAATCTCATTAAATACAACGCGGCTAAAACGACTATCATCGCCACCAATGACTTCACGTAAATGCCACGCAATAGCCTCTCCTTCTCTATCCAAGTCGGTTGCGAGATAAATATGATCGGATTTTTTAGCAAGGGATTTTAATTCGGCTACTACTTTTTCTTTACCTGGTAGAATTTGATAATTGGCTTTCCAATCGTGATAAGGGTCAATCCCCATACGTTTCACTAAGGCCGCACGGTCTTTTTCTGCTTTAATTTTGTTTTTTTCTTCCGCACTTAATCCTTTAGTGGAAACTGGTTTGGCCTTTTCGCCTGTGCTACTCCCTGCAGTAGGCAAATCACAAATATGCCCTACGCTGGATTTCACCACATACTGGCTACCTAAATATTTATTGATGGTTTTCGCTTTGGCTGGCGACTCCACAATCACTAAAGATTTGCTCATTTGCTTACCTAAAATATAACTAGAATTCTGTAAAATTGGCGATATACTGCAAACTTACGCCGATAAAATCAAGCTTTTTTTCAAAAAGGATTTATAAATGGATAAACTCAATGCAATTTCGGTTTTCTGTAAAGTAATCGAAACGCAAAGTTTTACACAAGCCGCAAACCAACAGAATATTTCTGTGGCGATGGCGAGTAAACTAGTTTCACAATTAGAAGAACATTTAAAAACACGATTATTACAACGTACAACACGAAAAATTGTGCCAACTGAAGCGGGGATGCTTTATTATCAACGTTGCCAAGCTATTTTATTAGATTTAAGCGAGGCTGATTCTAGCATTAGTAATATGGCAACAAGCTTACAAGGTAATTTATTAATCTCTGTGCCGCGTGATTTTGGCTTGCTTTATATCTCACCTAACTTACCTAAATTTATTGAGCTTCATCCCAATTTACACGTAGAAATTGAATTTGAAGATAAACGTGTCGATCTTGTTGCTGAGGGCTATGACTTAGCATTACGGATTGGCTATATGCAAGATAGCTCACTTGTTGCGCGTAAAATTAGTAGCGCCCCTATGCATTTTGTTGCTTCTTCAAGTTATTTAGAAGCACGAGGCACACCACTTACACCTGACGATTTAGAATATCACCAAGGTTTACTTTATAAATCGTCGTTGAATCAAGTGCATTGGCAATCAACAAAAGCCAATCAAATTCAACGTTATAAGATTCAATCTAAAGTGGTTTCTAATAATGGTATGGCGTTGTTAGAAATGACGAAAGCGGGTTTAGGCATCAGTAATGCACCGGATTTCTTTGTAAAAGATGCGCTTGCTTCAGGTGAATTAGTTGAAATTTTGTCTGAATATAAACAAAAACCTTTAGATATTTATGTGGTTTACCCTAATCGTCGTCATTTACCGGCAAAAGTTCGCGCATTTATTGAATTTCTCGCGAGCCTCGGTTTATGTGAGAACAGTCAAATATAAAAAATAAGGGCGGATTTAACTGCCCTTTATCATTCAAATAACGTCCAAATCGGTTTAACCTCTTCAGGTAAAAACAAATTCTTTCCTAATTCAATCCATCCGCAAGGAAAATGAAAATCCGAGCCTAAAGAGGCGGCTAAGTCATATTCATTGGCTAAACGCGCAAGATATTGACGTTGATCTTTGGTCTGTCCACTATCTGCGACTTCCATGCCATCACCGCCCCATTGTTTAAAATCAACAATTAATCGACGAATCCATTTTCCTGTCATGTTATAACGCATAGGATGGGCAATGACTGCGACACCACCTGCCGCATGAATCGTCTCAATCGCCGTTGGAATATCCACCCATTCAGCTTTGACAAAACACGATTTGCCACCGCCTAGATAACACTTAAAGGCTTGCCCATCATTTGAAACCTTTCCGATTTGTACCAAATAGCGCGCATAATGAGCACGAGTTACTTCCCCATTGGCCAACGCTTTTGCACCTTCATAGGCATTTGGGATGCCTGCTTTTTCTAGTTTATGGCCAATTTCAACCGCTCTTTTTTCTCTCAGTGATTTTTGTTCGGCTAAAAGTGCGGTCATTTTAGGATGCGTTTTATCAAAATTTAATCCAACAATATGGATGCCACGACCTTCCCAATTCGTTGAAATTTCCACGCCATTAATCAGCTCAATACCTAATTTATCTGCTTCAATTTTAGCTTCATCAATGCCCATCACCGTGTCGTGATCACATAAAGCAAGCACATTGACACCTTGTTCATGAGCTCGTTGCACAAGCTCCGTAGGCGTTAAAACACCATCTGAAGCTGTACTGTGGCAATGTAAATCATATTTGATCATCGACTTTCCTATAAATTAGTTTGAATAGTGTAATTATCTTCATCAACAATTACAGCTTGGCTATTTGTTAAAGGGAGTAAATTCAATTTGGATTGATAGATCTGAACAGTTTTCTGTGAACTCTCTTCAAAAGGAAACTCCCCATAATGTGGAACAATTGCAAAATCGACTAAATTTAAAGCTGAATAATTGGTCAAATCGATAGCTATATTTTTATTATCCATAATTTGATTATACTCGATGTCGCTGGCGGTAATAATAGCACCGGCAGATTCACCAAGGTAAAGCATACCTTCATCAATTCGTTTTTTTATATGTGGTAATAAGTGCTTTCTTTTCAACTCTTGTAATAGATAAAACGTATTACCACCAGAAATATAAAGGCTCGGCGTATAATTTAATTTCTCTTTAATAACCTCTTCTGTTTCTTGGGCTATATCCAAAACATCGACTTCAAAACCTAATTTATGAAAAATATTTTTTGCCTCATCAATGTATTCAACATAGCTTTCTACATTACCTACAGTAGGAATAAACAGCACTTTATGTAATAAAAAATGCTGTTTTAAAAATCGTTTGAAAAGATTTTCTACGGCTGCAAAATAAGAGGCTAGAAATAATGTTTTCATATTATTTGTCTCTTACTTAATCGCCTGAACCAAGCCTTTAACTAAGCTTGGACCGTGATAAATCAAACCTGAATAAACTTGTAACAATTCAGCACCCGCTTCAATCTTCTCTTGTGCATTTTGTACACCGTCAATACCACCACTTCCAATAATCGGGATTTGCCCCTTCAGCTCTTGATGCAATCTTCGAATAATTTCTGTACTTTTTTGCTGTAACGGTTTTCCACTTAAACCGCCTTGTTGTTCCGCATTTTTCAAACCTGCGACGTTGTCACGTGAAATCGTCGTATTAGTCGCAATTACCCCATCCATTTGATGACGAAGTAAGGTATCTGCAATTTGAACGAGCTCAGCCTCAGATAAATCAGGTGCGATTTTTACTGCAATCGGTACATATTTGTTATATTGCTCAGCTAATACTTTTTGGCGCTGCTTTATACTTTGCAATAAATCATCAAAGTAATCACCATACTGTAATTGGCGTAAATCCGGTGTGTTCGGTGATGAAATATTTACTGTAATATAATCCGCATAGTTATAGGCTTTATTTAAGCAAAATAAGTAATCATCTTTACCCTTTTCAATCGGTGTGACTTTATTTTTGCCAATATTAATCCCAATTACGCCATCAAATTTTGCCTTTTTAACATTCTCGATCGCATAATCAATGCCATAATTATTGAATCCATTACGGTTAATAATTCCTTCCGCTTCCACTAAACGGAATTGACGAGGCTTAGCATTTCCCTCTTGTGCTAAAGGCGTAACCGTCCCCACTTCAATAAAACCAAATCCCATCGCACCAAATCCATCAATGGCTTCGGCATTTTTATCTGCTCCTGCCGCTAACCCAATAGGATTTTTAAAGGTAATGCCCATCACTTGCTTAGGCGTACCTTGTGGGCAAGCCAAAAGCCGCTTTAATAAAAATTGGCAAGGTGATTTACCCGCTAAATGCAATGATTTAATCACTAAATCATGGGCGGTTTCAGGATCAAGGGAAAAGATGGCTTTACGGATCAAAGAATACATACTCGTTTATCTCTCAGGATAGTTCACTGTAAATGGAAAGTGCGGTCAAAATTAACCGCACTTTTTGTTTATTGCAAGGCTTTTTCAATCTTCTCGAATAAATCTTTCGAGAGTTCTTCAACAGCACTTAAGCGCTCTAAAGCACGTTTCATCAACGTTTGACGTTGTGCATCAAAACGTGAGAAACGAATTAATGGCTCAATTAAACGCGCAGCCACTTGTGGATTGCTTTCGTTTAAACGAATTAAGACGTCCGTTAAGAAACGATAGCCAGAACCACTAATATGATGGAATGCTTTTAAGTTGTGATTTGCAAAGCTCCCCACTAATGAACGTAAACGATTTGGATTGTTGAAGTTAAAACTTGGGTGATCCATTAACACTTGTACAATTTCCAATACGTTTTCATCTGGGCGAGTGGCTTGCAAAGCAAACCATTTATCCATCACTAAGCCATCATGTTGCCATTTTTGTTCAAAATCAGCCAACAAGGCATCACGACAAGGTAATGCCGCTTTGGTTGCCATATTTAATGCTGCTAAAGTATCCGTCATATTATTGGCATTATTGTAATGTTTTTGCACCACAGTATTGCCTAGATTGGTGTAAGCTAAATAACTTAAACAAAGATTACGCATTGCTCGTAAAGCAATATCTTCTTGAGTCACTTGATAATTTTCAAGACGAATATGAGTATAAATACGTAGCAAATCTTCTTTCAAGTATTCTGCGATTTGTACCAACATAAATTCTCTTGCAGCAGAAATGCCATCTGGATCAATCGTTTTGAAGCTTTCAGCAAACTCAATGTCTTTTGGCAAGGTCAGAATTAATGTAGCTAATTCGATATCTTGTTCGTAATTTTCCAATACATGCGCAAGTGCGGTCAAAACATCAGGTGAAATGTCAAAGGCTTCGCCCTGTTGGAAATGAGCCACATTACGACGCAATTCTTGAGTAAACAGCATTTGTGCTGCATCCCAACGAGCAAATTGATTATCAGCGAATTTAAGTAAACCTAATAACTGCTCTGTGGTGTAATCATAATCCAGTTTAACCGGTGCAGAAAAATCACATAATAACGCAGGAATTGGGCGACCATAAATGCCATGAAACTCAAACACTTGGTCTTTTTCTGTCACATTTAACACATCGCTTAACAACTCACCGTTATGCTGTAACATTTGTTTGGTGCCTTTGGCATCATAAAGCGCAATTTTCAATGGAATATGTAAGTTTACTTTTTCCATTTGGTCCGCTGTTGGCGGCGTAGATTGTGAAACAGTTAAACGATAAGTATGAGTTTGTTCATCATAGGCATCGCTAATCAATAATTCTGGTGTGCCTGATTGGCTATACCAACGACGGAATTGTGCTAAATCAACATCATTCGCACGTTCCATTGCAGAAACAAAATCTTCACAGGTTGCCGCTTTACCATCGTTTTCAGCAATATAAAGCTGCATCCCTTTTTGGAAACCTTGTTCACCTAATAAGGTGTGCAACATACGAATCACTTCTGCCCCTTTTTCATATACGGTCACTGTATAGAAGTTATTCATTTCAATGACTTTTTCAGGGCGAATTGGGTGTGACATTGGGCTTGCATCTTCGGCAAATTGTACCGTACGTAAGAATTTCACGTTATTAATTCGATTAACAGCACGAGAACCCGTATCAGATGAAAACTCTTGATCACGGAAAACCGTTAAACCTTCTTTCAAACTTAATTGGAACCAATCACGGCAGGTTACACGGTTTCCCGTCCAGTTATGGAAATATTCGTGTGCAATCACGCTTTCAATGGCGAGGTAATCATCATCAGTTGCCGTTTGTGGATTTGCCAACACAAATTTAGAGTTAAAGATATTCAACCCTTTATTTTCCATGGCGCCCATATTGAAGAAATCCACAGCAACAATCATGTAAATATCTAAGTCGTATTCTAAATTGAAACGGTCTTCATCCCACTTCATGGATTTTTTCAGACTTTCCATTGCCCACGCAGCGCGATCAAGATTGCCACGGTCAACATAAAGCTCTAAGGCTACTTCACGACCACTTTTTGTCGTAAAGGTATCTTGTAATAAATCAAAATCACCAGCCACTAAAGCAAATAAATAGCTTGGTTTCGGGAATGGGTCATTCCATTCAACCCAATGACGCCCATCCTCTAATTCACCACTTGCAATACGGTTGCCATTAGAAAGTAAGTAAGGATACTTAGTCTTATCTGCGGTAATTTTGGTTGTATAGCGAGCCAATACATCTGGGCGATCAAGCATATAAGTAATTTGACGGAAACCTTCTGCTTCACATTGTGTACAAATGCCCTCGCCAGATTGATAAAGCCCTTGTAAAGAGGTGTTTTGTGCAGGCTCTAGATTCGTCACAATTTCAAGCTCAAAATTGACCGCACTTTGATTGGTTAAATCTAACGTTAAACTTTCATGATCTTGATGATAATGTTTGAAATCTTCGCCATTGAATTTAATGGAGGCAAATTGGAAGCCATGACCATCTAATCGTAGATGGGTTGCTTCATCATTTAAACGTTGGAAGGTTGTTTTTGCAGTGACAACGGTATGCTTAGGATCTAATTGAAAATCAAGGAAAATATCCGTAACCGTAAAATCAGGTTGTTTGTAATCTTTTCTATATTTCGCTTTAGCTAACATAATCTGCTCTATTTCTAAGAAAAAAACTCGTATTAGGATAAGATTTTATGACTAAACTTGCAATGGAATTTTCAGTTTTTACCATATAGCAAACGTTTGCTTAAAAGTGGGCAAATATGCTATTCTACACATCGTTTTTTATCAGATAAATTTTTAAAAATATGTCAAATACCGCACAAATTGCTATTGTTATGGGCTCAAAAAGCGACTGGGCAACCATGCAAGAAGCCACTCAAATTTTAGATGAACTCAATGTGGCATATCATGTTGAAGTCGTTTCCGCACATCGAACCCCCGACAAGCTATTTGAATTTGCCGAAAATGCACAAAAGAATGGTTATAAAGTGATTATTGCAGGTGCAGGTGGTGCAGCACATTTACCGGGCATGATTGCAGCTAAAACGCTTGTGCCCGTATTGGGTGTTCCTGTTAAAAGTTCTATGTTAAGCGGTGTTGATAGCCTCTATTCTATCGTGCAAATGCCGAAAGGCATTCCTGTCGGTACGTTAGCGATTGGCCCAGCTGGTGCAGCTAATGCAGGATTACTCGCTGCACAAATTCTTGCAGGTTGGGATGAGGCGTTATTCGCTCGCCTACAAGTATTCCGCGAAAATCAAACCAATATGGTATTGGATAATCCTGATCCACGTACATAAAACACCTTTAAATTTGACCGCACTTTTTAAAGTGCGGTTGTTTTTTTAGCTAGATTTGATGAGAAATTTTATGCAAAACTCTACCCCATATCCTACTGTTTATGTGCTTGGTAATGGTCAACTTGGCAGAATGTTACGTTATGCAGGCGCACCTTTAGATATTCACGTTCAACCGCTTGAGTTTAACGCCCCCGTATTTGATTTACCTAAAGATGCCATCATTACCGCAGAAATTGAACGTTGGGAAAAAACACCGTTAACTGAATTATTAGGCCATCACAAGAATTTCGTTAATCAGAATGTTTTTGGCTTATTAGCAGATCGTTTTACCCAAAAATCTTTACTGGATGAACTCAATCTCTCTACCTCGCCATGGTGTTTATTAAAAGATAAAACGCAATGGTCTGAAGTATTTAAAAACGTAGGTGAAAAAGTCGTGGTAAAACGTCGTACCGGTGGTTATGACGGCCGTGGTCAATGGATTATCACTGAAAATAATCAACGTGATATTACGGACGATTTATTCGGTGAAGTCATCGCGGAAAAATTTATTCCTTTTGATTATGAAGTGTCTATCGTAGGCGCAAGATTTAAAAATGGTGAAAAACGTTTCTATCCTGTGACGCATAACCTACAGCAAAATGGCATTTTACGTTACAGTGTGACAGATGTTTCATTCCCTCAACAACACAGCCAACAAATTCAGGCTGAGTCTATGCTCGGAAAAATCATGGATAAGCTTGAATATGTGGGTGTAATGGCAATGGAATGCTTTGTGGTGGGTGATAAATTATTAATTAATGAACTTGCCCCTCGTGTGCATAATAGCGGACATTGGACGCAACTTGGTTGTTCTATCAGTCAATTTGAATTGCATCTACGAGCCTTGTTAGATTTACCTACACCGTCATTACAACCTATTGCCCCAAGTGTCATGGTCAACTTGATTGGTACAGAACATAATTCACAATGGTTGAACACGCCTTTCTCTCAGTTACATTGGTATGGTAAGGAAGTTCGTCCTGGTCGGAAATTAGGTCATATCAATATTACGCATCTAGATAAAACGATCATTATTCAACAGCTTGAAAAACTTCGTCATGAACTCCCTGAAGACTATCAATCTGGTTTAAATTGGGCGATTGAGAAATTAAAATAATGAAAAAAACAACCGCACTTTTTGATGAATATCTAAAAACATCAAAGTGCGGTTGATTTTTATAAGGTTCTTCTTGATAAAATCTATCGGCTGAAGTATAAAATTACTTATCTCACAACACATACATAAGGAAAAGCTATGTTTGAACATATCAAAGCGGCTCCGGCCGATCCTATCTTAGGCTTAGGCGAAGCATTCAAATCAGAAACGCGTGAAAATAAAATCAATTTAGGTATTGGCGTTTATAAAGATGCACAAGGTACAACGCCGATTATGCGCGCAGTAAAAGAAGCCGAAAAACGCTTATTTGATAACGAAAAAACGAAAAACTATCTGACTATCGATGGTATTGCCGATTATAACGAACGCACAAAAGAGCTCCTTTTCGGTAAAGATTCAGAAGTCATTAAAGCAAACCGTGCAAGAACTGCACAAAGTTTAGGGGGCACAGGAGCATTACGCATCGCTGCAGAATTCATTAAACGTCAAACCAAAGCACAAAATGTGTGGATTAGTACGCCAACATGGCCAAACCACAATGCAATTTTCAATGCGGTGGGCATGACAATTCGCGAATATCGTTATTATGATGCTGAGCGCAAAGCCCTTGACTGGGAACATTTACTTGAAGATTTAAGCCAAGCAAGCGAAGGTGATGTGGTGCTTTTACACGGTTGCTGCCACAACCCAACCGGTATTGACCCAACCCCTGAGCAATGGCAAGAATTAGCTGCGCTTTCAGCAAAAAATGGCTGGTTACCACTCTTTGACTTTGCTTATCAAGGTTTAGCCAATGGCTTAGACCAAGATGCTTACGGTTTACGTGCTTTTGCGGCAAATCATAAAGAATTATTAGTGGCAAGTTCATTCTCTAAAAACTTTGGTTTATACAATGAGCGTGTAGGTGCCTTTACGCTTGTCGCTGAAAATGCAGAAATTGCTTCAACTGCATTAACACAGGTGAAATCAATTATTCGCACTCTCTACTCTAACCCTGCGTCTCATGGTGGTGCAACCGTAGCAACGGTGTTAAATGATCCACAACTTCGTCAAGAATGGGAAAATGAATTGACTGAAATGCGTGAACGTATCAAAAAAATGCGTCATTTATTCGTTCAGTTATTAAAAGAATATGGTGCAGAACAAGATTTCAGCTTTATTATGGAACAAAATGGTATGTTCTCTTTCAGCGGCTTATCACCAGAACAAGTGGATCGCTTAAAAAATGAGTTTGCCATTTACGCTGTTCGTTCTGGTCGTATTAATGTGGCTGGTATCACTGAAGATAATATTCGTTATTTGTGTGAAAGTATTGTAAAAGTGCTTTAATTCATAAAAAGCAAAAGTGCGGTGAAATTTAACCGCACTTTGTCATTACCACTTCTCTAACGCTGCTTTATCGCTCTCTCTTGCTTCAATCCAACGTTCACCTTGATTGGTTTGTTCTTTTTTCCAGAACGGGGCTTTAGATTTTAAGAAGTCCATAATAAATTCATTAGCGTGGTAGGCATCACCTCGGTGAGCAGAACTGATACCGACTAAAACAATTTCATCGCCAGTATGTAAGAGTCCCACACGATGAATCACAGACACTCGCTGGATATCCCAACGGGCTTTCGCCTGTTCTACAATTTCACGTAAGGCTTTTTCTGTCATGGCGGGATAATGTTCTAAGTATAAGCTGGATACTTCATCACCTAAATTAAGATCGCGAACTTTACCCACGAAAATAACCGTTGCGCCAACTGAATGTTGCTCAGAAAGCCATTGGTAAACGGCATTTTGATCGAAGGGCTGTTTTTGTACTGAAATTTGAATATCCGTCATTTAGCCTCCTGTTACAGGTGGGAAAAATGCAATTTCATCCCCATTTTTGACCGCACTTTCTAATGGCATCAAGGTTTGATTGATAGCGACTAAAAGCTTCCCTTTTTCTAACGCTAACGCCCATCTATCACCTTTTTGAGCAAGATGTTCACGCACCGCTTCCGCTGTTGCAAAATCACCTTCAAGCTGAATTGAATCTTCCCCAATTAATTCGCGAGTTTGAGCAAAAAATAAAACATTTAGCATCTTATTTTTCCTCCGCAATAAAATGACCAGATTTTCCACCGCTCTTTTCTAACAGGCGAACGTGCTCAATCACCATGTCTTTTTGTACGGCTTTACACATATCGTAAATGGTTAAGGCTGCTACGCTTGCTGCCGTTAATGCTTCCATTTCTACACCTGTTTTTCCGGTTAATTTACAAAGAGATTGAATACGAACTTGGTTTGTTTCAAGTAACGGTTCTAAATTCACTTCTACTTTAGAAAGTAACAATGGATGGCAAAGCGGGATAAGTTCCCAAGTACGTTTTGCTGCTTGAATACCTGCAATACGTGCTGTAGCAAATACATCGCCTTTGTGATGTTTGCCTTCCACGATCATGGAAAGAGTTTCTTTTGACATGGTCACAATGGCTTCAGCTCGAGCTTCACGAACGGTCTCTGCCTTTGCAGAAACATCCACCATATTGGCTTCACCTTGAGAATTGATATGCGTAAATGTTGTCATAATAAAATAAAGTGCGGTTAAAATATTGAATGTTTTACATGTGTGACGAAAGCAAAATAAGTGAACAATAAAATTCACCTATTTTCTTTTAGCCACCGATAGAAGCTAAATGATTTCTTACGCCACTATCACCGATATGCAAATAATGATGTTCACGTTTGCCTTGCAGTGCAGAAAAAATACGTGCTTGCAAAATATCTTGCTGTTCATGGGATTGCAATAAATCACGTAATTCAATGCCTTCTTCGCCGAATAAACAAAGATGAAGTTTACCCTTCGCTGACACTCTGAGACGATTACAGCTTGCACAGAAATTCTTCTCATAAGGCATAATTAAGCCAATTTCACCTGCATAATCAGGATGCGTGAATACTTTAGCAGGACCATCAGTATGGGATTTGTGTTGTAATTGCCAACCGTTTTGCAGCAATTTATCCGCTAATACTTGTCCTGAAAGATGGAATTTATCAAAGAAACTATCCATTTCGCCCGTTTGCATGAGTTCGATAAAGCGCATTTGAATTGGGCGATCTTTCACCCAAACAAGAAATTGTTCAAACTCTTTATCATTCAAATTTTTCATTAAAACTGAATTGACTTTAACTTTGTTGTAGCCCACTTCAAATGCACGATCGATACCACGCATCACGTCATCAAATTTATTGATACCTGTAATTTGATGGAACATTTTAGGATCTAAGCTATCAACACTGACGTTAATAGACGTAATCCCTGCCTTCTTCCAATCAGCTACATCTTTTGCCATACGATAGCCATTTGTCGTGACGGCTAATTGACGGATTCCATCAATATTAGCAATGCTTTCAGCAATAGAAATAAAATCTTTGCGTAAAGTCGGTTCGCCACCCGTTAAACGGATTTTCTCTGTGCCCATTTCAGCAAACGCTTGAGCAAGATGGGTAATTTCTTTTAAAGTTAAGAAACTTGGCTTGTTAGCTTCAGGTTGATAACCATCAGGTAAACAATAGGTACAACGAAAATTACACTGATCGGTAATCGACAGTCGTAGATAGTAATATTGGCGTTGGAAAGGATCGACTAAGCGAGACTCTCCTACGTTCTTGATAGGAATGGATTGCATTTTACACCTTTCTAAATATGGAGAGGATAAACCGTTTCCAGCGTATCCCTGAATAACGTACCGCGTTATTGGCTTGCCACCGTATTTCTTGTGAAACTTAGGCTAAACAAGCTCGGAGTTATGCGTTAAAAATAAATTGTGTTGGTATTGTAATAAAAGCAAGCGGTTAATAGCAATAATTTGGTAGAATAACCCGACTATATTGATAAAAATAACATTATTAACTTATATAAAAAAATATATAACATTATTTTTTATAATTATTTATAGGTAAAAAAGGAAGAAAAATGTCTGATTTATCTCGTCACAGCCGTCATGAACATTTAGACGAAATCAAACATATTGTTGCCATTGGTGGTGGTCATGGATTAGGGCGTGTATTATCGGCGCTTAGTTTTATGAAAGAGCGTTTAACTGGTATTGTCACCACCACAGATAACGGCGGTTCAACTGGCCGAATTCGCCAAGAACGAGGTGGTATCGCATGGGGCGATCTACGTAATTGCTTAAACCAAATCATCATTGAGCCAAGCACGGCATCTGCATTATTTGAATACCGCTTTACCGGTGAAGGTGAACTTTCTGGGCATAATTTAGGCAATTTAATGCTCAAAGCCTTAGAAGATATGCATATTCGCCCTATTGAAGCCATTAACTTAATTCGTGAATTACTCAAAGTAAAATCTCACATTATTCCCATGTCAGAAGAACCTGTTCATCTTGCCGCGAGTTTAGGTTCCGGCTCCAGTATTGTGGGGGAAATGAGCATTGATAATTTAACAGAATTACCCCAATCACTTTTCTTAGTGCCCATGGTTAAAGCCGCACAAGAAGCCATCCAAGCATTGGAGCAAGCGGAAGTCATTTTACTTGGTCCAGGAAGTTTCATGACGAGCATTATGCCACCATTATTATTACCTGAATTAGCTACTGCCCTGCGTAATAGCAAAGCGAAAGTAATTTTTATTGATAATTTAGGGGTAGAAATTGGCGCTGCCTCTCATCTATCGTTGGCTGATCGCATTCAGAAAATTAATGAAATCGTCGGTACCCCCGTTATTGATGGTGCTATAACCCCTTATCGTGAACAAAGTGCGGTCGATTTGTCTGCAATTTCTTCCGTTAAAATCTTAGCTAAACGCTTGAATGCAGATGATATTAGCTATCGTCATGATCGGACATTACTTGCCCAAGCTATCGATGAATTAGTGGGTGAATTAGATTACGAATAAAAAAACCGCACGTTAAAGTGCGGTCATTTTTTGCTTATTTTTTCCCGAATACTCTTACATTCGTAAAACCATTTTCTTTTAAATAAAGTGCTTGAAGTTTACTCATTACGCCTCTTTCACAATAAAGCACATAGTTTTTACTTTGATCTAATGAACCGAATTGCGAAGATAATTTGTAAAACGGCAACTGCATTACTTGATGCTCGTCTGATTCAAATGGATTTTCATCTGTCTCTTCAGGGCTGCGAATATCTAAAATAATATCGTTTTCACCAAGCACTGAAATAGTATCCACTTCTACCACTTCTTTCTCTGTTTCTTCTGCAATTTGGCGAATATCTAAATATTGTGCATTTTCAACCGCACTTTCCAACACGCCAAAATCAAAGTGATTTTCTTCTTCAAGAATTTTTTCACGTACCGCTTTAATCGTTGGATTTTTAGAAATCACCCCACAGAATTCCGGCATAGATTTGGCAATATCATCTGTGCCGATCTCTTTCGCCATCGCGATAATTTGTTCTTTATCATGGGTAATAAGTGGACGTAATACTAACGCATCAGATGCTTCATCAATTAAACGTAAATTGGTTAAAGTTTGGCTGGAAACTTGTCCGAGAGCTTCGCCGGTGACAATGGCTTGAATATCAAAACGTTGTGCAACTTTACTTGCAGCTCGCACCATCATTCGTTTTAACACGACGCCCATTTGGCCGTTATCGACTTTCTCTAAAATCTCGCCCACTACGCCTTCAAAAGGAATGGCAATAAAACGAACTTTATGTGATGAACTATAACGATTCCAAATATGGTAAGCCATTTGTTTCACGCCAATTTCATGTGCTGCCCCACCTAAATTGAAGAAACAATAATGCACACGTGAACCACGGCGAATAAGCATATAACTGGATACGCCTGAATCAAAGCCACCTGAAATCAATGAAAGCACATCTTCTTGTGTCCCAATTGGATAACCACCAAGACCAACATGACGAGCTCTCACTAGCATCATTTTGTCATCTTCAATATCAATACGCACCGTCACATCAGGATTTTTTAAGCGTACTTTTGCACTTTCAATATACTGATTTAAACCACCACCGATGTAACGTTCAGCTTCAATGGAACTGAAATCATGTTTCCCTTTACGTTTTACACGCACGCAAAAGGTTTTGTTTTCAAGTTGAGCTGCAACATCCGCTAAGGTCAACTCAAAGATATGATGTAAATCGGTAAACGGTTTTTCTTCCACTTCTAAAAAATGATGAATCCCGGGAATGCGTTGTAAAAGCGCAATTAACTCTTCACGATTGGCTTCATTTTTTGAGCGCACTTCGATGTAATCCCAATGACGAACAACCGCTGTTTCTTCATCATATTTCTGTAAAATATTGCGGATATTAGAGGTCAAAATTTTCGCGAAACGCTTACGCACAGTTTCGCTTTTAATCATAATTTCAGGAAAAAGTTTAATGATAAATTTCATAATAATCTGTGAATAATAAAAAATGGCCGTATTGTACGCTAAATTCCAGATCCCACAAAGTTCAAATTCTCACGAAAAACTGACCGCACTTTGAAATAAGTTTTTAACATCCCTATAAAAATCAAGTACAATACGGAGCAATTTATTCATCTGAAAAGGATAATTTAATGGCGCGTAAACCAGCAAATGCTGAACCTGATTTTGAAACAACACTTGTACAATTGGAAACGATTGTGACAAAACTTGAAAGCGGTGAATTACCATTGGAAGATGCGCTGAAAGAATTTGAGAACGGCATTAAATTGGCTCAACTTGGTCAAGAGCGCTTGCAACAAGCAGAACAACGTATTCAAATTTTGTTACAAAAAAGCGAAACCGCCCCATTAAGTGATTATCAAGGGGACGAGTAATCCATGAGTTATCAATTCGGCACTGAACTCAAACAAGTTCAAGATCGCATTAATCAGTTTTTAGCCAATCAATTTGAAGAAATTGACTCTTATAATGCCCCTTTGCGTGATGCCATGAAATATGGCTTATTGCTAGGCGGTAAACGCGTTCGTCCTTTCCTTGTCTATGCAACGGGTAAAATGCTGGGGGCAGAAATGCCAGCTCTAGATTACGCCGCCGCAGCCATTGAATCTATCCATGCTTATTCTTTAATCCATGATGATTTGCCTGCAATGGATAACGATGAACTTCGTCGTGGTCAACCAACTTGTCATATTGCTTTTGATGAAGCGACTGCCATTTTAGCTGGCGATGCGTTACAAACTTTTGCCTTTGAAATTCTTACGCAAGCCCCTTCTCTTTCTGCAGAACAAAAGTTGCAATTAGTGAAAGTCTTAGCTCAAGCATCTGGCGTACAAGGCATGTGTTTAGGGCAAAGTTTAGATTTAATTTCTGAGCATAAACAAGTTAATTTAGACGAATTAGAGCTTATTCATCGTAATAAAACTGGTGCATTGCTAACGGCTGCATTAAAAATGGGTTTTATCTGTTCGCCTCACTTTGAAAACAAAGAATTAGAGCAACAACTAGAACGTTATTCACAAGCTATTGGTTTAGCTTTCCAAGTGAAAGATGATATTTTAGATATTGAAGGTGACAGTGCCGAAATCGGTAAACCGGTGGGATCTGATTTAGATTTAGATAAAAGCACTTATCCAAAGCTGTTAGGATTAGAGGGCGCGAAACAAAAAGCACAAGAACTCTATCAAACTGCCTTACATGAATTAGACAATTTACCTTTTGATACCACTGCATTGCGTGCATTAGCCGAATTTATTGTCAATCGTAAAAGTTAATGGTGACAGCATTTATTTTGATTTTTCAAAGTGCGGTCACTTTTTTCACATTTTAGGACTAACGAATATATGAACAACTATCCTCTTTTATCCTTAATTAATTCGCCGGAAGATTTGCGTCTTTTAAATAAAGATCAGCTTCCGCAACTTTGTCAGGAGTTACGGAGTTATCTGTTGGAGTCCGTTAGTCAAACCAGTGGTCATTTAGCATCTGGTCTTGGTACCGTTGAATTAACGGTTGCACTGCACTACATTTTTAAAACTCCTTTTGATCAATTAATTTGGGATGTGGGCCATCAAGCTTATCCACACAAAATTTTGACTGGGCGTCGAGATCAAATGTCCACCATTCGCCAAAAAGGCGGTATTCATCCCTTCCCTTGGCGTGAAGAAAGTGAATTCGATGTATTAAGTGTTGGTCACTCTTCTACTTCTATCAGTGCAGGACTAGGTATTGCAGTTGCGGCAGAACGTGAAAATGCAGGTCGTAAAACCGTTTGTGTAATTGGTGATGGTGCAATTACTGCGGGGATGGCATTTGAAGCCTTAAACCATGCAGGTTCTTTACATACTGATATGTTGGTCATTTTAAATGACAATGAAATGTCCATTTCTGAAAATGTGGGGGCATTGAATAATCACCTTGCCCGTATTTTCTCTGGTTCATTGTATTCAACGGTTCGTGACGGCAGTAAAAAAATCTTAGATAAAGTACCGACTGTTAAAAACTTTATGAAGAAAACCGAAGAGCACATGAAAGGTGTAATGTTCTCTCCAGAAAGTACGCTTTTTGAAGAGCTCGGTTTTAACTATATTGGACCAATTGATGGGCATAATATTGATGAATTAATTGCCACCTTAAGCAATATGCGCGATCTCAAAGGGCCGCAATTCTTACACATCAAAACTAAAAAAGGAAAAGGTTACGAGCCTGCAGAAAAAGACCCGATTGGTTTCCATGGCGTACCAAAATTTGACCCAACAAGCGGCCAACTCCCAAAATCAAATGCAAAACCAACCTATTCAAAAATCTTTGGTGATTGGTTATGTGAAATGGCGGAGCAAGACGATAAATTAGTCGGTATTACCCCCGCAATGCGTGAAGGTTCCGGCATGGTAGAATTTTCAGAGAGATTCCCACAACAATATTTTGATGTTGCCATTGCAGAGCAACATGCTGTCACTTTTGCTGCGGGCCTTGCAATCGGTGGTTATAAACCTGTTGTAGCCATTTATTCTACCTTCTTACAACGTGCTTATGATCAGCTTATTCATGATGTCGCCATTCAAAACTTACCTGTTCTCTTTGCCATAGACCGAGCTGGTATTGTAGGAGCGGATGGTCAGACTCACCAAGGTGCGTTTGATTTAAGTTTTATGCGCTGCATTCCGAATATAATCATTATGACACCAAGTGATGAAAATGAATGCCGCCAAATGTTTTATACCGGTTATAAATGTGGTAAACCGGCTGCGGTACGTTATCCGCGTGGAAATGCAATCGGCGTAGAATTAACCCCACTTGCTGAATTAGAAATTGGTCGTTCAAAAATGGTTCGTGAGGGTGAAAAAATCGCTATTCTGAATTTTGGTACACTCTTACCAGCTGCTTTATCTGTGGCAGAAAAACTCAATGCGACTGTTGTCGATATGCGCTTTGTGAAACCAATTGATGAAGCTCGTATTCTAGAAGTGGCAAATACCCATGATGTCATTGTGACATTAGAAGAAAATGCAATTCAAGGTGGTGCAGGTTCTGCTGTTTCAGAAGTGCTAAATTCTCATGGAAAAACAACCGCACTTTTACAACTTGGTTTACCTGATATCTTTATTCCGCAAGGCACACAACAAGAAGCGCTTGCTGAAATTAAATTAGATGAAAAAGGGATTGAAGAGCAAATTATTGCCTTTATAAAGAGCTAAATTCGTTCATTTTGGTTTAATTTTGATATTTTTTAAATATTTTTTCAAAAATATCGAACTATTTCAAAAACACACAGTCTGATACATTGCTAGTGCACTGCATATTGCAGTTATCTTTTTGAAGTTTCTTATAAATTAAGACCTCCCCGCTATTCAAGTTTTGAGTAGCGGTTTTTTCTTTTTGGGAGGTAATAAAAAAGGACGCTTTTCAGCGTCCTAATTTTTGAATCTAAACTTTAAAAAATTAAAGTGCAGATTTTGCTTTTTCAACTAATGCAGCGAACGCCACTTTGTCGAATACAGCGATATCAGCAAGGATCTTACGGTCGATTTCAACAGACGCTTTTTTCAAGCCGTTGATAAATTTGCTGTAAGATAAACCATTTTGACGAGCCGCAGCGTTGATACGTGCAATCCATAATTGACGGAATTGACGTTTACGTTGACGACGGTCACGATATGCGTATTGACCAGCTTTGATCACCGCTTGGAAAGCAACGCGATACACGCGTGAACGTGCACCATAATAACCTTTAGCAGCCTTAAGAACTTTCTTATGGCGTGCTCTTGCAATAACACCACGTTTTACACGAGCCATTATTTAATCTCCTATGTAATATTTTTAACTAATTTAACTAATCGTACGTTTTGCTTAAATAACGGCTTATGCGTATGGTAAGCAAGCTACTACTAAAACTTGGTCTGCTTTCGCAACCATTGATTTATGACGTAAATGACGTTTACGTTTAGTTGTCTTTTTAGTCAAAATATGACGTAAGTGAGATTGTTTACGTTTGAAACCGCCAGAAGCTGTTTTTTTGAAACGCTTAGCAGCACCACGTACTGTTTTAATTTTAGGCATTGTTAAAATAACTCCGCATTTTAAGTTAAACACATAATTAGGCGAATCCGAAGATTACTTGTAGGCACTAATTATTCCAATATAGCAAATTGAATTGCCCTTCTCCAAAAGCAATTAGGCTGCGTAGTTTGCCCAATATGCAGTTGTATTCTCACCGAAGTGAAAATTCGATTATCTAGATTAGATCTAAATAAAAAATTATTTTTTCTTAGGTGCTAACACCATTACCGCTTGGCGACCTTCTAATTTACCCGGTGCAGATTCCACTACTGAAATGTCAGCCAAATCGTTTTTAACACGTTCTAATACGTCTAAACCGATATCTTGGTGAGCCATTTCACGACCACGGAAACGTACAGTAATTTTCGCTTTATCGCCATCTTCTAAGAAACGGATTAAGCTACGTAATTTAACTTGGTAGTCACCTTCATCAGTACCTGGACGGAATTTAATTTCCTTCACTTGTACAACTTTTTGCTTTTTCTTCTGTTCTTTTGCAGTTTTACTCTTTTCATAGAGGAACTTGCCGTAGTTCATAATACGGCAAACCGGTGGTTCGGCATTCGGACTGATCTCAACTAAATCAAGCGCTGCTTGTTCTGCCATATCTAAGGCCTGTTGAATTGATACAATCCCCGCTTGTTCACCATCTTGGTCAATCAAACGAACTTCTTTTACTCGAATTTCATCGTTAATGCGATTCGGGCGGTTAGCTGCCGGAGCTTTTTTTACGGTTTTGATAATGTTATTCCTTCTATTTATTTAAGAAAAAATCGACTGTATTCAAACAGAAGATTTATTAAATCATTTGCTATAAAAACAAACAAAAAACGGACAAAATTTTATAGTATTTGCCACGTTTATGCAACAAGGATTTCTATTCCTTTAAATGTCAGCGGGTAAAGCACTTATTTCAGCTGAAATACTCTCTCCAAATTGAAGCAGTTTTTCTAATCTTGCGGTTTCAATACATACCATAGTTCTATACCCTTCTGGTTGCATCGCACTTGGTGTTTTCTCCCAAGGATTCCATAGCACAATTGAATCGGCATGATGGTGTGTAATTTGAATATGTCGATTAAATGCCTTATCCACTAAAAATGTTTTATCTTCCTCTAATGTATAAATACAATCCACACCTTGTTCTATTCTGCGTGTTGAAGGAACGTCAGTATCTTTACCTTGTAATGAGTCATAGCAACGACTTGGTAAATTTTGGACTTCAATTTGTGAAATATCACCAATATTAAAATAACTGTGTAATGCTGCTTGAGCCGGTTCTTGTCCCAAATGCGTTAAAGTCATTGTGCATTTATCGGTAAATTCCATTTTCATTTTGGCTTCAATCACACCATATTCAGAAAAGAGCGAAAATTCTAACCGCACTTCATTCGCTTGCAGATCATAATCACTCAATTTCCACAAACGTAAACGCGCTGTACCGTGTGAAGGTTGTTTTACGCCACCAAACCAAGGGTAACAAAGCGGTACACCGCCACGAATCGCGACACCTTGTGTAAAAGGTTCAATCTCACTTAGCCAAAAGATATCCTGCTCAGCCCCTTTAGGCTGCCAATTTAATAGCTGTGCCCCTTGTAATGCAATTCGAGCTGAACCCACAGGGTGATTTAAGGTTAAAACAGGGATTTCATTGATACGTTCTAAAGTTAATTCTGATGTTAATTGTTGAATTTGAGCTGTCATATTCGCCTCCTTGTGATAAGGCTATTATATAGAAGAAAGGGATATTTGAGTTTATTTTTATGCCGTGAATATAAAAAACCGCACATCAAAGTGCGGTCATTTTTAATTAAGATTTTAAAGAGTCAATTACTCTTCACCCAATAATTTCAACTCACGTTGTCTTACTTGAGATTTTAAGATTTCAGCAAATTCTTCAATCGTGAAAGTACCTAAATCAGCACCTTTACGAGTACGTACAGCCACTTTTCCTTCTGCGATTTCTTTATCTCCG
Source organism: uncultured Haemophilus sp. (assembly GCA_902461185.1). Taxonomy (GTDB): domain Bacteria; phylum Pseudomonadota; class Gammaproteobacteria; order Enterobacterales; family Pasteurellaceae; genus Haemophilus_D. The sequence continues at coordinate 29,411 of CABPXD010000011.1, forward strand.
CAAACTAGCATATAAGGTACGCGACGTAAGGTGTGTTCACGGATCTTAAAGCCGACTTTCTCATTACGTAAATCTGCTTTAACACGTAATCCCGCATCAGAAAGTTGTTTCACCACTTTTTGAACGTAGTCTGCTTGGCTATCTGTAATGTTCATCACAATCGCTTGAACTGGTGCTAACCATGCAGGGAAGAAACCCGCATACTCTTCAGTAATGATACCGATGAAACGTTCAATTGAACCTAAAATCGCACGGTGGATCATAACCGGTGTACGACGGTCATTGTCTTCTGCCACATAAGATGCGTTTAAACGGCCCGGTAAAGCAAAGTCTAATTGGATGGTACCGCATTGCCATTCACGATCTAAGCAGTCACGTAATGCAAACTCAATTTTCGGGCCGTAGAATGCACCTTCACCTTCTTGAATTTCATATTCAAGACCGTTATGCGCTAATGCAGCTGCTAGACCCGCTTCTGCGCGATCCCACATATCATCTGCACCGATACGTTTTTCAGGTCGAGTGGATAATTTCACCTGAATATTTTGGAAACCGAAAGTGCTGTAAATGTCGTAAACCATTTTGATACAGCTGGTTACTTCGCTTTCAATTTGATCTTCAGTACAGAAAATGTGTGCATCATCTTGAGTAAAGCCACGTACACGCATTAAACCGTGTAAAGAACCCGATGGTTCATTACGGTGACAAGAACCAAATTCTGCCATGCGGATCGGTAAATCACGGTAAGATTTTAAACCTTGGTTAAAGATTTGAACGTGGCCTGGGCAGTTCATTGGTTTAATCGCATATTCACGGTTTTCTGATTGTGTAGTAAACATCAAATCGCCGTAGTTTTGCCAGTGACCTGTTTTTTCCCATAACACACGGTCCATCATAAACGGACCTTTCACTTCTTGATAATCGTATTCTTTTAATTTAGTACGTACGAAGGTTTCCAATTCACGGAAAATTGTCCAACCATCGTTATGCCAGAACACCATACCCGGTGCTTCTTCTTGCATATGATATAAATCTAACGCTTTGCCGATTTTACGGTGGTCACGTTTTGCCGCTTCTTCTAAGCGAGTTAAGTATTCTGCTAATTGTTTTTTATCTGCCCAAGCCGTACCGTAGATACGTTGTAACATTTTATTTTTGCTATCACCACGCCAGTACGCACCTGCAACTTTCATTAATTTGAAGTGTTGGCAGAAACGCATATTTGGCACATGTGGTCCACGACACATATCAATGTATTCTTCGTGATGATAAAGCGCAGGCGTTGCGGTACGTTCGATATTTTCATCTAAGATAGCCATTTTGTATGGCTCGCCGCGTTTTTCAAAAGTATCTCTTGCTTCTTGCCAGCTTACCGGAGTTTTGATGACGTCATAATTGGTTTTCGCCAATTCAAGCATACGTTTTTCGATAGCATCAATGTCTTCTTGCGTTAAAGAACGGTCTAAATCCACGTCATAATAGAAGCCATTTTCAATCGTTGGACCGATTGCCATTTTGACATCTGGGAATAATTGTTTGATTGCGTGACCAAGCAAGTGTGCGCAAGAGTGACGAATAATTTCTAAACCGTCTTCGTCTTTGGCAGTAATAATTTCAAGGTTGGCATCTTCATTGATGATGTCACACGCATCACGACGTTCACCGTTTACACGGCCAGCGATGGTTGCTTTGGCAAGACCGGCTCCGATATCTTGAGCCACTTCTAACACAGAAACTGGACGATCAAATTCACGTTTAGAACCGTCCGGTAAAGTAATAATAGGCATAATTTTTCCTTATACAGTGGTCGCCCATACGAAAGGCAACATGCAAATAATGATTAAAAACAAACCGCACTTTCATTCACTCCCACTATCGAGCAAACCAAGTGCGGCGGAGAATTTTAGCACTTTCCACCACGCTTGTTAATATCTCGCTGAATTCTTTCTAATTAGTAAACAATGATTTTCCTGATAACTACTTTATCGATTCAAAATTTCCGATAAAATGACCGCACTTTTGATAAACACAAATTAAAGGAAACTCTATGAACGTATTAGTATTAAAATCCAGCATCCTTGCAGATAACTCTCAAAGCAATAAATTAGCCGATTACACCATTGAAAAATTAAAAGGTCACAACATTGTGGTACGTGATTTAGCAGCACAACCCCTTCCCTATTTTGATGCAACGGCAGCAACTGCGGTACGTGGCGAACCTAAAACAGCAGAAGAAAATGCGCTTTTAGCCTTATCAGATGAATTAGTGGCTGAATTAAAAGTAGCAGATATTATCGTAATTGGTGCGCCAATGTATAACTTAGGCATCCCAACACAACTTAAATCTTATTTTGATTTTATCGCTCGCCCTCGTGTGACATTCCAATACACTGCAAATGGTCCTGAAGGTTTACTTCCAGGCAAAAAAGCGATTGTATTAGCAAGCTTTGGTGGTATGTATGATGAAAATAACAATGTGACAAATTACTTAAAAGCCATTTTAGGTTTTGTTGGCATTACCGATGTTCAGTTTGCTTATGCAAAAGGTATCGGATTAGGTGCTGAAGCGATTGAAAAAGCACAACGTTCAGCAAGAAATAAAATTGATGAGATTGTTGCATCTCTCTAATTACTAAAATCCCCAGACAAGCCATTTTGAGATATGCCTCGAAATGGCTTTTTTCTAATCAACTTCCTCTAATTTTAATATCTTTAGTTAAAAATTAAAAAAATATTGTAAAATCACACCAATTTTTTGATTATTTTCTTGACTTATGCATTATGCACTAGTTTAATAGTGCAAAAGTTCAAAATACAGGATTGATTATGAAAAATACCCCTTTTATTGCGGTGACCTCTCAACCAGTTCCCTATCATGCCGACACCACCGCAATTTTTAATACACTATGCCAACAGAACTCAAATTCTCTTCTACTCGACTCTGCCGAAATTGGCAGTAAAAACAGCTTACAGAGCCTTATTCTGATTAATGCCGCCGTTAAAATTACTTGTTTAGGCAATCAAGTGACTTTTAGAGCACTGAATGCGAACGGAAAACAAGTGTTAAACGAAATTCATCCTGTATTAAGCCAACTCGGTACCATAAGTGCGGTCAATTTTGAGAATAAATTTTCTGTACAATTTGCGCCACTCGATAATCAATTAGATGAAGACAGCAAATTACAAGCTGCAACCATTTTTGATGGACTTCGTGTAATTTCTAACCATTATCAACATAGCAGCACGCCAGTCTTTTTAGGTGGTTTATTTGCTTATGATTTAGTGACGAATTTCATTCCAATGCACGGAGTTGAATTAAAAGATGATGGTATTAACTGCCCTGATTACAGTTTCTATCTCGCAGAAAACTTAATTACCATCGATCACCAAAGCCAACAAGCCACATTAAAAAGCTTTTGCTTTAGCCAAGAAGAACAAGTGGAAGTCGCGAAAACGGCACTTTCTATTGCTCAAAAATTAAAAAATATTGATGGCGTATTTTCCATTAAAGCAGCAAGTGATGAGGTCAGCACTAACTTTGAAGATCCTGAATTCATCGGCATTGTCAAAGCATTAAAACATCATATTAATATTGGTGATGTGTTCCAAATCGTGCCATCCCGCCGTTTTTCATTGGCTTGCCCGAATACCCTTGCGAGCTATGCACAATTAAAACATAACAATCCAAGCCCTTATATGTTCTACATGAATGATGAGGATTTCATTTTATTCGGTGCATCACCAGAAAGTGCGCTGAAATATGCACCAGATAATCGCCAATTAGAAATTTACCCAATTGCAGGTTCTCGCCCGCGTGGTTTTGATGCCCATGGCAATATTGACCCTGAATTGGATGCGCGTTTGGAATTAGAATTACGTCTTGATCATAAAGAGCAAGCTGAACATTTAATGTTAGTGGATTTAGCCCGTAATGATATTGCTCGCGTTTGCCAAAGCGGTACACGTAAAGTCGCTGAATTAATGCAAGTAGATCGCTATTCGCACATCATGCATTTGGTTTCTCGCGTAGTGGGTAAATTACGTCCTGAACTTGATGCCTTACACGCTTATCAAGCTTGTATGAATATGGGCACTTTAACTGGTGCGCCAAAAATCAAAGCAATGCAATTGATTTATCAATTTGAACAGCAAAAACGTCACAGCTACGGCGGTGCGGTCGGCTATCTCACCTCTGATGGTCATTTTGATACCTGTATCGTGATTCGTTCTGCTTTTGTACAAAATGGCATTGCCCATATTCAAGCGGGTTGTGGTGAAGTGTTGGATTCTGATCCTCAAATGGAAGCGGATGAAACTCGCCATAAAGCGGCTGCAGTGCTTAAAGCAATCAAACAAATCAATACCCAAGCAAAATAAGGACGATAAATTATGGCTAATATTCTCTTTTTAGATAATTTTGATTCATTCACTTATAACTTAGTGGATCAATTCCGTGTGCTTGGGCATAACGTAAAAATTTATCGTAATGACACTAATTTAGAACAAGTGGTACAAGAAGCATTAAATACACCGGATACGATTCTTGCACTCTCTCCAGGACCAGGTACTCCGGCTGAAGCAGGTATCTTGCTCCCGCTCATTGAACGTTTAAAAAATGATGTGCCAATTATTGGTATTTGCTTAGGCCATCAAGCGCTTATTCAAGCCTTTGGTGGAGAGGTTGTACATGCAGGCGAAGTATTACATGGTAAAGTATCGCGCATTCAACACGATAACCAAGCCATGTTTAAAGATATTGCCAACCCAATGCCTGTGGCTCGTTATCACTCTTTAATGGGTAAAAATCTGCCTGACGAATTTATTGTCAATGCCGATTACAATGGTATCGTGATGGCAATTCGTCATAAAACCTTGCCAATTTGTGCTTTCCAATTCCACCCAGAAAGCATCCTTACTGTGCAAGGTTCCAAATTATTACAACAATCTGTGGAATGGTTATTAAACAGAGATTAAGGAAGAAAAATGATTACCGTATATGGATTAAAAGAAGTGCTTGCACCTCGTCGTCAAGATATTGCTGAAGTAATTTATAACTGTTTAAACCTTGGTTTAGACATTCCTCGTGGAAAACATGCAATTCGTTTTTTATGTTTAGATAAAGAAGATTTCCTTTATCCTATCGATCGTAACGATGATTACACCGTTATTGAAATTAACCTTATGCAAGGTCGTATGGAAGGCACGAAAAAACGTTTAATCAAAATGCTCTTCAGCGAACTCGAATACAAAATTGGCATTAAATCTCACAACGTTGAAATTACGATTAAAGAACAACCAGCGCATTGTTGGGGTTTCCGTGGTATGACTGGCGATGAAGCGCGCGATTTAGATTACGATATTTACGTATAAGGGACGAGATTATGCAAACGGCTCAATTATTAGAACAACTTTACAGTGGAAAAACACTTAATAAAGAAGAAAGTGTGGTCATTTTTAATGCCATTATGCAAGGCGAACTGAATAACGAACAAATCGCTGCCATGCTGATTGCGTTAAAAGTACGTGGCGCCACTATCGATGAATTAAGTGGTGCGGTATCGGCATCTTTGAACAATGCCAAATCATTCCCTCGTCCTGACTACCCTTTTGCGGATATTGTAGGAACGGGCGGAGATGGTCAAAACACGATTAATATTTCTACTGCTAGTGCCATTGTTGCAGCCTCTATGGGTGCAAAAGTAGCAAAACACGGTAACCGTAGCGTATCAAGTAAATCTGGTGCCAGTGATGTATTAACCGCTCTCGGTGTAAATGTGAATGTCACGCCAGAACAAGCTCGTCAAGCACTTGACGATATTGGCGTATGTTTCTTATTTGCTCAACAATATCACAGTGGGTTTAAACATGTAGCCCCTGTTCGTGCTGCATTAAAAACGCGTACGCTTTTTAATATTTTAGGTCCATTAATTAATCCAGCTCGCCCAACTTATCATTTGCTTGGCGTGTATGCCCCTGAATTAGTGAAAACCTATGCAGAAACTGCTGTTGCATTAGGTCATCAACATACTTTTGTGGTTCATGGTGCGGGTCTAGATGAAGTCGCCGTACATGGTGAAACGCAAGTGGCAGAAATTAAAAACGGCAAAATTGACTACTTCACCTTAACGCCAGAAGATTTTGGTTTAAAAACACAATCTTTAGAAAGTTTACGGGGTGGCGAACCGCAAGAAAACGCCCAATATCTGACCGCACTTTTACAAGGTAAAGGCAAAGCTGAACACGCTAATGCGGTAGCGGCGAATGTGGCATTATTACTGAAATTATTTGGTCATGATGACTTAAAACAAAATGTTCAAAATGTATTGGCTCATCTTTCATCAGGCAAAGCATTTGAGACACTACAAAACTTAACGAATTATTAATGTTGCGATAACTACAACTAGAAGAAAACTATGATCTCCCAAGATTTCACCAAACCAATTGACTCTGCTACGGTGCTACAAAAAATCGTCTTAGACAAAGCACAATGGGTTAAAGCAAAGGAAGCTGAATTTCCGCTTTCACAATTTAAGGAAAACATTCAAAAATCTGACCGCTCTTTTTATGATGCGTTGGCTAAAGGCACCCATCAAAAGCCCGCTTATATTTTGGAATGCAAGAAAGCGTCCCCTTCTAAAGGATTAATTCGTGATGAATTTAATTTAGACGAAATCGCCAATGTGTATAAACATTATGCGTCAGCTGTTTCTGTGCTAACAGATGAGAAATACTTCCAAGGTAAATTTGACTATTTGCCGCAAGTACGTAACGTTGTCTCACAACCTATATTGTGCAAAGATTTTATGATTAGCGAATATCAGGTTTATCTTGCACGCTATTATCAAGCTGATGCTATTTTATTGATGCTTTCAGTGGTGAATGATGAAAGCTATCGTGTACTGGCTGATCTGGCACATTCTCTCGGCATGGGCGTATTGACAGAAACCAGCAATGAAGAAGAGTTTGAGCGTGCCCTTGCTTTAGGTGCAAAAATCATCGGTGTTAACAATCGTAATCTTCATGATCTCACCGTTGATTTAAACCGCGTGGTAGAACTTACACAAAAATATGCCGATCGTATCCCCGCTGATGCACGTATTATCAGCGAATCGGGGATTTATAATCACAGCCAAATTCGTGATTTGCAAAAAGTGGCACATGGCTTTTTAATCGGCAGCAGCCTAATGGGCAGTGCAGATTTAAATAATGCTGTGCGTAAAGTGATTTTTGGCGAAAATAAAGTATGCGGTTTAACTCGCACGCAAGATGTCAAAGAGGTTTACGCAAACGGGGCATTATACGGCGGCTTAATTTTCGTCGAACATTCAAAACGCTGTGTGAGCCTACGTCAAGCTCAAGAATTAGTGACAGCATCACCACTTCGTTTTGTGGGCGTATTCCAGAATCAAGGAATTGATTTTATTGTAAAAATTGCTAAACAATTACAGCTTTATGCTGTTCAGCTACACGGTTCAGAAACCGCAGAATTTATTACCGCACTTCGTCACCAACTGCCTGAGGAAACTCAAATTTGGAAAGCCATTTCGGTGAATACAGAGGCACAAAGTGCGGTTGATTTTACTGATGATTTAAATATCGCTCGCTATATTTTCGATAGCCAATCCGCTAATCAACAAGGCGGTACAGGAAAAACCTTTAATTGGTCACTCATTCCAGAAAACTTGAAACACAAAATTATTTTGGCTGGTGGCATTTCGCTTGACAATATTGAACAAGCCATTAAGCAAGGTTGCTTAGGAGTTGATCTCAATTCTGGTGTAGAAGCTGCCGCTGGCGTGAAAGATAGCGAAAAAGTGCGGTTAGTTTTTAATAAAATTTTATCAAATTAATCTGATTACTAAAGGAAAACATTATGCAAAGAACAGCGTTAGTAACCGGCGCAACTGCTGGATTTGGTGCGGCAATTTGTCGCACACTTATTGAAAATGGCTATCGTGTAATTGGCACGGGGCGTCGCGTAGCTCGTTTAGAACAATTACAGCAAGAATTAGGTGAAAACTTCCACTTTCTTGCCTTTGATATTTCAGATCGCCAAGCAACAGAAGATGCGTTCCATTCCCTTCCCGATAGTTGGCAATCCATTGATTTATTGGTGAATAATGCAGGATTAGCATTAGGCTTAGAAAGTGCTGATAAAGCGAATTTAGACGATTGGATGCAAATGATTGATACCAATATTAAAGGACTCGTCACCATCACTCGTCTTGTGTTACCACAAATGGTAGAACGTAATTTAGGTCATATTATTAATTTAGGCTCAATTGCAGGTACTTATCCTTATCCAGGTGGCAATATGTACGGTGGCACCAAAGCTTTTGTGAAACAATTTAGCTTAAATCTTCGTGCCGATCTTGCTGGTACACAAATTCGCGTTTCCAATGTTGAACCTGGTCTTTGTGGTGGAACTGAATTTTCTAATATTCGCTTTAAAGGTGATGATGCCCGAGCAAAAAAACTCTATGAAAATGTAGAATATGTCAGCCCACAAGATATTGCTAATATTGTTTTATGGCTCAATCAACAACCTGAACATGTCAATATTAATCGCATTGAAGTGATGCCTACTGCACAAACCTTTGCACCACTTAATGTCGCAAGAATTCAAAAATAACAAGGAAATATTATGTCAGAAACCCTTTTAAATCCTTATTTCGGTGAATTTGGCGGAATGTATGTACCGGAAATTCTCGTACCGGTACTACAACAGCTAGAAAAAGCCTTTGTTGAAGCAAAAAACGATCCTGAATTCCAACGTGAATTTCAAGATTTACTTAAAAATTATGCAGGCAGACCAACCGCACTTACCCTTTGCCGTAATTTAACCAAAGGAACAAAAGCAAAAATTTATTTGAAACGTGAAGATTTACTTCATGGTGGTGCCCATAAAACCAATCAAGTATTGGGTCAAATTTTATTAGCAAAACGCATGGGGAAAACGCGCATTATCGCCGAAACCGGTGCCGGCCAACATGGCGTGGCAACTGCTCTTGCTTGTGCAATGTTAGATATGCCTTGCCGTGTTTATATGGGCGCGAAAGACGTGGAACGTCAATCCCCTAACGTATTCCGCATGCGTTTAATGGGCGCAGAGGTGATTCCTGTACAAAAAGGTTCTTGCTCATTGAAAGATGCATGCTGTGAAGCGATGCGTGATTGGTCAGCCAACTATGAAAACACCCATTATTTATTGGGTACAGCTGCAGGCCCTCATCCATTCCCAACCATTGTACGTGAATTCCAAAAAATGATTGGGGAAGAAACCAAACGTCAAATCTTAGAAAAAGAAGGCCGTTTACCGGATGCTGTCATTGCGGCAGTTGGTGGTGGTTCGAATGCGATTGGTATGTTTGCCGATTTTATTGATGAAAAAGGTGTACGTTTAATTGGTGTAGAACCTGCGGGTCATGGTATTGAAAGTGGTGAACATGGTGCACCATTAGGCCATGCAAAAGTCGGTATTTATTTCGGTATGAAATCACCTTTAATGCAAACTGAAGATGGTCAAGTGGAAGAATCCTACTCTATTTCTGCTGGATTAGACTTCCCTTCTGTAGGACCTCAACATGCTTACTTGCAAAGTATTGGTCGTGCAGAATACCCAAGTATCACTGATGATGAAGCATTAAATGCTTTCCAAGCGTTAGCAAAACATGAAGGGATTATTCCTGCATTGGAAAGTTCCCACGCATTAGCACATGCACTAAAAATGATTCATCAAGAACCGAATAAAGAACAAATTTTAGTGGTGAATCTCTCTGGTCGTGGTGATAAAGATATTTTCACCGTTGATAAAGTTTTAAAAGAAAAAGGAATGCTATAATGAGCCGTTTTGAAACTAAATTTGCAGAACTTGCAGCGAAAAAAGAAGGGGCTTTTGTACCTTTCGTGACATTATGCGATCCAACATTTAATCGCTCTTTTGAGATTATTTGCACTTTAGTCGAAAATGGTGCAGATGCTTTGGAATTAGGCTTTCCATTTTCTGATCCACTATTAGACGGTCCTGTTATTCAAGCAGCCAATAATCGTGCATTGAATGCTGGCCATAGCACAGAAGATAGTTTCAAATTACTCGCTAAAGTTCGGTCAACATATCCAGAGATTCCGATTAGCTTACTCCTTTGTGCAAATTTAATTTTTGCAAAAGGCTTAGATAATTTCTATCAACGTTGTGCTGAAGTTGGTGTGGATGCGGTGTTAGTGGCGGATATTCCACTATTGGCAAAAGAAGACTATATTCAAGCCGCTAAAAAGCATGGTATTCAACCTGTTTTTATTTGCCCACCAAATGCTGATGCCAAAACCGTACAAGGTGTTGCAGAAAACAGTGAAGGCTATACCTATTTAGTTTCTCGTGCGGGTGTAACAAGTGCAGAAAATCAAGCTCATGCCGCAAACTTAGACACGCTTGTAGAACAACTTAAAGCCCATAAAGCGCCACCAATTCTACAAGGTTTTGGTATTGCTCAACCTGCTCAAGTGAAAGAAGCCCTTCAACTAGGTGCAACAGGCGCAATTTCAGGCTCTGCAATGGTAAAAATCATTGAGCGAAACTTAGATAATCAGGCTCAATGCTTATCTGAACTTGCCGAATTTGTTCGCAATATGAAAACGGCAACAAAATAATTAATAAAAATTTTTATATTACAGCTTAAGGAATCCAAAAATGTCTTTTCTAATGCCTTTTCTGAGGAAGCAATTCGCTTTCTGGCGTATTTTTCTTTACTTTTTAGCTTTTACTACACTTTATGCTAGATTGGCATCTCAATTCTTATTCTCAAACTTGTCTTTCCCTACAGGGGTAGGTGTCTTAAGTAATTCAGTTTTATTTGGCTATGCTGCTTTTTTTCGGAGGCATGTTTTTTTTAATTTACTTTATGCTGATTTGGGGAATATCCACCGGATTTATTCTCGGATTATGTCAATTTAGGAGAAGCGTTAAAGGCATTCTTAGTGCCACCTTCATCGGAACACTCACCGCTGGAATTTCTTTTTATATCACAGTAAATGATATTAACCTTTACCTCTGCCTTTTCCATGGTGCATTAGCTGCAATTTTTGGCCTAATCGCTTTTCCAAATAAAGCGGGAATTCTCTTAGAATCCCAAATCATGCATAAAATACTGCCTAAGGCTGTTTCAACGGGAGTAAATCTAACCAACCAAGTCATAGAGAAAAAAGGCTTTGCCTCTTATCGTTGGTTAATTCCTCTCGTATTTACTTTGCTTGGCACTATTATCTTTGGCATCACATCCATATTATTAACGCAAGTGACAGATCTAGCTAGCATTGTAACATTAATGCTTTTAATGATGGTTATTGCTGCGTTGCCGATGTTATTCACTGGTCTTACCGTCATGTTTGCACGATTCCACAAGAATTTTCGCCATTTTGCCTTTAGCGTTCTGATTGGTATGTTATATTACAGTTTGGTTGCTTATTTATTTAATGATAGTAATATTGAAGACTTCAGATTATTTGCAATACAAAACTACATAGCCTTAATCATTGCCATTGTTTTATCCGCATTGATTTCATTTAAAAAAATTACACCAATTAACAAAATCCAATAAACAAAAAAGTGCGGTTAATTTTAACCGCACTTTTGTTTTTCTTTTATTAATCCACAATTCGCAAATGAGATGCTGATTTCTGTGGTTTCTTTTCAGTCTTTGGCTTATCTACTGCTTCTACAAAGCTTAGTGGTTGTTCTGATGTCGGCTCACGATTTAATTCATCGTAAATTTCTTCTGGCTCAAACATCACGCCATCACCATTTTCACGTGCATAAATAGCTAAAGCCGCCCCCATCGGAATATATAACTCACGAGCCACACCTTGGAAACGTGCATTAAACTGAATAAAATCATTGGTTAATTGCAAATTCCCGGTTGCTCCCGCAGAAAGATTTAAGACGATTTGTCCATCTTTCACGTATTCCACAGGTACATTAGTACCATAATAATTGGCATCTACCACTAAATAGGGAGTAAAATCGTTATCCACTAGCCAATCATAATAGGCTCTCAGTAAATAAGGGCGTTTGGGAGAAGGTGTATGCGCCATTATTTATCATCCATTAAATTTTTAGGTGCAGCTTCACCTACGGATTGTAAGAATGAATCACGGCTAAATACACGATCCATATAGCCTTTAATCGCTTTGCTTCCTGTACCACTAAATTCCACGCCCATATTGCGTAATTTCCATAATAGTGGCGCAACATAGCAATCTACCAAGCCAAACTCTTCACTCATAAAATAAGGGGTTTGTTGGAAGATAACCGATACCGCTAACAATTCTTCTTTTAACTGTTTTAATGCTTCTTCACGTTCAACTTCCGTGCCTTTTTCAGCAATCTCTAATGTTGGGTACCAATCTTGTTCGATACGTAACATTAAAAGACGGCTTTTCGCACGAGAAACCGGATAAACTGGCATAAGTGGAGGATGTGGAAAACGCTCATCAAGATATTCCATAATGATACGTGAGCTGAATAATACTAAATCACGATCCACCAAGGTTGGTAATGTGCCGTAAGGATTTAATTCCATTAAATCTTCTGATAATGCTTGCAGATCAACTTCTTCGTTTTCGTAAGCGACACCTTTTTCAGCTAAGACAATTTTTACCTGATGGCAGTAAATGTCATTTTTATTTGAAAAAAGAGTCATTACTGAACGTTTACTTGATGCATTGGACATTTATTCCTCCGAAGATCCAAAATAATTTATATACTTCTACTAAAAATGGGCGGTCATTTTAACACAACCTAAAGACAAATTGCTAATATTTTCTTATTTTCACTTTAAAATCAATTAATTACAAACAAAAAAATGAAAAATCAAAGAACGGTAATTTTTAATTAATTTGTTTTTTACAGATATAAAAAAAGCAGAGATTGCTCTCTGCTTCTTGAAACGATAATAAAAAATTAACGTTTGGAGTATTGTGGACGACGGCGTGCTTTGTGTAAACCAACTTTTTTACGTTCAACGCGACGTGCGTCACGAGTAACGAAGCCAGCTGCACGAAGAGCAGGACGTAAAGTCTCATCATATTCCATCAATGCACGAGTGATACCGTGACGGATTGCACCCGCTTGACCAGAAATACCACCACCTTTAACAGTGATGTATAGGTCTAATTTATCAGTTAATTCCACTAATTCTAACGGTTGACGTACGATCATACGAGCTGTTTCGCGACCGAAATATACGTCTAATTCACGTTGGTTGATAGTGATTTTACCACTGCCCGGTTTGATAAATACACGAGCTGAAGAGCTTTTGCGGCGACCAGTGCCGTAGTTTTGATTCTCTGCCATTTCCTAAACCTCGTGATTAAATGTCTAATACTTGTGGTTGTTGTGCTGCGTGTTGGTGTTCTGCACCTGCATACACTTTTAATTTACGGAACATTGCACGGCCTAATGGACCTTTTGGCAACATACCTTTAACCGCAATTTCAATCACCGCTTCAGGACGGCGAGCGATCATTTCTTTGAAAGTCGCTTGTTTAATACCACCTACATAGCCAGTGTGCCAGTAGTAAAGTTTATCTGTTTCTTTACGACCAGTTACTGCCACTTTGTCTGCGTTGATAACGATGATGTAATCACCAGTATCTACGTGTGGAGTGTACTCAGCCTTGTGTTTACCACGAAGACGGCGTGCTAATTCAGTAGCTAAACGACCTAAAGTTTTACCTGTCGCATCTACCACATACCAGTCACGTTTTACTGTTTCCGGTTTTGCTACAAAAGTTTTCATTAATTAATTACCAAAATATAAGTTTGATACCCAGTGTTCCATATTATTTGAAACACAACCATTAATCTTAATCTCCACCCCTTCGAGTGTGATCTCGATAAAATAATGCACGGTGGGAATCCGTGCATTTACAGGGTCGGCGTATTATACCTATTTTTAGCCAAAATGCTAACTTTTTGTGCAAATAAATTGATTTTCTTTTAAAATACAACGCGTAATAAATAATCATTAATTTCATTCATCATTTTAATGAAATCATTGAAATTGACGCATATTAGTTCTTGTCTTATGATAAGTGCATTCTAATGAAAACGTAAAAAGGTATGCTATGAGCTACGCAAAAGAGATTAACACATTAAATCAACATCTTGCCGACATTAACAAAAAAATTAATGTCTCCTTTGAGTTCTTTCCGCCTAAAAATGAAAAAATGGAAAGTATGCTTTGGGATTCCATTCATCGCTTAAAAGTGTTAAACCCTAGATTTGTTTCCGTGACTTACGGCGCAAATTCTGGTGAACGTGATCGTACACATAGCATCGTAAAAGCCATTAAAGCAGAAACAGGCTTAGAAGCCGCACCACATTTAACAGGTATTGATGCGACACCTGAAGAATTAAAAGAAATTGCAAAAGATTATTGGGATAGCGGAATTCGTCACATCGTCGCATTGCGTGGTGATGAACCAAAAGGTTATGCGAAGAAACCATTCTATGCGGCCGATTTAGTTGAACTACTCCGCTCTGTGGCTGATTTTGATATTTCAGTTGCGGCATACCCTGAAGTTCACCCAGAAGCAAAATCAGCACAAGCTGATTTAATCAATTTGAAACGTAAAATTGATGCGGGTGCGAATCATGTTATTACTCAATTCTTCTTTGATATTGACAGTTACCTTCGCTTCCGTGATCGCTGTGCTTCCATTGGCATTGATGCTGAAATTGTTCCAGGTATTCTCCCCGTAACCAACTTTAAACAACTTCAAAAAATGGCATCATTTACGAATGTAAAAATTCCGGCATGGTTGGCTAAAGCATATGAAGGATTAGATGATGATCCTACTACTCGCAATCTCGTCGCGGCGAGCGTCGCAATGGATATGGTCAAAATTCTTTCGAGTGAAGGCGTGAATGACTTCCATTTCTACACGTTAAATCGTAGCGAACTCACTTATGCAATTTGTCATACATTAGGCATTCGACCTACAGTAAATCCATAAAAGAAAAAGTGCGGTTAAAATTAACCGCACTTTTTTTACTTTTACTATACTCGTCTAACTTGCCAAAAAGCTTTTTTCCAATAAGGGCTATTCATCGAAGAATAAATCACACCACCTTTGGTTGAAGCATGTAAAAATTTATCTTCTTTTACATAAATCCCAACATGGTAGCCATTTGGTCCACGCCCAGTCTTAAAGAAAATTAAATCGCCAGTTTGGATATCTTCTTTGCGAACAAGTTTTCCATAACCCGCTTGATCTTTCGTTGTACGAGGAAGGCGAATGTTAAAACGGTCAATAAAGGTCTTTTGCACAAAACCCGAACAATCGATACCACCACGAGATTGCCCGCCTAAAACATATGGTGTACCGGCCCATTCATATTGTTGTTCACTTAACATGGCAATGGCCATAATAGGATCACCAATCTGACCTTTATAGTTCATTGCATAATCTTCACGAACACCACTTGAACAAGCAAAAAGTAAAAAACTTCCTGCGACTAAAAAAGCACATTTAATCTTATTCATGTTCAATCCTGACAAAAGTGCGGTCAAAAACGACCGCACTTTTCTTACTATTGTTTTGGCTTGTGTTTTGGCTTGGTGTTTTCCACACGAGCACGTAATTTTTGCCCTGGCTTGAATGCCACTACTCGGCGAGCAGAAACAGGAATGCTTTCACCTGTTTTTGGATTACGCCCTGGACGGGAAGCTTTATTACGAAGTTCAAAATTACCAAAACCTGATAATTTCACTTCACCACCAGATTCTAACGATAAACGAATTTCCTCAAAAAAGTCTTCCACTAATGCTTTAGCTTCAGCTTTTTGTAATTGATACTTATCTAATAAGTATTCAGTAATATCAATTTTTGTAATCGTTGCCATGTTAGTCTCCTGTTTAGTCTCTAAGCTCCGCATTAAAGCGTTGTTTAACTTCGTTTAATACAGCAGAGATTACCGCATTAATCTCATCATCTTCAAGCGTTTTTTCATTATCTTGAATGGTTAAACTGATTGCTAAGCTTTTATGTCCGCTAGCAACGCCAATGCCTTGATATACGTCGAATAAATTGACTTGTGTTAATTTTTCTCCGCCAGCTTGCTTACATGCTTCGATAATATCGCCTGCTGGCACATTATCAGCAACGACTAAAGCTAAGTCACGACGGTTTGCTGGGAATTTTGAAATCTCTTTGGCTTGAACTACTCGACGATTTGCAATGGCATCCCATAAAATTTCAAAAACAACTGCTTTGCCATTTAATCCTAGTTTTTGAGCGATAAGTGGATGAATAGTTCCAATAAAACCAATTTCTTTTCCATCTAATTCAATTGAAGCAGATTGTCCAGGGTGCAATGCACTGTGTGCTTTTGCCACAAACTTAACTCGACTCCCCACTTCAGTGAGAGAAAGAATGCTTTCTAAATTACCTTTAAGATCAAAGAAATCTACATTTTCTGCTTTACCCGTCCAGCATTCTGATTTCGCTGTACCGGTAATTACACCCGCAAGAACAAATTCTTGGCGTACACCAAATTCAGCATTCGTATCAGGAACAAAACGTAAACCTGTTTCAAATAAACGCACACGGTTTTGTTGACGATTTTGGTTGTATAGCACTGCACCGAGTAATCCGCTTAACAATGAAACGCGCATTGCTGACATTTCAACTGAAATTGGGTTTGGCAATACAAGTGCATCAATTTCTGGATGAAGTAAAGTCTGTACTTTTGGATCAACGAAGCTATAAGTAATCGCTTCTTGATAATCTGCATCCACAAGTGCGGTCTTAATTCGGCTTAATTCTAAATCGGCTTCTTTATGCTCACGCATACGAAGATGTGCTAATGGCGCATTATTTGGAATGCTGTTATAACCATAAATACGCGCTACTTCTTCAATTAAATCTTCTTCGATTTCAATATCAAAACGCCAGCTTGCAGAAGTCACGGTCCAAACATCATTAGCATATTTCACGGCAAAACCTAAACGCTCAAAAATCTCGGTCACGGTTTCAGTTTCGATATGATGACCTAATAAGCTATCTAATTTTTCACGACGTAAAGTGACTTCATTGACTTTTGGTAAATATTGCTCACTCACGACTTCACAAATTTCGCCTGCTTCACCACCGCAAATGTCAAGTAACAATGCTGTTGCACGTTCCATTGCGTGACGTTGTAGCGTAAAATCAACACCACGTTCAAAGCGATGTGAAGAATCTGTGTGTAAACCGTATTGTCTTGCACGTCCCGCAATCGCTAATGGTGCAAAGAATGCAGCCTCTAAAATCACATCTTTTGTTGTTTCGGCATCAACACCGCTAGCTTGACCACCAAAGATACCCGCCATTGCTAATGGACCAGTTTGATCTGCAATCACTAAAGTATTCGGTTGTAATTTTGCGGTTGTGCCATCTAATAAAACGAGTTCTTCGTCGTTATTGGCTAAACGCACTTGAACAGGTTGAGCTACTTTTGATGCATCAAAAGCATGCATTGGTTGGCCTAATTCAAGTAAAACATAGTTAGTAATATCTACAATTGGGTCGATAGAACGAATACCGCAACGACGTAATTTTTCTTGTAACCAAATTGGTGATTGTGCTTTAACATTCACATTTTTCACCACGCGCAATAAATAACGTGGACATGCTTCTGGCGCGTTTAATTCAATTTGAACTTTATCTGAAATTGTTGCCGGTACAGCATCAAAGTGCGGTTGATTAACAACTTGTTTATTAACCACGCCAACTTCACGTGCAATACCTGCAATGCTTAAACAATCTGCACGGTTTGGCGTTAAACTAATTTCAATGGCTTTATCATCTAAATCTAAATATTCACGTAGATTTGTGCCTACTGGTGCATCTAACGGTAATTCAATAATACCATCTGCATCCACATCAATACCTAATTCAGAGAATGAGCAAAGCATCCCTTCTGAAGGTTGTCCACGTAATTTAGTCTTCTTAATCTTAAAATCACCAGGTAATACAGCGCCTTCAGTTGCACATGCTACTTTTAAACCTTGACGGCAATTTGGTGCACCACAAACGATATCTAATAAACGGTCGCCACCAACATTTACTTTAGTGACACGTAATTTGTCTGCATCTGGGTGTTGCGCACATTCAACAACTTCACCCACAACAACACCTGTAAAGTCGCCAGCTACTTTTTCAACACCATCAACTTCTAAACCAAGCATCGTGATTTGATCACATAACTGCTCTGTTGAAATTGATGGATTAACCCATTCTCTCACCCAATTTTCACTAAATTTCATTATATCTGTATCCTTTATTGATGAACGTGTTACGTTCTAAATTAATCATTATCGTCAATTTAACCAAACAGTTAATTACTTAAATTGTTTTAAAAAACGTAAGTCGTTTTCAAAGAATGAACGCAAATCTGTGACGTTGTAGCGTAACATAGTTAAACGCTCAACCCCCATGCCTACTGCGAAGCCAGAATATTCATTTGGATCAATACCTACGTTACGTAACACATTAGGATGCACCATACCACAACCTAAAACTTCTAACCATTTACCATTTTTGCCCATTACATCGACTTCAGCAGAAGGCTCAGTAAATGGGAAATAGGATGGACGGAAACGAACTTGTAAATCTTCTTCAAAAAATGCACGTAAGAAATCGTGTAATAAGCCTTTTAACTCAGTGAAGTTTGCTTTTTTATCTACATAAAGCAATTCAATTTGATGGAACATTGGTGTGTGTGTTTGATCGTAGTCGTTACGATATACACGACCAGGTGCCATAATACGAATAGGCGGTTGCATTTTTTCCATGGTACGAATTTGCACACCTGAGGTTTGTGTACGGAGTAATAATTCAGGATTAAACCAAAAAGTATCATGATCAGCACGTGCTGGGTGATGTTTAGGGATATTTAATGCATCGAAATTATAATAATCACTTTCAATTTCGGGACCGGTTTCCACAGAAAAACCTAACTCTGAAAAGAATTTTGTTACGCGATTAATGGTAATAGTCACTGGGTGTAAACCACCCGTTTCTGTTTTACGACCTGGAAGACTCACATCAATACGCTCTTTTTCCAATTTCGCATTGAGTTCTGCTTGCTCCCATTCTGCTTTTTTAGCATTTAAAAAATCTAATGCCGCTTGTTTTGCTTCATTGATTTTAGCTCCCATTGCTGGACGCTCTTCTGCAGCAACATTACGCAATTCTTGCATAAGTTGGGTGAAATGCCCTTTTTTACCAAAATATTCCACACGAATTTCATCTAATGTGGCTAAACTTTTATTTTCGATTTGTTCAATCGCTGACTTTGCTTTCTCAACAAGATCTTTCAGATGTTGCATAGTTTCCCCTGATTATCTTTTCTAACTAAAAATACACTTAATGATAATACTAACTCATTAAAAAATCACGCGTTTATTAGTGAATTGATGTTTCAGATGAAAAATGACAAAGATTTTTGCTATTTTTTGAGATATATCACAGTAATTTTTAACATTTTGGATAGAATGAAGGAGAATCGAGCATGTCTAGGAGGCGTATTATGTGGAAATCAATTTCTCAAGTCTTAGCTGATCAATTTGGTGCTTACTATAACATCAAAGAAAAAAACAAAGTTCCTGGTGGCGAAGTGAATGAAACTTGGCTTATTACGGATGGAATCCAACCTGTCTTTGTTAAAGTGAATGAACGGTCTTATCGTTCAATGTTTCGTGCTAAGGCTGATCAATTAAACCTACTAGACAAAACCAATACAATCAGACTTCCACAAGTGTATGGCGTAGGCTGTTCTCAAAATCATAGTTTCTTATTGTTAGAAGCACTTCCTATTACTCAACAAACTGATGCCACCGCACATTTTGGCGAAGAATTAGCAAAACTTCATCAAGTATCCGGTACTAAAAACTATGGTTTAGATTTTGATACTTGGCTTGGTCCTGAGTATCAACCTAACAAATGGAATGGGAGCTGGGCGAAATTCTTTGCAGAACAACGCATTGGATGGCAATTACAGCTTTGCAAAGATAAAGGATTGGATTTTGGCGATCTTGATTTAATAACTGAGAAAGTAAAACAAAAGCTTGCAAAACATAATCCGAAGCCCTCTTTGTTACATGGTAACTTATGGATTGAAAATACTGCTGTTGTAGGTAACCAAACCTTTACTTATGACCCTGCTTGCTACTGGGGGGATAGAGAATGTGATTTAGCATTCAGTGAACTATTCCAACCTTTCTCGCCTGAATTCTATGAAATTTATGACCGCACTTTACCTCTTGATAAAGACGGCTTTGAAGAAAGAAAACACCTTTATCAGCTCTATTATCTACTAAATTTCAGTCATCGTTTTAATGGGAGTTATATCAACTTAACCACTAAATTGATTGAAGAACTTCTACTTGAATAATTTCTTAAACATCAGATAAAAAAAGAGCGTAATTTTCATTACGCTCTTTCTATCTTCTCTATCTATTATTTTTGATAAAGAGGTGCTGGACCTTGAGTACCACCGTTAACTTGACCACCTTCTTGTAATTTTAATACAGAACCAGAAGCAGTGATCTCAACGCGACGATTAGGGCGTAAACAATCTTTTAATGCTTGACCATGTGGAATACCATCACAAGCTTTCACTTGAGGGTTTTTACCGTAGCCAACAGCGGTAATTTGAGTATTCACACCATCTTTAATTAAACGTGCTTTAACACGATCAGCACGACGTTGTGAAAGATTTAAGTTATAAGCATCAGAACCTAAACGGTCTGTATAACCTGCAACTTTAACTTCTTTAGCACCAGTAGATTTTAATTGAGATGCTACGCTATCAACAACTTGTTTACCTTGTGCAGTTAAGGTGTCTTTATTGAAGTCAAATAAGAAGTCACCGCTCAAATTGAATGCTGAATTACCGTTACAACCGTTTGGATACCAGAAGAAGCTTTGAGCATTGTGGTTTTTGTCAAATAATATTTTGTATTGACAAATTTTGTGAACACCGTTCTCACGATAGTTGAACACATAATCCCACTCTTCAACACCGTATAAACCTTCAGAGAAGTGTGGATCACCGATTAATTGACGAATCTGATCTTTGTTCATACCATTTTCAATCATACGAACATTATTCCAATTTGGCCAAGTACCGAATTGGCTGCCATCATGGTTGAAGCCTGCTTTATCAATTTTAGGCCATACAAGTTGTGGTACTTGTTGACCATCAACTTCTTTATATTCTGGTGTACCAGCTTCTGTAACTTTACTTAAGTTACCACAAGCAGCAACTGTTGCTACTGCAACTGCAGATAATAAAATACGAGATAATTTCATGTCTTTACCTTTTTACTGTTAAGGTGCAATCCTTGCAAGAAGAACCTACACAACTAAACTTTATAAATTTTACAAATAAAACTATAAAAAGTTTCATTGCATATGGTAGTCATAATTCTTTAACTTGTAAATAAAAAAACATTAAAAAATGATTTTTTATGGAACTTTTTTGTAAAGTTGTGTAAAGAGTTGTCAAATAAGTAAACATTTTTCTTATTGAATAAAATCTTGCCCATTTTTTGTTAAATTTCGATGGATAATACCCTCAATACTTTCTTCTGCCTGTTTACCTATTTTTTGTAAAAGTGGCTTTTTCACTTTGTATTTCACTGAGATAACAGGCTTATCTTTCATTTTTTCAAGAATAATATCATCACTAGTTGCTAACTCATCGACCAGCTGAAGCTCTAGAGCTTGCTGACCAAACCAATGCTCACCAGTTGCGACTTTATCCACATCTAAGTGTGGTCGATTTTGGGCCACAAATTGTTTAAATAATTGATGGGTTTCTTCAAGTTCAGCTTGGAATTTTTGTTTTCCTTTTTCGGTATTCTCACCTAACACTGTGACTGTACGTTTAAACTCCCCGGCTGTCATCACATCAACATCGACATCATGTTTTTTTAATAAACGATGAATATTAGGGATTTGTGCAACCACACCAATAGAACCGATAATCGCAAAAGGCGCAGAAACAATTTTATCTGCCACACAAGCCATCATGTATCCACCACTTGCAGCGACCTTATCTACTGCAACCGTTAATTTAATCCCTTTTTGTTTTAAGCGAGCTAGCTGTGAAGCAGCTAAGCCATAACCATGAACAACACCACCAGGGCTTTCTAAACGTAATAAGACTTCATCATCGGCTTTTGCCACATTAATAATTGCCGAAATTTCCTCACGAAGTGCGGTTGTTTCTGATGCAGAAATATCACCCTTAAAATCGAGCACGTAAACACAAGGTTTAGGTGCTGCTTTCTCACCGTTTTTTAATTTTGCTTTTAAATCCTTTGCTTCTTGTTTTTTGGCTTTCTTCTCTGTTTTTTCCGCTTGTTTAAGCTCTTCTTCTGAAAGTTGGAAATCGCGTAAATACTTAACTGTTTCCTTAAATTCTTCAGAAAGATCTGTCACAACTAATTCACCATGATGTGCCGCATTACGTTGCTTTGCAGAAATAATCATTGCTACGATAGCTGCGATTACAAGTAAAATCGTTAAAATCTCTAAAATAAAAATGCCATAGCCGGTCAAAATATCAGACCACATAGTTTTTCTCCTAAATAAAGTGAAGGAATTATTTTACTGTGCAAGCCCGATTTACACTAACTTTTTATGGAAAATTTTGCGATTTAAGGTAAACTAACACAGTTTTATTGCCTAATTTATAATGAATTACAGAGGTTTATATGTCTAAAGTTGCATCTATTGTTGATGTGTTACAAGGTAAAATCGCTATAGGCGAAAAAGTTACCGTACGCGGATGGGTCCGTACCCGTCGTGACTCTAAAGCGGGTCTTTCTTTCCTTGCTGTTTATGACGGCTCTTGCTTTGATCCTATTCAAGCGATTGTTAATAACGATATTGAAAATTATGAGAGCGAAGTCTTACGCTTAACAACGGGTTGCTCTGTTATCGTAACAGGTACTATTGTTGAGTCACCAGCTGAAGGTCAAGCTGTTGAACTTCAAGCTGAAAAAGTAGAAGTGACAGGGTTTGTAGAAGATCCTGATACTTATCCAATGGCAGCGAAACGTCACTCAATTGAATACTTACGTGAAGTGGCACACTTACGTCCTCGTACCAATATTATTGGTGCTGTCGCACGTGTTCGTCACTGCTTAGCTCAAGCTATTCATCGCTTCTTCCATGAACAAGGTTTCTATTGGGTGGCTACCCCATTAATTACTGCATCAGATACTGAAGGTGCGGGTGAAATGTTCCGTGTCTCAACGCTTGATTTAGAAAATCTTCCTCGTGGTGAAGATGGTAAAGTCGATTTCAGTCAAGACTTCTTCGGCAAAGAATCATTTTTAACCGTTTCAGGCCAATTAAATGGTGAGACTTACGCGTGTGCATTAAGCAAAATCTATACTTTCGGTCCAACATTCCGTGCTGAAAATTCAAATACAACTCGTCACCTTGCAGAATTCTGGATGGTTGAACCTGAAGTTGCTTTTGCAACACTTGCTGACAATGCTAAATTAGCAGAAGACATGTTGAAATACGTGTTCCGCGCCGTGCTTGCTGAACGTAAAGATGACTTGAAATTCTTTGAAAAACATGTAGATAAAGATGTGATTACTCGTTTAGAAAACTTTGTAAACTCTGATTTTGCTCAAATCGACTATACCGATGCGATCGACGTGTT
Source organism: uncultured Haemophilus sp. (assembly GCA_902461185.1). Lineage (GTDB taxonomy): Bacteria > Pseudomonadota > Gammaproteobacteria > Enterobacterales > Pasteurellaceae > Haemophilus_D. The sequence continues at coordinate 53,136 of CABPXD010000011.1, forward strand.
ATTAAAATCAGGTAAGAAATTCGAATTCCCTGTTTCTTGGGGGATCGATTTATCTTCTGAACATGAACGTTTCTTAGCAGAAGAATATTTCAAATCACCTGTTGTCGTGAAAAACTATCCGAAAGATATCAAAGCCTTCTATATGCGTTTAAATGACGATAGCAAAACTGTAGCTGCAATGGATATTCTCGCTCCAGGAATTGGTGAAATCATCGGTGGTTCACAACGTGAAGAACGTTTAGAAATTTTAGATAAACGTATGGAAGAAATGGGCTTAAATCCTGAAGATTACTGGTGGTATCGCGATCTTCGTAAATATGGTACTGTACCACATTCAGGCTTTGGTCTTGGTTTTGAACGCTTAATCGTTTATGTAACAGGCGTACAAAATATTCGCGATGTGATTCCATTCCCTCGCGCACCAAGAAATGCAAATTTCTAAAAATATTGTTTAAATTGACCGCACTTTCTTTAAAGTGCGGTCATCATTTTAGGCGATAAATTTTATCCCTATTTCACTTATTGTGCTTAAAGTAATCTTTCAGCACATTGTATTAAGGAAAGTAAAAATGGACAAAATTAAACAGCTCTTTGCTAACAACTACAGTTGGGCGCAAAGAATGAAAGAAGAAAACTCCACGTATTTCAAAGAACTTGCCGATCACCAAACACCTCATTATCTTTGGATTGGTTGCTCGGATAGCCGCGTTCCAGCCGAAAAACTAACAAATCTTGAGCCTGGCGAGTTATTTGTTCATCGTAATGTTGCCAATCAGGTTATTCATACTGATTTAAACTGCCTTTCTGTTGTGCAATATGCCGTTGATGTACTCAAAATTGAACATATCATTATCTGTGGCCACACAAATTGCGGCGGTATTAAAGCTGCTATGCAAGATAAAGATCTTGGATTAATCAATAACTGGTTACTCCATATTCGTGATATTTGGTTCAAACATGGCCACCTATTGGGCAATCTGTCTGCAGAAAAACGCGCAGACATGTTAACTAAGTTAAATGTGGCAGAACAAGTTTATAACCTTGGACGTACTTCTATCGTAAAAAGTGCTTGGGAACGAGGACAGAATCTTTCTCTACATGGATGGGTATATGACGTAAACGATGGATTCTTAGTTGATCAAGGCGTAATTGCAACAAGCCGAGAAACCCTTGAAATCTCTTATCGCAATGCCATTGCTCGTTTATCTAGCCTAGCGGAAGAGGATATTCTGAAAAAAGAGCTCTCTGAAAATGAAGAATAAAAAAGTGCGGTTAAAATCTAATAAGTTTTAACCGCACTTTTACTTTTTATTTAAAGTGACTATTTAACTAATTCTGTCTGCATATACATTAAGCGATCAATATTCGTTAAATAATGTCCTAACTCTTGGGATTCTGGTTTATGAATATAAGGGATTTTTCCTAACAATGGCGCATCAATCTGAGCTTCTAAAATCTCTATAACTTCTTTGTAGTGGCCCAAGCAAGGATTAATTCGATTTGCAATCCAGCCCAGTAAAGGCACGCCAAGTTGTTTAATTACTTGAGCGGTAAGTAGCGCATGGTTGATACAACCTTCTTTAATACCTACGACCAATACAATGGGCATTTTATGCTCAACAACCCAATCAGCAAAGCTTTTATCTTCCGCCATGGGGGTGAGTAAGCCAAATGAGCCTTCTACTACAACGGATTGATATTTTTTCACTAATGTCGTTAAAGCCTGATCAATCTTGCTTAATTTAATGCGTGATTTATCTCGAGTCAGCATCGGCATAGGATGTGCAAAAGTATAACTATTCACTTCCTGATAGGATACGGACTCATTTGTTGCATCCATTAAAGCCAATACATCTGAATTATTTTCGGCATCATAATCTGTTTCGGATTCATTCGACTGATTTTCTATAGGATAGATACCTGCTTCACAGCTACAAGCAATCGGCTTATAACCCACAATTCGTACGCCCTTTGCTTGTAATGCCTGAATAATAGCACGACAGGCGGTGGTCTTACCCACGTCAGTATCTGTACCTGCCACAAAGAAACTACTCATTTTTATTCTCCTTTTAAAAGTGCGCTCAATTCTAAAGGAGTTTTTTGAATAAAATATTGAGATAAAGCAAGATTTGGAGATTTTTAGGAAAAAATAAAAGGCTTATTTGATCTCACTCAAACTATTAAATAAGCCATCATCTTGTTTTGGCATTTGGAGATAAAATCCTTGCTGAGTAATTTTCTCCATAACCTCATCTTTATCAGCATGAACAAGCGGTTTACTCCCCTTCAAATTGAAAGGCATAAGAAACTGAGGTTTACCAAAACTCTGCATTAATATATCTGGTACAGCTGAAAAATCATCTCGTTTGGAAATATAAAGGTAGCAGCCTGGTTTACGTTTACTTTTATAAATTGCACATAACATTTCAATTGCTCCAAAAACAAAAACCTACCAGATAATCTCTGATAGGTTTTTATTTTACAAAAGTTTAATTATTTAGTCACAGCATCTTTTGCTTTAGCCGCTTTATCAGCTGCCGCTTCTTTTAGTTCAGCAGCCATCTTTTCAACTGCATCATTTGCTTCAGACAATGCACGTTTTGCTTCAGAAACCGAACGTTTTGCTTCTGATACTTTATCTTCAACAGCATCTTTTAATTCAGCCATTTTATCTGCTGCTGCATCTTTCATTTCACCGCCTTTATCTACTACAGCATCTTTTGCTTCTGAAGCTGAGTTTTTTGCTGCTTCCATTTTAGAAGACATTGCATCTTTTGCTTCAGCCATTTTATCTGCTGCCGCATCTTTCATTTCAGAAGCTGAACCTTTTGCTGCTTCCATTTTAGAAGACATCGCATCTTTTACTTCAGCTGCTTTATCAGCTACTGCGTCTTTCACTTTAACAGCTTTATCAGCGACCGCATCTTTTACTTCAACAGCTTTATCAGCGACCGCATCTTTTACTTCAACAGCTTTATTAGCGACCGCATCTTTTACTTCAACAGCTTTATCAGCGACCGCATCTTTTACTTCAACAGCTTTATTAGCGACCGCATCTTTTACTTCAACAGCTTTATCAGCGACCGCATCTTTTACTTCAACAGCTTTATCTACTACTGCATCTTTAGCTTCGGCCATTTTATTTGATGTAGTATCTTTTGCGTCAGTTGTAACATTTTTAACATCAGCTGCAGCATCTTTTGCTGTATCTTTAACTTGTACTGCAACACTTGAGGTTGCATCTTTTGAAGGCTCAACTTTTTGTGTTGTTTCCTCTTTATCGAAACAACATGTTACGACCAAACCTACACCTAATACTAATGCTACTGCTAATACTGATTTTTTCATTATTATTCTCCAATTTATGGTTACTTTTTTACGGCTGCAGATTGATCTTTTGTTTTAGAATCTACATTTTTTACTTCCTCTGCTTTAGAGCACACAGCATCTTTTGCTTCGGTTATTTTATCTTCCGCAACATGTTTAACATAATTAGCAGCTGCAACCACTGCATCTTTAACTTGTACAGCCGCGCTTACTGTTGCATCTTTTGCTGCTTCAACTTTAGAAGACATTACATCTTTTGCTTCAGATACTGCATCTTTTAATTCAGATGCTTTGTCTTTGACTGCATCTTTTGCTTCAGATGACTTGTCTGCGACTTCATCTTTTGCTTCAGATACTGCGCGTTTTGCTTCTGATGCCTTTTCTTCAGCCTCAGCCTTCACTTCAGACGCTTTGTCTTCAGCTTCATCTTTGGCTTCAAAAACCGCATTTTTTACTTCAGCTGCTTTGTTTACAACAGCATCTTTTAATTCAGTGACCTTATCTACAACGGCATCTTTTGCTTTAGAAACTACATTTTTTGTTTCTTCTACTTTATCTTCAGCTTCAGCTTTTACTTCAGATGCTTTGTCTTTAACTGCATCTTTTGCTTCAGATGCTTTATGTTCTACCGCTTCTTTTAGTTCAGCAGCCATCTTTTCAACTGCATCATTTGCTTCAGACAATGCACGTTTTGCTTCAGAAACCGCACGTTTTGCTTCTGATACTTTATCTTCAGCTGCATCTTTTAATTCAGCAGCTTTATGCTCTACCGCTGCTTTTACTTCAGCTGCTTTCTCTTCAACAGCGTCTTTTGCTTCAGATACTGCATGTTTTGCTTCTGATACTTTATCGTCGGCTGCATCTTTTATTTCAGCCGCTTTCTCTTCAACTGCATCTTTTGCCTCAGATACTGCATGTTTTGTATCTGATGCCCCACTTGCCACCGCATCTTTAATATAGTGGGCCGCGGAAACTAGGGCATCCTTAACTTGAGTCACAACATTTACTGTTGTATCTTTTGCTTCAGTTGCTTTATTTTCAGTAACTTCTTTTACTTTAGCTACTTTATCTTCAACGGTATTTTCATTTTTCATGGCTACTCTCCTTGTATCATTATGAGGCTAATTTAAGCTATTTATTTATAGCTCATTTTCAGTCTATCAAAAAAAATTTTAAAAAACACCTAAAAATACACATTTTTAGGTGTTGTTTATTTTTGACTGCTTTTAAAAAGTAAATCATATAAACTTTGTTTTTCGTATTTTAGCCATTCTATTTTGGATAATGGAAAGTTTCAATGGTGCCTTTTTCACCATTCCAGTCAATTTGAACAATCGTTGAGGGATAAAAACTGATTGGATTTCGCTTGCCATAAAGCTCTGAAACAATACTTCCTACTAAAGGTAAATGAGAAACAAGCAGAACACTTTCAACACCTTGTTCCTGCAAAACAGATAAATAATCTGCTACCAGCGTCGCATTCCCATAAGGTGTAATCCCACTCCAAGTTTCAACATCATTAAGAATATTGTCTAACGCTGAATTGACGAGTTCAAACGTTTCTTGAGCACGAACATAAGGACTGACAATCACTTTCTGAACTGAAAGTGCGGTTGAATTTAGATGCTCTTTAAACCATTGACCTTGTGATATTGATTGTTTGCGTCCATAGTCAGTTAAACGCCGAGTCTCATCTGATGAAGCCACTACTTCAGCCTCCCCATGTCGCATAATAAAAATTTTCATCTCTTTGCTTTCCTAAAAATAATAAAAGATAAATTTTATGATCAAAAATGGGGGCCCCCCCCCATTCAATTAATTCGCTTTCACTGCTTCTGCAATTTCTTCTGCACATTGTTTTGCAAGTACACCGTCTTCACATTCGACCATGACGCGAATAAGAGGCTCAGTACCTGACTTACGCAGTAAAATTCGACCTTTACCTTCTAAGCGTTTTTCCACATCAGCGGCTACCGCTTTTACAGCTTCGCTTTCTAATGGATTTGCACCGCCCGCAAAACGAACATTAATCAGCACTTGAGGGAATAATTTCACCGCGCTTGCCAGCTCGTTTAAAGATAAACGATGTTGAACCATTGCACTTAATACCGCTAGTGATGCAATAATACCATCACCTGTCGTATTTTTATCAGCAATAATGATATGGCCTGAGTTTTCTCCGCCTAGCGTCCAGTTATGTTCTACCATTTTTTCTAACACATAACGGTCGCCAACGTTAGCACGCACAAAAGGTACACCTAACATTTTTAAAGCAATCTCTAAGCTCATATTACTCATTAATGTGCCCACTACGCCACCTTTTAGCTGACCTGAACGTAAAGCTTCACGAGCAATAATGAAAAGGATTTGGTCACCATCCACTTTATTACCTAAGTGATCTACCATCATAATACGGTCGCCATCACCATCATAAGCAAGGCCAACATCCGCTTTAGTTTCAAGCACTTTTTCTTGTAATGCTTTTACATCAGTTGCGCCACATTTCTCATTGATGTTAATCCCATTTGGAGTCGCACCAATTTCAATTACTTCCGCACCTAATTCACGTAATACATTTGGTGCAATATGGTAAGTCGCACCATTTGCACAATCCACTACGATTTTATAACCATCTAAACCAAGATGAGCTGGGAATGTACTCTTACAAAATTCAATATAACGACCTGCCGCATCGTTAATACGACGAGCTTTACCTAATTCAGCTGATTCAACGCAATCCATTGGCTGATCGAGCATGGCTTCAATAGCCTCTTCAATATGGTCCGGTAATTTTGTTCCTTCCGCAGAGAAGAATTTAATTCCATTATCATAGTAAGGATTATGCGATGCAGAAATCACAATTCCCGCTTCTAAACGGAAAGTACGAGTTAAATAAGCCACGGCAGGGGTTGGCATTGGGCCGGTAAATGCAGCAGTTAAGCCAGCTGCAGCTAAACCTGCTTCAAGAGCAGATTCCAACATATAACCTGAAATACGAGTATCTTTTCCGATTAATACTGTGCGAGAACCTTGTGAAGCTAAAACCTTACCCGCAGCCCAACCTAATTTCAATGCGAAATCAGGCGTGATTGGATAAGTACCCACTTTACCGCGTACGCCATCTGTACCAAAATATTTACGATTTGCCATGTTCATTCCTTATAAATTTGAATAATTGATATTGCAGAAATCATTTACTCTACAACATATAAAATCTGTTACTTTCTTACGCCTGTTGCGTTGTTTGCCATACTTTCAAAGCATCTGCCGTTGCAGCCACATCATGTACGCGTAAAATTGTCGCACCATTTAGTGCAGCAATTAATGCGCCAGCTACACTTCCCACAACACGTTCAGTTACGGGTTTATCTAATACGGCACCAATCATCGATTTACGTGAAAGGCCTGCTAAAATGGGATAACCACTTTCACAAAAGTGAGCTAACTGCTGTAAAAGTTTATAATTATGCTGCACGGTCTTACCAAAACCAAACCCCATATCCCAAATAATATTTTCTTTGGCAATTCCTGCCTCTAGACAAGCTTGAGTCCGAGCCTCTAAAAATTGATAAACATCTTTGACTACATCATCATAATGCGGATTAGTCTGCATTGTGCGCGGCTGTCCTTGCATATGCATGATACAAGTCGGTAAATTCAACTGTCCTGCTATTTCGAGTGCGCCAGGTTCACGTAGAGCACGAATATCATTGATTAAATCCATGCCAACCTTAGCTGCTTCTTGCATCACAATTGCTTTAGAGGTATCCACTGAAATCCAACAATCAAAACGTTTTTGCACGGCTTCAACAAGAGGTATCACTCGTTGCAACTCTTCAGTTTCTGGCACTTCTTCTGCCATTGATCGAGTTGATTCCCCGCCAATATCAATAATTGTTGCACCTTCTTTGAGCATTTTTTCAACTTGAAATAATGCTTTGTCTAGACTAAAAAACTGTCCGCTATCTGAAAATGAATCGGGCGTGAAATTCAAAATTCCCATAATTTGAGGGAATGATAAATCTAGACATTTGTTATTAGCATAAAGTTTCATAAAGTGCGGTCAATTTTTAAATCAAATTTTAAAGGCTAGATTATAACGGAATATAGTGATGAAAAGAATGACATTATAAATAAAAAAGCCTTCCTAATTAGGAAGGCTTTATTCTTACTCTTCAGAATCTTCTGAATGATTAACCGCACTTTCAGTTGTTTCTTCTTGCGGCTTAGCTTTCGGGCTCGTGCCTTTGTTATCTTCCCAACCTGATGGCGGGGTAACAGGTTCACGATTCATCAACTGTTTGATTTGTTCTTCTTCAATGGTTTCATATTTCACTAACGCATCTTTCATGGCGTGAAGAATATCCATATTGTCGAGCAGAATCTGTCTTGCTCTCTCGTAGTTACGATTTACAATCGCACGCACTTCTTCATCAATCGCATGCGCCGTTTCATCTGACATATGTTTTGCTTTCGCCATTGAGCGACCTAAGAATACTTCGCCTTCATCTTCGGTATAAAGAATCGGACCGAGTTTATCTGAGAAGCCCCATTGGGTCACCATATTACGTGCAATATTGGTTGCCACTTTAATATCGTTAGATGCACCAGTCGAAATATTTTCTTCACCGTAAATCAAATCTTCTGCTAAACGTCCTGCATAAAGAGTTGAAAGTTTACTTTCTAATTGTTTTTGGCTGATACTAATTTGATCACCTTCAGGCAAGAAGAAAGTCACACCTAAGGCGCGGCCACGAGGAATAATCGTGACTTTATGTACAGGATCATGTTCAGGCACTAAGTAACCAACAATGGCATGAGCTGCTTCATGGTACGCTGTTGATTCTTTTTGTTTATCCGTCATGATCATTGTTCGACGTTCTGGTCCCATATTGATCTTATCTTTTGCTTTTTCAAACTCAAGCATCGATACAGTGCGTTTATTGCTACGAGCAGCAAATAATGCCGCTTCATTAACCAAGTTCGCTAAATCCGCACCTGAATAACCTGGTGTACCACGAGCAAGTGTCATCGCATCAACATCATCAGCAACTGGCACTTTACGCATGTGTACTTTTAAAATTTGCTCACGACCTTTCACATCCGGTAAACCCACGACAACTTGACGGTCAAAACGACCCGGACGAGTTAATGCTGGGTCAAGTACATCTGGACGGTTCGTTGCGGCAATAACGATTACGCCTTCGTTACCACCGAAACCATCCATTTCAACTAGCATTTGGTTAAGGGTTTGCTCACGCTCATCATGTCCACCACCTAAGCCGGCACCACGTTGACGACCTACCGCATCAATTTCATCAATAAAGATTAAGCATGGTGCATTTTTCTTCGCTTGCTCGAACATATCACGTACACGAGAAGCACCAACACCCACAAACATCTCCACAAAGTCAGAACCTGAAATCGTAAAGAAAGGTACTTTTGCTTCACCCGCAATAGCCTTAGCTAATAAAGTTTTACCTGTACCAGGAGGGCCAACCATCAAAATACCTTTTGGAATTTTACCACCCAGGTTTTGGAATTTTTTCGGTTCACGTAAGAAATCAACTACTTCACCCACTTCTTCTTTTGCTTCATCACAACCTGCAACATCTGCAAAAGTCACTTTGATTTGGTCTTGGTTCAGCATTTTCGCACGGCTTTTACCAAAGCTCATGGCTTTGCCACCACCACCTTGCATTTGGCGCATGAAGAAAATCCATACTCCAACAAGGAATAGCATCGGGAACCAAGAAATCAAAATTTGTGATAGTAAACTACGTTTTTCAAAAGGCGTACCTTCGATTTTGACTTTTTTATTTAATAAGTCGTCTAAGAGTTTTTTATCTTCCAACGGTGGCATAACGGTCATATATTTAGAACCGTCATTTTTGGTCACTGTGATTTCATTCGCATCAAAACGCGCTTCTTTCACTTGACTATTACTCACATCATACACAAAAGTTGTGTAATCTGTTGAGTCACTCACGCCATTGGAGTTAAAACTTTGGTAAGCCGTCATCATTACAACTGCAACCACAACCCATAGAACTAGATTTTTGACCATATCGTTCAAGGTTTAACCTGCCTTTCTTAAGTTAATTAAAATAAAACGAGATACTATCTCATCCGTGACACAATGAAAAGCTATCAAAGCAATTATTCGCCTCTATAACCACTCGCTACAATATAAACTTCACGCGAACGTCCACGAGAGGCCTCTGGTTTACGTACTTTTACAATACTAAACAGTGAACGAATTTCACGCAAATACTCATCGAAGCCTTCTCCCTGGAATACTTTGACCACAAAACTGCCTTTTTTTGCCAAAACTTGCTTACACATATCTAAAGCCAGTTCCACTAAATACATTGCTCGCGGAATATCAACCGATGGCATACCACTAAAATTTGGCGCCATATCAGACATTACTACATCAACTTTTGCTTCACCAACTCGTTCTAATAATGCATTCAGCACATTTTCGTCACGAAAATCGCCTTGCAAGAAATCCACGCCGACAATTGGATTCATATCCAAAATATCACAAGCAATCACTCGGCCCTTTCCACCAATTTGGCTCACAACATACTGTGACCAACCACCTGGTGCAGCACCGAGATCCACCACAGTCATTCCCGGTTTAAACAATTTATCCGTTTGTTGAATTTCATCTAACTTAAAGTAAGCACGTGAGCGTAATTTTTGTTTATGTGCTTTCTGAACAAACGGATCTTTAAAATGTTCGTTTAGCCAACGAGAAGAACTCGCCGAACGTTTTTTCTTTCCCATAATCTCTTTCTTTTGTACTATTTTTTGTAGTAGTTTCGTCTATATTTGGGTACAATCTGCCAAATTCAAGGCTAGACTTACCAAAAAGTGCTGAAAAACCACGTTTTTTCTGACCGCTCTTTTCGGTCTTTTTATGATTCATATTCATCTATTTAAAGGATTCCTTATGACAATATTATCAACAAAACAAAAACAATTTTTAAAAGGACTCGCTCATCACCTTAGCCCTGTCGTCATGCTTGGCGGTAACGGCTTAACCGAAGGTGTATTAGCCGAAATCGATAATGCGTTAAATCATCACGAATTAATCAAAGTAAAAATTGCTGGCGCAGATCGCGAAACCAAACAATTAATCATTGATGCGATTGTTCGTGAAACCAAATCATCTAAAGTTCAAACCATCGGACATATTTTGGTGCTTTATCGACCAAGCGAGGAAGGTAAAATCCAGCTGCCTCGTAAATAATTGTTATCCCCTCAATTTGAGGGGATGTTTTTTTAGATATAATTTACTTCAATAATCTCGAACTCAACCGTTCCACCTGGTGTGGTAATATTTACGGTATCATCCAACTCTTTCCCTACCAAGCCACGAGCAATCGGTGAATTCACAGAAATCAAACCTGATTTAATATCTGCCTCATCATCGCCCACAATTTGGTAAGTGACTTCTTCATCAGTATCGGTATTCACTAATACAACTGTCGCACCAAAAATAACTTTTCCGTTATTTGGTAATTTAGTGACATCGATAACCTGACAATTTGCAAGTTTGCTTTCAATTTCTTGAATGCGTCCTTCGCAAAAACCTTGTTGTTCACGCGCAGCGTGATATTCTGCATTTTCTTTTAAATCACCATGCTCACGTGCTTCAGCAATCGCCTTGATAATTTCAGGGCGACGCTCATTCTTTAAGAAATCTAATTCTTGACGTAATAGCTCCGCACCGCGCACGGTCATTGGAATTTGTTTCATTCTTTTTCCTTGAAATTTGGTAAAAACAAAACCACGACAACGTCTTGCAACCTTGCCGCAGTCAATGAAAAATAAAAAATGATTTACTCTATTGAGTTCGGAGCTTATTATTATTCGTCTTGAGAAAAATAGCAACCATAACAGAACTAAAAATGACTAAAAAATCTTCTATTTCGACCGCACTTAAAGCAGCATTTATCACACTCGGCTTTTCTTTTTCCTCTATGGCTGAAGTTAATGTGGCTTCTATTACCCAATACCTACCTGAAGGTGCTTCTGCCAGTATCATTGCCAAAAACCTCAATAAAGATCAAATTATCGCAGACTACAATGGTTCAACCTTTATGTTGCCAGCCAGTACGCAAAAAGTTTTCACGGCTGTCGCGGCTAAATTAGTATTAGGTGATGCTTTTCAATTTGAAACATCACTTTTAAGTAACGGAAAAATTCAGAATAATGTTTTAGAAGGCGATCTTATTGTGCAATTTACTGGCGATCCCGATCTAACTAGCGGACAACTTTATAGCCTATTAGCTAATTTAAAAAACCAAGGCATTCAGAAAATCAATGGTGATCTTATTTTAGATACCTCTGTATTTGCTAGCCATGATCGTGGGTTAGGTTGGATTTGGAACGATCTTACGATGTGCTTTAACTCCCCTCCTGCGGCGGCAAATATCGATAATAACTGTTTTTATGCAGAGTTAGATGCAAATCAACCTGTGGGTGAAACCGTCAAAATTAACGTTCCCGCTCAATTCCCTATTCAAGTTTTCGGGCAAGTTCATATTGTTGATCAGCAAGAAGCCGGTTATTGCCAGTTAGACGTCGTTGTCCATGACAATAATCGCTATCAGGTAAAAGGCTGTATTGCACGCCAAACTAAACCATTTGGGCTTAGCTTCGCCGTGCAAGATCCAGATGCCTACGCTGCTGCCATTATTCAACGTCAATTAAAACGTCTTGGTATTGAATTTACCGGTCAGGTAAAACAACCTCAAAAACCACAGCAAGGACAAAAACTCGCTCAGCATTTATCTAAACCGTTGCCTGAGCTATTGAAAAAAATGATGAAAAAATCGGATAACCAAATTGCCGATGCCTTATTTAGAGCCGTAGCCTACAACTACTATAAACGCCCTGCTTCATTCCAATTAGGCACATTAGCGGTGAAATCCGTATTACAAAAACAAGGCATTAAATTTGGTAACAGCATTTTAGCCGATGGTTCGGGTCTTTCTCGTCATAATTTAGTTGCACCGAAAACCATGCTTTCAGTCTTGGAATACATCGCTAAAAACGAAGATAAATTACACTTAATGGAAACTTTCCCAATTGCAGGTGTGGACGGCACAATCAGTGGGCGTGGTAGCTTAATTAATCCACCACTGGTGAAAAATGTTATCGCTAAAACTGGCTCACTGAAAGGTGTCTATAACCTTGCCGGTTTTATGACCAATGCACGAGGTGAAAAAGTAGCTTTCGTTCAATTTATCAATGGATACTCAACTGGTGATTTAGAAAGTAAAACAAAGCGTGCTCCACTTGTTCAATTTGAAAGCGCACTTTATAACGATCTTTATAAAGACTAAAACGTATATAAAAATGACCGCACTTTGAATATATCAAGTGCGGTCATTTTTCTTTCTATTTAATCAAAAATAAAAAGCACTAAATCCTCATTGAATTAGTGCTTTTTTTACGATCTTAAACGCGATTAACCTTCATTATGAATTTCAAGGTTGCTTGCATCTTTTTCCCGTTTTTTCTTTGCCGAATCACTCCGTTGAGAAGCAATGCTATCAAGGTATTCTGGTGTGATATCACCTGTAATATATTCACCGGTAAAGACTGAACAATCAAAGCCTTGAATAGCTGGATTTTCTTGGCGTACTGATTCTGTCAGTGCTTCAAGATCTTGGAAAACTAATTTATCTACGCCAATCAATTTCGCAATTTCATCAACATTACGGCCATAGGCAATGAGTTCTTGTTTTGTTGGCATATCAATGCCATACACATTCGGATAACGAATTTCTGGTGCCGCTGATGCAAAGTAAATTTTCTTCGCCCCAGCCGCTCGAGCCATACTCACAATTTGTTCGGATGTTGTACCACGAACAATAGAATCATCGACTAATAACACGTTTTTATCTTTGAATTCTGCTTTAATCGTATTGAGCTTGCGACGGACTGAACTGATACGTTGTGCTTGGCCAGGCATGATAAATGTACGGCCAACATAGCGGTTTTTCACAAAACCTTGACGATAAGGTTTGCCTAAAATTTTTGCAATCTGTAAAGCAATATCTGTTGAAGTTTCAGGTACAGGAATCACCACATCAATATTATCGGCTTCATCAACCCATTCTTTTGCAATTTTCTTACCTAAATGTTCGCCCATGTGAACACGTGCGGCATAAACAGACACGCCGTCTATTGTTGAATCAGGACGAGCAAAGTACACGTATTCAAAAATACACGGATTTAAGACCGCACTTTCTGCACACTGCTCTGCATAAAGCTGGCCATCAAAGGTCACATAAATCGCTTCGCCTGGCGCAACATCACGTACTAATTCAAAACCTGCAACATCTAACGCCACACTTTCAGAGGCAAACATATACTCTACAGAGCCGTTTTCTTCTCGTTTACCTAACACGAGTGGACGAATACCAAACGGATCACGAAATGCCACCATGCCATGTCCAATAATCATCGCTAAGCATGCATAAGCACCACGGATATCTTTGTGTGTTGCACGAATTGCATCAAAAATGTCTTGCGGATCGAGATGGTATTTATTCACTCTATCTAAATGATTTGCAAGAATATTGAGAAGAAGTTCTGAATCCGAATTGGTGTTTACATGACGGCGGGCTTCTTTGAATAATTTATCTTTTAATTCGGCTGAGTTGGTTAAGTTGCCATTGTGAACGAGGGTTAAACCATAAGGTGAGTTAACGTAGAAAGGTTGAGCTTCAGATACGCTTGAACTGCCGGCGGTTGGATAACGTACATGTCCGAGGCCGGCATGACCTTGCAAACGTAACATATGTTCTTGTCTGAATACATCGCTTACAAGACCATTAGCCTTACGCAAACGAAAGCGGTTTTCATCATCGATTGTGACAATCCCCGCTGCATCTTGACCTCGATGCTGTAATAACGTTAATGCTGCATAAATGGATTCATTAACCGGATTTTGGCTAACGATACCGACAATTCCACACATACTGATTGACTACCTTATTGTTTAAAAGTTGAGTTTAAAAAACTAGAACTTGCTTGTAGTTGTTGGAAGAACCATTCAATAATGAAGCCGAAATGAGGAATTAATTTTGATTCTTTCCACCAATCGGTTTGTTCAAAGTTAGTGAAGGTATCCAAGAAGAATAAGATCGCAGCTACGATTAACGCACCACGAATTAAGCCAAATGCCGCACCGAGAACACGATCTGTTCCGGTAAGTCCTGTTTTATCCACTAATTGGCTAATCACATAGTTAACAATGCCACCTACAATTAAGGTTAAAACAAATAAAATGCCGATTGCTGTGCCATTACGCACGTAGTCAGATTCGATTTGAGTAAGATAAGTGGCGAGATAAGGATAAAATTGGCTAGCGACAATAAATGCAACGACCCAACTTGCAAGGGACATCACCTCTCGCACAAACCCACGTAATAAACTCACGATAATCGAAAATGCGATGATGCCAATGATAATGTAATCAATCATTAAATAGTCTCTCAATTAAAAAGGGTCGCCATTGCGACCGCAGTATTTTACATAAAAAACAACAAAAGGAAAACGTTTGCGTCAATTAAATTTTGGCCCTTGGCTAGATTTCCTGCCAAAATGCTTTGTCTAATTTTTGCTGTGCCTTTTGTAGTACTTCTGCCAAGTGCTGATATGTCGGTTTATCTTGCATGGTTGGCGAACTTTCATGTTGTTTTCTTAAACGTTCACTAATCTCATAAAACCACTGAGAACTTTGCGGTTCTAACGGTGATTTTGCACGTTTTCCCAACCAATATAAGCCTTGAAGTGGCATCACTAACGCACAAAGTGCGGTCAAAATAGCAATCGCCAATGCAGTAAGATCCATCTTAGCATAAAGCTGTTGCCAAACCACTGCGAATACCGCCATAAAAGGCATAAATTTTTGTGCAAATTTTGTGGCTTTAATAATGCGATTTTCGGGAAAAATAATGCCGAGCTTCGCTTCTAATGGCCACGTTTGCAAATAAATTTGCCCTTGTTTTAAGGTTGAAAAAAATGATGACATAAAAACATCCTTGAAAATAACCGCACTTATAATACTCTAGTTTAGGTTTAATTGTCATCCCTAACTAGAAACTGTTGAAATTTTCAACTTTTCTAATAAAAAATCGTATTTTTGCCCTCCAGTTAATTTATTTTATACGATAAAAGGTGTATCCTATGTAGGATTTATACTCCGTTCTTTTGAATGGATTTTTATTAACCTCAATCAAAAATAGGGTTCCTATGTCAAAACTTGTTCTCATCCTTAACTGTGGTAGTTCTTCATTAAAATTTGCAATCCTTGATCCTGCAACAGGTGAAGAAAAATTATCAGGCTTAGCAGAAGCATTTTACCTTCCTGAAGCTCGTATAAAATGGAAACTTAACGGTGAAAAAGGTAGCGCAGATTTAGGTGCTGGTGCAGCGCATACTGAAGCGCTTAACTTCATTGCGTCAAACATTATGACTGATGAGCTTAAAAACTCTATCACCTCGATTGGTCACCGTATCGTTCACGGTGGTGAGAAATATACTCAATCTGTTGTCGTAACAGATGAAGTGATTAAAGGTATTGAAGATGCTGCACAATTTGCACCACTTCACAACCCTGCTCACTTAATCGGTATCCGTGAAGCATTCAAAACATTCCCACACTTAAAAGATAAGAACGTTGTCGTATTTGATACAGCATTCCACCAAACCATGCCAGAAGAAGCATACTTATATGCACTTCCATACTCACTTTACAAAGAACACGGCGTACGTCGATACGGTGCACACGGTACCAGCCACTACTTCGTTTCTCGTGAAGTCGCTGAATACGTAGGCAAACCAGCAGACCAAGTAAACGCAATTATCTGTCACTTAGGTAACGGTGGTTCTGTTTCTGTGGTTCGTAGCGGTAAATGTATCGACACATCTATGGGTTTAACCCCGTTAGAAGGTTTAGTCATGGGTACACGTTGTGGTGACATCGACCCTGCGATCATTTTCTATCTATACAAAAACTTAGGTATGTCAATGGATCAAATCGAAGAGACTTTAGTAAAAAAATCAGGTCTTTTAGGTTTAACTGAAGTAACAAGCGACTGTCGTTATGCAGAAGATAACTACGACGATGCATCTAAACCAGAAGCAAAACGTGCATTAGATGTTTACAGCTACCGTTTAGCAAAATACATTGGTGCATACATGGCTGTTTTAGGTGATGATCACTTAGATGCAATCGCATTTACGGGTGGTATCGGTGAAAACTCTGCTCACGTTCGTGAATTAGCCTTAGGCCACTTAAAATTATTCGGCATCAAATTAGACCAAGAACGCAACCTTGCTGCTCGCTTTGGTAAATCAGGCGTGATCACTGCTGATGACTCTGCATTCAAAGCAATCGTTCTTCCAACTAACGAAGAATTAGTAATTGCACAAGATACAGCACGTTTAGCGGGCTAATCAACTTCCTTCAAACCTGCTGAGAAATCAGCAGGTTTTTTCATTCATTAAAAGGTATATCAAAATGACTAAAGCAGTTATTCTTATTCCAACTAGCGCAGAAGCAAATTTAGTAGCAGCACTAGACGCAGCTAAAACAACAAGCGCTGTCGTATTCAATGCAGTAGAAGATGTAAAAGTAGCTCAAGCATTAATCGCAAATAATCAAAAAGACGTGTTGTTAGAAAAAATCGTGGCTGATTTCCAAGCATTAAATGCAAATCTAGTGATTGTTAAAGGTGTTCAACCTTCAGCTCAAGCGCCTTTTGCAAATAGCTTAAACTTCGCGATTGCGCAAACCTTAGATGCACAAATTATCTTAGTGGCAAACAATGAAGAAGGCACATTAGTAGAAGCCGTTGCTTCAGAGTTTGGCGGTGTGAATAACACTGACATCTTAGGTGTATTTGGTGCACAAGCAGGCAAAATTAAGGCTTTAGATGCACAAGCATTAGCTGCGGCAATCGCTGCACCACTTGCTCGTGAAGCTCGTATTTCTCCAGCAGCATTCCGTTTTAAATTAACTGATTTAGCACGCAAAGCAGGTAAAACCATCGTATTACCAGAAGGTGATGAACCTCGTACTGTTAAAGCGGCAGCAATCTGTGCTGAACGTGGTATCGCAAAATCGGTATTATTAGCGGATCCTGAATCAGTGAAAAAAGTTGCGGCTGAACAAGGCGTGACTTTAGGTGCTGACGTAACGATCATCAATCCAACTGACGTACGTGAAAACTACGTTGCTCGTTTAGTTGAATTACGTAAATCTAAAGGCTTAACTGAAGAACAAGCTCGCGCACAATTAGAAGACACCGTTGTATTAGGTACGATGATGTTAGAAGCAGGCGAAGTAGATGGTTTAGTCTCTGGTGCCGTTCACACCACTGCAAATACCATTCGTCCACCGATGCAAATCATTAAAACCGCACCAGGTAGCTCAATTATCTCGTCTGTATTCTTCATGTTATTACCAGACCAAGTATTAGTGTATGGTGACTGTGCTGTAAACCCAGAACCAACCGCTGAACAACTGGCTGAAATCGCAATCCAATCTGCTGAATCTGCAAAAGCATTTGGTTTAAATCCGAAAGTGGCAATGCTTTCTTACTCAACCGGTACTTCTGGTTCTGGTCAATCTGTAGAGAAAGTGAAAGAAGCTACCCGTATTGCACAAGAAAAACGTCCTGATTTATTAATCGACGGTCCATTACAATACGATGCAGCTGTAATGAAAGATGTAGCAGCGTCTAAAGCACCAAACTCTAAAGTAGCAGGTCAAGCAAACGTATTTGTATTCCCTGATATCAACGCGGGTAACATCGGCTATAAAGCGGTTCAACGTTCTGCTGATTTAGTCGCTGTAGGCCCAATGCTTCAAGGTATGCGTAAACCAGTTAATGACTTATCTCGAGGTGCATTAGTGGATGATATCATCTACACCATCGCATTAACCGCAATCCAAGCAACCCAAGCTTAATTAAAGCCATCGTTGTAAAACACTAAAGAAAATAACCGCACTTTTAATGATTCAAAGTGCGGTTATTTTTAGACTTGTTTTTAATGTCTATTCTACAGATTTTAAGTATTCAACCAGCTTTAAGCCAATTTCTCTTCTCCACCCTAAAAGTAAATCAGGCAGTTTTGTCATATCTTCATTTTTTAGCCAAACCCATTTGATGAGATCTTCTAAATTTCGTTTACTCGCCAGAATATCAAGGGTTAATCCTTTTGGGGTCAGTTCATAAGCTTTTTCTTGTAATAATCGAATTGCCTTTTTATAACGAGGATCATCCACAATACGCACTAAACGTTTAGGATAATCATAAGGGGAAATTCGGCGGCTTTGTGCTAACAATTGAAGCATTTTTTTACCACGCACACGGACTTCATTTTCAGATAATCCAAGCGCTAACATTTCTGATGTATTACGAGGATTATTTTTTGCCACTTTCCAAAGGTTATCCGATTTCACCACATAAGAAAGGGCTAAGTTTCGAGCCATTGCCGTTTCTTGTCGCCACTTAGCTAATAGCTGTAAACGCGCTAATTCGAGCGGATTCAATTTCCAAACATTCGGAATATCCAAATAAGCTTTATTTGGATCGCGATCGTCTAATTTACTGGTTTTCGAAATCGCAAGCTGGCAATCATCAATTACCGCTTGAAGCCAAGGTGATTGCGCTAATTCTATTTGCATCTTTTGATAGACCGGCAAGAGATACCATACATCCCCTGCGGCATATTGTAGCTGTACGGGGGAAAGTGGACGTTTTAGCCAGTTTGTACGTGTTGCCCCTTTATCCATTTCAATGCCTAAATAATGTAACACCAATTTGGCTAGGCCCACTGAATTAGCAAAACCTAAAAAACGCGCCATGATTTGTGTATCCATCATAGGTTGTGGAAGCGCATCAAACTCTTGCAAGAAAACCAATAAATCTTCATTACATGCATGCAAGATTTTTGTTACCTGCTGATCGCGTAATAATTCCACAAAAGGTGAAAAATCAGTGATGGATAAAGGATCGATCAATGAAACACGTTCACCATCATAAAGTTGAATTAATCCTAATTTAGGATAATAGGTTGATATCCGCATAAATTCGGTATCTAAAGCGACCGCACTTTGCTGACGAGCTAACTGACAAACCTGAGCCAGTTCTTCATTATTTTGAATTAACGTAAAGTGCGGTTGATTTTGGCATTCTTTTATCATTGTAATAGGATGTATTTTCAAATAGAGGTACAGACTAAACAGGGATATGAGTACATATCCCTGATTTAATTAATGTTGCGCGCGTTTTGCTATTTCTTCATCACGCAGTACGCGTCTTAAAATTTTGCCTACATTACTTTTCGGCAATTCATCACGAAACTCAATGTCTTTCGGAACTTTATAACCAGTGAGATGTTGTCGACAATGTTGGCGTAATTCATCACGCGTGAGGCTATCATCTTTCTTCACAACGAAGATTTTGATAGTTTCTCCCGACACTTCGTGTGGCATGCCGATAGCAACCACTTCAGCGACTTTATAATTTAGCATCACCACATCTTCAATTTCATTCGGATAAACATTAAAGCCTGAAACCAAGATCATATCTTTTTTGCGGTCAACAATACGGAGACTATAGCTCTCGTCCATAATGACGATATCACCCGTTGCCATCCAGCCATCTTGAAGCACTTCAGCTGTCGCTTCAGGACGTTGCCAATAACCACGCATGACTTGTTCACCTTTAACCCAAAGCTCTCCAGCTTCACCAAGTTGTGCTTCCGAGCCATCATCTTTGATAATTTTAATATCGGTATTTGGCACTGGTACACCGATTGTACCATTGTGTTTCACCACATTAATCGGACAAGCGGCAATTAGCGGTGAACATTCTGTCATGCCGTAACCTTCGATGATGTTACAGCCGGTTAAATCATGCCAACGCGTTGCGACCGATTGTTGGATCGCCATACCGCCGCCAACAGAAAGCTTTAATCGTGAAAAATCCACTTCTTTGAAATTTTCATTATTAAGCAACGCATTAAACAGGGTATTTACTCCTGTAATCGCTTCAAAACGGTATTTTTTGAGTTCTTTCACAAAGCCATCAATATCACGTGGATTCGTAATTAAGAGTGCGGTAACGCCAAGCTCTAAGAAAAGTAAACAGTTTACCGTTAAGGCAAAAACATGATAAAGCGGTAAAGCTAGTACGGCAACACGTTGTTTAGCATGATCGCCAATAAATGGCTCTGCAATCCACTTAGCTTGGAAAATATTGGTAATAATACTGCCGTGTGTCAGCATTGCGCCTTTGGCAACTCCAGTTGTACCACCTGTATATTGTAAGAAAGCTAAATATTCTCGATCAATTTGCGGACGAACATATTGACGGAATTTGCCTATACTCAATACCTCTCGAAAAGTGACGGCATTCGGTAATTTATATTTTGGCACTAACTTTTTGACATATTTCACGACAAAATTAACCAAATTACGCTTACCAAAAGAAAGCTGATCGCCCATTCTTGTCAAAATCACGTGTTTGACTTTAGTGTTAAACACGATTTTTTCTAAGGTTGAAGCAAAGTTTGAAACAACAACAATTGCTGTTGCACCGCTGTCTTGTAACTGATGTTCTAATTCACGTGGGGTATAAAGTGGATTGACGTTTACGACAACTAAGCCCGCACGTAAAATGCCAAAAAGTGCAATAGGATACTGCAATAAATTCGGCATCATCAGTGCAACACGCTCGCCACGTTCTAACTTCAATTCATTTTGTAAATAAGCGGCAAATGCACGGCTACGCTCTTCTAATTTACGAAATGTTAGAACCTGCCCCATATTGATATATGCGGGACGATCTGGATGCTCACGAATTGCCTTATCTAAAATATCGAGAATTGAATCATACTTTGATGTATCCAGTGTAGTTGGTGAACCTTCTGGATAATTTTGAAACCAAACTTTTTCCATTTTTATCCTTATTCTTTGGAAATTTTTCTTAATTTTATCATTTAGTTAATAGAGATAATAACGAATTTCAGGCTCGCCATACCAATAATACGGTCGTCTACCGAAAAAGCCCCAGTCATCCCACATATCATCTGGATAATAATAGCTTTGCGAAATCTTCCAGACACGATAATGATTGGTTTTAATAACCGGATAAATATAATTGGCTTGATCGACCTTGCCTTGTTCTGTTTTCAGCAAGGTACCACCAATTGTAATAAATTGATCTTTTAAGCTTTCTGGCTCCACAAAACCATCAAGATAAGTGATAAAACGTCCATTAGGTTGTTCATCAATCATAGGTTTTGCTGAAGTTGAATAAACCGGATAGCTTAATACTTCAATTTTAGTTTTATTCGGCAAGGCTTGTGCGGTTAATACTTTTCCACCCAAGCGTATTGATTTGCACTGACAGCTATAATCACTCTGTTGAATTGAAGATAATGATTTTAAAGTAAACTGCTCTTTTTCCAGCCCTTTCGGCGCATTGACACATCCCACTAATGTGGCCGAAAGTGCGGTCAAAACTAAGATCGTTTTTTTATTCATCTTCAACTCCTTTTTGAAAATTATTCACGCCCAGGTAATTTTTTCCAAGTTACTTCATTACGCAAATAAACAGGTTCAATTTCTAAGGCAGATATGACTTTATTCTGAGCATAATCTGTTAAAGCAAGCTCAAGCATATATTGTGCAGAAGGTAAAATAACATCACTCCCTTCTAAACCACTGTCTTTAAATTGAGGATACGCAGCCCAACCAGTGCCGACCCGATAGGCGGTTAAATCTGAAAACTGTTCAATCACTTTTTCTGGTTGACAAACTTGCTCTTCAATAACTGAGTTCCATTGGTAAAACTCCCCCAATTCTGACCGCACTTTTTCTCGTTTTAGTTGCGAAAAATAGACTTCATTCATTCTCGCATCAATGGCCGCTGCGACATTTTCAGCTTGATGTAATTCAAATGCAGCCTGAGCCATTGCAGTTAAACTTGATACCGCAATAACAGGTAAATCAGCCCCTAATGCAAGCCCTTGAGCAATCCCTGCACCGACACGAACACCTGTAAAACTACCTGGACCGCGTCCAAATGCTAACGCATCTACTTGCTTCAAATTAATACCTGAATTGGCAAGCAACTCATCAATCATTGGAAGAATACGTTTTGTGTGTGTACGTTGTGCTAATTCATCTAAATATGTTTTTTCGCCTTTATGCCAAAGTGCAACAGAACAGGCCTCTGTTGAAGTATCAAGCGCTAATAAAGTGATATTTTTCATTATTAATCCATTTTCTCATTTTGTAAGAATTGTACCACTTTGTTGAGATCTCGGGTACGGGTTGAATTAGGTAAACTTTTTAGAAAGGTTTCACCGTAATTTCGCATCACAAGACGATTATCACAAATAATTACCGCACCACGATCCGTTACATCTCTAATTAGACGTCCTACACCTTGTTTCAGCGTAATAACCGCTTCAGGGATTTGTATATCATTAAATGGATCGCCACCTTGTAATCGGCAATCTTCAATACGTGCTTTTAGTAAAGGTTCATCTGGTGCGGTAAAAGGCAATTTATCAATAATGACTAAGGACAGTGCGTCACCACGGACATCCACGCCTTCCCAAAAGCTAGAGGTGGCAACCAATACACTATGGGTTTCATGAATAAATTGTTCGAGTAATTTTGCTTTAGGCATTTCACCTTGTAATAAGATAGAAAGCTCACTATTTTCTCTAAAATACTCTGCCAAGCCTCTCATCATTAAATAGGAAGTACAAAGCACAAAGCATCGCCCTTTATTCGCTTCAATGATAGGCAACAACACGTCACCAAGAGATTGCAACGTATTATTTTGATTTGTTGCCGGTAAATAACGTGGTACACAAAGTAGCGATTGATTAGGATAATCAAAAGGACTGTGAAGAATTTTTTGTTCTGCTTGCTCAATACCAAGTCGCTGACAGAAATGATTAAAAGTGCCGCCGACTTCAAGCGTCGCTGAAGTAAAAATCCAAGCGGCTTCTTTATTATTTAACTGTTCACCAAATTTATCTGCGACAGTAAGTGGCGTAATATGCAAACCAAATTGTCGCCCCATACTTTCATACCAGTAACAATAACCAACAATGGCCGTATCACAAAGACGAATTAATTGATTCTTAATACTTTCAGTGCGTTCAAAAATACTATCCAAAGTCTGAGAGCGACCTAATGCAATCTTGATAACTTCAGAAAGAAACTCTATTTTTTCTTGCAATAATTCAACCGATTTTCTGACCGCACTTTGCTTAAATAGCTCACGCCAGTTTCCTCGCTGATTTCCTTCCCCAAGAAGAAGACGGAAATCTTGAATAACTTTAAGCAATGTATCTACAGTAGTGCCAAGCTGCGGCATATCTTTCAATTCTGTTCGATAAACAATATTGATATCTTTACATAAATCAAATAGCTGGCGAGAGGTTAATGATTGACCAAAATACTGGCTAGCTATATCGGGAAGTTGATGTGCTTCATCAAAGATGATGACTTCTGCTTTGGGAATAAGCTCACCAAAGCCACTTTCTTTTACCGCCATATCAGCAAAGAAAAGGTGGTGATTTACAACAACGAGATCTGCATTTAGCGCTTTTTTACGAGCTTGTGCAACATAGCATTCAGCATAGTTAGGGCAATCTGTTCCCAAACAACTTTCTACCGTACTCGTCAATTGAGGCAAAATTGGGCTATCTTCAGCCAATTCAATACATTCTGTCAAATCACCTGTTTTCGTTGCATTATTCCATTTTCTTACTTTACTTAAATCGGCTAAAACAGATTTATCCCCAAGCACACCTTGAGCAATAACTTGATCCAGACGCTCCAAACACAAATAATTGGATCGTCCTTTCAATAACGCAATTTTTCCAGAATAATTTAAGGCTTTTTTTATGGCAGGTAGATCTCTTGAAAAAAGTTGATCTTGTAGATTTTTAGAGCCGGTTGAAATGATTGTTTTTTTTCCTGCAATAAGTGCCGGCGCCAAATAAGCAAAAGTCTTTCCAGTACCCGTTCCAGCTTCTACAACAAGCGGTCTCTTATTTTGGATAGCATATCCTACTGATTGAGCCATTTCGAGCTGTTCTGCTCGTGGCTTAAATCCTTTGATATTCTTACTCAATTCGCCATCACTGGAAAAAATTTTACTTATCTGTTTTTTCATAATGCTTGCTATCTAAAAATAGGCGAAGATTTTATCATTATTAGAGTCATTTACATATGCATTCTAATATTTTATATAAAATAAAACCCCAAGCCATTCAGCTCGGGGTTCACATTCAGTACCTGGCGGTGTCCTACTCTCACATGGGGAAGCCCCACACTACCATCGGCGCATCGGCGTTTCACTTCTGAGTTCGGTATGGGGTCAGGTGGGACCACCGCTCTATCGCCGCCAGGATTATTCCTTTAATAACTTTTCTCTCTGCTCTCACTATCTCTAGTGCTCACAACCAAACAAGCTGATTCACTTCAAAACTTTCTTCTTTTCTGAGTTTCGTCTCGTCTTCCAACACCCAAAACCCTTGAGCGTTGTATAGTTAAGCCTCTCGGGCAATTAGTATCTGTTAGCT
>CABPXD010000012.1:0-72576 GCA_902461185.1 uncultured Haemophilus sp.
GTTAATACTTGGATCGCTAATGAAATACGAGAAAGCTCACCACCTGATGCCACTTTTGCTAGCGGTTGTGCCTGCTGTCCTAGATTACTGCGTAAAGTAAAGACGATATTATCTGCCCCATTTGCCGTCACTTTAGTTAAATCTGAATTCACTTCAATGAAAAACTCGGCATTCTCCATTGCAAGCCCTTTGATAGAATGTGTAACCTGCTGTGCTAATTTCCCTGCAGCTTGGCAACGGCTTTCATGTAATTGTTTTGCCGTATGTTGCATTTTCTCAAAGGCGGCTTTTTCTTCTAAAATCAGGCGCTCTTCACTTTCTGAAAAATCTAAAAGTGCGGTCAATTCTGCTTTTAATTTTTGATGCCACTCCACCAATTCTTCTGGTTTCACATTGTGCTTACGTGCAAGTTGTAAAGCTTGCCCTAAACGTTGCTCAATCTCTTGTAATAACATCGGATCTTGCTCAATATGAGAAGCAAGATGCTGCACTTCACTTGTCGCCTCTTGCACTTGAATAAGTGCATCATTCAACATTGTTTGGACGGAAGCATAGCGAGGATCTAACTCACTTAGCTCATCAATATACTGTGTCGCACGATAAAGCATCGAATCGATACTCACCGTCTCATTTTCACTGAGTAGCTGTAAGGCTGATTGTGATAACTGTGTCAGCTGTTCGCTATTTGATAGACGACGTTGATCCTCTTCCAATTCCAAATATTCATTTGGACGAAGGGCAAACTCATCTAACTCCTCAACCTGATATTGTAAAAGCTGTTTCTTCGCTTCATTTTCGGCAACTTTTTGTTGGAAGGTTTTAACTTGCGTTTGAAGATTTTTCCACGCGCGATAATCTTCTCGCATTTGTGCGAGCAAATCATAGTGATGTGCAAATGTGTCCACCAACTGAAGTTGGTAGTCATTTTTCAATAATAATTGTGAAGCGTGCTGCCCATTAATATGAATAAGATATTGACCAATTTCTTTTAATTGAGAAGCCGATACAGGCGTGCTATTAATAAAAGCTTTAGAACGCCCATCTGCATTGATGACTCGGCGTAAAATACAATCGGAAGGATTATCAGAATCCTGCAATTCTTGCTCTTGCAACCATTGATAAGCAGGGTTCGTTGGTTCAATAAAAAAAGAGGCGCAGATTTCAGCTCTTTCCTGCCCTTCTCGAACCATAGAGGTTTCAATACGCTGCCCCAAGCATAATCCTAACGCATCAATAGCAATAGATTTTCCTGCGCCGGTTTCCCCCGTGATCACAGACATTCCTTTCGCCAATTCAATCTCTAATTGACGAACAATTGCAAAATTATTGATGGTAAGTTGGGTTAGCATAAAAAATCTCCTTAACTGTATATCTATATATTATAACTGATATAATATACAGTAAAGAGATTTTTAACTTTTTGGATTAGAAATTTTTAAGCCAGCCTAATTTCGTGCTTAATACATTGTAATAATTATAATTTTTTAGATGTAATAAACGTAGCTTGTGCGGGCTTTTTTCAATGTGAACGATATCATCAGGAGAAAAATCTAGCGCAATTTGACTATCACAGCCCAACTCTAGCTGTGAAGTATTATGTTCAGCAAAGCGAATTGAGATTTTACTGTCTCCATCAATTACTAATGGTCGAGAAGAAAGTGTGTGTGGGAACATCGGCACAAGGGCAATCGCATTTAAATTTGGCGTTAAAATCGGGCCGCCTGCGGAAAGCGAATAAGCCGTTGAACCTGTTGGTGTGGAAACAATCAAACCATCTGAACGCTGAGAAAACGCGAATTTATCATTGATGTAAACATGGAAATCAATCATGTGCGCAATTTTAGCTGGGTGAATCACCGCCTCATTTACGGCATTGCTACTGGAGATAATTTCACCGTTTCGTTCAATTTTAGCTTCCAATAAAAAACGCTCTTCTACAAAAAATTCACCATGTTCTAAACACGCTTCAAGCTGCGCATAAGCATTTTTCGGGTCAATATCGGTCAAAAAGCCTAAGTTGCCTCGGTTAATACCAATCATTGGAATATTATATTTAGCCAAAATGCGAGCACGCCCTAGCATATTGCCATCACCACCGATTACAATCACGAGTTGAGCTTGTTCTCCAATTTCTTCAACGGTTGCTAACACCTCTTCCGGTAAACCAAATTTTTCACCCACTTCTTTTTCGACTAAAACTTGATATCCTCGCTCTTTCAGCCACTGATACAAGTTTTTATGCATTTGCAAATTAATGTCGCGACGTGGTTTTCCCATCAAGGCGATGGTTTTAAATGATTTGACTAATTCATCCATAACTATGATTGCTCCCAAGTACAGACTTCCTGATTTTTGACCGCACTTGAATTTAAAATTTTAGCCATTATATTACATAGCAATTCAGTTTTGCTAAAATAGCACTAATTTTTGATAAATGGAGAAAAAGATGTCAGAACAAGCACAAAACTTAAATGAAAATGAAGAACTTGTTGAAGAAGTTCAGCAGGAAACCACCGCAACGGAAGATCCGTTAAAAGAAGCGATTGCCCGTGTACAAGAACTTGAAGAACAATTAAAAGCACAAGTAGAAGAAACCTCTAAAAAAGAGCAAGATTTATTGCTCCGTACGCGTGCAGAAATTGATAATATGCGTCGTCGTAGCGAACAAGACATCGAAAAAGCACATAAATTTGCGCTCGAAAAATTCTCAAAAGACATTTTAAATACCATTGATAACTTAGAGCGTGCGCTTGCCACACCAGCCAATAAGGAAGATGAAAACATC
Source organism: uncultured Haemophilus sp. (assembly GCA_902461185.1). Taxonomy (GTDB): domain Bacteria; phylum Pseudomonadota; class Gammaproteobacteria; order Enterobacterales; family Pasteurellaceae; genus Haemophilus_D. Next base: position 2,786 of record CABPXD010000012.1, read on the forward strand.
AAAGCCTTATTCGATGGTGTCGAGCTGACTTTAAAAGAGTTACTCTCAACAGTTTCTCGCTTTGGTGTCGAGCCTGTTGGTTCAGTGGGTGACACCTTTAATCCAGATCTTCACCAAGCCATCTCTATGCAACCAGCAGAAGGCTTTGCAACGAATCAAATCACCACCGTTTTACAAAAAGGTTATACCTTAAATGGTCGTGTGATTCGCCCAGCCATGGTAATGGTTGCAGCTTAATTTCTTTTCTAAGACTAAAAGAGCGGACGATTTTTCGTCCGTTTTTTTATTATCAAAAACCTTGATTCAGATCAAATTATTAAAAAATAATTTGAGAATAATTATCAACAAAAACACTCTTTCCTCCCAGATTTAGCAAGCTTTCACCTTAATTTCAGCCATCAAAAAAAAGCAAATAACACTACATATTGTGTGTTGATCTATTTAATAAAACTATATATAGTGATTTCGTTTTTTTTAAGTTAGCCTATATAGGAGTCATAAAATGAATGCTTTCTTCGTGATTAAGCGTGATGGTTCACGAATTGGGTTTGACCTACAACGTATTACTAATGCAATCAAAAAAGCGGCAAGTGCGGTCAATATTGTTGACGAAATTTATATCCATGATCTGAGCCAGCGAATTAATACCGAGATTTTTAGTCACTACCAGCATGAAATTGATATCAACCAGATTCAAAAAATCGTTGAAGATCACTTAATGACAAGCAAGTATCCACAAATTGCACGTGCCTATATTGAATATCGTCACGATCGCGATCTTGCCCGTGAAAAACGCAGCCAATTAACTAAAGAAATTGAAGGGCTGATTGAACAAAGCAATGTAGAATTGCTTAATGAAAACGCAAATAAAGATGCGAAAGTTATCCCTACCCAGCGTGATTTACTAGCCGGTATTGTGGCCAAACATTATGCTAAACGCCACATTCTACCAAGAGATGTTGTTGAGGCCCATGAAAAAGGGGAAATCCATTATCACGACTTAGATTACGCGCCATTTTTCCCGATGTTTAACTGCATGCTCGTTGATCTAAAAGGCATGCTCTCTCGTGGCTTTAAAATGGGTAATGCCGAAATTGAACCGCCTAAATCTATCGGTACAGCAACAGCGGTTACTGCACAAATTATTGCTCAAGTCGCTAGCCATATTTATGGCGGTACAACCATTAATCGTATTGATGAAGTGCTTGCACCTTATGTTCAACTCAGTTTTGAGAAACATCTGAAAAATGCCGCACAATGGCAAATTCCGGATGCAGAAGGTTATGCCAAAGCGCTAATTGAAAAAGAATGTTTTGATGCGTTTCAATCCCTAGAATATGAAGTTAATACGCTCCATACATCAAATGGCCAAACGCCGTTTGTTACCTTTGGTTTTGGCTTAGGCACAAGTTGGCAAGAGCGTTTAATTCAACAATCGATTTTGAAAAACCGTATTCGTGGTTTGGGCAAAAATCACAAAACGCCTGTTTTCCCTAAACTGGTCTTTACTATTAAAAAAGGCGTGAACCAAAACGAACAAGATCCGAACTATGATATTAAAAAACTGGCATTAGAATGCGCATCAAAACGCATGTATCCAGATATTTTAAACTATGATCAAGTGGTCAAAGTCACTGGGTCATTCAAAGCTCCAATGGGTTGTCGTAGCTTCTTGGGAGCCTATGAAGAAAACGGTCATGAAGTGCATGATGGTCGCAATAATTTAGGCGTGGTAAGTTTAAATCTGCCTCGTATTGCCCTTGAAGCACAAGGAAATGAAGAAAAATTCTACCGCACTTTAGATGAACGATTAGCCCTTGCGAAGAAAGCCTTGCTTACCCGTATTGCTCGCTTAGAAAATACGAAAGCTCGTGTCGCGCCAATTCTTTATATGGAAGGAGCTTGCGGCGTTCGATTAAACGCTGATGATAAGGTTGCGGATATTTTCAAAAATGGCCGAGCATCAATTTCTTTAGGCTATATTGGCATTCACGAAACCATCAATGCGCTGTATAAACAAGGGCATATTTTTGACGATGAACAACTACGCGAAAAAGGCATCGCAATTGTGCGTCGTTTAAGCGAAGCGGTCAAACAATGGCAGAAAGAAACTGGCTATGCATTTAGCCTTTATTCCACACCAAGTGAAAACTTGTGCGATCGCTTCTGTCGTTTAGATACCAAACAATTTGGTGTGATTGAAGGCGTTACTGATAAAGGCTACTACACTAACAGCTATCATTTAGATGTAGAGAAAAAAGTGAATCCATACGATAAATTAGACTTTGAAATGCCTTATCCTGAACTAGCAAGTGGCGGCTTTATCTGTTATGGCGAATACCCTAACATTCAACATAACCTCAAAGCACTCGAAGATGTGTGGGATTATAGCTACGATCGTGTGCCTTATTACGGCACCAACACACCAATTGATGAATGTTACGAATGTGGTTTCACAGGAGAGTTTAATTGCACAAGCAAAGGCTTTGTTTGTCCTAAATGTGGTAATCATGACAGTGCAAAAGTGTCCGTAACCCGACGAGTTTGTGGCTACCTCGGCAGCCCTGATGCTCGTCCATTCAATGCGGGCAAACAGGAAGAAGTAAAACGTCGAGTGAAACACCTATAATGTCGCGACATTGATTATGATAAAATAGCTCATCAAAAGTGAGCTATTTTTATTTCAATAAATAAGGAAGAATCATGTCAACACTTAGTCAAATCACGCAATCCATCATGCAAGATCCCGACAATCAATCTTTTACTTCACAAGGCATTAAACCGCTTTTTGCGGCACCAACGACAGCTCGCATTAACATTGTCGGACAAGCCCCCGGAATTAAAGCACAAGAAAGTCGTTTATATTGGAATGATAAAAGCGGTGATCGCCTACGTAAATGGCTAGGTGTGGATCGCGATACCTTTTATCATTCTGGTATGTTTGCTGTCATCCCGATGGATTTTTATTACCCTGGTAAAGGAAAATCGGGTGATTTACCGCCACGCAAAGGCTTTGCAGAAAAATGGCATGTGCCAATTTTAGCAAACTTACCCAATATCGAGCTCACCATTCTTATCGGGCAATATGCACAAAAATATTATTTACCAGAAAATGAGCTTAATGTGACTGAAACGGTTCGCCATTTCCGTGATTTTCTCCCTCACTTTCTTCCGCTTGTTCACCCTTCTCCACGCAACCAAATTTGGCTCAAGAAAAATCCGTGGTTTGAACAAGAGATAGTTCCAACATTACAAAAGCAAGTGAAAGCGATTTTATCTCGTTAAACAAATATTCCACGAATAAAGAGCGGTCAAAAATATCTGATTTTGACCGCTCTTTGTTTTAATACTAATCAATTTTTAGTACTCCCCTATTTTCTGATTAAACGCACTTATGCTAGAATCGGCGGCCATAAAAAATATAAGGAGAAATATGCAATCAATCCCCGTCACCAATTCTCAACGAAAAGCATGGAATAAACAAACCATTATATTCCTCTTTGATGTCGCGCTCTTTTTTATTTTACTTAATACCCTTCCTTTTGAACCTGCGGCAAACAAAGGATTATCTTTACTCGCGTTTGTAGCTATTTTATGGCTTACCGAAGCCGTCAGTGTAACGATCACTGCATTGTTCGTGCCCATTTTATCTGTCCTGTTAGGATTGGCTAATAGTCGTGAAGCGCTTGCTGCCTTTGCGGATCCGACCATTTTCTTATTCTTTGGTGGTTTTGCCCTTGCTACTGCATTAAATGTGCAAAAAATTGACAAAATGATTTCGAATAAAATCATGCAATTAGCGAAAGGTCGTCTCTTTGTTGCGGTGCTTTACCTCTTCTTAGCAACAGCATTTTTATCTATGTGGATGAGTAATACGGCCACGGCGGCGATGATGATCCCACTTTCAATGACTATTTTGAGTCAGTTAGATCGTAATGAAGATCACAATACTTACGTATTCGTGTTATTAGGGATTGCCTATAGTGCTACCATTGGAGGGATGGGAACACTTGTGGGAAGTCCACCTAATGCGATTGCAGCCTCCCAACTTCATTTAGGTTTTGCTGACTGGTTAATGTATGGCACGCCAGTCATGTTAATTTTATTCCCGCTTATTATTGGTTGGTTATATATTATATTTAAACCCAAATTAGGCCTTCGTTTTGCTGCTGAATTTGAAAAAATTCACATGACTAAACAACGTGTTTTAACCTTGGTCATTTTTATCACTGTAGCAATTCTGTGGATTTTTGGTGGGTACCTTAACCCAATTATTTCTCAATCATTAGGTTTACCCAAACCTATTGGCAGCTTTGACAGTATGGTGGCGCTCTCCGCAGCGATTGTCATTTGTGTAACGGGTATCGCAAGTTGGAAACAAGTGCAAGAAAATACAGAATGGGGCGTGCTATTCCTTTTTGGTGGCGGCTTAACCTTAAGTTCTGTGCTTACCCATTCTGGTGCAAGCAAAATCATGGCGGATGGTATCGTCTTCATCATTGAAGGCGGGCACTACTATGTGATGGCATTAATTGTTGCCGCCTTTATTGTCTGCTTAACTGAGTTTACCTCAAACACAGCAAGTGCTGCTTTACTGGTTCCAATCTTTATTTCCATCGCACAAGCACTGAATATGCCACCACTTGGTTTTGCGATGATTATTGGCCTAGGGGCATCTTGTGCCTTTATGATGCCGGTCGGGACACCACCAAATGCGATTGTGTACTCGACAGGTTTTGTGAAACAATCCGAAATGATCCGCGTGGGTAAATTTATTGATTTAACCTGTATGCTAATTATCGGGACAATTGCTTATATCTTCTGGATGTAACCTTTAAAACCTAATAAGTGCGGTTAAAAACAAGATGATTTTTAACCGCACTTTTTTATTTTATTTACGCAAACGTTTGCCTGAAATAAAAATTAACGTATAATTCGCACAATTTTTTTACTTGGGGAAACCAAATGAATAACAACCTGCTTTATACGGTGGAAGACAAACCACCTTTCGGATTGAGTTTACTCCTTGCCGCACAACATTTACTTGCTGCACTAGGGGGAATTATTGCCGTACCATTAGTCATTGGTAACGTCTTAAAATTACCTACCGAAGACACCATTACGCTAGTGAATGCTGCACTCTTAATTTCTGGTGTGGTAACGGTTATCCAATGTAAAGGATTAGGACCTGTGGGTATTCGTTTACCAAGTGTAATGGGGACCAGTTTTACTTTCGTTGCTGCTGCACTTGCCATCGGTTTCAGTGAATATGGCATCGCTGGTATATTAGGCTCTTCTCTCATTGGTTCCTTAGTGATGATTATCGGCAGTTTTTTCATGCCATATATTCGTAAATTGTTCCCACCACTTGTGACAGGGACTGTTGTCATGATGATCGGCTTAAGCCTGATTCCAGTTGCGGTTGACTGGTTTGCAGGTGGTCAACGTGGTGATGCGAATTATGCGACGCCAGAAAATTTAATGATGGCGAGCTTTGTCTTAGTGATCGTGGTCGCTCTCGTGCAATGGGGTAAAGGTATTTTCTCTGCAGCCGCCATCGTTATTGGGATGATGACTGGTTATATCGTCTGTTTAGCGATGGGCTGGGTGAGCTTTGAAGGTGTAAAACAAGCACAAACTTTTGCGATTCCACAACCTCTACACTTTGGTTTAGCCTTCCCTATTTCAGGCATTATCGGTATGTCTATCGCCTATTTAGTGACGATCGTTGAATCAAGCGGTAACTTCTTAGCACTAGGTAATGCCACCAAAACCGAAATCACTGGCAGACATTTACGCGGCGGGGTTTTAGCCGATGGTTTAGGATCAGCCTTAGCCGCCATTATGTCTACCACGCCATTCTCTTCATTCTCACAAAATATCGGCGTGATTTCCTTAACTGGCGTGGCAAGTCGTCACGTGGTTGCGCTAACCGGTGTACTTCTAGCGCTAGCGGGGTTATTCCCTGTATTCGGTGCATTAATTGTATCAATTCCATTACCAGTATTAGGCGGTGCAGGCTTAATGATGTTCGCGATGATTATCGCTGCGGGTATTCAAATGTTGGATAAAGTCGCACGTAGTAAACGCAATGGTTTAATCATTGCCATTTCTATTGGCTGTGGCTTAGCGGTGACGACTCGTCCAGAATTGCTTGATAAATTACCGCACTTTTTCAAAGAAGTGCTCGGTTCAGGCATTACCGTAGGCTCATTACTTGCCTTAATTCTTAACCTTGTCCTTCCAGAAGATAAAGTGGAAGAAACAAAAGAATAAAAATAGATAGCGAATAAGGGCAGATTAACACTGCCCTTTTCTTTTCCTGTAAAACATTTCTAAAACTGACCGCACTTTGCTAAAATCAAGCATCATTTTCCATTTATCAAGGAATAAAAATGGCAGATTTACCTTTTTTAGTTGAGCTCAACGAACAAAATCTTACTGAAACGTTGCAACGTTCTGTTGAAACACCACTTGTCATTAACTTTTATGCACCAAGCCATAAAGAATCAGCTGATTTTGCAACAGTCCTACAACGTGTTGCAGAACAACATCAAGGACAATTTATCCTCGGCTTAGTCAATTGTGAAACAGAGCAAATGATTGCTGCACAATTTCGTATTCAAGCGTTACCAACGACCTATCTTTTCAAAGAGGCACAAGCATTAGATGCGTTCCCTGGTGCATTAGATGAAGCCAGCTTATTGCAACGTTTGAGTGCGATTTTGCCAAAAGAAGAAGATTTAAAATTCCAAAAAGCCTTAGATTTTTTACAAGTGGAAGATTACAACTCCGCCCTTCCATTACTGAAAGAGGCGTGGGAGCTTTCAGATAAGAAAAATAGCGATGTGGCATTACTTTATGCGGAAACCTATATCGCTATGAAAAAAACAGAGCCTGCGGCAGATATTTTAGCGCAAATTCCGATTCAGGATCGAGATAGCCGTTGGCATGGATTACAGGCACAGATCGAGCTTTTAATTAAAGCAGCTGACACGCCAGAAATTCAACAACTACAAGCGGATTATGCGAAAAATCCAACGCCTGAGATTGCGTTGAAATTGGCAGTTCAGCTACATCAAGCTAATCGAAACGAAGAAGCATTGGACTTATTATTTAGCATTCTTAAACAAGATCTTTCTGCGGAAAATGGTGAAGTGAAACAACAGTTTTTATCTATTTTATCAGCCATTGGCAATGCGGATCCTATCACCAATAAATATCGCCGATTGCTGTATTCATTGCTTTACTAATACGATCAACTATTTTTTTATGCATGAAGGCTTTATAATGAACGAATTCCAAAAGCCTCATGCTTTATTTTATAAACAAAGGATTCTTTATGTCAGACGTTAAACACAGCAAATTATTAATTTTAGGTTCAGGTCCTGCAGGTTATACCGCCGCTATTTATGCCGCTCGTGCAAACTTAAAACCTGTTTTAGTGACCGGTCTTCAACAAGGCGGGCAACTTACTACCACGGATGAAATTGAAAACTGGCCGGGTGATTTTGAAATGACAACGGGCCCAGGTTTAATGCAGCGTATGTTGCAACACGCTGAAAAATTTGAAACAGAAATCGTGTTTGATCATATTCATAAAGTCGATTTATCTTCTCGCCCGTTCAAACTTTATGGCGATATGCAAACCTTCACATGTGATGCATTAATCATCGCAACAGGCGCATCAGCACGTTATATCGGATTAGAATCTGAAACCGCTTATAAAGGCCGTGGCGTTTCAGCTTGCGCAACCTGTGATGGTTTCTTCTACCGTAATAAACCAGTTGCCGTTGTCGGTGGCGGAAATACCGCAGTTGAAGAAGCGCTTTATTTAGCTAATATTGCTTCTGAAGTGCACTTAATCCACCGTCGCGATAGTTTCCGTGCGGAAAAAATCTTAATCGATCGCTTATACAAAAAAGTCGAAGAAGGCAAAATCGTGCTTCATACTGACCGCACTTTGAATGAAGTGTTAGGCGATAATATGGGTGTAACTGGTGTTCGTTTAGAAAACGTGAAAACCGGCGAAAAAGAAGACGTGAAATTAGATGGTTTATTTATTGCCATCGGCCATGCGCCAAATACTGAAATTTTCCAAGGTCAGCTTGAACTTAACAACGGTTATATCGTCGTTAAATCTGGTCTTGAAGGCAATGCAACAGCAACATCTGTGGAAGGTGTATTTGCTGCGGGTGATGTGATGGATCACAACTATCGCCAAGCCATTACTTCAGCAGGTACAGGCTGTATGGCGGCATTAGATGCTGAACGTTATTTAGATGCACAAGAATAAATAAATTTCCTTGTTTATTTTCCCCTCTTTATCAAAGTGGGAGCAGGGGAGATTTTAAAGAATCAATTCTGTATCAATGAACTCGCCCTTCAAACTCCCTCTCAATAGAGAGGGAGAACTTTTTAAATACTAACTCTACAAATCTATGGACAAACTTCGCCAAAAATATTTACAAAAATGGCTTCGTGCGCAGCAACAACCTGTTAAAAAATTAATGCGCACCAATATTGCCCTTGCCACACTTTCTTCCTTAATTCTTGTGGCTCAAACCTATTTTCTTGCGACATTGCTCGACAAGCTGATTATGCAAAATGTCGATCGCGCTAAACTGGCTCCCTATTTTATTGCATTAATCATTACTTTTGCTTTGCGTGCGATCATTTTATGGCTACGCGAAAAAATTGGCTTTAAAGTAGGTCGATTACTACGCAATCATATGCGTCAAAAGATCTTAGACAAAATCCACCAAGTGGGACCTGCGACTATCAATAATAAACCCGCCGGTAGCTGGGCAAGTATCATGCTTGAACAAGTGGAAAATCTGCATAACTTCTATTCGCGTTTCTTACCACAACAAAGTTTGTCTGCCATTGTACCAATGGTGATTTTAATTGCCGTATTCCCGCTCAACTGGGCGGCTGGACTGATTTTGATGGTTACTGCACCGCTTGTACCAGTTTTTATGATTCTAGTAGGGATTGCAGCAGCAGATAGCAGCCAAAAAAATATGGCCACCCTTTCTCGCTTAAGTGCACAATTCTTGGATCGCTTACGCGGTTTAGAAACCTTGCGTCTTTTCAACCGCACTTCAGAACAAACTCAACATATTGAAAGCACAACGGAGGACTTCCGTGAAACGACCATGACAGTACTTAAAATGGCATTTCTCTCTTCTGCTGTGTTAGAGTTTTTCACCTCCATTTCCATTGCTTTAATGGCGGTGTACTTTGGTTTTAGCTATTTAGGCCAAGTCGAATTTGGTACCTATGGCACCACGCTAACCTTATTTACCGGCTTTTTCTGCTTAATTCTTGCTCCTGAGTTTTATCAACCATTGCGTGATCTCGGGACTTACTATCACGATCGTGCAGCAGGTATTGGTGCCGCAGATGCTATTGTCGATTTCTTAGAAGCAGATTATTTAATTGCACATCAAGGCAATGAACAAATTCCAGCACAAAGTGCGATCGAGATTCAGGCTGAAAATTTAGTGGCGCTTTCTCCACAAGGTCAACCATTAACTAAGCCTCTTTCATTCCATATTCCGAAAGAAAGCCATATTGCCCTTGTCGGTCAAAGTGGCGCAGGAAAAACCTCTTTAATCAATGTATTACTCGGTTTCTTGCCTTATGAAGGCAGCTTAAAAATTAACGGTGTGGAACTTAACCAAAGCCGTTTAAGCGACTGGCGCAAACAAATTGCTTGGGTAGGTCAAAACCCATTACTACTACAAGGTAGCATCAAAGAAAATCTACTTTTGGGTGATATTCAAGCAACTGATGAGCAAATTGAGCAAGCCTTGATTTCTGCTCAAGCGAAAGAATTTACCGATAAATTAGGCTTGGATAGCGAAATTAAAGATGGTGGGATTGGAGTATCCGTAGGTCAAGCTCAACGCTTAGCTATCGCGCGCGCTTTACTACGCAAAGGCAACTTATTACTACTCGATGAGCCAACGGCTAGCCTCGATGCTCAGTCTGAAAATCTGGTACTTGCTGCCCTTGCAGAAATGAGCCATAACCAAACGACCCTAATGATCACACATCGTATTGAAGATCTAAAACAATGCGATAACATTTTAGTGATGCAAGAAGGTGAAATTGTTCAACAAGGCCATTTCAACCAATTAAAAGATCAAGGCTTCTTTGCCGAATTATTGGCTCAACGAAAAGAGGATATTCAATAATGCGTGCTTTACTTCCCTTTTTACGTTTATTTAAATTCGCCAAGTTGCCTTTATTTTTAGGCTTGGTTTTAATGATCACGGGTCTAGCCTCCAGTATTGGCTTACTGACCACATCGGGTTGGTTTTTAGCCGCAACAGCTATTGCAGGTCTTGGCACGTTATTTAATTTCTTCTACCCTTCTGCTTCTGTACGTGGGCTTGCTATTAGCCGTACGCTTTTCCGTTATTTCGAAAAGTTGGTGACTCACGATGCAACTTTCCGCATTTTAGCTAAATTACGCGTACAAGTTTTTGAGAAGATTATTCCCTTAAGCCCTGCAGTGTTAAATCGCTACCGTAACAGCGATTTATTAAACCGCTTAGTGTCTGATGTAGATACACTCGATAGCCTTTATCTTCGCTTAATTGCGCCATTTATTACGGCTATTTTTGTGATTCTAGCTATGTGTATTGGCCTAAGTTTCGTCAATGCACCTTTAGCCTTAGGTCTAGGTGTGAGCCTGCTTTTATTGGTATTGGTTATTCCAACCGTTTTCTACCAACTTGGTAAAAAATTTGGCGATAAACTCGTGCATTCACGCGCACTTTATCGCACACAATTCTTAGAATTTATCCAAGCTCAAGCAGAATTATTGCTCTTTAATGCTGAAGATAAATTGAAAGATAATATGGCTAAAACCGAAGCAAATTGGCAAGCAGATCAACAAAAAGAAGCCAATTTAAGCGGATTTTCAACCGCACTTTCACTCTTCTTAAATGGTTTGATTATTGCCGCAATGCTGTGGTTTAGCTCACAAGCGGAGTTTGGTAACGATGAATATCGCATGGCATTTATTGCGCTCTTCACTTTTGCTGCCCTTGCATCGTTTGAAATCTTAATGCCACTAGGTTCTGCGTTCTTACATATCGGGCAAGTAATTGCGTCAGCTGAACGCGTGACAGATATTATCGAACAACAACCATTAGTAGCTTTTAATGGCAAAGCGGAGTTCGATCAAAACGCTACTACATTAATTGAAGCAAAAGATCTTTCTTTTACTTATCCTGAACGTCAAAATCGTGCTTTAGAAAACCTGAATTTAACCATTCAAAAAGGCAAAAAAATCGCAATTTTAGGTAAAACAGGTAGCGGAAAATCCACGTTATTACAGCTTTTAGTGCGTAATTATGATGCCAACCAAGGAGAATTATTCCTTGCAGGTAAGCCAATTGCTGATTATGCAGAAGACACATTACGCAGCCAATTCTGCTTTTTAACACAACGTGTACATGTATTTAGCGATACACTTCGTCAAAATCTGCAATTCGCAAGTGCGGTCAATATTCCTGATGAAAAAATGATCGAGGTGTTAAATCAAGTTGGTTTAGGCAAATTGTTGGAACAAGAACAAGGCTTAGATATTTGGTTAGGTGATGGCGGCCGTCCACTATCTGGTGGAGAACAACGTCGTTTAGGCTTAGCACGTATTTTACTTAATGATGCGCCAATTTTATTATTAGATGAGCCAACCGAAGGTTTAGATCGCGAAACTGAACGCCAAATTCTTCGTTTGATTCTTGCCCATGCTGAGAATAAAACCTTAATTATGGTGACTCACCGCTTAACGGCGATTGAGCAATTTGATGAACTTTATGTGATTGATGAAGCGAAGCTAATTGAAAAAGGCACTTACGCAGAATTATTGCAATTAGAAAAAGGGTTCTTTAAACAATTAGTGGAGCGAGTGTAAAATAAGAAAGGATAAGTTGGGTGGAAATCTTCCCAGCTTATTCTCGGCACACAGAAATTCCGACTTTGGCTGCTTTCTTCCGAACCTGACCGAGTAAACCAGACACCGTTGCGAGAGACCGAGAAGATTTCCATTGATATCGCAATGCGATTAGGTGGGCTATTATGCAAGAATTGGCCCTGTATTGCAAAGGTTAATTTATCAATTCAGTGAATTTGACGAGAAAATCAACCGCACTTTTAAGGTAAAACCATGAACTATCTCCAATACTACCCTACCGATGTTGTAAATGGCGAAGGCACCCGTTGTACCCTTTTCGTGAGCGGTTGTACGCATGGTTGCCGTGGTTGCTACAATCAAAAGAGCTGGTCTTTTGATAATGGCGTATTATTTGATGAAGCGATGGAACAACAAATCATCAATGATTTAAAAGATACGCGTATTAAACGTCAAGGGCTCACGCTTTCCGGTGGGGATCCGATGCATCCTCGTAATGTTGAAGCCTTACTTCCTTTTGTACAACGTGTAAAAAAAGAATGTCCTGATAAGGATATTTGGGTATGGACGGGTTATAAATTAGATGAACTTGATGATTATCAACGTCAAATGTTGCCTTATATTGACGTGCTCATTGATGGAAAATTTATACAAGAACAGGCTGACCCAAGCTTGGTTTGGCGCGGTTCAGCCAATCAAGTGATTTATCGTTTTAAGGTTTAACCGAATAAGGTTAAGCTATTCTGCCAAGTCATTTCTTTAATTACTTCAGCATTTTCACTTCTTAAACGGCATAACGCCTCAAAGGTGTGAACTATCCGCTCTGGTCGATTAGGTTGCCCTTGAAAGCCAAACACCGGCATATCTGGTGTATCCGTTTCTAATACCAATGCCTCTAATGGTAACTTCGCAATTGCTTGGCGCGTTTTATTCGCACGTTCATAAGTGATGGTACCACCTACGCCAATTTTATAGCCTAAATCCACAAATCGTTTTGCTTGATCATAACTTCCAGAAAAACCATGCACCACACCACATTTTGGCAAATTGGCTTGTTTTAAAAAACGGAATAATTGCTCGTGGGATTTACGACTATGCAAATTGACCGAAAGATTGTATTTCTTCGCTAAATAAAGCTGACTCTCCAAAAAATATTGTTGCTTTTGCCATAATTCATCAGTCAATAAATCTGGAATCGCACATTCTAAGCCTATTTCTGCTACGGCTGTACAATTTTGATTACGAACGGATAATGCCATATCCAATTTCTCTAAATTATGCTCTTGATGTTCTTTAATATAAAGAGGATGTAGCCCAAGCCCACAATAAAGATGCTCAGGGAAAAGTGCGGTCATATTTTGGATCGTTTTAAAATCCGACTCTTTTACCGCCACAATCAAGATTTTCTGCACATCAGCTTGCTTAGCGTTATCCACCAGCTGAGCTAATGGCTCTCCCGTCTCATGATGAAGATAATCGAGGTGGGTATGAGTATCGAAGAAAGGCATTGCGTTATTTCACTTAAGAAAAAAAAGTGTGTAGATTGCGCATCCACACACCAAATTAATTATTCAACAGAAACTGATGTGATCACAACATCTTCTGTCGGAACGTCTTGGTGGAAACCTTTATTACCGGTTTTTACTTTCTTAATTTTATCAACCACATCCATCCCATCAACCACTTCACCGAATACTGCATAGCCCCATTCTTGCACGACTTCACGGCCAAACATCTCTTTTGAGCGGTAGTTTAAGAAGTCATTATCAGCCACGTTAATGAAGAATTGTGCCGTTGCAGAATGTGGATCAGAGGTACGCGCCATGGCGATTGTGCCACGTTTATTGCTTAAACGATTGTTGGCTTCATTTTGGATCGGTGCGTTTGTTGCTTTTTCACGCATTCCGCTTTCCATACCACCGCCTTGAATCATAAATCCATCAATAACACGATGGAAAATTGTGTTATTATAGAATCCGTTTTTACAATAATTTAAAAAGTTTTCTGCAGTGATTGGCGCTTTATCAAAATCAAGTTTAATTTTAATATCGCCGAAATTTGTGTGTAATGTAACCATGTTGTTTTCCTCTTGAAAATTAAGGCGTTCATTATTCCACAAATGGCAAGAAAGTGCCACAAGGAGCAGAAAAAGTGCAGTCGAATTCCAATCAGAAGAGAAAAAATATGTTAAAGATCTTTAATACTCTCACTCGTGAAAAAGAAGTGTTCAAACCTATCCATGAAGGAAAAGTGGGTATGTATGTGTGCGGCGTGACCGTTTACGATTTATGCCATATTGGCCACGGCCGTACCTTTGTGTGTTTTGATGTGATCGCTCGCTATTTACGCTCTTTAGGCTACGATTTAACTTATGTGCGTAATATCACGGATGTGGATGATAAAATCATTAAACGTGCATTAGAAAATAAAGAAACCTGCGATCAACTTGTAGATCGTATGGTGCAAGAAATGTATAAAGATTTTGATGCATTAAACGTATTACGCCCTGATTTCGAGCCTCGTGCGACACATCATATTCCTGAAATTATTGAGATTGTGGAAAAACTGATTGCGCGTGGTCATGCTTATGTCGCCGATAATGGCGATGTGATGTTTGATGTGGAAAGCTTTAAGGAATACGGTAAATTATCACGCCAAGATCTTGACCAATTACAAGCGGGTGCACGTATTGAAATTAATGAAATCAAGAAAAATCCAATGGATTTCGTGCTTTGGAAAATGTCAAAAGAAAACGAACCAAGCTGGCCGTCCCCATGGGGTGCAGGTCGTCCAGGTTGGCACATTGAATGTTCGGCAATGAACTGTAAACAACTTGGTGAGCATTTTGATATTCATGGTGGCGGTTCTGATTTAATGTTCCCACACCACGAAAATGAAATCGCCCAATCTTGCTGTGCTCATGGCGGCCAATATGTGAATTATTGGATCCATTCCGGCATGATCATGGTAGATAAAGAAAAAATGTCGAAATCCCTCGGCAACTTCTTCACGATTCGTGATGTATTAAACCACTACAATGCAGAAGCGGTGCGTTATTTCTTACTAACGGCACACTATCGCAGCCAACTCAATTATAGTGAAGAAAACCTGAATTTAGCACAAGGTGCATTAGAACGTTTGTACACCGCTTTACGTGGCACCGATCAAAGTGCGGTCGCTTTGGGCGGTGAAAATTTTGTGGAAGCCTTCCGTGAGGCAATGGATGATGATTTCAATACACCGAATGCCCTTTCTGTCTTATTTGAAATGGCACGTGAAATCAATAAATTGAAAACTGAAGATGCAGAAAAAGCCAATGGTCTTGCTGCTCGTTTACGTGAATTAGCGGGTATCTTAGGTTTACTTCAACAAGATCCAGAAAAATTCTTACAAGCTGGTTCTGACGATGATGAAGTCGCAAAAATTGAAGTGCTTATCAAACAACGAAACGAAGCCCGTGCCGCTAAAGATTGGACTGCAGCAGATGCGGCACGTAATGAACTTACGGCAATGGGTATCGTGTTAGAAGATGGCGCCAACGGCACAACGTGGCGTAAACAATAATCTCGCTTAGATACAAAAACTGCGATCAAATTGACCGCAGTTTTTCTTTTAGAAAGAAAGCATTACATTTTTGGGGCTTCCATTGTTTTTGCTTTTTTCTTCATTTCTTTTACTTTCATTTCATCAGATTTCATTTCTTCTGACTTCATATTATCCATTTTCATATCCTGAGATTTCATCATGCTATCAGACTTCATACTATCTGATGCCATTTTACGGTATTATATAGCAGTTGCATAAAGTCCGAAAATTGACTAATTTACCGCATAAATTTGAATGCCTTTCCGAATGAAAATTGTGAAAGGCATTTCTTTTACCTCAAATTCTAACTTTAACCTCGCAATTTTTCACATCAATTTTCCATTTTTTCAAACTCAAGGTGTAGCTATTCCGCTCAACCTTCATTCAGGTAACCCAAAGTATGAGTCGCCAAGGTAACTGTTGGGATAATGCCCCAATGGAGCGTTGGTTCCGCAGCTTTAAATATGAATGGATGCAAGAGGGCGACTATCTAACCTTGGGGCAAGCGATGGACGATGTGAGAGCTTATGTGATGTATTACAATTTTGTTAGCCCACATCGTTACAATCAAGGTTTGCCGCCTGTTTTAACAGAAACAACCTATCGGGGACTGTTGAATTAGCTGATTACTACATTAATTAGTAAAAGATAAAAGGGCGAAGATTATTAGAATCTTTGCCCTTAATGTTATCTGCATTTTTACAAAAAATAATATTTTCAATTTTTTGAAAAAAAAAGTGTAAGAAAAAAGGCTTATCTCCGACTAATAGAATAACTAGGAAGCATTTCCTACCATAATGAACTAAATAGTTTCATAAAATAGGTAATCAATCAGAGGAAAAAATGAAAGATTGTAAGATGCAAGGTATCAGCAGCGGCGTGAGTTTATTGATTTTACGCTTTTTTCTTGCGTGGGAATTTTTAGAGGCAGGGTTAGAAAAATGGAATGGTCAAAATTGGTTTACTGAAATACAAGATCGTTTTCCTTTTCCATTTAATCTTATTCCAGCCGATATTAATTGGCACGTTGCAATGGGATCTGAATTAATTTTCCCATTCTTGCTGATATTTGGGGTGCTAACACGTTTTAGTGCATTAAGTTTAACGGTTTTAATCTCTGTCGCGTGGTATAGCATTCACGCCGATTCAGGTTATAACGTTTGTGATAATGGTTATAAATTACCCTTAATTTATGTGGTAACTTTATTAATCTTAATTACGCAGGGAGCAGGGAAACTCTCTTTAGACGCGCTTATTAAGAAGGTTTATCCAACTAAAAGCTGGTTGAAATTCCTCTAACTATATATTCAATATCAAATTCTAGGAGATTTAAATGAAAAAATTATCCACTTTAGCCGCATTAGCAGGAGCATTAACGATGACAGTAGCTACTGTTGCACACGCTGAGCCAAAATCAAGCAGTACAGATAAAGCTGCAACACCTTGTGTAGGTGATAAATGTGTGAAAACAAAAGCTGCAGAAGGTAAATGCGGAGAAGGCAAATGTGGTGCAAACGAAATGAAAGCCGCAGAAGGTAAATGTGGTGAAGGTAAATGTGGTGCGAGCAAACCAAAAGCTGCAGAAGGTAAATGTGGTGAAGGTAAATGTGGCTCTAAATAATCGTATTTTAATCTAGATGCCATACATAACACTGGTGTAAATTTACACCAGTGTTGTATTAAAAGGAGTAAATAATTATGTTACAAGGTGCAGGATTAGGGTATCGTCGAGATTTAGCGGATGATTTTTTAAATTTATCATCAAATAATGCGATTCAGTTTATGGAAGTTGCTCCAGAAAATTGGGTAAAAATGGGAGGAGCTGCTCGTTATAAATTTGATCAAGCCGCTGAAAGATATCCACTTGCGGTACACGGACTATCACTTTCATTAGGCGGGCAAGCACCACTTGATCGCGAGTTATTAAAAAATACTAAAGCATTAATGACTCAATATAATTCGACATTTTTTTCTGAACATTTGAGTTATTGTGAATGTGAAGGGCATTTATATGATTTATTACCTATGCCATTTACTGAAGAAGCTGTAAAACACGTAGCACAGAGAATCCGCTATGTGCAAGATTTTTTAGGATTACAAATTTCATTAGAAAACACCTCCTATTATTTACACTCTCCCACCAGCACAATGAATGAAGTAGAATTTTTAAATGCTATTGCACAAGAAGCGGATTGTGGTATTCATTTAGATGTGAATAATATTTATGTAAATGGCGTCAATCACGGTTTACTTGATCCTTATGTTTTTTTAGATCAAGTAGATGTGAAACGTGTCAATTACATTCATATAGCAGGACACGACGAAGAACATTCTGCCGCACAAGTTGTGGAGGATTTAGAAGGAGAATCATTTAATAAAATAAAAGGGGCATATCGCTATTTACCAGAGTTATTAATTGATACACACGGTGAGGCAGTAAAAGGTACTGTGTGGGATTTATTAGAATATGCCTATCAACGACTACCTGTCATTCCGCCAACATTATTAGAGCGTGATTTCAATTTCCCTCCATTTGCAGAACTTTATGCTGAAGTTGAACATATTGCACAACTACAGCAAAAATATGCTCAAAAAGAGGTAATATCCTATGCAGCCTAAACCTTCGCTTATTGAAACACAAAAAGCACTTGCCACAGCAGTTCGATTGGCTCATGCTCAACCTCTAAATGGTTATGCTCCGAATCGCCTTGCTGTTTATGCTCGTTTAGTTCGAAATAACATCTTTGGTTTTATTGACCGTTGTTTTGTTGAAGCGCCTAAACACGTTTCTGCTGAGAGTTGGTCTCAGACAAAAGAATTTTTTGTATTAAAAGGAAAATCACATTCGCCTTATTTTCAAGATATTGCTGGAGAATTTCTCTTATTTTGTCAAGAAAAAGAGAGTTTTGACGCCAATATACTGGCATTGATGGATTTTGAAAATACTCAATTACTTGCAGAAGTTTCTTTAGCAAAAGTACCTGAAAAATTTGAGTGGAATAAGTATAGCGTAATGCAGTTATCTGATGCAGCTTATTTAAAAAGCTATGAAGTCGATTTTTTATCAAGCGATTTTAAACAATTTGATGAAAACCCTATGCAAGCTGTTATATGGCGGGATAGCGATTTTAATATTCTGCAACAACGCTTATCTGAACTTGACTTTTGGCTATTAAGTTATATACAAGAACAACCTTCGTCTTTAGAAGAGGTATTATCTGCCTTAAATACAGTTGTTGAAGATAGCACTCCCTTAATTCCATTATTGGAAAACACCTGGGTGAATTGGATTAATGCTGAAGTGCTTTATCCAAAAGTATGAGTCGCCGAGGTAACTGTTGGGATAATGCCCCAATGGAGCGTTGGTTTCGCAGCTTTAAATATGAATGGATGCAAGAGGGCGACTATATAACCTTGAGGCAAGCGATAGACGATGTGAGAGTTTATGTGATGTATTACAATTTTGTTCGCCCACATCGTTACAATCAAGGTTTGCCACCTGTTTTAACAAAAACAACCTATCGGGAACTGTCGAATTAGCTGATCACTACATCCCTATTGAGTTAAAATTTCAATAGGAATTTTAAGGTTTTTAATCGGTTAAACCTTTGTTCAACTGCTACATAATACCGCCATTTTATCATTTTGCATCGGCATCGACTCTTTGGTCATAGGCATGGGAGCTTTTGTCATTGACATCTCATTGGATTTCATATCTATCGCATAAAGACTGGTTGCAAAGAAAAGTGCAGCAATAGCAGTAAAGGTTGTTTTTACAGTAATATTTTTCATTTTGAATCTTCCTTAATTTGTGAATAATTAGCGTGATCTAGAAAGGTCTTTTCCTTTCATTATCATTAGACGAATGAGAACCTATTTCTTACACATTTTCTAAGGAAAAAATATGGAAACCGGAATTTCCGATAAAGAACTGATACAAATTAGAGAGCAAATGCTGAAGTTTGCCACATTACAGGTGAGTAATCCTGTATTAGCTGAAGATTTGGTTCAAGAAAGTTTTTTGAGTGCATTTAACAATCTCGAGCACTTTAAGCGACAAGCCGCATTTAAAACGTGGGTCTTTGCTATCTTAAAAAATAAAATCATCGATTTTCTTCGTCAGAAAGGCAAATTTGTACTGGAAACCGAAATCGAAGATGAAGAACAAACGAATCATTTCTTTGATGAAGGAGGGCACTGGAAAGCTGAACATTCCTCGCTTGATCTTGAACAGAGCGAAAGTGCGGTCTATTCCGAAGAGTTTTGGCTGATTTTTGAAACTTGTTTAACTTGCCTACCTGCCAAACAAGCCAAGATTTTTATGATGAGAGAGTTTTTGGAATTATCTTCTGAAGAAATTTGCCAAGAAAATCAACTAAGCATAAGTAACTTGCACACGACACTCTATCGTGCCCGCTTACAACTTCAAAACTGCTTATCTCATAAACTTTAAGGAGTGACTTTATGAAATGTCGCCAAGCGACTCGCCTTATTTCAGATGCCCAAGAACGACAATTAATGATCAAAGAAAAAATTGGGCTCAATTTGCATCTTGCCATCTGTACACATTGCCGCAAATTTCAACGAAATTGCGGCACATTGAGAAAATTAATGAAGGATTTCAAGGGATGAAAAAGCGGAAGACAACTTCCGCTTATTACTCTATTACTTCGCAATTAACGCTGTTGCACGAGAAATGACTTCTTTGATTTCATCATCCGTCAATTTCCCTTCTTTCACAAATTGCACTTTGCCAGTTTTATCAAGCAAAATAATCACGCTGTCTTTTTCTCGCAATCCCCATGCATTTTTGACCGCACTTTTATCATCTAAAATCACTTGGCTGTGGGCATTTTCTTTTTTGCCTTTTTCTGCACTACTTTTCACAAACATGCCTGTGCCCACAACAGCATCATCAGCATTAATAATCGTCGTGGTTTGATATTTAGCTTGGTTAAAATGAGCAGCTTTGATGGCTTCAATCATCGATTGATTTTTCTCTTTTGCTGCACTTCTGCCTGCAATATGTTGAATCACTCGGACTTTGCCAGGTAATGCCGTTGAGCTCCACGATTTATAAGCTACATCATTGCCATTTAAAGTGATTTCGCCCTTATCCGAAACCGTTACGTTCGCTAAAAGTTGATTAGGTTGAATATTGTGTGCGAATGCATTGATTGAGATTAAACTCCCCATCACTGCACTCAAAAGCATAATTTTTTTCATAAATACCTCATAATTTTCGTGAAATTGCCCATTTTTTGGTGAATAGTCACTTTTTTGTTATACTCCGTGCGCATTATACTTTGCTTAAATCAGATAAAGAAGGAAAAAGAAATGGATCAAATGCCAGCTTGTCCAAAATGTAAAGGTGAATATGTTTATCACGATTCTGTGAATTTTGTTTGTCCTGATTGTGGCAATGAGTGGAATGGTAACGAAACAGTTGAAGCCGATGAAGATCAACTAATTGTTAAAGACAGCAATGGTAATTTATTAGCCGATGGTGATGATGTGCTTTTAATTAAAGATTTGAAATTAAAAGGTTCATCTGAAGTGTTAAAGAAAGGCACTAAATTCAAAAACATCCGTTTAGTCAACGGTGATCACAACGTCGATTGTGGCAAAATCATGTTGAAATCAGAATTCTTGAAAAAAGTTTAAGAATTCACAATAAAAAGAGCGGTCGATTTTAACGTTGTTTTAAATCGACCGCTCTTTTTTTTATTTTCGTTATACTTTCGCTGGTTTCACTATTTCACTTGGATAACAACCAAGCACTTTCAGATAATTACTGAATTGCTTAAGCTCGTCCAAGGCAATTTGGGTATCTGGATGATGAATGTTTCCTTCAATCTCCAAATAGAACATTTCTTCCCAAGGTTTGCCATAAATTGGACGAGATTCAAGCTTGGTCATATTAATACCGTGCTTTTTAAACACAAGTAAAGCATCCACCAAAGAACCCGCTTGTTGTGATGTTGTCATCAACAATAAAGTTTTCGTGTGAATTTGCGGTGAAACTTCTCGAGCTTGTTTTGCTACGACAATAAAACGAGTAATATTGTTTTCTTGGTTAGCAATATTATGTTTTAACACATGTAAGCCGTAAAGCTTGCCGCCATCTTCATTACCTAATGCCGCAATGTTCGGTTTATTCAAGCTTGCCACGAGCTGCATTGCATGAGAGCTACTTTCGCAGTACTCAATATGCACACGCTCAAGACTTTGAATAAATTGACTACACTGCTGGATCACCTGTGGATGGCTATAAAGCGTATCAATTTTGCTTAAATCATCTTGCTCATTCACTAAAACACAGTGCTTGATAGGATAAGCCAACTCACCCACCAAAGATAAGGTGGTATGTTGAAGCAAATCATAAACCTCATTAATTGCACCTGATGTGGTGTTTTCTAAAGGAAGTACGCCATAATCAGCTTCTCCGCTTTCAACTTTTTCAAAAATTTGAGCAAAGGAATCGCAACTGATTTCAGCAAACTGCTGATTATAACGAGCCGCATAATTACGCGCAGCCAAATTAGAGTAAGAACCACGCTTGCCTAAGAAAGCAATATGTAACGTTTCTTCTCGTTGCTCATTGAGCTTTTTCTGCAAGTACACTTGTTGTGTTAATACAGAATCTTCAATGATTTTTTGGAAGACTGACGTAATATACTGTGGTTCAAGCTGATAATTTTGGCTTTCAGCAAATTGCACAAGCTCCTGTAAGAGTTGTTGTTCTCGCTCTAAATCACGTAACGCTTTTTGCGTCACTTCTTTGCTTCTTACTACATCATATGCCAGACGATGACGCTCTGAAAGCAGCTTTAACAAGCTGCGATCAATTTGCGTAATTTGCTGACGAATTTCAGATAAATCTAATGCCATTTCATTCCTTACTTAAAGGTTACTTCATTATGAGGGATGTATTTTTCAGCATTAATAGGTGAATTTTTCTCAAAAAATTCTTTTAAAACATCCGCATCAATAAAACCTGTGTTAACGAAAGTTGGATTTTTAGTCATAACCGGATAACCATCTCCACCCGCCGCATTATAACTTGGTAAAGAAATACGGTAAGTTTTATTTAAATCTAATGGTTTACCTTGAATTTTCACATTTTCAACTTTCTTCTCCGCACGATTTACTGTCATGCTGATACCTGAATATTGTGCATAGGCACCAGAATCCACTTCTTTCAATGCGACTACATTTAAATAATCCAGTAATTCTTTACCGGTTAATTCAAAATAGCTCACAATATTACCAAATGGATGGATTTTTAAAATATCTTTATAAGTTACATCACCTTCTTGGATAGAATCACGAATACCACCTGAGTTCATGATACCAATGTCTGCTTTCGCTTTTTGACGTTGTGCTTCTGCAATTAAGTGACCAAGGTTAGTTTGTTCAAAACGAATAATGGTACGATTACCCTCTAACTTACCGTTTAATTTACCCACTTTTTGGCTTAATAACGCATCACCTTTATCTTGGTAAGATTTTAAAAGTTTTTCCATTTCTGGATCTTGTGGAATCTCTTCTGCGTAATTTACGTATTCCGTTTTACCGTCTTCTTTTTTTATTTTCTTCTTCAAGTTCACTGGAATTAATTGATAATTCACTAATTTTAATTCACCATTTTTGAACTCAAAGTCAGCTCGACCAACATATTTGCCCCATTCAAAGGCCTGCATAATCCAAGTACCATTTTGGAAATCTGGTTTACATGGCTGAGTAGGTTGATAATCTTTAATCCATACGCCTTTTTCATCCACGCAAATCGGATCATGGCTGTGACCACCGATAATCATATCTAATGCACCTTTATCTAAATTACGTGCAAGACTCACATCACCTGGTGCATTTGAACCATGTTTCGCATCATAATAATAGCCCATATGCGTTAAAGCGATTTTTACATCCGGCTTAACTTTTTCATTTAGCTCTTTTAATGTGGCTTTTGCTACCGTTGTTGGATCTTCAAACTTCACATTATG
This sequence comes from uncultured Haemophilus sp., assembly GCA_902461185.1. Classification (GTDB taxonomy): domain Bacteria; phylum Pseudomonadota; class Gammaproteobacteria; order Enterobacterales; family Pasteurellaceae; genus Haemophilus_D. The sequence goes on from CABPXD010000012.1 coordinate 26,306, forward strand.
AAGGTATTCTGGGTTGCCTAATTTTGCAGTATCCTCAGTAGTTAAACCGACCACTGCAATTTTAAGATCTTGTTTATTTAAAATCGTATAAGGCTTAACTAAGGTTTTACCTGTTTTCGTATTAATCACGTTTGCAGATAAGAATGGGAAATTTGCCCATTTTTCTTGCATATCAAGAATTTGTAGTGGATTATCAAACTCGTGGTTACCTAATACAGTTGCCTCATAGCCCATTGCGTTCATTGCTTTAATATCTGGTTCTGCTGTTTGCATATCTGACTCAGGTACACCAGTATTAAAATCACCTGCATTTAATAAAATAAGTGAGCCACCTTTTTGCTCGACTTCAGCTTTTACGCGATTAACAATTGTTTTGTGAGCAGGAAAGCCATATTCACCTTTTGCATTCGGCCAAAAATGTCCGTGCGTATCATTAGTGTGCAATATGGTAAATTGATAGGTTTTGCCCTGTTCATATGCCATTGCAGCAGAAGTTGCTAGCACAAGAGGAAGCACGGTAAATAATTTTTTCATAATAAAAATACCTCTATTTTTGACCGCTCTTTACCTTCGCTAAAAACAAAAATAACAGAGCAAGATGGGAAATAAAAAAGCTATACTCCCGGAAGAAGTATAGCTTTTTAACAAAACATTGTTAGATTAATACCTGCACAGGCGCAACATAACCTTGTGGAACTTGTTTCTTATCTTCAAAGGTAACAAATTCCCACGCTTCCTGATCGGCAAGTACAGCACGGAGTAATTTATTATTTAAACCATGACCCGATTTATAAGCTTTGAAATCACCGATGATGTTATAGCCACACATATAAAGATCGCCAATCGCATCAAGCATCTTGTGACGAACCAATTCATCTCTGAAGCGTAACCCATCTTCATTTAAGATACGGTAATCATCTAATACGATGGCATTATCTAAGCTACCACCTAACGCAAGACCTTGAGATTGAAGATACTCAATATCTTTCATGAAACCAAAGGTTCTTGCACGACTAATTTGATGTACGAATGCTTGTGCAGAGAAATCCATCACATAATTACGTACATTTTTACTAATCGCTGGATGATCAAAATCGATTGTAAAATCTAAACGGAAACCATTATAAGGTTTAAATTCTGCCCATTTGTCACCGTCTTCTACTCGTACATTTTTCTTAATACGAATAAATTTCTTTGGTGCATTTTGTTCTTCAATACCAGCATCTAAAAGCAAGTAAATGAATGGGCTTGCACTACCGTCCATGATTGGAATTTCAGGTGCATCAACTTCAATGATAATATTATCGATACCTAAACCCGCTAATGCTGCGTTTAAGTGTTCTACGGTTGAAACACGTACACCGTGTTCATTCACAAGTGCAGTACAAAGCATTGTATCACGCACTGAATCAGCATTCGCAGGGAAAGTCACCGGCGGATTAAGATCGGTACGGCAGTAAATTACACCAGTATTCGGCATAGCTGGACGCAACGTTAACGTTACTTTTTTGCCGCTATGTAAGCCTACACCTGTAACTTTAATGCTTTGTTTTAATGTTCTTTGTTTAATCATCTCTTTTACCTTATTGCTTCACAACAAGATTACTTCTACTCTTATTTCTCATCACGACCAAATGATGCAGGATTAAAGAAATTAGGATTATTTCTTAACTGTTCTAAACGGCTTGGATCAAGCGGTTTATTTAAGTTACCGTATTGCGGATTTTGTTCCTGTGCTGGTTCTGGTTGTGGATTATGTCTTAATGCATCTAAACCATGTAAACCAACTGGCGGTTGAGGTTGAATCGTTTCTTGCGCTACAGGCTGTTGAACTGGGGCTTGTTGTACTGCTGCTTGAGGACGAGCAATTACGACTGGCTCAGCCGCAACAACATCACCTAAACCTGTTGCAACGATCGTGACACGAATTTCATTGCTCATTTCAGGGACTAAACTGGTACCCACAACGATAGTCGCGTCTTCTGATGCAAAGCTACCTACTGTGTCACCCACCACGTTAAATTCGTCAAAGCCGAGATCCATACCTGAGGTAATATTAACAAGAATACCTTTAGCATTAGAAAGATCGACTTTCTCTAATAAATCATTTTTAATTGCAAGACGCGCAGCTTCTTCTGCACGACCTGCACCTGGTTCACTTTGAGCTGAACCGAAACCAATCATTGCTTGGCCCATTTCCGACATAACGGTTCTTACGTCTGCAAAGTCCACGTTGATTAAACCTGGAGACGTAATCATATCGGAGATGCCCATAACAGAGTTACGTAATACGTCGTTTGCAGCAGCAAAAGCATCAATTAAGGTTGCATTTTTAGGGAGAACTTTTTGGATTTGTTGGTTAGGAATAATGATCATTGAATCCACATATTGTGAAAGATCTTTAATCCCTAATTCAGCAAATTGCATACGTTTTTTGCCTTCAAAGCTAAATGGCTTAGTAACAACAGCAACGGTTAAAATACCTAATTCTTTCGCGACTTTAGCGACGATTGGTGCGGCACCAGTACCTGTACCACCGCCCATACCGGCTGCGATAAAGACCATGTCTGCACCTTCAAGCATTTTACGGATTTCTTCTTGGTCATCTTCAGCCGCTTTACGACCCACATTTGGATTTGCACCCGCACCAAGACCTTTCGTTGTAGCCCCACCAATTTGTACAGTTTGTTGAACTTGGCTTTTGCGTAATGCTTGCGCATCGGTATTCACCGCATAAAATACGATTTTACCGTGTTCTTCGCTATCAATTGCACTTTCGCCCAAGAAATTACCATTGAATTCTTGTTGCACCATGTTAGCAACCATGTGGTTAACTGCGTTACCGCCGCCTCCACCGACACCGACAACCTTAATCAGTGCACCTGTTTGCTCTTCAAAATCACCATACTCTGGGTATAACATTTGCTGTTCTCCGTTACTGCTAATACTCTGCTAGCATATTAATAAAAGTTAAATCTTTCTTATTGTAAATGAAAAAGTCAAAATTATCAAAATTCTGATTTCACTTTGTTGAAAATATTTTTAAGGCCTTTCCAGAATTTTTTACCTAATGCTTCATCGCCATAATTACTATCCACAGGATCATTATCACTATTTTGATGATGATATTGTAGCAATCCCACGACTGTTGAATATTGCGGACGATTTACATAATCTGTTAACCCCGTGATATTTAGTGGACTACCAATACGCACCTGGCAACCAAATACACTTGATGCACAATCTTTTAAGTCTTCAATCTGTGCACCACCACCAGTGATAACGACCCCCGCAATTAATTCAAATTTAATATGTTTGGTTTCTAAATCTGCTTTAAGCTTATCTAATTCGTCCTTAACAACGCCTAATAGTTCAATATATCTTGCTGAAGTGATTAAAGATAAATCACTTTTTGTTAAAGCACGTGGTGCTCGACCACCAATACTTGCCACTTCAATTTTTTTATCACCATGTAAACGTGCCGGATATAATGCACTTGCATAGTTCACTTTAATGCGTTCTGCTTCTGCACGAGAAACGGTACATGCATGGGCAATATCATTGGTTACAATGTTCCCTGCGTAAGGAATAACTTTACTGAAACGCAATGAGCCATTGGTATAAACCATCATATTCATGGTGCCTGCACCGAAATCAATCAAGCAAACACCAAGATCCTTTTCATCTTCAGTTAAAACAGAATGTGTTGCTGCAAAGCCGGAAAACACAACTTTATCAACTTGTAATCCACAACGCTCAACTGCTTTTTTCAAGTTATTTTGCCAGTCTTGGTGACATGCAATTAAGTGTACGTTTGCTTTTAAACGAACACCTTGTAAACCTAATGGATTTTTAATATTAACTTGTTTATCTACGGCATATTCTTGTGGAATGATGTGTAATAAAGAAAGCCCCTCAGGTAATTTCACTGAGCTTGCTGTATGCAAAGCATCATCGATTTCATCTTGAGTCACTTCATTTTCAGAAATAGCAACAAAGCCGCTCTCATTCAAGCTTTGAATATGTTCACCTGTAATCGCAAGAGTCACGCTCATAATTTGGCAATCGGCCATTGATTCAGCTGCCTCAATAGCACGTTGGATAGAATTAACAACGGCATCTAAATCAGTAATACTGCCACGATCAATCCCTTTTGATGGACAACTACCTACACCAAGTACATTTACTACGCCATCAGGAAGGACTTCCCCAACAACAGCAACAACTTTTGATGTACCAACTTCAAGACCTACAATTACTTTCGGTTCCAACTCTTTTGCCATTTTCTTATTACACCCAATGAATTATTTTTTTATTTCTCTATCAATCCAACCGCTGCTGATGCAGATGCATAGCGCAAATCTACATAATCAATTCGTTTACCTTCAGGCACTTCAATTTGTGGATAAATCGTTACAAATCGATCTAATTTTGGTTTCCAATCCCCGCGCCCAAGTTTCAATACTATATCATTATCTAGCGTAACTTGCCACGCACCACGATCATCAATTGTTACGCCTTTAACCAGCAAATTTTTCGCCTTAAAATCAGCAAAAATTTGATTCCAAGCCTCTAATACCTTCAAGCTTTGATAATCCGGCCCCCCTAAATAAGGTAAAGCTTTTTCTTTTAACTTATCCATCGGCAATTGGAAAACCGTTCCATCTTTTGTAACAAACTCTGTTTTATTCCAAATGGCAACTGGCTGATATTCTGATAACCAAATACTTAAACGATTTGGCCAAATTTTACGAACCACCGCACCTTTTACCCAAGGAATCGTTTTAAGCTGCTCTTGAATTTGCTTGACGTCTTGTCCCCAAAAGCCCTTGAGAGATCCCATTTTAAGCAATACGTCTTGCACATCTGGATAAGTGGTAAATTCATTTTGACCGACTAAGGCATAGGCAGTAATTTTTCTATCACCGTCTAAGCTTTCAAGCCAACTTTGCCAGTTTGAATAAACAAAATACCCTAGCCCTGCACAAAGTAACACCAAAGCAAGTTTAATCTGCAACATGAAACGGAATTTACCTTCTCCGTTGGATGAGCGACCAAATTGCGTTGGCGGTGTATTTTTGCGCTTAATTACATTCATTACGCACTCAACTCCAAAATTTTCACGACGAGTTGTTCAAATGAAATACCGACTGTTGACGCAGATTTAGGGAATAAACTGTGACTTGTCATGCCTGGGTTCGTGTTTACTTCTACTAAACGGAAATTACCTTGTGCATCGGTCATTACATCAATGCGACTCCAACCACGACAACCCACAACGTCATAAGCACGTTTAACTAATTTCGCTAATTCTTGCTCTCGTTCAGCTGAAAGACCCGCTGGGCAAAAATATTGAGTGTTATCTGAAATATATTTCGCATCGTAATCATAAAACTCACCTTCTGGCACAATGCGAACAGCAGGCAATACTTCACCACCTAAAACAGGCACTGTTAATTCATCGCCAGCCAACCATTCTTCAATCAAAATGGTGTTATCAAATTTAAGTGCATAATCGACCGCACTTTTTAATTCTTCGACTGCTTTTACTTTCGTTAAACCGACACTTGAACCTTCAAGAGATGGCTTAACCATCAAAGGTAAACCTAACTTTTCGACCACAGCTTGTGGGTTTAGTTCGTGAGCGTTTTCTTTGGTTACAATCTCCATATCGGCAACAGGTAAACCAAAGGCTTTCCACAACATTTTAGTACGCATTTTATCCATGGTTAATGCTGAAGCCATCACTCCACAACCGGTGTAAGGCAAGCCGATTTGTTCTAATAAACCTTGCATAGTGCCATCTTCACCACCGCGACCATGTAAAATGTTAAAAACGCGATCAAAACCATCTGCTTTTAAATTCGCGACATTATATTCTTTAGGATCGATACCGTGTGCATTATAACCTTGGCTTACTAAGGCGTTTAACACAGCTGCACCAGAATTAAGAGACACTTCACGTTCAGCTGATGTGCCGCCTAACAACACAGCAATTTTTTCTTGTTTTAAATTCATTGTTTTATCCTGTTTTCTTTTTATTTTCATCAAAAGTGCGGTTATTTTTCGATGTATTTATGCTTTCCAACATTCTGCTAAACCACGAGAAATTTTGCTTACACTTCCCGCGCCTTGGGCAAGAATTAAATCGCCATCTTGAATAATTTGATCTAACACATCACCGAGTTGTTCCGTATCAGAAACTAAAATTGGATCGACTTTTCCTAGATTACGAATAGAACGACAAAGTGCTTTACTGTCTGCACCAACGATTGGTGTTTCGCCTGCCGCATACACATCTAACATAATCAAGGCATCCACTTGGGATAAGACTTGTACGAAATCATCAAATAAATCGCGAGTACGTGAATAACGGTGAGGTTGGAAAATCATCACAATACGTTTATCTCCCCAGCCTTCACGTGCTGCTTTGATGGTCACGCCAACTTCAGTTGGGTGATGGCCATAATCATCCACTAAGCGTACTTTACCATTTGGACGAATAAACTCACCTAATTGGTCGAAACGTCTGCCTGCCCCTTGGAAGTCTGCAAGCGCTTCTAAAATCGCTTCATTGCCAATGCCTTCTTCTTTTGCTACTGCAAGTGCGGCTGTCGCATTTAACGCATTGTGTTTACCTGGAACATTCAATAATACATTGATGCGTTCACCACTTGGACAAACTACGGTGTAATGACCTTGGAAACCTGTTTGTTCATAATCTTCGATATGATAGTCAGCATATTCACTGAAACCATAAGTTAACACTTGGCGTCCAACTTGAGGAACAAGCTCCATTAACACAGTATCATCAGCGCACATAACCGCTAAGCCATAAAACGGCAAGTTATGTAAAAATTTCACATAGGTGGCTTTCATTTTCTCAAAGTCACCTTCATAGGTATCCATATGATCCGGCTCAATATTCGTCACAACAGAAACCATTGGCTGTAAGTGTAAGAAAGAGGCATCGCTTTCATCTGCTTCAGCGATTAAATAACGACTTGCACCTAAATGCGCATTTTTACCGGCTGATTTAACTAAACCACCATTAACGAAAGTTGGATCCAGTTTCGCTTGAGTATAAATCATCGAAATCATGGCAGTGGTTGTGGTTTTACCATGGGTACCAGCCACCGCAATACCATGACGGAAACGCATAATTTCAGCTAACATTTGTGCTCGCTGAATCACGGGAATACGATTTTGCTTAGCGGCGATTAATTCTGGGTTATCTTCATGGATCGCGCTTGATACCACAACCACACTCGCCCCTTGCACATTTTCCGCTTGGTGACCAATGAAAATTTTTGCGCCAGCTTGAGCAAGACGCTGAGTCACGACACCATCTGCAATATCAGAACCAGAGATATCATAACCTTCATTTAATAAAATTTCGGCAATCCCACTCATACCGGCGCCGCCGATACCAATGAAATGAATTTGTTGAACCCGACGCATCTCAGGAATAATTTTTCTAATCTCGTCCGAAATATGTTTCATATTATTTCACCTTTATTTTTAACCGCACTTTTAGGTTAAGGGTTTTTATTTACTATCCCTCAACTTCTCTGTTCTTATTTCGCATTCTCTACAATGACATCAGCTACACGTTTAGCCGCTAATGGTGCTGACATTTCTTTTGCCTTAATCGCCATCGCTAGCAAGGTTTCACGATCTATTTTTTCTAAGAAATCGACCAACACATCCGCATTTAATTCATTTTGCTGAACGATTTTTGCTGCGCCTACATCGGCAAGATATTTCGCATTTAAATATTGCTGTTGATCTTTATGTTGGAATGGCACGAAAATTGCTGGTGTCCCTACTGCTGCTAATTCACACACTGTTAAAGCACCAGAACGACAAATCACCACATCGGCCCAAGCGTAGGCTTCCGCCATATCATCAATAAATTCTGTAATTTTGACCGAATCTGCATGTTCACCATAAAGTTCGGTCACACTTTCAACAGAACCTTTACCCACTTGATGACGCACGTCTAATTTATCCGCCAAACGAGCAACCACTTGTGGAATCGTTTGATTGAGTACGCGAGCCCCTTGGCTTCCACCCACGACAAGTACTCTCAATTTTCCACTTCTTTCTGAAAAACGCGCTTGTGGTGATGGCATTTCAAATAAATCTTGGCGAACTGGGTTTCCTACCACTTCGGCATCTTTGAATGCAGTTGGAAAAGCTTGTAATACACGTGTCGCAATTTTTGCTAACCATTCATTGGTTAAGCCCGCTACGGCATTCTGTTCATGTAAAATAACCGGCACGCCACAAAGTTTTGCAGCGATGCCACCTGGGCCAGATACATAACCACCCATACCTAATACCGCATTAGGTTGATATTCTTTGATAATTTTACGAGCTTGCAATACCGCTCTTAAAATAGCAAAAGGGGCACCAAGTAATGCTTTAATGCCTTTACCACGTAACCCTGAAATTTGAATAAAACGAATTGGAATACCATGTTTTGGTACAAGCTGTGCTTCCATTCGATCTTTGGTGCCTAACCAGCAAATTTCCCAACCTTCTTTTTGTAAGGTTTGAGCAACAGCGATGGCGGGGAAAACATGTCCACCAGTACCACCCGCCATAACTAATAATTTTTTACTCATAAATATTCCTAATCATCCCTCAAACGCGCTTGACCACCACGTTGTAATCTATTTTCATGGTCAATACGCAATAAAATTCCCACAGTCGCCGACATAATAATGATACTTGAACCACCGTAACTCACTAACGGGAAAGTTAAACCTTTTGTTGGTAGCATCCCTAAAGCCATACCAAGATTGACGAAACCTTGGAAGAAAATCCAGAAGCTAATACCTAAAGCAAAAAAACCACGGAAACGTTGCTCTAACATGAGAGATTCACGTCCGATTTTCATTGCGCGAAAAATCAATAAACCCAAGAGGATCACAACAACCAAAATACCAATAAAACCGAATTCTTCGCCAATAATCGCCATGATAAAGTCAGTATGTGCTTCAGGAAGATAATCAAGTTTTTGAATGGAGTTACCGAGTCCTTCCCCACTAATTTCACCACGCCCAAAGGCCATTAAAGAGTTTGTCAGCTGAAATCCTGTTCCGTATGGATCTTTAAATGGCTCTAAGAAACCGGTAAAACGTTTTAAACGATAAGAGGCTGAGAGAACCAGCCATACAAAGAGAAGTATGCCTGTACCAATTAGCAAAATAAATTGCCAAAAATTCGCACCGACAATAAAAAGCATGCCAAAGGTAATAACGAAAAGTACAACGGTACTCCCTAAGTCAGGCTGAGCTAGTAAGAATATCCCTAATACCCCCATCACAATGAAAGGCTTAGCAGCACTGAATTTTTTACCACGTACTTCATCATAACGACGCGTAAAATAGCTCGCCAGGAAACAGGTCAACGCTAACTTCGCAAATTCCGCAGGCTGGAAATTTAAAATTCCTAAAGAAATCCAACGTTTAGCACCATTAACAGAAGTCCCGATACCAAGAACCAGTATTAATAAAACAATAGCTAACAAGAAGACTTTTGCGTGCCACTTTTCCCATTGGGAAGAAGAAATTTGGAGAGTTAAATAGCAGGTTGCTAAAGAAAGCAAGACATAAACGGCATCACGTTTAGCAAAATAGAATGTATCATTAAATACGCGTGCACTGTAAGGCATCGAAGCAGAAGTTACAGCCACCAAACCAATCAACAATAGCACGACAAAAAGCCAAAACAATGCGCGATCGTAAAGTAATCCTTGCGGTGTTACTCTCGCCCATTGTTCATAATGTTGTTTAATTTTATTGATAAATTCCATTACTACCCTAATTTTCTAAGCTAATTTTGCTAAACGAGTAAACTCTTCGCCACGTTTTTCAAAAGAGGCAAACTGATCCAAACTTGCACAAGCGGGAGATAATAACACCATATCGCCTGATTTTAAACGTGGACGTAAAAATGAAATCGCTTGTTGCATGGTTTCAAATAAATGACTTTGGCTTGAAAGTGCCGCAAGTTGTTTTCCATCTCGACCAAAACAATACGTTGAAATATGAGGTTGGTTGATTAAATCGGCTAGTTCAGAAAAATCTGCACCTTTACCATCGCCACCTAATAAAAGGTGTAACGTTCCCTCAACATATAACCCAGCCAATGCCGCAACCGTGCTGCCCACATTAGTCGCTTTAGAATCATTAATCCAACGAACGCCATTCGTCTGATAGGCTAATTGGAAACGATGATCCAGCCCTTTAAATTGACGAAGTGCGATACGAATTGCCTCTAAATTTATGTCTACTGCTTGCGCTAATGCTGTCGCCGCTAAAATATTCATGTAATTATGACGACCAACCAAGATTGCTTCATCACAAGGTAAAATGACTTCCTCTTTCGCCATTAAGTACTGTTTACCATTTTCGGTTTTCAACCAGTAATCCGCTTGATTTTCAGCAAAAGACACAACCTTTTTAGCTTGATTTTCACCTTCGCCAAACGTGAGTTTATCTTCTAAATTCACTACCGCTGTTTCTGCATTGTAATAAATGCGTAATTTTGCTTGGCGATAATCTTCTAAATCCACATAGCGATCCATGTGATCTTCTGTCACATTAAGCACAGTCGCTGCAGCCGCTTTCAAACTGTTAGTGGTTTCAAGTTGGAAACTGGAAAGCTCTAATACATAAAGATCGCAATCTTCATTTAATAATGACAACGCAGGAATGCCAATGTTTCCGCCCATGCCCACTTTTATTCCCGCCGCTTTCGCCATTTCATAGACTAATGTTGTCACGGTGCTTTTACCGTTAGAGCCGGTAATCCCAACAATTGGCTTCGTTGCTGCTCGGCAGAATAATTCAATATCCCCAATCACTTCCACACCAGCTGAAAGTGCGGTCTGAATTTCAGGTATTTTTACCGCAAGTCCCGGGCTAATGACAATAATATCGCTTTCAAGTAACCATTGTTGATTCAAACTACCTGTGTGTAAGGGTACATTTTTAGGTAATTTATCCGCGCCTGCTGGATGTTGGCGTGTATCAATCACACGGATGTTTGCTTGTTGAGATTGAAGATATTCAACGCAAGAAAGTCCTGTTTTTCCAAGGCCTATAATAGTAATCGTTTTATTTTGGTATAAAGTTGTCATGTTGTTTTTCTTCTCTCGTATTCTGGGATCACGCAGGGTGCAACAAGTGCACCCTACAAAAATTATCTTAGTTTGAGCGTTACAAGCCCCATCAACACCAACATCAAGGAAATAATCCAAAACCGAATAATCACTCGAGGTTCTGGCCAACCTTTTAATTCAAAGTGGTGATGAATTGGTGCCATTCTGAAAATACGTTGTTTTCTTAATTTGTAAGAACCCACTTGCAAAATGACAGATAAGGCTTCAACAACAAATACACCGCCCATAATCACTAATAAGAATTCTTGACGAACAAGGATGGCAACGACACCAAGTGCACCACCAAGTGCAAGGGAGCCAACATCGCCCATAAAGACTTGAGCTGGATAAGTATTAAACCATAAGAAACCTAAGCCTGCGCCTACGATTGCAGTACAAAACACCACCACTTCAGAACTATATTTGATGTAAGGAATATGTAAGTATTCTGCAAAATTAACGTTACCGGTCGCCCATGCAATTAAAGCAAATGCACCTGCGACTAACGCTGTTGGCATAATTGCAAGACCATCTAAACCGTCGGTTAAATTTACCGCATTACCTGTGCCCACAATCACAAAGTAAGACAACACAATATAGAATAGGCCTAATTGTGGCATGATATCTTTGAAGAATGGAATCACTAAACGGGTTGCATCGGTATCATGACCTAACCAATACAACCAAATGATCGCTATTAATGCCACCACTGACATCCAGAAATATTTCCAACGCGCAATTAAACCATCGGTATTTTTACGCGTGATTTTACGGAAATCATCCACAAAGCCAATTGCACCATAGCCAAACAATACAAATAAGCAAATCCAAACGTAGGGATTCGTTAAATTAGCCCATAATAAAGTACTGACACCAATGGAGAATAAAATCATCACACCGCCCATGGTTGGCGTACCTTTTTTCGCAAAATGACTTTCAGGACCGTCATTACGCACTTCTTGACCGAATTTTAAAACCTGAAGGCGTTTGATCACTTTCGGACCAATCCATAAAGAAATAAAAAGTGCGGTTAATAATGCCAAAATCGCACGTACGGTAATATAGGAAATGGCATTAAATGCCGTTTCGTAGCGAACTAAATATTCAGCAAGCCAAACTAACATAAGCTATCCTTTAATGAATAAATCGTCTCTTCCATTTTCATTGAGCGCGAACCCTTCGCTAATACGACGACTTTTTGGTTTTCTTGTAATTTATGTTTGATAATATCTAACGCATAAGCTGTCAATTCAGCTTTATCTTTAAAATGTTTTCCCAAAACAGCCTCAGAAATAATCGCACTTTCTGTTCCGTAAGAAAGGACTAAATCTAATTTAGCTTGTTTTGCATGTTCGCCCACTTGTTGATGACATTTTAGGCTATCCTCGCCTAATTCTTTCATATCACCCACGAGTAAAATACGGAAAGCATCATAACCTTTTAAAACATCAATAGCAGCTTGTAAAGAATCGACATTCGCATTGTAGGTATCATCTAATAACAGCAAATTTTCATTCACTTGAATCGGGAATAATCTTCCTTTTACTTGGGAACGATGTTCAAGACCTGCTTTTACATCAGCAAGACTGGCGCCCACATTCATAGTAAGTGCGGTCGCTGCCAAGGCATTTTTTACATTATGTTCACCTAAATAAGGTAAATTAATCTCAATGCTACCTTTTGGTGAAACTAGCGTAAACGTTGAGCCATTTGATGAATTTTTTACATTTTCAGCTTTGTAATCGCCACCATTAAAATATTGAATGGAATGAGAGCCAATTTCTTTTTGCCACAATTCGATATAATTATGTTCGCTGTTAATAATGGCTACACCATTTGGGGTTAAACCACGATAGATTTCACCTTTCGCACGTGCTACGCCTTCAATTGAGCCAAAACCTTCTAAATGTGCTGCTGCCACGTTATTCACTAATGCAGCTTCAGGCTGTGCAAGATGCGTTGTGTAATCAATTTCACCTAGATGATTGGCACCTAACTCAATAACAGCAAATTTATGCTGCTCAGTTAAGCGTAATAACGTTAATGGTACGCCAATGTCGTTGTTGAAATTACCATTAGTGAATAAGACGGCTTCTGGATTGCCAGATGTTTGTTGCAGAATGGATGCTGTCATCTCTTTCACCGTCGTTTTACCCGATGAACCTGTCATCGCCACGGTTCGAGGATTAATTTTTTCACGCAACCATTTTGCTAATTGACCAAGGGCTAAGCGCGTATCTGCAACAACTAATTGTGGTGTTGCAATTTCGGTATTGGGGTATTGTACAACTAAGGCTGTCGCACCTTGCTCAACGGCTTGCTCTAAATATTGATGTGCATCAAAATGCTCACCTTTTAACGCAAAGAAAAGCGAGTTGGATAAAGCTTTACGTGTATCAGTATTAATATTTTCAACAACAACTTGCCCATCTCCAATAAGACTAGCATTGAAAATTTGGGCAAGCTGCTGAGTTGTTAGTTTAATCATTCTGTTTTTTATTTTTTCGTTAAATAGGCTTCAGCCACTTCTTGATCGGAGAAATGAAGTGTTTTATCCCCAATGATCTGATAGTTTTCATGGCCTTTACCGGCAATCACGATCACGTCATCTTCAACGGCGTTCTCAATGGTAAATTTAATGGCCTCTTCACGATCTGGAATTACACCAACATCTTCCATTCGGCTAAAACCAGTGAGAATATCCGCTTCAATTTTATTTGGATCTTCTGTGCGTGGATTATCTTGAGTCACAATGACTAAATCAGCAAATTGCTCTGCCGCTTTTGCCATGAGTGGACGTTTACCTGCATCACGATCACCGCCACAACCAAAGATACACCAAAGGTTACCTTTGCAATGTTCACGGGCTGCATTTAAGGCTTTTTCTAATGCATCCGGAGTATGCGCATAATCAACGATAACGGTTGGTTTTCCTGCTTTTTTAATTAATTCCATTCTTCCATTTACTCCCTTTAACTGTGAAACTGTACGGATAAGATCATCGAAAGAATAACCTAAAGCCAATAAAACAGCCGTGGCTAACAACAGATTACTCACGTTAAAAGCACCAATTAATGGGCTATGTAATGTGCCATTCCCCCAACTTGATACAACATCAATCACAGCACCTTCATGAGTAAAACGAATTTGCGTAGCATAAAGCCATTGTTTAGATATTGGATGGAAATCTGGGTGGCAGCTGACTGCGATACCATTTGGTAATTCATTTAACCATGCGGCCCCAATTGGATCGTCAGCATTAAGAATTTGTACTTCAGGTGCTAAATCAACGAAAAAACGTTTTTTAGCTTCCGCATATTTTTCCATTGTTTCATGATAATCCAAATGATCGCGACTTAAATTGGTAAAAATAGCGGCTTTAAATTTGAGTGCTTCAACACGATGTTGAACTAAACCATGTGAAGACACTTCGATAGAAGCAAAATCTGCGCCTTTCTCTACAAAATCAGCCAGACTTTCTTGAACTTCCACAGCTGAACCTGTGGTATTTTTAGCTTCTTTGACTTGACCTAATAAACCATTGCCAATAGTGCCCATGACAGCTGCTTTATGACCTAACAGCGTAGCCCATTGAGCTAATAATTGAGAAACGGTGGTTTTACCGTTTGTTCCCGTGACTCCGACTAAAGTCAATTTTTCGGAAGGATTGCCATAAAATTGACCTGTCAATGCCGAAAGCTGAGCAGATAAATGATAGTAGCAAATCACTGGCACATTATTTTGCCATTGGATGCTCAAATGCTCGTTTTCTAAATCTGTTTCTAAAATAACCGCACTTGCACCAGAAGAAATGGCTTGAGGCACAAATTGACTCGCATCAAAACGATGTCCCTTTACTGCCACAAACAAATCACCTTGGGTCACTTTGCGGCTATCTAACACCATCGCCTTCACATTAATGTCTGAAAGCACTGGAAGATCAAAAAGTGCGGTCAATTTTTTCATTGTTTTGCCTTTTCTTAATTCATTTTTTCAAATTTTTGATCGCTTAAGCGAACAGTGCGTCTTGCTGTTTTTTCTGTTGGTTCTACATCTGGTGCAATACCATTAGCACGCAAGGTATAGCCCATAATGCTAGAGAATACGGGGGCAGATACCGCACCACCATAGTACTGTCCTGCTTTCGGATCGTTAATCAAAATAACTAATGCATAACGTGGATCGCTAATTGGTGCGATACCCGCTGTAAATGCCACATATTTATTGACATAGTGGCCATTTTCAATTTTACGCGCAGTACCTGTTTTCACACCAACACGATAACCTTCAACCATCGCACGTTTATTTTTAATTGCCACTTTCTCTAACATGCCCACTACATCTTTCGTAATTTTTTCAGAGAATACACGTTGCCCAATGACTGGTGGATCGACTTTCGTGATAGAAAGCGGACGATAAATTCCGAAGCTACCTAAAGTGGCATAGGCGCGCGCAATTTGTAATGGTGTTGAAGTAATCCCATAACCATAGGCGACTGTAGCTCGCTCAATATCCGCCCAACGTTTACGGTTTGCATTTAATACGCCACGTTGCTCACCGATTAAGCCTAACTCTGTATCTTTACCCAAGCCTGCATTTTGGTACGTTTCCATCAATGCTGAAGGTGGCATACGTAACGCAAGACGGCTCACACCACGGTTACTTGAGTTAATCAAAATTTCATCTAAGGTTTGTTGTGGACGAGGTGCCACGTCGACAATTTCTTTACCACTTACGGTAAATGAACCTGTATTAATTACCTCATCACGTCTCACTGCGCCACGTTGAAGTGCGGTCAACACAACGAAAGGTTTTACGGTTGAACCGGGTTCAAATGTGTCAGTAATGGCACGGTTACGTTTTAACTCGTCTTTTACATTAGCCAAATTATTTGGGTTATAAGAAGGTGCGGTTGCCATGGCTAATACTTCACCGGTACGAACATCCACTAATACGGCTGTGCCTGATTCTGCGTTGTTCTCAGTTACCGCTTTTTTGATTTCACGATACACCATGGATTGTAACTTTTCATCAATACTTAGGGTGACATCTTGTGCATCGTATTTTTTCTCATCCGCAATATGCTCAACCACATTACCACGTTTATCTTTACGAACAACGCGAGCACCATCTTTCCCTACTAACATTGAGTTGAAACTTGCCTCAACGCCTTCAATCCCTTTACCATCAATATTAGTAAAGCCGATTAATTGGGCCGCCTCTTCTACACGAGGATAAAAACGACGTGGCTCAGTCTCTAATGATATACCTTTAATTTTGAGGTCACGAATATAATTCGCTTTGCTCGCTTCTACTTGGCGCGCTAAATACAAGAAACCTGATTTTGCATTTTTCTCAATTTTCTTCACTAACTCTGCTGGAGTCATATTTAATTCGTTAGCAAGGGCTTTGATACGTTCTTTATCATCTAATGCATTTTCTTTTAGCATTAAACGCGGTTCTGCCACGATCGCACTCATCGGCACACTCACCGATAACAATTGACCATTACGATCTAAAATTGAGCCACGAACAGAAAGGACGTCATCTTTACGTAATGAGCGTTTGTCCGCTTCACCAGAAAGGATTTCAGAATTAACTGATTGCACATAAGCGGCACGAGCCACTAATGCGCCTAATCCTAAGAAAATAAAACTTGTCGCAATGAGATAACGACCACGAAGAAAGCATTTCTCAAATACCATCTTCGGTTTGTTTGGTTTTACTGACGCAGGTTGAGCCAATTTTCTAATTGTTTTCTTTGGCTTTCCTGGTTTCTTAGAGGAATTAAATCTAACCATTTTATCTAAAATCCCTATTCAAAAATAACCACTTCTTGTTCACTTTGAACACGTTGCATTTTTAATGTACCGATTGCAATGGATTCAACTCTTGTATTATCACTTTCGGTTGCTTCTTGTAATTGCAAATTGCGATATTCGTTTTCAAGGGCTTGGTGTTGTAATACCAACTGCCCGTTTTCAGAAATCAAGCCTCGTGTTTGATGGGTCATCCAAATTGTGCCCATTGCAGAAGCTAAAATTAATAAAAGTAGAACGACAATTAATTTATTAGAAGAAAAAATATCTTCAACGAGAATATGTTGTAAAGGATAACGTTCGCTATTTTCTAACATCTTATTTCACCCTTTCCGCTATACGTAACACCGCACTTCTTGAACGTGGATTCGCTGAAATTTCTGCCTCACTTGGCTGAATCGCCTTACCAATGATTTTTAATTTTTGATTACGTTGGATTTGATCTTCTCGTAATGGTAAACCTCTCGGGATATCCTCACCTTTACTCTGTTTACGCATGAAATGTTTTACCATTCTGTCCTCAAGTGAATGGAAACTGATAATCGATAAACGCCCTTCTGGTGCCAACATATCTAATGCAGAATTTAATACACTTTCTAATTCATCTAATTCCGCATTAATATAAATTCGAATGGCTTGGAAACTACGCGTCGCGGGATGCTTATGTTTATCTTTAAACGGTACAGCTTGAGCGATTAATTCAGCAAGCTGAGAAGTGCGACTTAAACATTCAGTGCCATTTTTGATCGCTCTTTTATTAAATTCTACGATGGCTGTAGCAATTCGTTTTGCAAAACGCTCTTCACCGAAGGTTTTTAACACCCAAGTTAAATCATCAACAGATACTTGTTTTAGCCACTCTGCCGCGGATAAACCTTGTGTGGTATCCATGCGCATATCTAACGGGCCATCTTTCATAAAACTGAAACCACGATCGGCTTCATCAAGCTGTGGAGATGATACGCCTAAATCCAGCAAAATGCCGTCAATTTTACCAACTAAATCGAGTTTTTGACAGATATCTGGAATGTGTGAAAAGCTATTATGTTCGATATGAAAACGAGGGTCTTGAATTTTTTCAGCTTCAGCAATCGCACGTGGATCACGATCAACGGCAATTAAACGACCATTTTCAGAAAGTTGGGAAAGAATAAGACGAGAATGACCACCACGACCAAAGGTACCATCAATATAAATTCCGTTTTCTTTCAACGCCAAACCATTCACCGCTTCGTGAAGCAAAACCGTGATATGTTCAGGTGCAGAAAAGGAATTTTGCGTAGTCATAAGTAAAAAGTAAATGTTAAATCAAAATCGATAAAGAAAAGATAGAGCGGTGCGAGCACCGCTTATCCTGCTAGTGCTGCTGTTCTTATAATGACAGCATTTTTAGTTCTTCAGAAGCACCAAATTCAGCACTTGAGCCAATTTCGATATCTTCATCAATTTGTGCGTACCATTCAGTATCGCTCCAAATTTCAAATTTGTTCAACTGCCCTACCAACATTAAACCTTTTTCTAATTTTGCGTGTTGACGTAATGGACCACTCAATAAGATACGACCTTGCGCATCCATTTCACATTCTGTGGCATAACCGAGCATAACACGTTGTAAACGGCGTTGATTTGGGTCAAAGTTAGAAAGTGAAAGTAGTTTTTGTTCGATTTTTTCCCATTCATCTAAAGGATACAGTAATAAACAAGGCTGACGAATATCAACGGTACAAACCATTTGACCTTGGTTCTTTTCCATGATTTCAGCACGATAACGCGTAGGAATCGCTACACGACCCTTCGCATCTAAATTTACCGCTGCTGCACCACGAAACATTTCTCTACCTTTAAACGTTTATTTTTAGAAAAATTTGGCAGAATTTTCCACAAAATTCCACTTTTCACCACTTTGCGTAAGTTTATCGGTTGTAGCCTTAACTTGCAAGCAATTAAAACGTAAAGATTGGTAAATTTTGGCAATAAAATAAACAAAAAAACCGCCTAAGGTTTCCCTCAAACGGTTTTTTAATTTTTAACTCAATTTAATTAGTTATTTACATACGCTTCTTCGTCACGATCACCTAATGGTTTAAGCTGTGTGAAGAATAAAACTAAACAAAGAACTGTTAAGCCTAAGCCGATATAAACAGATAATTGATAGTCTAAACCGAAACCGATTTTGTTGTATGCAAGATAAGTAAAACATACAGTACTGATAAATGCCGCAGGGATTGTACATACCCAGTGGAATTTATTATAACGGTATAAGTACGCTGCTGCAGTCCATAACATAACCATCGCAGTAGTTTGGTTCGCCCAAGTGAAGTAACGCCATAAGATAGAGAAATCCACTTTTGATACGATATAACCAACCACGAATAATGGCACAGCAATAATTAAACGTTTAGCTAAGGTTTTTTGTTCTAAATGGAAAAATTCTGCAATAACAAGGCGTGCTGCACGGAATGCCGTATCGCCTGATGTAATTGGAAGAACAACCACACCTAATACTGCAAAAATACCACCAACAAGACCTAAGAAGTGGATTGAAGAATCATAAACCACTTTAGAAGGCGAACCCGCTTTAATCGCAGCTAACAAATCTGGTAAAGAATCATAGAAACTTAAACCAACTGCACACCATACTAATGCAATCACACCTTCACCGATCATGGCACCGTAGAAAATGAAACGCCCTTCTTTTTCGTTTTCAGTACAACGCGCCATTAGCGGGCTTTGTGTTGCGTGGAAACCAGATAATGCACCACAAGAGATAGTTAAGAACAAGAGTGGCCATAATGGTAAATCTGCACGAGTTTCAAAGTTTTGGAAGAATTTCTCAAAAGACATACCGTCCACAGAACGATAGAAAGAAATTGGATCTGCTGAGCTAAGATCTGCACTTACTAAACCATATACCATACCTACAGACATAAAGAGTAATAATGCACCGAAGAATGGGTAGATACGACCGATGATTTTATCAACTGGAAGTAATGTCGCAAGAATATAGTAAATGAAGATGATACCAGTCCAAACACTGATAACTGTCGCTTTATCCATACCCCAAACTGTAATACCACCTGCTTCAGCTACTTGATGGATTTCTTCCGCATTGCTAATAGAAATGCTACCTGATGCGGCACCGAACACATCCATTGTAATCGTACCCATTAATTGAGCTGGACTTGCAACGAATACCACACCCACTAATAATAAAAGTACAACTGCTAGGATGTTAATAAATGCTTTAACTGGACGACCTAAGTATTTACCTGCTAGGTTAGGCATAGATGCACCGCCATTACGCACACTTAACATTCCGCAGAAATAATCGTGTACCGCACCAGCAAAGATACAACCCACTACAATCCAAAGCATTGCAACTGGTCCGTATAACGCACCAAGAATCGGACCAAAGATTGGACCTGTACCAGCAATGTTTAATAATTGAATTAACCAAATCTTAGTTTTAGACATTGGCATATAGTCAACGCCATCATTCATGGTATAAGCTGGCGTTTGACGGTTTGGATTGATCACAAAAATGCGCTCAATTACACGACTATAAATGAAATAACCTGCTAGCAATAACGCCACGCAGAAGAAAAACCACAACATAAAAAATACTCCTCAGGAATAAATGAATACCGAAATTTAGTCATATACTAGACTTCGTCGGCGGTATTCTAAGTGAAAATCATCAAAATCAAAATTTTAATTTTTACATTGTTTCAATTTTGTGATCCATGTCACGTTTATCATTCCGTTTTTTTCACTTACAATAGGCATATAAATTAAAATAATTAATAAAGGATCATCAATGGCTCTCACCCGCTGCCCTGAATGTCGTAAAAAAATCAGCGAATCTGCTCAATTTTGTCCAAATTGTGGGTTCTCTTTTAAAAAAGAAGATCTTGAAATTTACAAACAAAAACTCGAACAAAGACGCAAAAAAAATGCCGAAATTAATCGAAAAAGCACTAAACTTCACCTTATTTGGTTGGCTATTTTTACTATCGTTATCTTATTGGCAAGTTGGCTAACTGGAGAATAAAAAGTGCGGTCAAAAAACAATGAGAATTTTGACCGCACTTTAATTAGAACCCTATCCGCCTTGTCGTTGCAGAAAATGCTGGTTTCACTTCACACTCACCCTGTAATGCGCTCAGCCAATCTTGCACCTTTTGAAAAGGAGAAAATTGGTGACGACGAGCCACCGCAGCAAAATCTCCAGGAGTCAGCAAATTAAGCGATTCAATCTGACTTAAATCCTCTTCCGATAACAACGGCAACCCTAAAATTTCTGCTTGTTGTTTAGCAAAATCTAAACGTTGTGGCAGCGTTAAATAATCAAACTTCAATTTCAAATCAAAACGGCGTAAGGCGGCAGGATCAAGCACTTCAATTAAATTTGTTGATACCACCATCAAGCCCTCAAAGCGTTCAATTTGTGTCAACATTTCATTCACTTGTGAACGCTCCCAACTTCGGTCTGCTCCTTCTCGAGAAAATAAGAACGTATCCACTTCATCTAGTACTAATAATGCGTTATCGGCTTTCGCCTGTTCAAAGGCTTGAGCAATATTTTGTTCTGTCCCGCCTACATAACGATTAAGTAAATCAGAACCTTGTTTTAACAACAGTGGCATATCCAACTCCTCAGCAAGCCATGCTGCCCAAGCAGTTTTTCCTGTTCCCGGCGGGCCATAGCAACAAATTCGCCCTTTTTTCGACCGTTTTAACCCTTCACTAATACGATGAATATTGTCGTTACAAGCCACATAATCCAAGTTATAGTCGGCTTTGCCTAAAACAAGCGGTTCAATTTTCGGTTTATTTTGCGATTTTAACGTTTGATTAAACATCATGAGCAAAGTCTCAGCAAAATTAGATGTATTGAGTTCCTTTGCCACTCGAATTGTGCGGCTTAAAATCGCCGGCGTTAATGACCGTACTTTGGCAAAATGCTGCACATAGGCTGGACTTAATTTTCCCTCGATTAACTGCGTAATGAGTGCTGATTTATTTTTCAACGGCAAATCAGGCATTTCTAAAATAAAATCAAAGCGACGTAAAAAAGCAGGATCTATGCCAAAAACAGAATTAGATAGCCAAATCATCGGCACATTGTTATTTTCTAATAATTGATTCATCCAAGCTTTATTCTGCTGTGCTACTGATTGCTCAAAGAAACTACCACGAAAAACATCTTCTATTTCATCAAAAATCAATAATGAAGATTGTCCTTCTAATACCTTTTGCGCAAAACGACATTTATTCAAACGATCTTCAGCGCTAATCACATCTCCATCGCTATCCATATAGGTAATGTTATGCGCAGAAACACTCAATGCTTTAGCCAATAAAGTAGCCAACTCTGTTTTTCCTGTACCTGGCGCACCATAAATTAAAATATTTACGCCTTTTCTATGAGTAGCAAATGAGGACTGAAGATAATCCAGCATCATTGCTTTCATCTCTCCTAGATAAGCAAAATCGTCTAAATTTAAACTTGTTTCAATCGCAGGCTGAGTACACGATTTTAATAGTGTTTGTTCATTTAATGGTTCTGAAATAAACTCATCAAAATCCAACATTTTGCCCCAATCCAAATATTCATGGATTCTATCTGGATTATAGTTTCGAGCGAGCAAACCATAGCCCAATAGTTTTCCTTTATCTTTTAAGGCAGAAATAATATCCGATTTAGGTAAGTCGAATAAATTTGATAATACCTCACCTAGCTCAGCCAAATTAGATTTTGGTAATGCGCCACTCAATTCTTTCAATGGCTCATACAACTGTAACTGAATAGCCAAACGAAAAACCATCTGTTCTGCTATATTTAATGACAATAATTGAGTCAATTTATCGATATTTTGTTGAATAATGGGATTCTCGTTTACGCAAAGTGCGGTCAATTTGGGCAACGTTTTATTTCGAGCTTGCAATAATTTTTTCACTTTTTCACGAAAATTATCACAATTCTCCATTTCACTTGGTAAACCTAAAGCCTCTGCAATATTGTCATATCGCCAATTACTCTCATGAAAAACCTCTACGAAACCTCGATATTCCAATAAAAGTTGCAACATTAATTTTTCGGTATATGGGGAAACTGATGGGGGGTTAAGTTTGAATTTAGACATAATCATCACTCCAATAAAAAATGCTCGAACCTAATAGGTTTGAGCATAGTTTAAGAAGTAGAGCGACAGATTGTGTCGTTTAAATTAAATGTAACATTTTAAATTTGTCTTTACCTCATTCTTCAATAACAATCAAAGAGAATATCTATAACGCTTTTAGATAATCATCCATATCTATTGGTGTAAATGCTTGATATGATACATATAGTGGATGTCTAGGCTGACCTCTTTTCGTCAATGTCCCCACTTGCAACCAATTAGGATTACAATTCTCCAGTTTTTTATAAATTTTTTTAATACTGTCTAGTAAATAAGCACGAGAAAAAATATTATTTCCCCATGCCAATAAGATATTAGCCTGCTTTTCTTTTTTTATTAATTCATAAATAATAGAAAGATTTTCCTCTTGTATTTTTTTATCAGCTTCATCAGGTAAATCATCTGGATACGTATCTCGTTTAGGATATAAATTTAGCATAATAAAGCTAGTATAGCCGTTATACTCAGCTAATCCCATTACCTTTCTAATTGTATTATCAGGTGTTTTATCACATGCTGTACTTGGATTTAACCCAATTACAAAAAGTGTTTTTTCTGACTGATAACCTAACGCATAACGATAATTATTTTCTGCATCAGTAAAATAAACATCAATAAGATATTCCATAACATACTCCATTAATTAACTTATTTTGATTAATAATTATACTCTACAAATCACCACCGATAAATCATCATAAAACCTTTGTTTCTCAACTAATTTACGGCAAACAGTCAATCTAGATTTATCATTATCATATTGTTTCCAAATCTTTTCTCTTACTTCAACAGAAAGCCCATCTGTTAATCCATCAGAACACAGTAATAAACTTTCTCCTTGCTGAATTTCAATTTCTTGATAAAAAATTTTATCTTGGAATTCGGAATAATCGGCGACTAAACAAGAAGAAACACCGCCATAAATCGTGGCAAAATCTTCTTCTTTTTTATCGGGGAAATCAGCCAATAATTCAGAAAGAATAGAATGATCTTGGGTGATTTGTTGCCATTTACCTTGGGTATCAATTAAATAAGCACGGCTATCGCCTACGCTGAGAATTTTGGCTTTACGGGTTGTTTGATCAATTTCAGCCGCCACAAAAGTGGTTGCTGAGCCAAAATAATCCTCGGCTAATTCTGCTGATAAACTGGATTGTAAATCGTAGATCGTTTGACGACTTATGCTTTCCATTTGGCTTAATAATTGCATTGCCAACTTGCTCGCTTTTTCAGATCGATTGCTATTGGAAATACCATCTGCCACGCCCACAATAAAGTGCGGTCGGTTTTCAAGGCGTTTTTCAGCCATTTTGAGTTTATATTGAAACACCGCCTCACCATTAAAAAGGGCATCTTGGTTGTGTCGCTTGTTGCTGCCAATTTGTTGGCAGAAGGTAATTTCGCAAAAATTTTCCATTATTCAACCGCTTGTTGAGAAGGATTTAGAAGGCGATCAATCGCTTTTAGCGCATCTAACGCCTTCATTTCGAGACTTAAAAAGTGCATTTTCGGCACGCCTGCATCTTGCGGGTTAATACGGATAAATCCGCCCTTTTTTGCTTTCGCTGTACGCTCAGAAAAGCGACGCACAGTTGGAATGGCTTTCCCCGCACCCAGTTCGATGACAACGAGATTTTGCACTTCTTTTAACCATAAATCGAGCTTATTTCGTTTTAAATTTTGATAATTACTGCTGTAAAAATAATCGTCAAACATAAGCACATTTTGTCTTGCTAAACGCTGACAATAAGAGCAACGAGGCGGCTCACTCAATAAGCGCAAGTTTTCGTTATCCACCACTGGTTGAAATTCTTTTGCTGACCAACTTAAATCGCGGCAATTATGCGCACACTGCAAACGCTCTAGTGTGCCATGTACTTCATAAACACGCCCTTCTTCAAAGCCTGCTTTCTGAAAATGCCCATCTACATTACTGGTAAAAACAAAATAACCATGCGGTTTGCTTTCTGCCCAACGTTTTAAAATTTGGTAACCTTCATGCGGACTTGTTGCACGATATTGCGACAAACGATGCCCATAAAACCAATAAGCTAACTCTTGATGGGTTTCATAAGCCAATGGCGTCGCAATATCTTCAAAATTGATATTGCGGCCTTTAAACATTGGGTAAGCATTCCAAAACCCGCCGACACTTCTAAAATCTGGCAGACCTGAATCTACGCTCATTCCTGCACCAGCAGTAATTAAAATGCCATCAGCCTTATGGATAAGTTCCACTGCATAATTTAAGTCATTTTTCATAATACTTTTCTCTGTCCATTTTTCATTGATGAAATAACGCCTGCTTCTTCTAGTTGTTCTACAATTCTCGCAGCTCGATTAAAGCCTAAACTAAATTTGCGTTGAATCCGTGAACCAGATGTAAATTTTTCTTGTTGCACGAATTTTTTTACATCCTCAAAAAGCGGATCTCGTTTAAAAGTGACTTTCATTGCCATAAGTTTTCTCCTGTGTTGTTTCTATAAAAAGGGCTTAAGCGTGTTGTAAGAGGTAAAAAACTCTCTTTTATGGAAAAATTATAGGGAGGAGAGCGACAATGCGTGTCGTTAGTGAATATTACAAGCGGTTATTTTTAGGACTGGTTCAGATAATATCTGCCTACACTTTAAAAATATTTTTAATAAAGCTAAGCTTGATGACTATTTAACTACCGAGGATTTCTCAGTAGTTTACCAAGATATGCACATACTTAAGAAAGATAAATAGCGACCAAAGTCGCTATTTATCTATCAACGTTAAACTTAAAAAAAAATTATTTACATAATTCTTTTACTGACTCCACTAATGCTTCCATTTTATCGTAAGAATTAATACCACTTGGGCCACCAAAAAATGGGCAAACACAAATTAAAGTATCATTATACTTGCGATAGAAGATATTAAATTCTTCCAATGCTTTAGTTTCATATAAAGCTTCTCCAGTAAAAAACTTAAAGAAGTTATCTTTTTCAGTGACTCCTGTGCAAATAATAACTTTAGGATTACATTCATCTATAAGTTGACGATAAAAAGCACCGCGATTTTGAACGCACCACTCTCTATATTCATCGAATGTTTCAAATCCAGTCATCTTAATAAATTGTTCATTCCATTTAATCGATGCTCTATTTTTAAAATTGATTGGTAACATATTTAACTTGAAACCAATACCTTGTGGGTAAAGCACATTGTATGTTCTAACAAAATGGTCCGTACTTTCTCCATTTTTCCAATCTAAATTGTAGTAGTACCACAAAAACCAACATATTTTCCGATTATATTGAGTAGTCCAACTACCATCAAAATCATCCTCTATCCAAGAATGCGGTATTAATTTCGGGCTTAAACTAAATTTCTCATAAAAATCATCAGGAGAAGCTTCATCACCAATTCCCCATTCTAGCCCGCAAAACCATACTTCAGACTTAGGATTTCCACCATCGCCCCCAGCAAAAGATACCGCTATTTTTCTAAATTCATCTGTTACCATTATTCTATCCTCATTATTTAAGTAGATTCGTCCAAATCCCTATGGTTTCTTCTTGAATTACACCTTTTTCTTGACCTAGTTTTATCGCCAGTTGTTGTAAACTTTTGGCTAGTTCTGGATGGCCGCAATAATTTAAACTACGAATGATGCGAGAAATTTTCTTACTTTCATGCCCAATATTCCGTAGCCAAACTTTTCGCTCCGTTAATTCTGATTTAGGGAAAATTTGATTGCATTCACGGTATAAACTGAAATAATCCAAAATAAAATCAATAGAATGTAAATATTTATTTTGAATTGCTTCATCTCCAATAAAAATAGCCAGATCTTCTTCATTAAAAACTGGTACTGAACGATTCCATTTGGAACTTTCAGTGACAGGTAAAAGCCAAGGAATATATAAATAAGCATCACCAATCATTCTTTTGGGCATTGCCCACATATCTTGCAAAGATAAATTATGCTGGCTTTTTCTTTGTTCTAAATAAAATTCAATTACTGGGTGCATATGTTTCCCGTTAATTCATCAGTTATGTAGTATAGCGATACAAAACTTATTATTTATGTAAAAAGTGCGGTCGATTTTCTATGATTTTTTAATTTTATCCAATAACTCGGCGACCACTTTCGGTACGCCCTCACCCGCTTTTTCTTTGATTGCAGTCACTTTCTTACGGACAAATCCTGTATTGGGATTAGGATCGATCAAATAGATAAGTGAACCATATGGAGCGAGATTTACCAATCCATTAGCAGGATAAACTTGTAATGAAGTGCCAATAACAATCACAATATCTGCCTTTTTCACTAACTTTTCTGCTTTAGGAAACATGGGTACATTTTCCCCAAAAAAGACTATATGTGGACGCATTGGATGACCGTGATTATCCTTATCCTCTAATAATTGATCGCCCAAACATGGAACAATGTAATCGGTATTAAAACTGCTGCGAGCTTTATTCAATTCACCATGTAAATGGAGTACGTTAGTACTTCCTGCTCGCTCATGTAAATCATCCACGTTTTGAGTGATTATATGAACTTCATAAAACGCTTCCAATTCAACCAAAGCCAAATGTGCTGCATTAGGTTCTGCCGCTTGAGCATTACGACGTCGTTCATTATAAAACTCTAATACTTTTGCTCGGTTTTTCTTTAAGGCTTCAGGTGTGCAAACTTCCTCTACTTTATGCCCAGCCCACAAGCCATCTTCCGCTCTAAAAGTAGGAATACCACTTTCGGCACTAATTCCTGCCCCAGTTAATACCACGCAAATTGGTTTATTTTTCGCCGTCATTTTTCAGGCTCCTTTTTCTTCTAAAATTTCATCAATCTGTCTATCTCTAGCCATCATGCCAAAAATATTCCCTGCTTTATAAAGGGGTTGATAAGCATAGCTTTCAATGTGCAAGAATGGCTTATCTGAAAGGCGTTGGAAATATTGTTTTAGCTGTGATTTTGAGCGTAATAACTCGTCATATTCGGCTTGAATATGGGCACTCATTGCTTCAATACGCATTTTAAATTCATCACTGAGATAAGGGCTGATAATTAAATAGACCGTTTTGTGTTCAGTTGCTGTTTCATCCGCATAAACACATGCCAAATTAAACACTTGCCATTTATAACGATCGGCAAAAGCACCAATGATTCGGCTTTGCTCCTCATTTTCAACTTGCACGAGGGCTGCTGGCTTTTTCAAGCAATCTTGCAAAATATCACTTGGCGTAAAAGGGCCACAGTCCAAATAAGATAGTACGCAGTTCCAGTTAGCAAATTGTTCAGTACCAAAATGTAAGTGTTTACCTTCGAATTTATCCGCCCCATTTTTAGTGCGATCATCAATTAAATAATCGCCTTGGTTTAAGTTTTTATGGTGAGATAAAATTAACCGCTTGTATAATGCTGAGCCTTTTTCTTCGCCGAAATAATGCTGGATCCATTTTACTTTATCGCTCCAAGCGGATGGATTATGCCAAGGAGCGGTAGAAAGTGCGTAAATATGATATTTCTTCATCAATTTATGGACGGCAGAAATCGCGTTTGGCATGGGTTCCATTAAGCTAAAAATGCCCTCAACCTCATCATATCGACCTTCATACTCTTGCTTGGTTTTCTCATCTAATTTTGCAATACCCGACGGAAAATCAACCATCACATTATCCATATCAATATAAACAATTTTCTTCATTTTAATGCCCTCTATGTTGATGGCTTAATGATAAAAGATGAAGCGACAATTCATGTCGTTAGGTATTTTTGTCTAAATAAGTGCGGTCAATTTCTTGGTAATCTTCACCAAAATGGGCAATCCACCACTCCAGCATGGCGCTCTCAATCACGGTCGCTGAAATTTCATATTCAGAGCCATAATCTTTTACTGTTTGATCAGTTGATAATGGCGTTTCTGTCAAAAATCTACCTGTTTCTTTATCAATACGGAAAGTTAGGCGAATTTTCTTACCCGAACTGAAACCAAAGTTTTGGCTTTCAATATAAGCTTTTAGATTAAATTTCGGGCGTTCAAATTGCATTGTGCTGACATTCACTTCAAGTAAACGATGCAAGGCTAAATGTAAAATATCACCATGTTCATACTCTGCCACCACATAACTGCTAGGGCCTTGCTGAACAAGAGCAAGTGGTTTAACTTTAGCCTTATGTTCTTTGCCATGAATGCTACGATAATGCACTTGCAAAAATCGGTTTTGATAAAGTGCGGTACTAATTTGCTTAAAAATGTCAGGATCAATTTTTGCAGGCAATAATGGCTGGCTAGTTGGTGCAATAGCCACTTTATTGAGCCATTCTGAAGCCCCTTTTTTATGTGATTCATAAGCAAGATTGTAATCCGCTTGTTTAAAGAACCCTTCCATTGATTGCATAATATTGGCAGGTAAAATGCCAGCTAAATATTGCTTTGCCAACATCAACACTAACGATTGTTGTTCATTTAAAATTGGCATATCCAAGCCTTTCGCATCAGGCTTCCAACGATAGCTATAGGGCTTATCATTGGTATTGCAGTCAATTTCAAACTGCTCACATAATGTATTCAATGCACGCTGAATACTACGCAAATCACGCTCAATACCTAATGCAAGCAATTTCTCTCGCAGTTCTAATGAGCTAATGGAATAGTTTTTCGGAATTAAACGTAATAGTTCAAGGTGGAATTTTAGGGAAGATGATTCAGACATAATTGCCTCATAAATAAAAATATTTTCTTTAATCATATAAAAAATCGGGCAATTTTTAAACTGCCCGATTTGTTTCTATTTTTGACCGCACTTTATGCTTTGGCGGTATCAATAAGTTCAAATGCTAACACTTTATTTTCTAACTGACGGAGCAATAAAGTAGCAATACCAGTAATGATGAGATAAATACCGCCTGCAATACCGTAGATAGTTAACGCATCATATTCTGTGCCGTAAAGTTGGCGTGCATATCCCATGATATCCATAATCGTAATGGTAGAGGCCAACGCGGTACCTTTAAATACCAAGATAATTTCATTGGTATAAGAAGGAAGCGCACGTTTTAATGCATAAGGAATTAGGATTTTTAACGTCTGCAGACGACTTAACCCTAATGCCGCACAGCTTTCCCATTGACCTTTAGAGATCGCTTTTACTGCCCCATGGAATAATTGGGTTGAATAAGCGGCACTATTCAATGCTAAAGCTAATGCTGCACAGAACCATGCGTTGGAGAATAATCCCCATAATGGGCTGTCCACCAACCATTGGAATTGTCCTGGACCTGCATAAATTAAGAAAAATTGCACTAAAAGTGGGGTACCTGTAAATAAAACAAGGAATAAATTGACCGCACTTTTCACTAATTTAGTGCCAATAGAAAGCAAAAAGGTTAAGCCCAATGCGAGGAAAAAGGCAATAAACAATGCGACAACCGTAAGTAACAGACTAGTCGGAATACCTTGAGCAATGACTGCTAAATACTCTTGAAACATTATTCGACTCCCCGTTCAAATCGAGTGAAACGTAATTCTAATTTGCGAATACCTACTTGGCTGATCAACGTAATCACCAAATAAATTAATGCAGCAATACCATACCAAGTGAAAGGCTCATGAGTGTTAGTATTGATATACCCAGCCTGACGCATTAAATCATCGACACCAATTAACGACACCAACGCCGTATCTTTTAATAACACGAGCCATTGATTGCTTAAGCCCGGTAAGGCGTGTCGCCATACTTGCGGCATAATCAAATGAATGAAAGTATAAGGTCGGCTTAATCCTAAAGCGGCACCTGATTCCCACTGTCCTTTTGGAATAGCTTGGATCGCACCACGTAAGGTTTGTGAAGCATAAGAGGCAAAAATCAAAGACAATGCAAATACACCACAACCAAAGGCACTGAATTCAATATACTCACCCGTCAGCATTTCTACGACTTGGGTTGAACCAAAATAAATCAGTAGAACCACCAAGATTTCCGGTAAACCACGCAATAAAGCAATCACAACAGAAACTGGTTTTGCAATAAAGACATATTTATTCGCTTCTAAAGCTGTAAAAATAATACTGAGTAATAAACCGACAATTAACGAGCAAATAGCAAGCCCTAAGGTCATTAGGGCTGCATGTCCAATTAATGTAAGATAATCATAAAACATAGATTATTTTGTCATCCATTTGTCATAGATTTTTTGGTATTCACCATTTGCTTTCACGGTTTCTAAACCTTTATTTAAGCTTTCTAGCAATTCTTTGCTTGATTTATTCACCGCGATACCTAAACCATTACCGAAATATTTTTTGTTAGTCACTTTCTCGCCAACAAATTGAATTTCAGACTCTTTAGAAATCATATCAGACAATACGGCGGTATCACCAAAGATGATATCAATACGACCATTTTTTAAGTCTAAGATCGCATCTTGTAAGCTTGCATAAGATTTTGCATTATATTGCTTGGTTTCTGCTGCAGTATATTGTTGGAAGGTCGTTCCATTTTGAACACCAACCGTTTTTGCTGAAGCTAAATCCGCTTTTCCTTTTAGCGCAACATAACTTGCAGAACTATCATAATATGCATTAGAAAATGCTACTTGTTTTGCACGTGCTTCAGTAATATCCATTGCAGAAATTGCTGCATCAAAACGTTTTGCTTTCAAGCTTGGAATTAATGCATCAAAAGATTGGCTTTTGAAATTACAAGTCGCTTGGATTTCCTTACAAATTGCATTCGCCACATCAACATCAAAACCAATGATTTCGCCTTTTTCATTTGTTGTTTCAAATGGTGGATAGCTCGGCTCCATCGCAAAAGTGATTTCTTGTGCATTTGCAGCAAAAGCTGACCCCATTAACATTGCGCTTAAAAGTAATTTTTTCATGTTGTGTTTCCTTATTCTGAGTGTGAAAGATATTGTTTAAATTGTTCGGTTTTTGGATTATCAAAACAATCTGCACTGCCCATTTCAATAATCTTACCTTGTTCCATATAGACGACCTTAGTCGCCACTTTTTGTGCTACGTTCACTTCGTGGGTCACAATCACCTGAGTAATGCCGGTTTGTTGAAGTTCTTTAATGATATCAACCACTTGAGCTGTAATCTCAGGATCCAGTGCTGCCGTTGGTTCATCAAACAACAACACTTGTGGTTTCATCATTAATGCTCGAGCAATGGCTACACGTTGTTGCTGACCGCCTGATAAGTGAAGAGGGAAACGATCGGCATGCTCTTCCAAACGTAAACGTTTTAAAAGTTCTAATGCATCTTTTTTCGCTTCTTCTTCGCTAATGCCTAATACTTTTTGAGGCGCTTCAATCAGGTTTTCAATTACCGTCAAATGCGGCCAAAGATTGTATTGTTGAAATACCATGCCGACATCTTGACGAAGTTGACGAATGGCTTTCGGATTATTATTTGCTTGAGATAAATCAAAATGATTATTCGCAATATGCAATTTGCCAGAGGCCGGCACTTCTAATAAATTTAATGTACGGATTAACGTACTTTTTCCTGCGCCACTTGGTCCAAGTAACACCACGGTATCGCCTTCTTGTGCATCAAGATTGATATCAAACAATGCCTGTGATGAACCATAAAAGAAATTCAAATTTTTAACACTAATCGCCATACTAAGTTTACTGCTATCCTCTCTCGATCTTTAAGAATGAATAAATATTACTTTTTAATGATTAATTATGCAAGCGTTTTGATAAAAAAATCCCAAAAAAGTTTTTGGGATCTTTAAATCATTGAATTTTAAACCGCACTTATCCCGAATTAGGCCTCTTTCGCCATCTCAAATTCAACTAGCATCATTAAAATATGAATTACTTTGATGTGGATTTCTTGAATACGATCTGCATAACCGAAGTGTGGCACACGAATTTCAACATCCGCTAAACCTGCCATTTTACCGCCATCCTTACCAGTCATCGCAATCACTTTCATGC
This sequence comes from uncultured Haemophilus sp., assembly GCA_902461185.1. Lineage (GTDB taxonomy): Bacteria > Pseudomonadota > Gammaproteobacteria > Enterobacterales > Pasteurellaceae > Haemophilus_D. Next base: position 59,414 of record CABPXD010000012.1, read on the forward strand.
CTTTTGCTTTCGCCGCTTCGATCGCATTTAAGATATTTTTAGAATTGCCTGATGTCGATAAGCCAAATAAAACATCACCTTCTTTACCGACAGCTTCCACAAAGCGAGAGAAGACATATTCATAACCAAAGTCATTACTTACACAGCTTAAATGACTTACATCTGAAATCGCAATCGCAGGATAACCTGGGCGGTTTTCACGATAACGACCAGTGAGTTCTTCTGCAAAGTGCATAGCATCACAGTGAGAACCCCCATTACCGCAAGATAATACTTTACCGCCATTTTTAAAGCTTTCCGATAACAATTTAGCCGCTTTTTCAATGAGTTTGATATTGTTATCATCTGAAACAAACTTATTTAGTACGTCTTGTGCTTCCACAAGCTCCGCTTTAATTTGATCAAAATACATTTTATTCTCCTTAAAAATTAAAATTCGAAATAGTGTTGGCATTGTATAGCGTTCATTTCAAATAATCTAGCGCTCTTTTTTATCACGCCCTTTTTCAGCTTACGTCTCATTATTTTGCGACACCTATCGCAAATTCACCTAAAAACACTTTAAAAAATGACCGCACTTTTTAAACTCAAACAATTTAAAAGGAGAGGTTATGCGAGTAGTTTATTTATTACTTTGTATGTTATTCAGTCAAATAACTTGGGCGAACGATAGTGATTTAATGCTATTAGGTACCTATGAAAACCAAGATATCCAGGGTTGGGTGATGTCTGAAAAATTAGATGGAGTACGAGGTTATTGGGATGGCAAAACGTTATTAAGTCGTCAAGGATTACCCTTGCCTGCTCCAGCATACTTTACGGCTCAATTTCCGCCTTTTGCCATTGATGGTGAACTATTTAGTCAACGTAATCAATTTGAAGAAATTGCTTCTATCACGAAATCTTTTAAAGGTGATAATTGGGCAAAATTAACACTTTATGTTTTTGATGTGCCTAATGCATCAGGCAACCTTTTTGAACGTCTCAAAACCTTAGAAGATTATTTGAAAGATCACCCTACGCCTTATATCAAGATTATTCCGCAAATTCCAATTCGAGATAAAACACATTTATTCGAGTATTTACATGAAATTGAAAGGAAAAAAGGTGAAGGAAGTGTGTTACGTAATCCTCATGCGCCTTATGAAAGAAAACGCAGTACACAAATTTTAAAGTTAAAAAGCACTTATGATGAAGAATGCACCGTGATAGCACATCACAAAGGAAAAGGACAATTTGAGAATATACTCGGATCGCTTACCTGTGAAAATCATCGTGGAAAATTCAAAATCGGTTCAGGATTTAATCTGAGTGAGCGTGAAAATCCACCACCTATTGGCAGCACGATTACCTACAAATATCGAGGACTAACTAATTCTGGAAAACCTCGTTTTGCCACTTATTGGCGAGAGAAAAAATAAGAGCGGTCAAAAACATCGCTATTTTTGACCGCTCTTTATGTTTAATAACTCAATTATAAGTGTTGATTAATAAACGCCGCTAATTGATTTTTTGGTAATGCACCCACTTGTGTTGCAACAAGTTGGCCATTTTTGAAAAGTAGTAAAGTGGGGATACTACGTACACCAAATTGACCAGCCACTAATTGGTTGTCATCTACGTTGATTTTAACAATTTTTGCTTTACCTGCGAATTCAGGTGCGATTTCATCTAAAATTGGCGCAATCATTTTGCAAGGGCCACACCATGGTGCCCAAAAATCCACTAATACAGGGATATCAGATTGCACAACAGTAGTTTCAAAATCTGCATCATTAATATGTAATACTTCGCTCATTTTTGTTTCCTTATTTAATAAGGTGCTGACGAATCAACACCTAATGTTAATTGATGTTGTGCATAATAGCACAAGGTATATTGAATTGCACAGATTAGTCCGATTGATAAAAACTAATTATTTAAGTTGTGCAAAAGCCTGTAATAAATCGGCTTTGATGTCTTCTACATCTTCTAAACCAACAGAAAAACGCAACAATGTGTTTGTAATACCACGGGCGACACGTTCTACTTCAGGAATATCCATATGAGTTTGGGTTGCAGGATAGGTAATAAAACTTTCTGTACCGCCTAAGCTTTCCGCAAAGGTAATCAACTTGATTGATTTTAAGAACGTATTCGCCCAATTTTCATCTTTCAAACGGAAAGATAGCATTCCGCCTTTGTTTGGATATAACACGCTATCAATTTGTGGTTGTTCGCGTAAAAATTCTGCAATCGCCTTCGCATTATCTTGATGGCGTTTCATACGTAATGAAAGGGTTTTCATTCCACGCACGGTTAACCAAGAATCGAATGGTGAAAGTACTGCACCTGCACCATTTTGAATATAGGCGATACGATCACAAAGTTCTTGCCCTTTTGCAATAATCAAGCCAACTAAACTATCATTATGACCTGCAATATATTTCGTGCCACTGTGGATTACAATATCCGCGCCTAAATCTAATGGTCGAGATAGCACAGGAGTTAAGAAAGTATTGTCTACAATCATTAACAAGTTGTGTTTTTTCGCTAATTTTGAAATTTCTGCCACATCACACTCTTCCATTAATGGATTAGATGGAGTTTCAATAAAAATCGCTTTTGTATTCGCTGTAATCGCAGCTTCAATTTCAGCTAAAGAAGCAGTATTCACATAAACGGGTTTTACACTGTTGTTATTTTTATAGGCAAAATCCAATAAACGATAAGTCCCGCCATATACATCACTTGACACAATCCATTCATCTGGGCCTTTGAATAGATTCATTAACACTTGGATTGCTGCCATGCCAGAGGAAAAGGCAAAACCACGATCACCATTTTCTAATTTTGCTACGGTATCTTCCAAAACACTACGCGTTGGGTTTTTCGTACGCGTATAATCAAACCCGGTACTTTCACCAATCCCATGGTGGCCATAAGCTGTTGAAAGATAAATTGGCGTAGAAACTGCACCTGTGCGCTCATCACTGCGATTTCCCGCTTGGGCTAATAATGTATCGATAGAATATTGTTGTGTCATAATTTACCTCTAAAACATGCAAAAATTTGACCGCGCTTTTCTTGATTTAATGGCGAACAAAACGCTCCAATTTTGTCACAAACCCAATCACGATAAAAGTAGAAATTGAAAACTAAGCTAAAATTATATTCTTGTGTCAAATTTTGCTGTAATTTCAACCGAAACGAAGATTTTTTCAACATTTGAATTTTTTTTTCATATCTTCGATTGACAGAATTTAAAATTTCCGTAAAATTCACCGCACTAACAGCGTATGCGGGAATAGCTCAGTTGGTAGAGCACGACCTTGCCAAGGTCGGGGTCGCGAGTTCGAGCCTCGTTTCCCGCTCCAAATTTTCACATGATGCCCTGCGGGAATAGCTCAGTTGGTAGAGCACGACCTTGCCAAGGTCGGGGTCGCGAGTTCGAGCCTCGTTTCCCGCTCCAATTTGCCCGAGTGGTGGAATCGGTAGACACAAGGGATTTAAAATCCCTCGCCTTTCGAGGCGTGCCAGTTCAAGTCTGGCTTCGGGCACCATTATTTATTCTAATCGAATAGTCAATATCTCATTTAATAATTAAGTATTTTATCCAAACTATTAAATAGAACTTCTATTCCGTTTCAAAAGTTTTAGTTATCGCCTACACTTGAAGTTATTTATTCTCAGAAAAACAATAATTTTCCTAATAAAAGTGCGGTAAAAATTCGCACTTTTACTATATAATTCTATTATTTTAATATTTCTATTTGGTAGCTAATCTGTCTCAATTCACATTCTGGTGTCTTATTCTCTTGAAGAAGGTTTTCCCAATTTTCATGTTCAAAAACAGAAACATTCACTTGTTTGTTTGAAAAATGTGTCAATTTTAACTGTGAATAAGCATCCACACATTTCCCTAACGTGATAGGTCCTTGATTATTCACTGGCCTAATCTTTCCGACTAATGTGATGATTTTCCCTTGCGGATCGGTTAGCGCGTGCTGTAAATAAAATGGAAATCCATTGAGGGTTAAAATAGCTTGGTCATGATATGTTGGTGTAAATATCAACATAGACGTATTAGATACGTTTTTATGTTGTAATTTATTGGCTGTATCAACGTATTCTACCTGTCCTAAAGTTGCTTGAATTGGGGTGTTTTCAAGCCATAATGCCCCCTCAGCATTTGTACACTCAGTTAATGCAAAATTATGGTAAGCCAGCGTATTATCAACAGGTTCTAAAAGATGCATAAAAGAAGCACTACTATTTTTTCTACACGAGAAAGCGCCGAGTTTTTTATTATCGTCTGCAAGTTGAGCCCAAACTGCAGAAGGTGTACTTCTAAACGAGAACAGATTCACCTCTCCCCAAGAAAACGGTTTTTCTCGGCTCACAACTTGCTCTAAATATGGATTTTCAGGTAACCAATCTACCTCCGCACTATCATCTAAATGCGTGAAAATGTTTAAGATTGGATGCTCTTTCATTTCACCTACTTTAGTGGTTTGTAATTTCTTACGCGGATTAGCAGAGTAAGTGAGCGAAGTTTTGATTGTCTCTGGGCAAGATTCAGCAAAAGCATGACTAAACTGCTTAATGACATGCAAGGTTGCTTGTTCATTTTGGAGATCGGTTAAAAGCACATCAAATTCGGGGGATTTAATGACACATTGATCGATTTTAGTGTTGTTTAACCCAGTCTGATGTTTTGCTGAACCAATAAGAATCATCGGCTTACCTTCTTGATTTAAAATCAGAAAGAGATCATCGGCAATCCATTCATCTCCAATTCTAGCGTATCCTTGAGGTCTCGCCGTCCAATAAGGATTAGGTAAGCTATTTAAGTCCGCAAGTTTGGTGGTTATTTTCTCTTTATAGATCGGAAGCCCCGAATTGTAATAAAGCATAAAATCTTTAAGCTGAATCTGCTGCTGATTTAGCATCAAGGAGAATTCTGCTACTTTACATTCAGCAAACTCAAATTCTTCAGCAGGTAGGCCTTTTTCTACATCTTCTTGCATTTTCCTTTTAAAGCCTAGTTCATGTGTACATTTTATGCCATGAGGCAATTCTTTTGGCTAAGTTAGACTTATCACATCAACCTGATCATAGTTTATGGGAGCTTTGAAAGAAGTCAGCTCAAAGTTTCCCCATTTAAAAGTAGGTTGATTACCATGTTCGTCTTTTAAGTTATCAGTTTTGGCATAAAGCGTATAGTCATATTCCCCAATCTCTGCATTGGGCGGAAGATCTGTTAAGGCTTCAACTAGTTCGTGTTCACGTTGTATCTTTTGTTCTTGCACGCTTTGGGCATCTCGATATTCTGTCCATTTAGTATATCCCCAAGGAATGCTTATGGTTGGAATAATTAACAGAAGTTTTATTTTAGTTGTTAATGGCTTATCAGTTATTACTCCTATAACCGCATATAAAGCAAAATAGATGATCAGAAGAACCGCATAAGCTGGTAAAAGCCACCACGCAAAAAAGACAATAATATCCCCTGATATCAACGCTCCAACTAAAAATATAACTAAAACAAGGAATATACCAACAATAACTTTAATCATCACTCTAACCTTCGGAGTATCACATAAAAATATTATATGGAGTGAATTATACCATTAAGGAAAGTACGGTTAAAAAACATTCGAAATGCTAGCCGCACTTTTAACATTTAATCTGCCACCCAGATTTTCTCTAACTCCATTTTCTCAGGATGATATTTATACACATTAATTCCACCGCCGGTGGCTTGCCCGGTGACGAGGATATGAGCTTTCGGAGAAGAGGAAACGCTGAGGTTTCTCTGATAGTAATTTGTTGAAATACTCGGGTCGTTGCCGATTTCTACATAGCCTTTAATTTGAGGTTCACCTACAGTATAGACAGCAGCAATTTCATCGCCATAACCGTCATAATTACCACTTTGTCTCAGTGCAACAAATTCTGTATCTGTAACAAAAGCATAAGCAATAACACTGATTTTCGTAATTTGTTTTTCTTTCAATTTTTCGGGAATATTATCAAACTTTAATGATAGGCGTTGTCTATTCATAATGTTATGAATTTCCCACATATAATTCCTAATATTTTCACCTCCTGTCACAACCCAATCACCATTAGGACTTATTAAACCGGTAGTTTTTCCACAATTTCCATTCAATTTAGCGACAGGCTTTAAAGTATGCCTATTCCATAAAGTAATTTCATCATAACTTCCTTTTTTACTACTGTTAGGATTAATTGGATTTTCTGTTAGGTTAGTTTCCGCAACAGGAGAATTGCCAACTGAACAAGCTGCTGTTGCAGATAAAAAATAATCTTTACTCATTGATAAAGTTAATGGGAAAGGGAAACTTCCATCGGTATAAACTGGTACTAAATCTTTTCCATACCCTTTATAAAGCTGCCCGTTATCTTCCATATTAGAGGAAAGATAAAATTGTTTATCTGCTGACATAATATGCGTTTTCACTTGAAAGTGTGGGAAATTTTCTATTTCTTTTCCTTCTACATTTTGAATATGCACAATATTTTTATTATCCTGCCACATAAACTCATGGCTATCAGGAATAAAAAAGGCACTAAACGCGTTGGCATTTCGGGCAAGTATTGTCTTTTCCTTTTTCTCAATATCCCATAACACCAACTGACCAATAGGTTTATGTCTATCGGCATCTTCCGTAGCATGAGCACTAATGACATAACGCCCGTCGGTTGAAACACTTAACGAAAGTACCGGTGCAGTGCTGAAATATTTATATATAGCAAATAAAATAACGCATAGAATAACAGCTAATACAATAACTCTTAATTTTAACTTAGTAATCATTTTTTATATCTCCCAAAGTTTGAATTAGCCTTTATCCATCTATCCATAATTTGATTTTTATAGCTTTCTTTGTAGATATCAGGAAAAACCTTTTGGGTATCCAATGCCTTCCACTCCCACTCCCGCATTGCCGAGTGCGAAATAAAATAATTACTCTGATCAAAGAAATTGAATTTTTTGTCTTCTTTATCTTCTTCACTACTGGTATTGCCATTAATAAATTGATCAAACCCTTCCTCTTTTTGAAGTTCTGTTAATTTTTTATTTTTATACCCAATACCTTCAACAGACAAACGATTTCCTTGATGCCCCAACGCAGGACGCACCCACATATTTTTTATATAAATCGTCCAATTGTTAAATACCTGGTAAGTCAGCACATCAACAATATGTTTAAAATACTCATCATCAGGACGAAAACGACGATAATGGCTCCAAGGTTTCAAATAGTTTAATGGCTTCTTTAAATCAGAGGATACATCATTGGCTTCTTCCATCAGTAATTTTTCAATCTTCTGTTTTATTTCCCGTCCTTTCACTGTGTTTTCTATATTGTTATATTCCGCAATGTCGTCCTGGTTTAGGCTTCCCCGATGTATTAGGACGTTCCGTCGGAGTTGTTCTATATTTTCATAATACTCACCAATTAAATTTAACTTATAGTAATAATCTTTTAAGGCTCCAGTGGTGTTTGCTAGAGAGGAATATTTCATCGGATAAGCTCCACCAATTAAACCGGTATATTCCTTATCTCCACCACGACTATCACCATCCAACACTCCATCTTCTTGTGAATACAATACGCGAAGATATTTCACTGTTTTATGTGCATAAGGAAATAGTTCCATTGCCACCGGATTTTTCACGCGAGTATATGTGTCAGTGATTGCATTATCAGCGACAGCGGCTTCCCACATAATCAGATTATCAATTTTCTCATTATAGGCCCCGTCAAAATCACCTAAAATATTCAATGCACTTAATGCAACTCGGGCACCTAATGAATGAGTAATAATATTAACTTTAATGCCTTCATTAAATAACTCTATCAATACCTTTGCGAGCTCTCGCCCTGCTTCGTTAGCATACATTTCCGCTCTGAAAAACACCATGGAAGGATCAACGCTACCAGACCAAGTCACTCCAATAATTCGGTGATATTTATCCCAATCAGTAAAAGGATCATCATAATTTAATTTACCAGATGCAGCTAAATTCAAATAATATTCAACATGTGGAAACCAACCTAAAGCTTTATGACCATTAACTTTTAAATCTACCTCATCGTAAATGTGCTTAACATAAATATTGTCATCCTCTTTCGCTTGCTCAAGGAGTGTATTTGTCGCCAATTGACCAATCGCCTTGTTATCATAATGCAAATAAGGTCGCTGAACCTGATCGGAGGGCGGTAAGTTTGAATATTCTGGAAGCTCGCCAAAATCTTCCGATTGTGGAAATTTTCCAATATGTCCAAGTGAAACATTGTAGCCATGAATAAACAAAGTAGCGGTGTTACCATCCTTTTTAATCTGTTCAAGTTGTTTTGTAGATAATCTCGTCTCACTATTTTGACGAAAACGCAAATTCAATAAAATCGGTGGGGGAAGATAGATTGCCTTCACTTCTTTTGCATTTACCGAAACAAACACTTTTAGTGGTTTAGCAAGTTGTAATCGCGGGTCTTTAGTTTTTTCATCATTTGCTTTGATAAGTACATAGCCGTCTGAATCATTAAAAAATGCTTGTTCATCTTTATCAGTAAGCTGTCTGCCGTCTTTTTTATGACGGTCGTATTTTGGTGCGGTATCAGGACCTCTCATTAATTGCCAGGAAATCAGACCGCACTTTACGCTCAAATGGTGACTATCTCCATTTTTATCAATTTCACCGTAAGAAACCCCACCATCTTGGTCATAAACTTTGACCATAATTCCTGCAGGTAAAGGACGATCAAGTGTATCTTTATGATGAATAATGATATTAGTACGACAAGCTGCAGTGCCCATCTTGGTTGATTCAGAACGGTGGGCTTCTTCGAATTGATGATAGAATGGTTGTGTAGTGGTATTAGCCATGTAAATTTGCTCCCAATTTATTACGGATAATATTTTTATTTTCTAGAACGCTTATCCGTTGTTTTATAAGATATCGTTTTTTTTGTTCTACGATATCACTTTGCAAAATTTGATTAATTTTTTTCTCTGGATCTAATATATCAATTACGTTGCCATAGGCTAAACTCAGTAAAGCAAATAATCCAATATCAATAGTTTGATGTAAAGCATAAGTTTGACAAAGACGATAGCAATGTTGAACGACTTTTTCAATTGTCGCTCTGTCATAGTGGTCATTTAGCATTGGGGTAGTATCCAGTAATTCAGTAACCAAATCTTTTAGTAATACAGAATTTCTTTCATCAACAATTGTATTTAATTCAAATTTATCAAACTGTTTTTTAGCCGGTGTTATTTTAGCCAAATCTATTGTAGGTATATAATGCACAACATCATTTCCCTTAGGCAAAATAAAGGAGTCAATTAAGCCTTGCCCCCAAAAAGTTGCTAATTTTTTTGGATAATATATTAAACGGTCAAAATATTGTTCTAATACTATTGGGTCATAAAAACGAAAATAGAGCAATCTATCATCATAAGTTGGCATATAGATAAATTTTCTAAAATGATTCAGTAACTCATCAAATGTAGCGGTTGATCGGAAGAAAAAACCAAATGATTTATTCCACTGTTGAAATCCATCCTCAGACTCTTTTCCTTTCGGGCTTTCACTGCACAGTTCTTCAACAAAAGAGTGATTTTCCGGTAAGTGCAACAAATAAGGCGCAGTTCTTTTTCTCTTTTCTCCCTCTTCACCTTTAAATAAACAAGCGTAATGAATATCATCTAACTCAAAACGCTGTGGAAACCAAAAGCTCACTTCGGCATTAATGATGGCATAGCATTGGCCGGCGGAATTATCTTCCGGCCATAGGTAAGGCTTAATGGTGTCCGGAATAGGTTGAAATAAGAAAGGCGTACGTTCATCTTCTCGTCTTAGCGGGAATTCGGTTTTAATTAAACAGGCTATTGTGCTTTTTTCATTTTCTCGATATTGGTTAGGATTGAAAATGATAACCGGATGCTGTTCCGATAACTCTTGCGCTGTTGTTTTTAATTGCGCAATTAATGTTTCATCGGCGTGGCGTTGAAAATAGGTATTAAGGGGTAGGGGAAGAAAAGAATACTGTAATCGAATTTGGTTCTGTTGTTGGTAAACTGTAATGTGATTTTTGGCGATTTCGGCACTGGTGGCATAAATTAAGATAATAATATCTTCTTGTTCATTATTGGAGAGTTGGTGAGCATTGACGGCATAGATTAGATTTTCATGTGGCATGGAATTCTCCTTGGTTAGAGGACAAATATTATAGGGATTTTAGAGTTAAAAGCTAACCTATTAATTAATCACCATAATTATACTATCTATGTATTCCCCTTCTCTTATTGCTTTCATAGTCACTAGAACTTAGCCCTAACTATCTTTCAGAAATGCCAGATCATACCCCAAAAAACAGTATAAATTGGGGAAAACTTAAAATAGATTACACATAATTTCATACTATTTTAAAATTCTTTATTTCTATTCTCTATGTACTTTATCTCTCACTTAATAGCTTAATAAGCTTATCATCTTTAAACGTGCAAGCTCTCTTATTGAAATCACATAAAAAAACCGACTCTAGCAAATCATTTCTCTCATTAATGGCTTTAGTTGCACAATCAATAAAATTTACCTTCCCCTCCTGACCATTTTCAAGTTCGGGATAACATTGCTTAAATTTTAATATATTCCATTTTTTTGAGACGAAATTAGATACTCTCTTATCTTTTGATTTTCTTGTTGGATTGATACTTTATAGTTAAAATTTAACTTTTTCTGAGCCAGCATATACCCCTTACTTACACAAGACATTAAATCTTCTTCTTGCACACTTCCAGACAAGCAAGGCTTAGATAATGCATCTGAAACAAGCAAGTCTTCTGGCTCAAGAGAAAAAACTAAACGAGAAGAAAAAAGTAATAGAAAAATTAAAACCTTATATTTATTATTGTTAAACAAATCGATTCCTTTTTACTTAAACCATATCCAAAACCAATAAACATTACGCAACTTAGAAAACTCAATATTTTTAGGTTCTGCTGGTAAATAAGTCTATAAATGCGATAAATTTCATCAAATAAAATAACCCCATAGGAAAAGTGCGATTCATTTTATATAAAACAAACCGCACTTTAGAAGTTGAAAAACAGGTTTACTATATGCTTGGAACACTAATCTCTATCTTATTAAAAACTCACTATTTACACTTAAATAGCTAATATTATAAGATCTCATCCATTTAATTATACTCTTCTTTCCTGGAAATAATATTTTATACCACTTATTGTTTTTAGAATCCTTTTTAACATCAAGTATCAATACCTTATCCCCTTTAACCAAATACATATCAGTCTTATTATAGTTTTCATTATACAAATAAGATTTTTTATTAACATATCCAAGAGAAAACATTCTATTTCCATTATCAGAAATATCTGTAGAAATATTTCGTCTAAAACTTACAAGATTATCGATTATAAACTCATCAACTTCTGATGGTCCACTACCCAAATAATAATATTCATACTTATCCAAAAGTAGATTATCATCTATCAATTTATAGGTATATATATTAGAAATGCCATCAAATCCACACTCTATAGATATTTTATCTTTTGATATAGGGACGATACTAAATTCCCCACATTCATTATTATCTTTTATATGTATAGTATTGTAGTAATTACTACCTAATTTTAACTCACATTGATAGCTCATTGAATCAGATTGACTACAAGAAATTTTAGACTCCATATCACCACTAAATTTTTGCAGTCCATTCATGCTAGATGTAGCCTCAGCATAATAAGATATTAACAAAGCAATAATAAAAATAATTTTAATCCTCATAACCTTCAAATTTCTTTTGTAGACCTGTGCCATATTTTGTGTTTTTAATACCACTAGTAGAGAATTTATACACTCCTATAGGCTTAGATAAATTCAAATTAGGACATTCTTGTATATTATTATCTCTAATAATCGACTTAAACCTATTATGTCAGTAAAAAAATAACCGCACGTTACAAAGTGCGGTTAACAAGTTATTTAATTTAAATCAACTGGATCAGCTTTAATCCACATGTTGATTTCTTTTTTTCCTTTGTAATTTATAAGGTACCATTTTTCATTTTTTAAAGATTTCACATCATTAATTATGACTTGATCCCCTTTAATCAAATACATTTTACTTATACTATTAGGAGATGTATATAAATAGCTTCTTTTATTAATAAATCCAATCTCCTTACATGAGGATGTATTAATACTCTCATTTAAATATTCACACTTCATATATTTTTCACTCAACAGCCCCCCATCGGAAGAAATATCATAATTAATAATCAATATACTTTTATTATCGTATGTACTGAAAAAAACATTCTTATCATAAGCCTTAATATTTAGAACCAACTTATTGTTTTTATTAAAAAATTTATAGTCCTCAAATCCATATTTGGATTCAATACCATCCATAAATTCTTCACTAATATCCTCTAATTTTATACCATTATGAAAATTTAAAAAATAACCATAATACCTATCATACTCTGGAGAATAATTAACTTGCTCTATCTTTAATATCTTTCCATTTAATTTGCTAAAAATATAACTCAATTCAGTTTTAGTAGATGATGCATTATATGAATTTGATATAACAATAGCATCTTTATTGTCCAATAACACGCTACCTAACTCATCATTAATTAAGATAGTTTTAACTTTATTACCATCATTATAAATATTATTATCTTTTACATAATATTCAGAAAAAGCAAATTGAGGAATAAACAATAGCAAAATAAATAATCTTTTTATAACCATCTTAAACACTCCTCTAATTTAGATGCATATCCAGCTATGCTAGCAGCCTTATCCATACCGTTAATAACCCTTCTGGCATTCAGGTAGTCAGCACTATCTTCTGAAATATAACTTGATATTTTTTCGTTGTAAACATTCCTGTTTCCATTCCATATATCATTATTTTAGTTGCATTCTTTTGATCTAAAGCTAATTCTGGGTTATTAACAAGATCTTTTTTTAGGTATTCCCCTGATTTCCTATAATTTTTCTTCCATGTAGTAACAGTACCTCGCCGCTTTCACCTATTTGGTTATACTTGCCCATTAAGCCAAGCTCTTCACTCGCTTTAATCTCAATAGGTTTATCCAGCTTT
>CABPXD010000013.1:0-66289 GCA_902461185.1 uncultured Haemophilus sp.
AATCAACAAGTGCCCACACAGATTGTCTGATATATTGTTAAAGAGCAAAAAAGAAATTGGTCGGCGAGATAGGATTTGAACCTACGACCCACTGGTCCCAAACCAGTTGCGCTACCAAGCTGCGCTACTCGCCGTCAGATTTCTCAATTAAGAGAAGATGGGGTGGCTAATGGGATTCGAACCCACGACAACTGGAATCACAATCCAGGGCTCTACCAACTGAGCTATAGCCACCATTGATTAGTTGTTTACCGCATTGACTTCTGGCGCGCTCGACAAGATTCGAACTTGCGACCTTTGGCTCCGGAGGCCAACGCTCTATCCAACTGAGCTACGAACGCGTTACTGCGTCGTTGCAAGGGCGTATATTAATGATTTCCCAATACCTTGTCTAGCACTTTTTTGAAAAAAAATATCAAAAGATAAATTTTTGTTCAATTTGTATAGAATTTATTATGTATTCGTCTATTTTTAGTGCTAAAACATAAAAAAGGATAGCAAATTGCTATCCTCTTTATTTAATTTATTGCTTATTACGACGTGCGCGACGTTTCATTCTTCGTACCCATCGGGTGATTTTCCATGCTTTTGTAATTGAATAAGCATAAAGGAAGAATAATATAATAAATGCAATAAACATTGCCCATTCATTAATATAGAAGACTTCGCCTAAGATCCCGATTGTCGCACAAATGGCGGCAAAGAAAGTAATTAATAAAAAGGCTTGGCGAGAAGTTAATCCAGCACGAACCATTAAGTGGTGTACGTGTAAGCGATCCGGACGGAATGGACTTTTTCCTTTGCGTAAACGGCGATAAATAATGGCTACCATGTCAATTAAAGGAACAGCAATAATCCAAAGTGCGGTCACTGGATTCATCGGATGTCCTTTTCCTTGCGTACTTAAAAGCAAAATCCAAATAATGGTAAAGCCAATTAAAGTACTCCCCGAGTCTCCCATAAATACTTTATATTTAGGTCCTAATGGAATGCCTAAGTTTAATAATAGATAAGGCAAAATTGCGATAATTAAGCCAAAACTCCAATATGCCATATCCATTTGTCCATCACGGAACATCAAGATACCAATGGCAGCAAATGAAACAATAGACAACCCACCTAACAATCCATCAATACCATCAATCATATTAAAGGCATTAATAATCGCGATTGTGGCAAATACGGTAATAATCAATCCGATAAAACCAAGTGTTAATTGGAATGGACCTAGAATTTGGCCTAAATGATCTAAATAAACATTACCCAAATCGATCATTAAAATCGCAAGCACCGCTTGAATCCCTGCACGCAAGAAGGGACTAATATCAAAGCGGTCATCTAAGATACCAATTGCCAGTAGAACAAAAATACTGAATATATAAAGGTAAGGTAAACGAAGTTGATCCCACTCCATTAAATAATAGCAAAGGTTTCCCATGAAAAGAGAAACTCCGCCAATAAGTGGAATTGCACCTTGGTGACGTTTACGATAATTCGGCTTATCCACCAAGCCAATTTTATTGGCAATTGGTCGCATGACAATTAAGGTTAAAAATGCCCCTAAAAAAGTGACGAGAAGACTTAGCATAGTTTCATCCTAAAATTTTTTTGCAAAGGATAACACAAAGAAAAATCAGCACACAAAGATTTTTCTCAAATTCAGTTTTTTAGTACAATATGGCCACTTTTAATATAAGGATTAAAATCATGACAAAATCAACCGCACTTTTCTCTCGTGCACAAGAAGTTATTCCTGGTGGCGTAAACTCCCCTGTTCGAGCCTTTAAAGGCGTAGGTGGCACCCCTGTATTTATTCAAAAAGCCAAAGGCGCCTACATTTATGATACTGAAGGCAAACAATATATCGATTATGTGGGTTCTTGGGGGCCAATGATTTTAGGTCACAACCACACTGCTATTTTAGATGCTGTATTAAAAGCAGCGGAGAATGGTTTAAGCTTTGGCGCGCCAACTCCCTCTGAAATTGATTTAGCGGAATTAGTCTGTGAAATTGTGCCATCTATTGAAATGGTTCGTATGGTGAGTTCAGGTACTGAAGCAACCATGACAGCCATTCGTCTTGCGCGTGGTTATACAAATAGAAGCAAAATTTTAAAATTTGAAGGTTGTTACCACGGTCATTCTGATTCACTTTTAGTAAAAGCAGGATCTGGTGCGTTAACACTTGGTCAACCAAGCTCACCAGGTGTACCTGAAGATTTTGCGAAACACACTTTAACTGCAGAATATAACAATCTTGATTCAGTTAAAAAACTATTTGAAGAATTCCCTAACGATATCGCTTGTGTGATTATTGAACCAGTTGCAGGTAATATGAACTGTGTTCCACCAAAAGAAGGATTCTTACAAGGCATTCGTGAAATTTGTAATCAATATGGTGCACTTTTCATTATTGATGAAGTCATGACAGGTTTCCGTGTTTCACTTGCAGGCGCACAAGCTTATTATGGTGTAACACCGGATCTCACCACATTAGGTAAAGTCATTGGCGGCGGTATGCCTGTGGGTGCTGTTGGTGGTAAAAAAGTGATTATGCAACACCTTGCACCGACCGGCCCAGTTTATCAAGCGGGTACCCTTTCAGGCAACCCGATTGCAATGGCGGCGGGTTTAGCATGTCTAACTGAATTGAAAAAAGCAGGTAACGAACAACACCTTGCAGAATTAACCACAAAACTTTGTAACGGCTTAAAAGCATTAGCTCAAAAACACAATGTACCATTTTTGATTAATCATGTTGGTGGAATGTTTGGTATTTTCTTCACTGACCAAAAACAAGTTACCTCTTATGCAGAAGTCATGAAATGTGATACCGAAAAATTCAAAGTGTTCTTCCACAAAATGCTCGATCAAGGCGTTTACCTTGCGCCTTCTGCTTTTGAAGCTGGCTTTATGTCTTTAGCTCATACAAATGAAGACATTGAAAAAACGCTTGCTGCCGCTGATATTGCATTTGCAGCAGTTGCTTAAAATATAAAAGTGCGGTTACATTTAACCGCACTTTTTTATTTCATACTATAAACGCCCATAGAGCACGTTTTCTAATAATCCCCTTTCCTCTTCGGTTAATGCAATTCCTTTTTCATTTGTCAGAATGAAGAAGTCTTCGGCTTTTTCTCCTACTGTTGTGATTTTTGCATTACAAATATTGAGTTTTAATTCAGTAAAAATTTGACTGATTTGAGCCAATAAACCGGGTTTATCTAAAGCCACCACTTCTAATTCGGTATGTTCTTTTTTAGTTTCTTTCAAAAAACGTACATCTGTTTTTACGGTGAAATGTTGCAACTGTCGATTATTTGCAAAAGACATGGATGGCAATTTTTCGCCTAATAAAACAGAGGTTAATACCGTCTCTAATTCTCGGCGACGTTCTGAACGAACCAATTCACCATTTAATTCTGTGATGATAAAGCTGTCGAATACGTAGCCATCATCGGATGTTAAAATTTGCGCATCATGAATACTGAATTTTTTCGCGCCAATGGTTGAGACCACTTTATTAAATAAGTTGGCTTGGTCTGGGCAATAAACGAAGATCTCAGTCCCACCACTAGAAAAACGATTACTGATTTTAACGAGAACTTCACCATCAAATTCAGCCAATAACTCTGTATGCCACGCAATTTGTTTTGGGCTATTTCGTAAAAAATAATCATCTGGACAACGTTGCCAGAGTGCTAAAATTTTTTCTTCCGATAATTCTGGTTGCTCTTCGGATAAAATTGCCAGCGCCAATTGGCGATTTTCAAGGATCTTTTCGTTATTATCTAATAATAAATTCATCCCTTGTCGGAATTGTTGCGACGTATAATCATAGAGTGAGGCAAATAAAGAACGTTTCCAGCTATTCCACAAGGTACCATTTGTTGCACAAATATCCGCGACCGTCAAACAAGTGAGATAATCTAAACGCACATGATTTTGCACATTTTCTGCAAAGTTCATCACGACTTCCGGATCATGAATATCTCGACGCTGTGCAGTAATTGACATGAGCAAATGCTCTCTCACTAGCCAAGCCATCGTTTCAATTTCTCGACGATCAAAACCATGCAAACGGGCAAATTCAGCAACATCTTCAGCCCCTACCTCTGCATGATCCCCTCCTCGACCTTTCGCAATATCATGGAAAAGTGCGGTAACATAAAGCAAAGTGCGGTCAGAAATTTGGCTAAATATTTGATGGCAAATAGGATGGAATTCGGCTTCATCTTCAGCTAAGAAACTTTCCAATTTCAACATCACTCGTAAGGTGTGCTCATCCACAGTGTAAATATGGAAGAGATCAAATTGCATCAAACCTTCAATTCCCTGCCATTGTGGCAAATAAGCTGTTAACACACCATATTGGTGCATTGGGAGAAATGCTCGCTGAATGGCTTTCGGTTGATTAAATAACCGAATAAATTTCTCTCTTGCTTCAGGAATATCACATAATTTCTGCGTCAAGCTTTCCAATGCAATCTGAAGTTGGCGTAATGTTGAGGAATGAATTTCGGCTTGTTCATGCTGCGTAAGATAGAAAAAAAGATCCAAAATACGATCTGGCAAACGTAAAAACACGTCTTCCTTACGTAAACACAAACTTTGATTCACTATTTCAAAATCGTCATCCAAATGGTGAACTGATCCCTCTCCGTTTGAAGATAAAAAATGCTCTTTATAATGCTTAATTAGAATATCGCTTAAACGTGAAATCGTGCATAGAGCTTGGAAAAAACGTTTCATCATTTTTTCAACACCACGGTTTCCTTCACCTTCAAAACCAAGCATCTCACTCACTTTGATTTGACGATCAAACAACAAACGGTTGTCATAACGTTTTAAAATCAAGTGTAAAGCAAACCGCACTTTAAATAAAAATTCTTGGCTTTCTAATAATTGTTGGTGTTCTGATGGATAAATAAAGCCACTTTTCAAAATGCCATCAAGGGTCATTTCCCCAGTGTGTCGTAATGCGATCCAATATAAAAGATGAAGATCCCGCAAGCCACCGGGGCTGTATTTTAAATCGGGCTCTAAATTGTAACTGGTGTTGTGATAACGCTGATAACGTTCAATTTGTTCTTGTACTTTAGCATCAAAGAATAGTTTTACCGCCCAAAAATCTGGCTTTTTCAATATTTCATCTAAGGCATTGAAAAGGGATACATCTCCTGATAAATAACGAGACTCAAGCAAATTGGTGGCAATAGTAATGTCTTGTTTACCTTCCTTTTCACATTCTTCTAAAGAGCGAACACTATGCCCTATATCAAATCCACAATCCCATAGAAACTGAACGAGTTGACCAATTTTCTCTTCTGTTTCAGACTCTCTTTCTTCTTTTGAGAGAATAAGAACATCTAGGTCAGATAAAGGAAAGATTTCTTGTCGGCCATAACCGCCTACTGCAATTAAGGTGAGATTAGCTTTATCTAATCCAAATTGCTGCCAAAGCTGTTTTAACAAATCATCACAAAACTGTGTTCGGTTAGCAATCAGCTCAAAAACAGAATAATCATCGAAATGCTGACGTTCAAATTCCTTTAAATTTTCACGCTGAATTTTGACCGCACTTAGCGTGAGTGGAGAGTCGAAATGATAAGGAAAAAGCATAGGTATTCCACAAACAAAACAATTATAAAAAAAGCCCACTATCGTAGGCTTTTAGCTGAACTTAAAGATTATTCATCATACGTTGAATTCGACCTTCCGTAATTTCTTCATCACGGATAGTCATCACTTCACAACCGTTTTCGGTAACCACAATTTGATGCTCATATTGCGCTGAATGGCTACGGTCTTTGGTTTTTACCGTCCAACCATCACCCATAATACGCACTTCTTTCTTACCCGCATTAATCATTGGTTCAATAGTAAATACCATACCTGGTTTTAAAATCACACCACCGTCATCAGCATAATAGTGTAAGACTTGCGGTTCACAGTGGAATTCAGTTCCCACGCCGTGGCCACAATACTCACGAACCACGCTAAATCCTTGGCTTTCAGTATATTTTTGTACTGCTTTACCAATTTCGTTTAAACGAATACCCGGCTTAACCGTACGTAATCCCACATAAAGTGCTTCTTGTGCCGCTTCCACCAATTTTTGGCTACGAATATTGGTTTCTCCCACGACATACATCTTCGAATTATCACCAAAATAACCGTCTTTAATCACGGTCACATCAATATTAACAATGTCACCACGTTTTAATTTTTTATCGTCGCTTGGAATACCATGGCAAACCACTTCATTTATAGAAATACAGGTTGCTTTAGGAAAACCATGATAATTTAAGCACGCAGGAATCACTTTTTGTACATTCACCATGTAATCATGACAAATGCGATCCAATTCACCAGTGGTCACCCCTTCTTTGACATAAGGTTCGATCATGACCAAAACATCGGACGCTAATTTACACGCTTCACGTAACTTAACAATTTCTTCTTCAGTTCTTAATGGAATGCCCATTATTTCTCCTTATTTAATTCTGATTTATTCGCATATAATAGCACTAATTCCGTGAAAAATCTTGAATGAATTAACAGGTTATTAGATAATACAAGGATTATTTTTAGGAAAGTGGGGATAGAGATATGTCAGATTTAGATATGGCCGTACCGCTAACTTTTACTGATGCGGCAGCCAATAAAGTAAAAAGTTTAATTAGCGAAGAAGAAAACAACGAACTAAAATTACGCGTTTATATTACTGGTGGCGGTTGCAGTGGTTTCCAATACGGTTTCACCTTTGACGATAAAGTCAATGAAGGTGACCTAACCATTGAAAAAGCCGGTGTGCAATTAGTGATTGACCCAATGAGTTTACAATACTTAATTGGCGGCACCGTGGATTACACTGAAGGCTTGGAAGGTTCTCGTTTTGTGGTGAACAATCCAAATGCAACCAGTACCTGTGGTTGTGGTTCCTCATTCAGCATCTAATATGGATTTTCAATTTACCCATTATCTAGGCAATGTACATGCTAAATGTTCGATGGAACACATTGCTCTAGCCAATTGGTTTAATTCAGAAGTGCGGTCAAATCCTCAAGCGTTTTTGACCGCACTTTCTGCCTGTGAGCAGATTAAAAATAATGATGAAGTCACACTGATTGGTTCTGAATACACGCTTTTTATTAATACCGATGAAGTGATGATTCGAGCCAATAACCTTGCAATTGAAACAGATGAAATTTTAGAAGACGACTTCCATTATTATGATGAAGAAAGTATCGCCTTCTGCGGAACAACAGACTTCATCCACTTTCTTAATGCCTACTTTGAATTTATTGCTTAACCTCATTCTCTGAAGCTAACTATTATGTCGGAAACGGAAAACACCTCACCTGAACAACAAGAAACACAAGCGCCAGATAAGCGTCGTTATTGTAAAATCTTTTTAGCTAAAGCAGCCTTTACTTTAGGGACGCTTGCCGTATTTTATGGTGGCTATTTAGACTGGCAAATTCGCTCAAAAATGGATGGCCAGATTTGGCGTTTACCGGCTGAAGTGTATAGTCGCTTAGAAAGCGTAAAACTGTCTGATAACCTTTCTTTTGACGAAGTGATTCAAATCTTATTGGATAACGAATACCGTCAAACTACTATGATTGCAGCACCGGGCGATTTTAAACTCGAAGACGATACTATCGTGTTACTTCGTCGCGCATTCCCTTATCCTGACAAGCCTGAGCCACAACGTGTATTACGTTTACGTTTTACAGATAATAAACTTTCTCGTATTGAAGACTTAGTCAACGTCAAAGCGGTTGATGAATTCCGTCTTGCGCCTAAATTAATTGCCATGTTGGAATCAGATAATGAAGATCGTTTAGCCATTCCGTTACAGCAATACCCTCGTTTACTCATCGATGCCTTATTACTCACAGAGGATCGCCGTTTTTATGAGCATAACGGGATTAATCCAGTGGGGATTGTGCGGGCAATGATTGCCAATATTAAAGCCGGTCAAACGGTTCAAGGCGGCAGTACACTGACTCAGCAATTAGTGAAAAACTTGTTCTTATCCAGTGAACGTTCTATTACGCGTAAAGTTAATGAAGCGTTGATGTCATTAGTATTAGATTGGCGATATGATAAAAACCGTATTTTAGAAACCTATCTTAACGAAATTTACCTTGGTCAAAATGGCGATATCCAAATTCACGGTTTCGCATTGGCAAGCCAATTCTATTTTGGTCGTTCTATCCGTGAAATTAGTCTGGACCAAATCGCCCTTTTAGTCGGCATGGTAAAAGGTCCCTCCCTTTATAATCCATGGCGAAATCCACAATATGCCCTCGATCGCCGAAATGTGGTGTTAAAACTAATGCTTGATCACCAAATGATTGGGGATGAGTTATATGAGATGTTGAGTAAACGTCCATTAGGCGTGCAAGCTAAAGGACAAATTTCACGTAAATACCCAGCTTTCATTCAAACATTACAAGCGGATCTTCGTCGTCAATTAGGGGAAAATAAAACCTCTGCACTACTTGGTGCACGTATTTTCTCCACCATGGATTTAAAACAACAGGAACAAGCTGAAAATGCCGTAGTGAATACGGTCAACCAATTACAAGTACAAACTAAAAATCCCTATTTAGAAGGTGCAATGATTGTCGCGGATTATCACTTGGGTGAAATACGTGCGGTTGTCGGTGGATTACAAACAGAATATGCGGGCTTTAACCGTGCATTAATGTCAAAACGTCAAATTGGTTCTTTGGTAAAACCATCCATTTATTTGACCGCACTGATGAATCCGGAACAATTCCGTTTAAATACACCAATTCAAAACCAACCAATCACGATTTATGTTAAAGGTAGCCAACCTTGGCAACCGCGTAACTACGATCGCAAATATAGCGGTTCGGTGATGTTGATGGATGCCCTTGCTCGCTCACTGAATATTCCAACGGTAAACATTGGGATGAAAGTTGGTTTAAGTAAAGTGATTGATACGCAAAAAGCCATGGGTTGGGACAATGTGACAATTCCAAAAGTCCCAGCAACCTTGCTTGGTTCTTACAGTATTTCACCTTATGATGTGACAAAACTCTATCAAACCATTGCCAATCAAGGTGGCAAAATTGAGTTAAGTACCATTCAAAGCATTGCTGATCGCCAAGGAAATATTATTTACGAACACAATACCGTGCCTGATCAAGTGGTACCGAGAGAAGCAGCTTATCAAACCTTATATGCGATGCAACAAACCGTAGAACGTGGTACCGCGCGTAGTTTACAAAATGATTACGCGGATCTTCGTCTTGCAGGTAAAACAGGGACAACCAACGATGCCCGTGATACGTGGTTCGTGGGTATTGATGGTAAAAATGTCAGCACCATTTGGCTAGGTCGCGATGATAACGGTGAAACTAAATTGACGGGTGCTTCAGGAGCCTTACAAATCTATAAAGATTATTTAAACCGTGTCGTCATTGAAAAATTAAAACTAGGTCAACCTTCTACCATTAAATGGGTTGGCATCAATGCTTACGGCAGTTGGAGTTGTGGTAGCAGTCGGACGATTCCTGTGTGGATAAATAAAGATCAAAATTTCTGCGCTTCTGCGCAAACAACGAGTACTGCGACTGCTACTGCGGCGCAAACCACACAATCACCACAACCCGAACAACCTGAATCAGCAAAACAAGAAAGTGTATGGGATGTGTTAGATAATAAAGTGCCTGTTGAAGAAGCTGCACCCGCTCAATAAACTTGCTTATTTTTGACCGCACTTTTATATCTCCATAAAGCGCCTAACAAGGGCGCTTTATTCTTTTTCACATAAAATAACCGCCTAGAGATTTCCAACTCTGGTGAATTTTTTTGATCTCAATCACAAAAATTAGAATTATTTATTGTCATTTCACTGATATCAAAGGATAATTATTAATAGGAATTAATTTCATTTGAGATAATGAGGTAAATAGCAATGCTATTCCGTTCTATTCGATTTTTCTTTTTAATTTTTTCACTCGCCTTTTCTTCTTCACTCTTTGCACAAGATAACTATCAACAATGGGTTGATGATATTACGGCTCGCTTAGATAAAACGTCTCAACTTATCCAACAAGGCAATACCGATGATGCCCGAACTGAAGTGCAAATGGCTTATTTTGAAGTCTTTGAAAATCTAGAAGGCCCAATTCGTATCAATTTCTCCGCACAAAAAAGCTACCAAATGGAAGCGACTTTTGGCGAAATCCGTAAAATGATCGGCGAAGGTGCTTCACAAAAAGAGGTTCAAGCTAAAATCGATCAACTCAAAAAAGAATTACAAGAAGTATTACCATCATTGGTTGAAGGTCATCAACTCAATGCCGATGGACAACATGGTGTTTATGATAATCAAGCGATTGCCCCTTATTGGCAACAAAGTTTTAAAACCATTGATGACTTAATCGCTCAAGGGATCGATGCTTATCAAAATGGTGATCTTGCTAATGCCAAAAAATTGTTCCAACAAGCACAATATGATGGCTATAAAAACTCAGAAATGGAAATGTCCATTCGCCAAAATCGCTCTGCAGAAATCTCAGCCGCAATTAACCAACAGTTTTACAACATCATTCGTTTAAGTGAACAAGCCGATCAAATTACGGAGCTTGGCTACCAAAGCACGCAATTATTACAAGATATTGAAGAAAACTTGCCTAACCTGCCAACGACACGTGAAGAACAAAATGTTCAATCTAATGCAGCACAGCAAGCAACAGATAATCAACAAGAACAAGATTGGAATAAGATTAAACAAGAGATCAACCAACGTATTCAACAGGCTATTGCGCTCTATCAACAAGGTGAAAGCAAAAAAGCGATTCTTTCCGTACAAGACACCTATTTCGACGTGTTTGAAAGTACAGGAATGGAAAACAAAGTGGGTTCCCGTGATAGTAACTTTAAAGCAGAACTTGAAGGCTACTTTACTCGTCTAGTCAGTTTAATGAAAGCTGAACAAGGTAATAAGTTACAAGCTCAAGCTGATGGTTTAAACCAGAATTTAACTAAAGCGGTTGAAATGTTACAGGGCGAAGAGCAAAGTGATTGGTCGATGTTCTTATATAGCCTTTTAATCATTCTTCGTGAAGGTTTAGAAGCGTTATTGATTGTTGCAGCTATCGTGACTTACTTAATTAAAAATAACCACCAAGATAAATTGCCGGTTATTCGTCAGTCTGTTTATGTGGCGTTAATTGCCAGTGTGGTTACCGCATTTATTTTCCAACTTATCTTTGAAAATTCAGGTCAAAACCGTGAATTGCTCGAAGGCTTTACGATGATTTTTGCCGTCGTCATGCTATTTATGATGAGTTACTGGTTATTATCCAAAGTCGAAGCACAAAACTGGAAACGTTATTTAGAAGGTAAACTCTCTACTGCCCTCACAACAGGCTCACTCATCGGTCTATGGCTTACTAGCTTCTTAGCGGTATATCGTGAAGGGGCGGAAACGGTATTGTTCTACTATGCCCTTGTGGGTGATGCGAAAAGTGCGGTCAGTTTTATCTACCTTTTCGCAGGTATCATTGTCGGCGCAATTATTCTCACCATTTGCTACTTCGTGATGCGTTATACCGTGGTGAAATTACCGCTTAAACCATTCTTTATGTTTACAGGCTCATTTATGTACTTAATGGCCTTTGTATTCGCCGGTAAATCTGTTTTAGAACTCATTGAAGGCAAACTTTTCGAGCCTACGCTGATTAGCGGTGTGCCTGAAATTTCGTGGTTAGGTATTTATCCTTATATGGAAACCTTAATTCCACAAGCAATCTTACTCGTCGCAGCCGTATTTGCTCTGTTTATTATGAAATATCAAAGCAAAAAAGCCGCGTAATACCCAACAATCCTTTAGGAGAAAAACAATGAAAAAAGCACTTTTAGCAACAGCATTATTTGCGGGTATTTTCACCGCGTCTACTGCAAACGCATTCCAAGAGTACCCAATCGGTGAAGCGGTAACCATGAATGAAATGGAAATTGCAGCGGTTTATCTCAAACCAATCGATATGGAACCACGTGGCATGGGTTTACCTGCTGCGAAATCAGATATCCACTTAGAAGCGGATATCCACGCAGTAAAAGGTAACAAAAATGGCTTTGGTGATGGTGAATGGATGCCTTACTTAACCATCAACTACACTTTAGTGAATACCGATACTGGTGAAAAACAAGAAGGTACCTTCATGCCAATGGTAGCGGGTGATGGTCCTCACTACGGTGCTAACGTGAAAATGATGGGCGTGGGTAACTATAAATTAACTTACCACATTGACCCACCATCAAAAGCAGGTATGCACCGCCATACTGACTCTGAAACGGGTGTAGGCCGTTGGTGGAAACCATTTGATGTTAGCTATGAATTCAAATTCACTGGCATCAAATAATCTCAGGTAAACATCGATTTTACCGACTTGCCTTCCCTTGTATTTCAGGGGAAGGCAATAGCATTTAATTTAACCTTAAAATATCGTCTGTTTTATCCCATTAAATGATCAAACTATGAATTATTTTTTTACTTTTTTCCTTCAAGCACTTTTACCTTTTTCATTATTGCTCGGTGTTTATCACAGTAAACAATCCACTGTAAGTGCAAAAAAAATAATTTGGCTTAGCCTATTCGGTTTTATTGCCGGTATCGTACTACGTCTTAGTTTACCTACGGGACAAATGACCAATTTAGTGCTCAATGGCGTAATATTGGCACTATTGTTTATCTTTGCTTTATGTTTAATTTTTGGCAAAGGTCGCTTACCGGCCTTTTGGCAAACGGTATTAATGCTTATCGTGGGCAGCTTCTGGGCAAAAGATCCCAACATCACCGCGCTTGTTTCTACTGATGTCATCAACACGGACTCTATCTTGCACATAAGTGCGGTCATTTTTGCCTTTGTTTTTTGTTTATGCTTACAAGGTTGGATCGATTTACTTTTAAAACAAGCGGGAAAAACACAACAAAAATCAACCGCACTTTTAAAAGGTGTGATGAGCCTTCTCTTAATTGGCTTACTGGTTCCACTTATTGGCGAACTCTTATTAATTTTAATGAAACTTCAAGTGCTTGAACTCACCAAACTACGTTTAAGCTTTGTTGCAAAATCAGGCGAAATTACTCGTTGGTTAAATTACATCTGTGCAGCCTTACTCTTCGTCGTACTAGCCATCTTCTACGGCAAAATTCATTTATCACGCAAGCAACAAGTTAATGCGACACAAGAACCTATTGGAAAACGCCAAAAATTAGCCGCATTGCGTACTTCCTCTCGCTTACTTGGTTGGGGCTATTTGGCCGTAGCGATTATTTTTGCTACACAGCTTTATTGGGAACAAATTGCTTCTCGTCCGCCACAACTGTCAGAAGCGATTCCTTTGACCTTAGATGAAAAGCAACAAGTCCATATTCCAATTGAGCAAGTAAAAGATGGCAAATTACACCGTTTTGTCTGGATTGCTGATGACGGTAAAGCCGTGCGTTTCTTTGTCATTAATCGTCAACCAGATAAATTGAGTCTAGCTGCGGTATTTGATGCCTGCTTGCTTTGTGGTGACCAAGGTTATGTGATGGAAGGTAACCAAGTGGTTTGTGTTGGTTGCGGTGTACATATGTTTATTCCATCTATTGGTAAACCGGGTGGCTGTAATCCTGTACCAATTGAAGATTGGCAACAAACTGAGACTGAAATTCTCATTAATCGAACCAGCTTAGAAGAAGGGTTAAATTTATTTAGCACGATTGTTGAAATCGATGTAAAAGATCCGATTAGTGGTACCCAAATGAAAAACACTAAAACGGAGCACAAATATAATTACGAAGGTAAAACTTACTTCTTTGAAAGTGAGAAAAATCTTGATTTATTCCGTGATAACCCTGAAAAGTATTTAGGTAAGGGGGAATAATGCTAGCAAGAATGTTATTTCAATCTTGGCGTTTTAGCATTAAACGTAAACTGTTGGCCGTGATTACTATTTTCTTAGCGGCGGGCTTAGTCTCTGCACTCTTGGCTGTATCCATTGATATTGGCGATAAAATGGCAAAAGAGCTCAAATCTTACGGAGCCAATATTTTAGTTGAGCCTGCAAGTAATGCCGCCCTGCCTGATGAACTTAGTCATAACGCAGATTTGAGTAGTCAAGATTTTCTCGATGAAAAAGAACTGCCGAATATTAAAGATATTTTCTGGCGAAATAATATCGTGGGTTTTGCACCGTTATTAAGTGCAGATGTAAAAGCGGAAACGCTTTCCGCAAATACTCATGAAAAATTAACCGCACTTGGACAAATTAATGTGCTGGGTACGTTTTTTGATCATAACATCCCTGTACCAGATGAAGATGATTACCATACCGGACAAAAAATTATTAGTCCGTATTGGCATGTGCAAGGTGAATGGGTCAACGATCTTGAAACACCTGAAGGAGAATTTATTCCTGCATTGATTGGTGAGCAGTTAGCTCAACGAACTGGCTTAAAGCTAGGTGATAAAATCCAGCTTCACTATCAAAATAATGAGCTAGATAATCAAAGTGCGGTCGAAATTACCGGTATTTTATCCACGGGTGGTGCTGAAGATAATCAATTAGTTATGCCGCTCAATGCTGTACAAAAATTACTGAGTTTGGAAGGAAAAATTCAATCAGTTAAAGTCTCCGCGCTTACCGTACCTGAAAATGATCTTTCTCGTAAAGCACGTGCCAATACCGATGCATTGGATGCTGAAGAGTACGATCGCTGGTATTGTACGGCTTATGTCTCATCTATTTCACATCAGTTAGAAGAAGCTATTTCTGGTGCCATTGTTCGCCCTATTTGGCAGGTTGCAGCTTCAGAAGGTGTGGTCATTGGTAAAATCCAGTTATTGTTGGCAGTCGTTACTCTTGCAGCCTTAATCGCCGCAGCCATGGGGATCGCCTCATTAATGAGTACAGGGATCATTGAACGCTCAAAAGAAATTGGTTTGATGAAAGCCTTAGGCGCCTATCAATGGCAAATTGCCTTATTATTTTATTGTGAAGCCATTATTAGTGCCTTAATTGGTGGTTCGCTTGGTTGTATTGCAGGTTGGGGCTTAGCAAGATTTATTGGCGCTGCGCTATTTGGCGTACCACTGAGTTTTGCTTGGATTGTAATTCCTTGCGTATTGATGCTGTCTATTTTAATTGCTGTAGTGGGTACATGGTTCCCTGCCCATCGAATTGCCAAACTTTACCCTGTGGAGGTGCTCTATGGCCGCCAATAGAAGTATGTTTTGGCGTTTAATCTTCCAAGCATTACGCCTACGTTTACAGCGGGTATTTATTATCTTCTCTGCGCTGACTGTTGGTGCATCTATTGTGACGGCAATGGCAGCAGTCTATTTCGATATTAATACCAAAATGAGCCAAGAGCTTCGTACCTTTGGGGCAAACTTTTACATTGGTGCAGCTAATGGAGGTTTGATGAAAGAGCGCCAATTAAAGCAAATTCTGCACAATGCACCGGATAATTTCATCACCGCTGCCAGCCCTTATTTGTATGGCGTTGCACGAAGCGATTTAGAAAAAATCGTAATTATGGGCGTGTGGTTTGAAGATATGCGTGTGCTCGCGCCTTATTGGCAAATTACCGGCTCAGCTATTAATGTCAATTTTGACGATCGCAATGCCATGATTGGTAAAACCTTAGCTGAACGCCTCAATTTAAGTGTTGGAAGTAAATTAACTCTGTCTAAAAATTCGGTTGAAAAACATGAATTCACGATAAAAGGTATTGTTGAGGCGGGTGATGCCACAGACAACATGCTAATCGTAAATTTAGAGTTTGCCCAAAATTGGTTGGATAAAGAGGGATCAGCCAATAATGCCTTGCTCAATATAAAAAATGAACAAGGTAACGTTGCACAATTTGCCCAAGACATTATGCAACATCAACCTGATCTGACTGCTCGACCGATTCGAAAAGTCTCTGCTTCAGAAGGACAGATTTTAGATAAAATCAAAGGCTTAATGGGCTTAATCTCATTGGTCATTTTGATTCTCGCCACCCTTTGTGTGAACACCACGTTAATTGCGATTGTTGGTGAGAGAGCAAAAGAATTTGCACTACAAAAAGCCTTAGGTGCCAAACAAAGTGACATCATTAAACAGATTAGTACTGAGATTCTAATCATTGCGCTTTGTGCAATTGTAGCAGGGCTGATTCTCGGCTACATTTTGGCACAATTACTTGGATTAACCGTATTTAAATCTTATATTGATATGCGTCTACCAGTTATTCCAATTACTATCGTCTTATCGTTATTGGTTGCCTTTATTGCGGTGATTGTACCAACCAAACGTGCTTTAAATATCCAAACCGCAAATGTGTTAAAAGGGGAATAAAATGAGTGAATTTGTAATTGAAACGCAACATTTATATAAACGATTCGGGCAAGTCACCGCTTTAGAAAATATTAATATTCAAATTCGCCAAGGTGAATTTATTGCGATTATGGGGGCATCAGGTTCGGGTAAAACCACGCTCATGAATATTCTGACCGGTTTAGATACGGCTAGTGAAGGTAAAGTCATTTTAGATGGTGTCGATGCGGCACAACTAGATGAAATAGGTCGTCAGCGTTTTCGTGCAGAAAAAATCGGTTTAGTCTTCCAGCAATTCCACTTAATTCCTTATTTGACCGCACTTGAAAATGTGATGCTGGCTCAGCATTATCACAGTGTGGTTGATGAAGCAGCGGCTAAAGCGGTACTCGAACAAGTGGGATTGGGTCATCGTATTGATCACCGTCCAAGCCAGCTTTCTGGGGGTGAACAACAAAGGGTTTGTATTGCTCGTGCATTGGTTAATCAACCTCCCGTTATTTTTGCCGATGAACCTACAGGTAACCTTGACGAAAAAAATGAAGCGCTTGTACTGGATTTACTACAAGAGTTAAATCGTCAAGGGAGAACCATTGTGATGGTGACACACAATCCTGAATTAGGTGATTTAACCGATCGAGTTATTTATCTCCATCACGGAAAATTTGTAAAAGAGGAAATCCATGAAAAATAAATTCGTAAAACTACTCGCGATAAGTGCGGTCATTTTAAGCTGTGTTTCTTGTAAAGATGAAGTCGCTGCAATTGGTCAAAAAGCGCCAGATATTGCAGCCTATGATTTACAAGGTAAAGAAGTGAAACTTGATGATTGGAAAGGCACTCGCCTACTAACTTTTTGGTCTGAAACCTGTGGACGATGTGTCGCAGAACTAAAAGAATTTGAAAAATTGGCTGAAGCTAATCCAAATAAAGTTCAGCTTATCGCCATTAATGTGGATGGAGATAAAGTGGATACCAAAGCCGTGGTCGCCAAACGTCAGCTTACGTTACCTGTTATAAAAGACCAATTAAAAATTACAGCAGAACGCTATCAGCTTATCGGCACGCCAACAAGTTTTGTGATCACACCTGAAGGCAATATTCAGGCTAAATATGAAGGTGCAATTCCCGCTGCAGATTTAGATAAATTATTTAAAGGCTAGCTAAAATGCAAAAACGAATTTACTTACTCTCTACTTTTTTACCTGTTTTAAACTTTTTATTTGCAACATCCGCGCTTTCTGCCGAAGCTGATTTAGTCAAAGCAGAAAAGGTATATAAACGTTCTTGTGCGACTTGCCATGGAAAACAAGGCGAAAAACCAGCAATGGGTGAATCAAAAATTATTAATCAACTAAAACCAGAAGAAATTTCAACCGCACTTTCTGAAAGAAAAATGGGGAAAATTATTGGAGCTGGAAATCCAGCTAAACAACGCTTGAGTGATGAAGATATTCGTAACCTAAGTGAATATATTAAAAATTTCAAATAAACTAAAAAATTTTTTGAACTAATTTAATTTGATGCTGTCGAAGCAACGGTTAATTTAACTAAATATATTTTTATTAAATTTAAATAGAGGATTGTCTATGAACAAACTTATTAAAATCAGCGCAACTGCATTATTTGCATTATTCTTAACTGCTTGTGATAAACCGGCAGATAAACCAGCTCCAGCAAAACCTGAAGCAACTCAACCTGCGCCTGAGGTAAAACAAGAAACGGCGAAACCTGCTGAAGCAACAAAACCTGCTGAAGCAACTCCAACTCAAGAACAAGCTGACTACAACAAATTACTTGAATGGAATGCAAGCCAAGCACAAGCTCAAATGGCAGCACAACAAAAACTTCAATCTGATTTAACTGCTGCGGTTCAAGCAAAAGATGATAAAAAAGTTGAAGAAGCAATCAAGACTTTCAATAAAACTGTTGAAGATACTATCGCAAGCTTAGATAAATTAGATGTAACTTCACCTTCAGTGAAAAACATTAAAGATCAAAATAAAGAAGTGCTTGCATTATCAAGCGAATTATTAGTTGATCAATTAAACTTAGCCACTAAAGCACCAACTGAGGAACAAACCAAAGCTTACCAAGCTAAAGTTGAAAAACTACAAGCAGCAGTAGCTAAATTACAAAAAGATGGTGCTGATTTAGCACAAAAATTTGCACCTGCAGCACCAGTTGCTCCAGCTACAAAATAATTGAATGTTGAAGATGAAAAAACCTTACTGTAAAAAGTAAGGTTTTTTTATTCTCTTATTTTAGTATTCTACTTTTCAATACATCTACAAATCGTTCTGTTGCCCCTTCCCAACGATCTAAATATAACGCGGGCTCAATCAACTCTAATTCATTCAATAAAAATGTATTGTTAATAATCGTTCCATCTACTCGTGCATAGACCGGCATTTGAGGCAATTTATGTAAAACATGGCGTGCTGTTTCAATAATATAACCATCAACCTCAACAGGGATAATTTCAACTTTATATTGTGAATTCGCTCGCCATTCATTTTGAGGTGGCTGTCGGCGAATAGCATGACTAAATACACCATTGAAAAAAATCAAACTGGTTTCACCATTTGTCGCCACTTCAGGAATAAACGGCTGTAACACAACTTGCTCACCATACACAGAAAGATCGGGTAATGCTTCACCTTGTTTTAGTTTTGTCACCAAATTACCACTCTGCCCTACAGCAGGTTTAATGACAAATTCTGACCAATCTTGGCGTTCAAGTGCGGTCAAAATTTCAGATGTTTTTGCTGAACAAATAAGGGGTGGAATGACATTGATGCCCCAATTCCGCAAATCACATAAATAGCCTTTATGGCTATTCCATAACATTAATTCCGCAGGATTGATGAATGCATTCTTATGCTGTTTAATCCATTGAGTAAATTCATCATAGAAATTTGCATAATCCCATGCTGCTAAAGGCAAAATAAAATGACCCTGTAATGTTTCTTGCCAAGGCAAAAATTGAGTAGGAATACCTTGATCAGAAAGTTGTGTTTGTACAGGAATAAGATTTTGAGGAACTGAAGGATACGTTTTGCAAGTGGTAATCGTAAGCATGGTAAATAATAACGGGTTTAAGCATAAAGAAGATGCGCCAATCATTAAACTGGCGCATCGATTTCAATGATTATTTTACTTGAGAAAAATATTTTTCAAGACGACCTTTGTTCGTCATAGATTTTTTCTCGAGGTCTTTCACCACTTTCTCTGCTTGTTCTTTGTTTGGTAGATTATCACCCACTTGAATTACACCATTCATATTCATTGAACGGTGTACTGGGCAAGTATAAATATATACACCTTCTTTATCTAAAGTGATTGTGAGTTCCTGATCTTCTTCAGATTGGAATTTTTGTGCGCCCTCAGGAATCGCTTTACTGTGTACAAAGTGGCTTTTATTTTCTGCACGAAATGTCACCGTATCACCCGGTTGTACTTTTAAATACCCCGGTTCAAAAACCATTGAGCCTTCACTGTTTGAATTCAACATTTTGATGTCATAATGTGCGGCTTGAGCAGCAAAACTTAATCCTAATAATGCTGCAAGTGCAATTTTTTTCATTTTTATTTCCTTCTTAAGAATGTGCTGATTTACGCTGTGGACGAACCACCGGCAAACCTGCACTACATTGTAATAATTCAACGTTTACACGATATAAACGATTAATGGTTTCTACTTGTAAAACATGATGTGCATCGCCCACGCCTTGCACTTTACCTTCACCAAGTAAAATCAACTCATCTGAAAATTGAGCGGCAAGACTTAAATCATGTAATACCATTATAGTAATCAGATTTTTCTGTTTCGTATAGGTGTAAACTTCTTCCAAGAGATTAAGCTGATGATGCATATCTAACGCACTCACCGGCTCATCTAACATTAAAATCTGTGGTTCACGTAATAAAACCTGAGCAAACATCACCATTTGGCGCTGCCCACCACTGAGATTCAGGATATCACGATGGGCTAAATGACCAACACCTAATTGTGCCATAATACTTGCTGCTTCAGTGAGAAGCTCATCGCTCACTCGCATCGTTAGACTATCCATTCGTCCTAAAAGGACCACTTCAAGTGCGGTCAAGCTTGCATCTACGCGACTATCTTGAGGCATATAGCCAATTGGTTTACGCCAATCTGCTAATTTCGTCCGTTCTAACTGTTTGCCTTGATAGGTAATTATTCCTTCATGTGGCAATTCACCAAAAATGGTTTTCAGCATGGAGGATTTTCCCGTGCCGTTTGGTCCTAGTACCGTATACACTTTACCTTCTTCAAAACGGACATTAATGTGATCAGCAACGGTGAGATCACCTCGTTTTACCGTAAGATTCTTTAATTCTAACATTATTGTCCCCGCTTGTTATTTAAAATAATCCAAAAGAAGAAAGGCACCCCAATAAACGAGGTAACAATACCCACTGGAAATAATGCACCAGGGATAATAACTTTGGATAATACCGAAGAAAGGGATAAGAATGCCGCACCAACTAACATGGCTCCCGGTAAGAAGAAACGTTGATCTTCACCAAGTAACATTCGAGCAACATGTGGAGCAACTAAGCCGATAAAGCCAATCACGCCCACGAAACTGATTGCTGTCGCCGTCATCATGGCGACAAGAACTAAAACCTTAATGCGTAATACTTGCAAATTGATGCCAAGACTCGCCGCACGATCTTCGCCTAAACGAAGTGCGGTCAATTTCCAAAGCTCTTTTGAAAGTAATGCGACACAAATTGTGGTGACGACAATAATGATGATTAAACTTTGCCATGTCGCTTTATTTAAGCTACCAAATAGCCAGAATAGAATTTGTTGCGATACTTCCGGCGCTGAAATAAATTGCACTAATGAAAGTAAGGATTGGAAAATAAAGAGTAATGCAATCCCTACCAACACGAGCATTTCAGAATTAAAACGACGTTTAGACGCGAACAAGAAAAGAATTCCAGAGGCGAGCATAGTCATGACAAACGCACCAATGGGTACTGCAACTTGTACGGGCAAACCAAAGCTCCCGAAAGCAATCACAATAGAAGCACCAAAACCAGCCGCAGCAGCCAATCCTAATGTATAAGGACTTGCCATGGGGTTATTTAATAAGGTTTGGATCTCTGCTCCACCTACAGCTAGTGTAGCCCCGACTACAAGCGCCATCAATGCCATAGGTAAACGTAAATTATGCACAATATTGTCTGTCATTTTATCCACTTCACCGATACCGAATAACGCATTCACGACTTCCGATACCGATAGCATCGCGGGGCCGGTCATCACATCAAGGATAAGACTGACCACGCCAATCACAAGAAAAGATAAAATAACAAACCAGCGTTTGCGTTCAAGCTTACGCTGGTTAGCCACAATATTTGCTACAACAGAATTGTTTTTCATTGATTAACGTTTCCCTTATTTAGTTTCAGGGAAAAGATAAATCGTACCTTCCGGCGTAACCGGTAAGTAGTTTTTATAGAAGTTTAAGTAAGTTTGTTGCGGATCTAAATCTTTGAAAAGATCAGGATACGCCGCTTTAGCCACAAACTGAACGGAAGCGCTATCAGATAAAGTACGAGAGTTCGCATGATATGCTGCATAAACACGGTTATTTTTCACTGCCGGTAATTCAGCCCAGCCAGCACGTTGTTTGAATCCATTTAAGCGACGTTCCGCTTCTGCTTTTTCAATACCAAAGCCCATTACCATGCCTTCTTGATTTTTCTTCAATTCAGTTTCACGGCCGGTAATAATAATCGCATCCGGTTTCGCGGCTAATACTTTTTCAGCAGCTAATGTACCCCATTTACCGATTTCTGCTGGCGCCACATTTTCTGCGCCTACAAGGCTAATCATAGAGCCCCACATGCTTGAGAAGAATGTCATCCCTTGTTCAGCTGGGCCACCACGACCGAACTCTACATACACTTTTGGTTGTTTTGCTAATTTCGCATTTTTAACCGTCGTTTGAATATGTTCTACGATGTCTTTGTATTCTTTCGCCATTTTCGCAGCACGATCTTTCTGCCCCGTCAATTGACCAATAATTTCCGTTGATTTGATGTGTTTATCTAAGGTTTGAGCATTGTAATCTAATACAACAATTGGAATACCCGCTTCATTGATAGCATCTAAATCAGATCCTAGCATTTCGTACTGCCAATCAGCTAAGACTAAAAGATCAGGTTTTAATGAAAGCACTTTTTCCACAGAGAACGTGCCTTCTTCTACTTCACCTACATCATCTAATTGATTCAATTTTGGCACCGCTTTGCTGAATAACTCCCAGCTTACAGGTGCCCAAGAAGACCATACTTTCTTAGAAAAACCGACAACGTTATCTAACGCTTTGTCACCACCAACTGCCATATAATCTTGATAGTAGAAACCAAGCACCACACGTTTTGCTGGTAAATCAACGGTGACTTCACGATCAAGTATATCTTTTACTTTCACGGGATCAGCATTGGCAAAACCTGCAGTTAAACCAAGAATAGTGGCAATCGCTAAAGTTGAAAAACGTCTTTTCATAAGAAAAATCTCCTGAGTAAAATCAAATAATTTAAATGATAATAATTATTAATACGAATAATAGCGAAAACGATTGCTAAATTCAACTCAGGCGTTTAATTATTCTTCGTAAGCTTCGTCAGTTAACGTTTTTAAGAATGCTTCTAACGCATTAATCTCTTCATCTGTTAGCGGTTTTGCTTTTAAAACATCAGGATTAATGGTTTGAGCATATTCGGCTTTATCCCACGCTTTCCCTGTTTCAGGATTCACTTTACGATTAGGATTATTGAAACTGTCTTTAAATAGTAAAACGGTTTTTAAATCGCGGAAAACACCGTTATGCATATAAGGCGCAGTGACACCAATGTTACGCAAAGTTGGTACTTTAAATTTACCTTTTTGCTTTTTATCACCTTTCACCATCGGATTATCCAATAGTCCATTATCTACAAAATCTGCAGCTAATTTATTGTGCTTAATTAATTCTTGGTTACTTGGTACGCCAATATTGTAATAACGATAATTCGTAAAGGTTTCTTTTACTGAATTCGCTTCACTTGATTGGTGGCAGTTACTACAATTTGTGCGTGTTTTATCAAAAAATAATGCCTTACCTTCGGCTTCAAGTGCGGTCAATTTTGCTTCACCTTTTAAAGCTCGATCATATTTTGAAGAGAATGGCGCAAATAATTCCTGTTTTTCGAACTCGCCAATGGCTTTTTCCATGATGGCATAAATCTTGTCGGTATCTGCCCAAATGCTTTCACCATAAAGATCCGTAATAGGTTTGTAATAGGTCGGATCTGCTTTTAAACGTTCAACAATGGCTTTTTTGTCCGGCATGCCCATTTCCACAGGGTTTACTGGTGGCCCACCTGCTTGCTCAGCTAAATCTTTCGCTCGACCATCCCAGAACTGTCCGCCTACATAATCTTTAATTTTTTTATCAAAATGAAAATCCGGAGAGAACATCGCATAAAGCGCAGTATTGGCATTGCGATTACCATGAAGATGAGGATTATCCCCTTCTGAGACCATTTGATTTGCAGAATTCTTACGTTGATCCACAAAGGCGGTATCTGGGCTATGGCAAGTCGAACAACTTTGTGTTTTATTAAAAGAAATAGACTTATCAAAAAACAGCACTTCACCCAGTGCTTTATAGTCCAATTCTTTTTTTGCTGCTTGATCAGCCAATGCATAATTACTCTGCATCAAAGGTGCAAACAGTAAAATAGAAAGCCATTTTTTTTGCATCATGTTCTCCAAATATTCAAATTATAGATAAAAAATAATCCAACAAAGCTTTGTTGGATTATAAAAGGAAAATAATTTTCTACAAGCCGGTGGCCATCTTAATGCGATCAGCAAACATACCGATGCTCACGCCGAAGTAATTTGATTTGTTCCAATCTAAAATCGTGCGGTAGTTATTGGAGACTAAGAATGCACGCCCAACTTCTTTATCTGGGCGAACTAGCCAAAGATCGGCTTGCGAAAGCGCGGCAAGTTTATCTTGTTCTTGTTGGCTAAAGCTCGCTAAAGTGACACCTTTAGACTGCCAGTCGCTGAGTGAACGTGCTTTATTCTTCTCAATACCAGAAAGCGATAAATCTAATGGTTGATTTAATGTTACTTCTACACCCCAAGGCAATTTGTTATCCCAACCTACAGTGTGGAGATAATTTGCAATTGAAGCAAACGCATCAAATTGGTTCGTCCAAATGTCCTTCACACCATCATTATTGCCATCTGCTGCATAATTTAAGAATGCACTTGGCATGAATTGGGTTTGCCCCATTGCACCCGCCCAAGAACCTAACATTCTGTGGCGTTGAATATGATCACGTTCTAACATCTTCATCGCATTCACAAATTCTTTGCTAAATAAGGCTTCACGTCTGCCATCAAAGGCTAATGTGGCTAAAGCTGATAGTACATCATAGCTACCTTGATAATAGCCAAAACTACTTTCCATACCCCATAAAGCAAGGATATATTCTTGTTGAACGCCATAGCGTTGGCTGGCTTGTTGTAATGGTGCCTGGACTTCCCAATAACGCTCTTCGGCAATGTCTACTTTGTTTTGGGTCAGTACTTTATTCAAATAATTCGTTGTACCGTTTGGATTCGGTAACTGTGGTTGATCCGCATTACGCTGACTTCTCCCCGCTTGAGCACGATCCAAATCCACAGCTTTTTGCATATATTGAATATTATTTTGTGCATTCAATATTGACAACGATACGCCTTCAGCAGCCGCTTTGCCTTTTAAGAACTGTACAT
Source organism: uncultured Haemophilus sp. (assembly GCA_902461185.1). Taxonomy (GTDB): domain Bacteria; phylum Pseudomonadota; class Gammaproteobacteria; order Enterobacterales; family Pasteurellaceae; genus Haemophilus_D. Next base: position 25,184 of record CABPXD010000013.1, read on the forward strand.
AATCATTAAAGTTATCTAAAGTTCTCGGTTTGCTATAAACAGCATTACTGCTTACTGACGGAATACTTTTTGTGGATGACGTGGTTGTTGTCGTATTGCTTGAACAACCCACTAATAAAAGTGCGGTCGATAATGCCGTCATTTTTAACGTTGAGATTAAATTCATTTCTTTTCCTTTTTTAATTATCAAAATATCGCATTATTTGCGTAAAAATTGGTTATAAACAGCTTTCAATAATGAGGTTGGTAATAAGCGAGAACCTGAACGCAAGGCAAAGGTGAATAGGCCAGAAAATAAACCTTGAATACCTAAGCGATGTTTCAATTTAAATAAACGCCATTCTGCTTTCGCTTGGTTTAAACCTCGACGACGCCCTACCATGCCATTGCCCACGCGGGCATAAACTAAAATATCTGGCAAGTTTGCCACTTTTTGTCCTTGTGCTATGAGCTTAATCCACAGGTAATAATCTTCCTGTAAATCTTCATATCCACCACAATTAATGACCGCACTTTTTTGATATGCCACCGTCATGTGGTTGAACGGACAACGTTTTTGGGTAAATTTAACGATATCTTGTGCATCAGTCGGCACGTTACGATATGCCACAATGTCTTGAATATTTTCGCCAAACTCAGCAATCTGCCCACCGAAAATAATCGTATCCGGGTGCTGCTCAATAAACGCCACTTGTTTCGCAAAACGTTCTGGCACACAAATATCATCGGTATCCATACGGAATACCCAATCGGGTGAACAATGTTTCAATCCTTCATTGAGTGCTTTACCTAAACCTAAATTTTTTGGCAATTTCACTAAGTTTAAGGGTAATTTTGTTTCGAATTCAGAAACCACGGCTTCCAATTCAGGTGTGACAGCACCATCAAACACCAACACAATCTCATCTGCCGGATGGGTTTGAGCCACTAAACTTTCAAAACATTCTCTTAAATATTGTGGGTTTTCCTTAATATATAAGGACATTAAAACTGAAAATTTCATACTTCTCTATCTAATAAGTTATCTACATAAATCGCTTCAAATTAATTGCCAATTTAGGTGAAATTAAAACCACAAAGGCAATGACTAGCTGCTTAATACTTTTCGTTAATTTAAAAATTTCAAAATAGTAAAAAGCCGCTTTACGGGATAAATTCATAATATGTGGGTAAGCCAACATATATTGTGCGTTGATGGCAAAATTCTTTTCTTGTTCTGCCGTTTTCACATAATGTTCACGGATATAATCAATCGCTTTTTGCGTATTAGTGGTATCTGTTGATACGCTAGAACGCTTGGTATGGAAGGTACAATAAGTTAATGGTTCTGCCACTTTGTACGCTTTAAACGTTGGATCTTGTACAAGCTTCAGCAAGAAATCATAGTCTTCCAATGAACGAAGTGCGGTCGATAATCCACCGATTTTTAAAAACAGATCTTTTTTCACTCCAACCATCGGCATACCACCGATTTTATTCGCCAGTAAAATTCGCTCTACGCTAATCTCTTGTGGCTCAATTGGGTTAGTCACATAGCTAAAACCTTCATTGACCATTTCACATTTAGCTTGATGATAAACAAAGTTAACATCGGGATGCTCGACAATCACATCGGCTAATTTCTGACATTTATCATTTGCAAAACGATCATCGTCATCAAGAAATAACAACCATTCATTATCCGCATTTCGTGCCCCAATATTACGGCTTTCTGCCGCCCCTTGATTGGTTTCGTTACGAATCACTTTAACTGCAAATGGATATGATTGTGTTACTTCAACGGCTTCTTTTGAGCAATCATCCACAATCACCACATCAAAATTATAGGTGGTTTGCTTGGTTAAACTTTCCAATAACGCAGGAATTTCTTCTTTCCGATTATAAGAAGGCACGATGATACTAAACATCTTTCGGCTCCTTTTGTTTAAATAAAATAAGTTGTTTACCTTGAGTGCCAAAAAGCGATAAGAACATCAACATGACAAACATAATGCCCGGGAAAGCAAAGGTATCCGCTTTGATGTTACAGAACGCTAAAATCACGAAAGCAGAAAGGATAAATTTCCAACTGCCATCAAACCAATTTAAGGCGACTTTGCGCACAAAATAGAAGGTCACAGCAAAACACACCAAAGCGTAAGACAGGCCACCATAAAGAATCTGGCGTAAGAAACCAGAGTCCGTATGCCCATAATAACGGCCAACCTCTAACTCACCGGTCATATACATGCCATCGCCATAAATGAACTGCTTAAGTGTTGGCATAAAGAGGTGGTTTTTCATCAACGTATCCGTTGACGAACTGACAAATCCTGCACCGTGTAATAAATTAATCACAGGCTCTAAAGCATGTGCCACATAAGGATTTTCTGGTAAGAAATAGGCCAATAATAATACTAAAACGGCGAATGCTATTAGGGATGGCACATAACGCCATTTGAAATACACTAAAATGCTCACGACGGATAATAGGAGGAATGTACGTCCTGAAATCAACCCAATACATAGCATAAAAAACACTAAAACATTTGGAAGCGTATTATGTTTAGCGTTGTAAGCCAATAAAAAATGCAACAGCATTAAATAGAACAAACTCAATTGGAAAAAGGCGGTTGCAGTGATGTTATATAAGCGATACTCCTGCTCTGAACCATAAAAACGTGCAGGCAACACCGCATTAGTTGAAAGCAACAAATCAATCATAAATGATGCACCAAGCAAGCCAATCACGCCCACTACAAACTGCACTACTACACCGAGTTGTAAATCACGCACCACTTTCTGTTGACCATTTACATTGGCATAGAAGGCATTATAAAGCCCCACACCAAAGATAAATAAAATCAGCTCTTTTACATACATGGTGATGACAGAAAAATCTCGCGTACCGTTAACTAAAAGCGGAATCACGCTAAATGCAATCAGCCCAATGATGACGGCTAAACTATCTACTGGTACAGTGATACCTTGTGGTTTCTGCTTTTTAAAATATTGATAAGCCAATACAACCAATGCCGCTAAACCTGCGACGAATGACATTCGTACAACATGAAACAGCCAAGGATCGTAAAGATAAAAAAGATTAAAAAGTGCGGTCATTTTTACGTTATTTTCCTAAATTCTTTTTCACTGCTAAGATTTTTTTGAGTGGATATTTAATTAATTTCTTCACTAAATTATTAGATTTTGAACCACGAATCGCTTCCAAATTACTCACTAATTGTGGATTTTCAATGGCCACAAGCGGACGAACCACATTGTTATTAATCTGGAATTGGGTTTCAAATAATAAGAAATCATCAGCAAGCCAAAACGGTTTTTCTTGTTCGAGTTGTTTCAAAAATGCACGTGCCGCTGATTTTTTGATTAAGTATGCCACCGTACCTGCAAAATAACTTTTATATGGATAAGCCACGGTGACATCACCAATAGTTTGGCGCAAGAATGAAAAAGTGGTTGGATAATTGATCTCTAATTCCACATTATTAAATTCAGCAATTTTTGACTGCCCGATTAATACAATATCCGCATCACATTTTTCGGTTAAGAGTGCGATTGTTTTTGGTGATAAATTAGCATTAAATAACGCATCATCTTCACAGACTAATGCATAATCATTTTCCGTCACATTTTGATCTTCTACGATCTGACAATAAACCGCTAAATGACTTAATGTGCAACCAATTTCGCCTTTTGTGACGTTGCGTCCATAATGTTGCTCAAACTTCGTTGGATTGAATACTTCTGCCAATTCATCCCACTCTTTTTGCATGGTATTAATCGCTGAAAATACAACGAAATCTGCTGTATCCGGTTGAGCAAAAAACAGCTCACGACGCTGAACATCTTTATCTAGTGAAATCAAATATTTATTCATAATTATCTCAAATTTGGTTTTTGCAGTATTTTGATTACAACAAACGGAAATAGTTGCAAATTATACTAAAGAAATAATCCAATAGCATGGCTTTTAGTACAACTTTAAAAGACCTAAAAAATAACCGCACTTTAAATGCTTAAAGCGCGGTCTATTTTAAATGGATTAATATGTTATTTCTTTCAATTAGAAAATTGCAGTCGCTAAACCCACAACAACACTTAAAGAAAGCACTACAGCTAACATTGCGTAACCAAAATCACTCATTTTAATTTCTCACTTATTTAGTTAAAGATATCCCATTCTAACAATAAAGCGCGTTTTTTCAAAAATTTTTTATAATTTACTTAACCTATTTGGTGACAGTCTTTATAATAGGAAAAATTCTCTAGAGGCAAAATTATGGCAACAATTAAAGATGTCGCAAAAATGGCCGGTGTTTCCACCACCACTGTTTCCCATGTAATTAATAAAACCCGTTTTGTAGCAAAAGAAACCGAAGAGGCGGTGATGCAAGCCATTAAAAGCTTGAAATACTCACCAAGTGCTGTTGCTCGGAGTTTAAAAGTCAATACGACAAAATCCATTGGGATGATTGTTACCACCAGTGAATCCCCTTATTTTGCTGAAATCATTCATGCCGTTGAAGATCATTGTTATCGTCAAGGCTATTCACTTTTTTTGTGTAATACACAAAATGATCCTGAAAAAATTAAAAACCACGTCGAAATGCTTGCCAAAAAACGCGTAGATGGTTTATTGGTCATGTGTTCTGAATACACACAACATTCACTTGATGTGCTTTCTAGTTTCTCGTCTGTGCCGATGGTGGTAATGGATTGGGGCCCAAATGCTGATACCGATATCATTGAAGATAACAGCTTTACGGGCGGTTATATTGCTACTAAGCATTTAATTGATTGTGGTCATAAAGAGATCGGTCTTATTGCGGGTGAATTAGATAAAACGACGGCAAGAACCCGTTACGAAGGCTTTGTAAAAGCCATGAATGAAGCCAATCTACCGATCCATGAAAATTGGATTATGGAAGGTTTCTTCGAACCTGAGGACGGTTATGAGTGTATGAATAAAATTCTTGCACAAGACAGCCTACCTACTGCCGTATTCTGTTGTAATGATGTGATGGCATTAGGCGCAATTTCTGCGATTACGGAAAAAGGCTTGCGTGTGCCTGATGATATCTCGATTATCGGCTATGATAATATTCACTCATCGCGTTTCTATGCACCACCACTCACAACGATTCACCAATCGAAGTCTCGTTTAGGTGCACAAGCGGTTAATCTTTTATTTGAGCGTATTGCCAATAAAGATAACGATAATCACGAAAAACACCGCATTGCTATCCATCCTGAACTCGTCATTCGAAAATCAGTTCGCAACCTTAAATAAACATTAAACTTTTTGAGCGCACTTTAAATTTTATCTAAAAAAGTGCGGTCATTTTTTACTTATTTTAGCCTTTTTTGATTTAATGCAAGTTTTTGACGTATAGCATTTGATCCCGATACATATTTTTGGTTATATCTCCCCTAGTTTTATTTTTTTCTTTATCGGAGTTCATATGACTGATGAGTATCGCACTCTCCGCCATAACATTAATATGTTAGGGCGTTTTCTTGGAGAAACCATTAATGATGCACAAGGCGAAGACATTCTCACCTTAATTGAAAATGTTCGCCAATTATCCAAACAATCTCGAGCTGGCGATAGCCAAGCACGTAAAACATTGTTGGATACCCTTTCCACCATTTCAAATGAAAATATTATTCCTGTTGCACGAGCATTCAGCCATTTCCTTAACTTAACGAATATCGCTGAACAATACCAAACGGTCTCTCGTCAACATAAAGATTTACAATCTTCTAATCGTTCATTAAGTGCTTTATTCCAACGCTTAAAAGCATTAAATACTTCAAAAGAAGAGGTTTACAAAACCGTTGAAAACTTGCTTATTGAGCTTGTATTAACGGCACACCCAACTGAAACCACGCGTCGTTCTTTAGTCCATAAACACGTCGAGATCAATAAATGCTTAAGCAAATTAGAGCACGATGATTTGACGCCTAAAGAACGCAGCATTATTGAACGCCTGTTGCTTCGTTTAATTGCTGAAGCTTGGCATACTAATGAAATCCGTACTGTTCGCCCTACCCCATTCGATGAAGCAAAATGGGGCTTTGCCATGATTGAAAATAGCCTATGGCAAGGGGTACCGGAATTCTTACGTCAACTAAATGAACACGCTCGTGAATTCTTAGGCTACGATTTACCTGTGGGCTTACGTCCTGTCAGAATTTCTTCTTGGATGGGTGGTGACCGTGATGGTAACCCATTTGTTACTTCAAAAATTACTCAACAAGTACTCTATCTTGCTCGTTGGAAAGCGGCGGATTTATTCTTAAATGACATCAAATCCCTTGCCGATGAATTATCCATGGTGAAATGCACACCAGAATTTACCGAAAAATATGGTGAACATTTAGAGCCTTATCGTTTTGTAGTCAAAACGCTTCGTACAAAACTTATCGCCACTCTTGATTACTTTGATGATTGCCTGGCAAATCGTCCGCCACGCGTAAGCCAAGCGGATATCATCATGGAAGATAATCAACTTTGGGAACCGCTCTATGATTGCTATCAATCATTAATGGCGTGTGGCATGCGGATTATCGCTAATGGTTCATTATTAGATATTTTGCATCGTATTCGTTGTTTTGGTGTCACTCTTTCACAAATGGATATCCGTCAAGAAAGTACCCGTCATACAGATGCCATTGCTGAAATTACCCGTTATCTTGGCATTGGCGATTATGCACAATGGAGCGAAGCAGAAAAACAATCTTTCTTAGTACGCGAGTTAAATTCTCGTCGCCCATTAATTCCAACCCATTGGGAACCCTCTGCTGAAACCCAAGAAATTTTAGATACTTGCAAAGTCATTGCCCAACAAAAACAAGGCGTGATTGCTTGCTATATTATTTCTATGGCAAGAAGTGCCTCTGATGTGCTTGCCGTACATTTATTATTAAAAGAAGCGGGGGTGCCTTATCATATTCCTGTCGTGCCACTCTTTGAAACCTTAGATGACTTAGATGCCTCTGAAGGCGTCATGCGTCAATTGTTTAATATTGGTTGGTATCGTGGTGTGATTAATAATCATCAAATGGTGATGATTGGCTATTCTGACTCAGCTAAAGATGCAGGCATGATGGCAGCTTCATGGGCACAATATCGTGCACAAGAAGCGTTAGTTAATTTAACCGAAGAACTGGGTATTGAACTCACTTTATTCCATGGTCGTGGTGGTACAATCGGTCGTGGTGGTGCTCCTGCACATGCAGCATTACTTTCTCAACCTCCACGCTCACTCAAAAATGGTTTACGCGTCACCGAACAAGGGGAAATGATTCGCTTTAAACTCGGTTTACCCGAAGTTGCAGTTGAAACCTTTGACCTTTACGCGAGTGCAATTTTGGAAGCAAACTTACTTCCACCGCCAGAACCAAAAGCAGAATGGCGTACCGTCATGGATGAGCTTTCCGCTACTTCATGCGACATTTACCGTAGTGTTGTTCGTGGTGATAAAGACTTCGTGCCTTATTTCCGCAGTGCCACACCGGAACAAGAACTGTCTAAACTACCACTTGGCTCTCGCCCTGCAAAACGTAATCCAAATGGTGGCGTGGAAAGCTTGCGTGCCATTCCATGGATTTTTGCTTGGATGCAAAACCGCTTAATGCTACCAGCATGGCTTGGTGCGGGTGCGGCAATTCAAAAAATTGTAGATGAAGGCAAAGGTCATATTATTGAAGAAATGTGTAAAGCTTGGCCATTCTTCTCTACTCGTGTGGGGATGTTAGAAATGGTGTTCAGTAAAACCGATACTTGGCTTTCTGAGCAATATGATCATAACTTGGTGAAAAAAGAGCTTTGGTACTTAGGTGAAAATCTGCGTAATCAACTCAATGCAGATATTAAAACTGTGCTTTCGCTTTCTCACAAAGATGAATTAATGGCGGACTTACCGTGGATCGCGGATTCTATTGCATTACGTAATGTTTATACGGATCCGCTCAATCTCCTTCAAGTGGAATTGCTCCGTCGTTTCCGTGAATCACCTGAAAACCCAAGCCCTGATGTCGAACAAGCCTTGATGATTACCATCACTGGTATTGCAGCAGGTATGCGAAATACGGGCTAGTTACAACAAATATAAATAAGTGCGGTCAAAAACAACGATGAATTTGACCGCACTTTTTGTTTTGTGTTTCTTGCGGTATCATACGCGCAATTGACTTAATGAAGGAAAACCCAATGACAACTGATATTCAAAAACTTGATCCCGATGCAGCGATTGATCTTGCTTATGATATTTTCTTAGAAATGGCGGGCGAAAATCTCGATCCGGCTGATATTATGCTATTCAATCTACAATTTGAAGATCGTGGTGCGGTCGAGTTTGTCGAAACTGCCGATGATTGGGAACAAGAAATTGGGGTATTAATCGATCCTGAGGCTTTTGCTGAAGTGTGGGTAGGATTAGTGAATGAGAAAGATGAAATGGATGATGTGTTTGCGAAATTCTTAATTTCACACCGAGAAGAAGATCGTGAATTTCACGTTATTTGGAAAAAATAGCGACGCTTCTCCCTTATATCAATTTACAAACTAAAACCGGTTTAATTTAACATTAAACCGGTTTTTGCTTAACAAATGCGTGGTAAAGGTTCGTTGCGTGGTAAGTCTAATAAACGACTTTGACCGAAAAGTCCAACTGCTCGAACTTTACCATCAGTCGTTACCTCGCCGATTACGGTCGCATTTTCACCTAATGGATGGCGACGAAGTGCGGTCAGAATTTCAGCTGTTTTTTCTTTGTCCGCCACAATCACCAATTTGCCTTCATTAGCAAAATTTAATGCATCCAAACCGAGTAATTCGCAAATACCTCGCACTTCCTGACGAATTGGTAATACCGTTTCATCAATTTGAATCCCTACTTTCTGAGCCTGGGCAAATTCATGAAGTACTGCATTCACACCACCACGGGTCGCATCGCGTATAGCTTTTACTCCTTCAATTGGACGAATGCAATCAATGAGCGGTGCAAGCACAGCACAATCACTACGTAAATCCGTTTGAATACCAAGATTTTCGCGTAAATTCAAAATGGTTGCACCATGATCCCCCAAAGTACCGCTGACAATAATCTGATCACCTGGTTGAATACGATGCACGCCCCAGTCGAGTCCGTTTGGAATCACACCAATACCTGCTGTATTGATAAACACTTTATCTATCGCGCCTTTTTGTACTACTTTGGTATCACCTGTTACTACTTGAATACCGGCTGACTGACAGGCTTTTGCCATAGACTGAATCAATTTTTTTAAAGTTTCCAGTGGTAAGCCTTCTTCCAAAATAAAGCCACAAGACAAATATTTTGGTACGGCACCGCATACCGCGACATCGTTAGCGGTACCACATACAGCGAGTTTACCAATGTCGCCACCAGGGAAAAAAATCGGATCAATCACAAAACTATCGGTAGAAAATGACAATGTTCCACCTAAAGCATTTAACTCTTGTAAAGCAATACGAGCCTGATCTTCGCCTTGTGAAAGTATTGGATTATCAAATGCCTCGACAAAATAATCGCGGATCAACTCTTGCATTGTGGCACCACCATTTCCGTGTGCCATTGTAATAAAATCAGTCATTGTTTTATTCCCGTCTATATTGATAATAGGCCGCACATGCCCCTTCGGAAGATACCATCAATGCACCATAGGCATTGTCAGGATTACATTTTTTAGCAAATAATGGACAATCCGCCGGCTTACATTTACCGATTAATACATCTCCGCAACGAGAATCAGGATCATCGGCAACTTGATGTGGCTGACAAGCAAAATGCGCTTCTGCATCAAAGCATTGATAATCATCTGTCAGTTCTACACCAGATTCGGCAATTTCGCCTAATCCACGCCATTCGCTGCTGGCTTTCAAGCGGAACACTTCACTGATTGCCTGTTGTGCTAACTCATTGCCATGTTGGTGTACGATACGTTTATACTGATTTTCCACTTCACAGCGTTTTTCAACAATCTGTGTCACCAACATTAAAATTGCTTGTAGGATATCTAAAGGCTCAAAACCAGTGATTACAAAAGGCTTATGGTAGGTATCACACAATTCCTGATAAGGTTCAGAACCAATCACCATGCTTACATGACCTGGTGCAAGAAAGCCGTCAATTTTGACTTGTCCTTGTGACAATAAGCTGTGTAATGTTGGGATGATAGTGATATTTTGACATACCACAAAAAAGTTTTTTACCTGCTGTTTTTTAGCTTGTTGCAAGGTAATTGCGGCACTCGGCATAGTTGTTTCAAAACCGAGTGAAAAGAACACCACTTTTTTGTCTGGATTATTCAATGCGATATTCAACGCATCAAGCGGTGAATAAACGATACGAACATCCGCGCCCTGTGCTTTGGCTTCTAATAATGAACCTAAACGTCCACGTACTCGCATGGCATCACCGAAAGTACAGAAAATTACTTCTGGGCGACGAGCAATCTCAATACATACATCAATTCGCCCCATCGGTAATACACACACAGGGCAGCCTGGACCGTGAATAAATTCAATACTTTTGGGTAATAAACGATCCAGCCCAAATTTAAAAATGGTATGAGTATGTCCGCCACAGACCTCCATCAGATATAACGGATTTTCTGGCGTAAAGTGCGGTTGGTTTTCCATTACTTTTTGTAGTCGCTGTAACAAACTTTTAGCCAGTTCAGGATCACGAAATTCATCAACAAACTGCATTTGATGCTCCTATCGTTCTTGCGCTTTTAACCAGTCTAGCCATTGCTGTAACCCTTCTCCACTTTGAGAAGACAACTGGATAACCTCAATTGTTGGATTCACTTGTTTCGCATAAGCAATACATTTTTCCACATCGAAATTTAAGTACGGCAGTAAATCTACTTTGTTTAAAATCATTAATTTCGAAGCCGCAAACATATGTGGATATTTCAGCGGTTTATCTTCGCCTTCTGTCACGGATAAGATCACCACTTTAGCATGCTCGCCTAAATCAAACTCTGATGGGCAGACTAGGTTTCCGACATTTTCAATAAACATCAGACTATTTTCCTGTGGCTGCAATTTCACCAATGCATTACCAATCATTTGTGCATCTAAGTGACAACCTTTGCCCGTATTAACTTGAATCGCCGGCACACCCGTTTGACGAATACGATCTGCATCATTTTCTGTTTGTTGATCCCCTTCGATCACATAACAAGGATAGTCATTTTTTAATGCGTTTAGTGTGGTCGTCAATAAGGTTGTTTTGCCTGAACCAGGACTTGAAACAAGATTAAGTGCCAAAATGTGTTGATTGGCAAAAAAGCGACGATTCATATCGGCTAATTGATTGTTTGCGCCAAGAATATCTTGTTCTACTTTCAGTAATCGTTGCTGGGTTTCTTCTTGTTGTGGAGAGTCTGGCATGCGGAAGGAGGAGTGAGAAAAATTAGGTAGTTTTGTTGCATGTTGCGCATTGGAATCATTATGAACATGCGGTAATTCTCCGATTCTGACTTGGTCTGGATGGCCACAGCCACAGGTTGTACACATAAGTCACCTCAATAATTTTTCGTTTATTCTGTAAATACTTAGAATCTATGGTAATTCACATGCGTTAGAATACCATATTCTCTATCTTAAATATATTCTTTGAAGAGAGATAAATACATACTATCAAGTAGTTAGCGTATTTTATATTCAAAAGATCAGGTTAAATTTGCCAATTTAGACGTCTTGCTATTTTACGGCAATTTCTTTCACTCTAAATTCGGTGCCACTTCGACGTTGTAAACATGCACTGTGACAATGTGGACAGCAATCTTGATAGGCTTCAATCTCAACTTCCTTTTGACATTGCCAGCACCATGCAATCGCAGGTAAATGAATAAAATGTAACTGACAGTTTTCAGCAACGGTATCTTTTCGCATAATTTCAAAGCAAAATTCTACCGCACTTTGCTCGACACAAGACAGCGCCCCAATTTCTAGCCAAATATCTGTCACTTCATGGATTTCATGCTTTTTCTTTTGTTGATCAATAATTTCCATAATATTCTGACAGAGAGACATCTCATGCATGATTTTCTCCTTAAAATAAAAAAGCAGTCTGTTCCAATTCTACTCTTTTTTGATATTTATTTTCAGCGTTTCTGTGTTTCGTTGTTCGATATTTAAACGTTGTTTGAAAAATTTTTACTGGTACCCGTACAAGAAATCATTTTAGCGGCACAAAATTAATGCCGCTATGTTGCAATAAAGTATTCATTAAATCATTGTTTTGTTCAAATTGGCTACATTTGCCTTTGAGCTGAATTAAGCGAATTCTCAAGTGAGCCAATTCATGAATCCGTTTTGATACTTCTCGAATATGTCGATCTAGCAGCTCATTAATTTCTCTTTCTTGCTCTTGAGTGGCACATTGAGGATTGAGCAACATTTTGATTTCTTTCAGTGAAATATCCAAACTGCGGCAATAGCAAATAAAAGAAAGTTGTTTCAAATGCTCTTCCGTATAAACGCGAAAATTACCAATTGTTCGCTTGGCGGGTTCGATCAATCCTTGTTTTTCATAGAAACGTACGGCTTCCACCGTACAGCCAACAATATTGGCTAGCTGACCAATTTTCATTTTTAATTAAATTATCCTTGACTCTGAAGTTACTTCATATTTTATACTTTACCACAGTGTTCACATGTTAGAAAAGGAGAACTTCCATGAAAAAAACAGCATTACTTATCACTGCACTATTCGGTGCTTCACTCGCTAATGCACATAATGTTTGGTTGGAGCCCGTTAAGGATGTAAAAGGGCAATATGTGGTTAAATTTGGTCATGAGGAAACCGAAACCTATCCTCAAAGCAAATTAAAAGCGGTACGCCTACTTGATTCTAAAGGCCAATTGCAAAATGCCACAGTAAACTTTAAAGAAGGCGAAGCACTCTTTGCTGCACCTGATGCTGCCATCGCATTTATTCGCTTTGATAATGGCGTTTGGTCAAAATTGCCAAGCGGTAAATATGTCGAAAAAACCAAACAGCAGGCCCCAGATGCTGTGCTTAGTGTTAATCCAGTCAAATTCGGCAAAGCGATTTTACACTGGGATGCGCAAGCAAATAAATCACACAACATGGATTATGAATTAATCCCACAAAGTGAACCGAAAGCGGGACAACCACTCGATATTCTCGTGTTAGTCAAAGGTAAACCTGTGCAAGGCATCAAAGTGGGTTTAGGCGAAGATCATCCATTCAACTTAACCAATGAAAAAGGTATTGCACAATTCACCCCTAAAGCGGGCTATAACAAAGTCTGGGCTGAATTTGACGAGCCGGTTAAAGACAATCCTGACTATAACAAACGTAGTGTTGAATATATGCTAACTTTTGACGCGAAATAATGAAAAGAGTTGTATTTTTAACCGCACTTTTCACCTGGCTGTGTGCACCATCAGCATTGGCTCATAGTTTGCATGTTTTTGCACAATATGATGGACGCACAGTTTCTGGCAAAGCCTATTATTCCGATATGACCCCAGCGGCAGAAACCTATATGGAGATTTTGCAAGCTGGTCAGGACTCCCCTCTATTGGAAGGCAAAACGGATCGCGATGGGCAATTTGCCTATCCGATCAATACCACTGCCGAAGGTGCCATTAAAGTAGTGATAGAAGGTGAAGAAGGACATCGAGCCTCAATTGTTGCCAACAGAGTATCTGCGCAAGCCACTAATAATAGTGACAATGCATTGATGTTGGTCCGCGAAGATATTTCTAAATTAAAAGACAAAATTTACCTGCACGATATTATTGGTGGTATCGGTTATATTGTTGGTATTTTTGGCTTATGGGCATTGATTAGAGCCTCAAAAATGACGCGTGCGTCGCAATCTAAGGAAAGATAATATGCATTTATCGGAAGGTGTGTTGCATACCCCCGTATTGCTTGGTGGTGCAGCTGTCGCATTAGTCTGCGTAATGATTGGACTGAAACGCCTCAATTCGCAGCAATTGCCGCTAACGGCATTGTTTGCCGCTGCCTTTTTTGTTGCCGGTACCATTCATGTACCAGTTGGCATTGGCAGCGTGCATCTCATCTTAAACGGCATGGCCGGTCTATTTCTTGGTTGGGCGGTATTCCCTGCCTTTTTAATCGCATTGGTATTACAAGTCTTGCTCTTTTCCTTCGGTGGATTTGCCGTGCTTGGTGTCAATTTATGTGTGATGGCATTGCCTGCCCTTCTTGTACATTGGCTATTTGCAAAAAGACTTGAAAATGACAATTCCCGTCGCACTCAAATTACTGCCGGTATTGGTGCTGGCGTGATCGGCGTTGGCGGTTCAGCCTTGCTTGCCTCTCTTGTCTTAGCATTAGATGGTGGTAAAGCCTACAGCGATCTGATCATGTTACTGGTGATATCACATATCCCTGTATTTATTATCGACAGTATCGTCAGTGTTGGTGTGGTCTTATTGTTAAACAAAATGTATCCAACAGCGCTCAGTGTGGTGAAATGAATTTTCTTGCTATTTTCCAACCGCACTTACGATTAATTTATGTGTTTTTGTGTGGACTTATCGTCAGCACAATGACACATATTTCAACGCTTGTTATCCTCAATCTTGTGGTACTCAGTGGATTATTTATTGCGCTAATACGCTATCGAAAATCCCTTGCCGGTTATTTTAAATATTGGCTAAAACTAAATTTCTTCACTTTGCTTGTTTGGTTAACCTTAAGCTGGAAAATCACCGAGCAAGGTTTAGCATTAAATCCAATAGGGACTCAGCTCGCACTGCTGATCACGCTACGTTTCAATTTAATTTTAAGTTTAACTCGCCTCTTATTAATTGATATGAACGAGAGCCTTCTACTGCAAGCATTGTGCCGTTTGCCATTACCTGAAAAACTACTTCACCTATTTGTTCTTACTGTTCGCTATATTTCCGTGTTCAGTGAAGTGCATAAAAAGATGGATATGGCCATGCGTGCACGCGGATACCAGCCAAAACTTAATGGCAGAACCTTATTTATCGCGGCGCAGCGTGTCGCCCTATTATTAATTCATGCACTCGTTAAAGCAGAAAAAACAGAAATGGCGCTAAAAGCTCGTGGCTTTCAGCTGCATGATGTGAAAAAAACACAGGATAAATCTTGATGAACGTCCTCGAAGTCAAACAATTACAGATCATGCGCGAGCAACGTGTGATTATTGATAACCTTTCTTTTGAACTTCCTGAAGGCCATCGCCTTTTTTTACAAGGTGATATTGGTTGTGGAAAATCCACACTATTACATTGCCTATTAGGTTTTATACTTTACCAACAAGGAGAAATTCGCTGGTTCGGTAATGTATGTCGACAAGAAAAAGATTTTGTGCCACTACGTGGAAAGGTAGGCATCTGTTTCCAGCATGCCGGCGATCAACTTTTCGGACCAACTGTACTTGATGATGTGGCCTTTGGTCCTCTCAATCAAGGATTGAACAGAGATGAAGCCTATCAAATTGCATTACAACAGTTGGAACGTCTAAATATTGTTGGATTAAAGGATCGCTCTGTAAATACCTTATCTGGTGGTGAACAGAATTTTACTGCACTGGCAGGCGTGCTAGCGATGCAACCTAAAGTATTATTATTAGATGAGCCAACGAATGGACTCGATGTAAAAAATATCGCCAAACTGACCGCACTTTTACGCGAATTACAGTTGCCAATGCTTATTGCGTCACATGATTTACGCTTTAGTGAAACACTTGCGGATTCCTGTTTATCTTTAGCTACGGATAACGATGGCTAAATGCGTTCATAATGCGTAAGGAAATAATTCAATAAAAAACGGGCGAACCATTTAAGTTCGCCCGTCATTCATTTATGACGCTAATCAAGCTACAAGTGCGGTTTCTTTTAAGCGATTTTTTAATTTCGCGTATTCAGTTACCACATAGCGTTCAGCCCAGGCTTGGTCTTCGATTTTATCAATACGAACCGCGCTGTATTTGTATTCAGGTGTTCTAGAACCCGGATTCAAATGGTCAGCGGTTAATTCGTTACATTTACCGATCCACCATTGATAGGTCATATAACAAGCGCCTTTGTTTGTACGCGTACTCACATCTGCGCGAGAAATAACTTTACCACGTGATGAGGCAATCCAAACCAAATCGTTGTTTTTAATGCCTAATTCTTTGGCATCTTGATCGTTCATTTGTACGAATCCCGGCTCATCTGCAAGTGCAGCTAGAGCGCGGCAATTACCTGTCATTGAACGGCAAGAATAGTGACCGACTTCACGCACAGTAGAAAGTACCAATGGGAACTCTTCAGAAAGATCTTCCATTGGTGGCTCCCAATCGCAAGCGAAGAACTCAGCTTTGCCGTTAGGACGGTCGAAGATTTGGCCTTTATACAAGTATGTTGTGCCTTGATCTTCAGGGCCTTCATCAGTACATGGCCATTGGATATAACCCAAGCCTTCCATTTTTTCGTAAGTTGCCCCTTTGTAAATTGGACAAAGCGAACGAAGTTCATCCCAAATTTCTTTGGTATTGTTATAGTGCATTGGGTAGCCCATTGCTGTAGCAAGTTCGCTAATGATTACCCAGTCATCCTTGACGTCGCCGGTTGGTTCAACGGCTTTATAGAAACGTTGGAAACCACGGTCAGCAGCACTATATACACCTTCATGTTCAGCACAAGAAGTCGCAGGTAATAAAATATCTGCTTCTGCGGCTGTTTGAGTCATGAAAATATCTTGAACGATAAGAAGTTCAACTTTCTCGAAGGCTTTTTTAACAGCATTAATATCAGGCTCAGTTTGTAATGTATCTTCACCCATGATATAGAATGCTTTAATTTTATCTTCCATGATCGCTTCAGGTACTTCACTCAACGGTACACCTGGTTTGCTTGGAATAGACGGTACGCCCCAAGCTTTCGCAAATTTTGCATTAATTTCCGGGTCAGCAAAACTTTGATAGCCCGGTAATGTGTTGAATAACGCACCCATATCGCACGCACCCTGTACGTTGTTTTGACCACGCACTGGGTTTACACCAACATTTGGTTTACCTAAGTTACCGGTAAGCATTGCCAAGCTTGCTAACGCACGTACGGTTTCTACACCTTGACGGAATTGGCAAACGCCCATACCCCATAAGATAGTAGCAGTTTCCGCTTTCGCATAAGTGCGGGCAATTTCACGCAACATCTCAGGTTCAATACCTGTGATGTGTTGAGTGGATTCCGGTGTATAAGCTTTCACGGTTTCATAGAACGCATCGAAGTTTTCGGTGTGTTCATCAATAAATTTTTGATCTTGTAATCCTTCTTCTAAAATCACATTCATCATCGCATTCAAGAATGCGACGTTAGACCCGTTAGCAAGCGGTGCATAAATATCCGCAATACGGGCTGTTTCGATTTTACGAGGGTCACAAACAATAACTTTCGCCCCTTTTGCTTTGGCGTGATTAATTCGACGCGCCACAATAGGGTGTGAAGTGGAGGCATTATAGCCAAAAATGAATACGCATTTAGTATCTTCAATCTCAACAATTGAGTTGGACATTGCGCCGTTACCGACCGATTTGAGCAGACCTGTTACAGAAGGGCCGTGTCACACGCGCGCACAACAGTCAATGTTGTTATTTCCTAATACCGCACGGGCGAATTTTTGCATAACGAAGTTCACTTCGTTACCTGGTCCACGGGAAGAGCCCGTTACCATAATTGATTCGTTACCGTACTTTTCTTTGATTTCACTGAGACGTTTTGCTGTGTAAGAAATCGCTTCTTCCCAGCTCACTGGTGTGAATGGTTCGCCACGTTTGTAGCGGATCATCGGTTGAGTTAGGCGAGGAGTCAGGATTTTTGTGTCATGCACAAAATCCCAGCCATAATATCCTTTTAGGCATAACTCCCCTTCGTTTGTCTTGCCGTTTGCACCTTCAGCTCCCACAATTTTGTTGTTTTCCACCAAAAGATGGATTTTACAACCTGAGGCACAATACGGACATACGGTAATTACTTTTTTAATAGCCATAGTAACGTCCTTATTTTAGATACAACACGAGGTTAGAGATAGAATTAGAATAATTAATTCTGGGTATATATTACACCCAAAATCAGCTTATAGTCTTACAAAAAACATGGATTTATTGATATAAAACAGGTTTTCGTAATATTTTTAAACTATGTTTAGAAAATCCCCCCCACTTTTTCTACAAAACAGGAATCTCTTCAAGCGATCTTCCCTCTTTTAAAAAATCATACATAAATTGCACAGACTCTTTTACGCTTTCTGTCATTGGAAAACCAAAGGAAACCAGATCGGGTTGGAGCCCAACAAAAACAATTTGCTTAATATCCTGTTCCAGTTGTTCGATGAGGTAATTGAGCGGCATATTATGCGTACTCATGAAAAACATTTCCGCAATGCTTTCTTTCTCAATGATTCGGATTTTGCCTGGTGCTAATTCCATATCAGCCGCATCAAAAATTAAAAGCAAATCAGGTTTCATGTCTCGCACAATATGTGCAACATTTTCCGGTGCTGATCCGCCGTCAAGTGCGGTCCAATTTGGCAATGGATTTTCACTCAATAGCTGATAGAGATAAGGGCCTGCACCGTCATCCCCCATCATGCTGTTGCCAACGGTTAAGATCACATTATTCGTCACGACGTTTCACCATAATATACATCACAGGTTCACGCTGAATCGATGCTAATGTATCCATCAGAATTTCGACCCACTCTTGATGTTCTGGGGTGAAATTGGCTTTATTTTCATCCATTGCTTTCGCCAATAAATTGACATGGCTGGAATCAATCACAATTTCACCAAATCGCATTAAGCCAGCAAATTTACGTTTAGCATCCCCTTCTGGAAAGCTATCTACAAAACGTTGATAAGCATCGTAGTCACAAACCAGTAATTTTTTAAAACAATCAATTACGCCAACATGGTGACCAATCGCCAAAGAGTAATACATCACCTGTTTTGCTTGCTCTGGCACTTGCTCATCGTTTTCGACGAAACGTTCGTTTAATAAATAGAAAAAGACTTTCGTTGTCATAACATTCCCATTTTTATAGGGGCAATAACTTGCCCCATTATTAATTATCCCGAAAACGGCAGACTAATCGCATGCAAACGATTGACGATTTCGCTTAAACGAGGATCGGCTTCTCGTTCTAGGTATTCACCTAAACGTACACCAAATGGCACTTTGTCATTTTCTGCCATCATTGCCATAAATTGGTTAGCGATGTTACCGCCTTGACGATAACCGGCAAGACGACGAGCTTCTCGTTCAAGACTAATACGCAAATCCAACGGAATGGTTGGGAAACGTAATTTAGCTTCTGCGTTAGGATCGGCTTTTTCTTGTTTGCCTTTAAGTTTTTGATCAAGTAAACCAAGCGCGACAGCAAAACCATAAATAGTGGCGGCAGGTGTTGGTGGACAGCCAGGAATATAGACATCAACCGGTACGATTTGGTCAGAACCACCCCATACACAATAGAGATCGTGGAAAATACCGCCGCCGCAACCGCAAGCCCCGTAAGCGATACAGATTTTTGGATCCGGCGCGGCTTGATAAGCACGCATGGCTGGCGTACGCATCGCACGGGTAACCGCACCAGTGAACAAGAGAATGTCTGCATGGCGAGGTGACGCTACCACTTTAATACCAAAACGTTCCGCATCAAATGTTGGCGTAATAGTACTGAAAATCTCGATTTCACACCCATTACAACCGCCACAGTCCACACGGTAAACGTAAGCTGAACGTTGAATATCTTTCAGCAATGTTTGTTTCATTTTGGCAATATTTTCATCAATACTAAACGGTGTTGATATACCATTAACCGGCATTGGAATTTGAGTGTTCATCGTCTTTCGCCTCCTGCTAAAACGTTAGGTAAATCAACCGCACTTTCTTCACGTTGTTCGATTGCTTTTTTGAAATTCAAGCGAACTGGCTCCTTAAAGTCGATCAATTTCATCCGCATATTGGATTCCATATTTGCGGTTTTTTCTAAACTATGTTGACGTTTGCAAACCGGACAGGTATGTAATTCCGCCAATTTTCGTTTCACTAACTCTGGATTATCCAAAGTTTGTTTGAATAAATCGATGGTGTAATTCAATTCTTTATAAGAAATAAACGGTTTACCACATTCCTGACAAGTTACTGTTGCAAAGGTTGTTTCTTGGAAAAGATCCTGTTTATTGGTCACTGATAGTTCAAAATCTTGTGATAAGCGAATGGCTTTAGTTGGGCAAACCTCTTCACAACGACCACAGAAAATACAACGACCAAGAAATAATGACCATGTACGGTCGCCTGTAACCGGATCCGTTCTCATGGTCAACGCATTGGCTGGACAGGCAATGGTACAAGCCGCGCAGACAATACATTGATCAGAATTAAGTTCCGGTTTTCCTCTAAAATCATCATCGACTTCATAAGGTTTGAACGGATATTTGGTGGTGACATCACCTGCTTTAAATACCGTTTTTAGTAATTTAAACATTTTCCGCCTCCCCTATTTCAATGGTGAATTTTTACGTTCGATACCGTAGCGTTCAATCTCTTTATAATCTACGGTTTTCGCTTTGCGTTTACGCACATCCACCACGGTGACACGGTCGGTACAAGAATAGCAAGGGTCAAGACTACCAATAATAAGTGGTGCATCAGACACTGTATTGCCACGCAACATATAGCGTAAGGTTGGCCAGTTAGCATAAGTGGCAGCACGACAACGCCAACGGAAAAGTTTTTGGTTGTCACCTAGCATTGACCAGTGAATATCTTCGCCACGTGGTGCCTCAGTAATCCCTAAAGCAAAACGTCCAGGGGTATAATTGAAACCTTCTTTTAAGATTTCGCCACTTGGCAAATTATCCACCATGTAATCGATGATATTCATGGATTCAAACACTTCATTAATCCGCACTTTCACACGAGATAACACGTCACCATTTGCTTCAGTGAAGAGATTGAAAGGTATATCGCCATAACCAGAGAATGGATGTACTTTACGTACATCACGCGCAAAGCCAGAACCACGAATCATTGGACCAACCGGGCTGAAGTCACGAGCGATATCTTTTGCCAAGACACCGACACCCACCGTACGTTGTTCCATATTCGGTGTATTCAATAAAATATCGGTTAAGGTTTTGAGTTCTTCACGCATTTCACCGATAAGTTTGATACATTGCTCACGTTGATGTTTCAACATATCACGACGCACACCACCGATAAGGTTAATACCATAGGTTTTACGTGCACCGGTTAACACTTCTGCCAAGGTCATGGATTTTTCACGAACGCGGAAGAATTGCATAAAGCCAGTATCAAAGCCGGTAAAGTGGCTAGATAGACCTAAGTTTAATAAGTGACTATGTAAACGTTCTACTTCTAATAAAATCGCACGGATCCATTCAGCGCGTTTTGGAATTTGAATTCCTAAAGCACTTTCGACGGAATTAGCGTAGGCCACACTGTGGGTAAAACCACAAATCCCGCACACACGGTCAGCCAGGAAGTTAACTTGGTCGTAATCCATACGGGTTTCTGCCAATTTTTCCATACCACGGTGCACATAGAACAAGCGATAGTCCGCATCAATGATATCTTCCCCATCCACGAACAAACGGAAGTGTCCTGGTTCATCGGAAGTAATATGTAACGGGCCAAGTGGAACGATACGTGCTTCGCCTTTTTCGTTAATAAATTCGTATGTTTCTGTTGCAGTTGTCGGATCGGGACGTAAACGGTAATCCATTGAGTCTTTACGTAATGGATAAAGATCATCCGGCCAATCATCTGGCAACACTAAGCGGCGTTGGTCTGGTAAACCGACGGCTTTCAAACCATACATATCGAATAATTCACGTTCGCCCCAAACCGCCGCTTTGACTTTTGGTGTCACAGACGGAAATTCTAAGCTCACAGGATCAACTAAGGCTTTAATAGTGATAAAAGTTTTCACTTCCCCCTCCATGGAAAGCACGTAGTACACTGCATAGTTGCCATGAATTGAACGCTCATCATTCCCGAACACCAAAGGTAACCAACCTTCATGTTGATAATAAAGGTATTCAACAACATCAGGTAACATATTAGTTTTAATGGTAAGGGTAACCTGATTTGGTGTTGACCACTCCTCATCCAAAATGGTATTTGGAAATTTTGCATTGACTGCTTCAATGTAATTTTTGCCAATCATTTTGGCTGGATCGACTGATGTATTTTTAGTTAATTCCATATATTTATCCTCCTGTCGATCATTGCGCTAAACTTTGCCAAGGTAAAACTAACATTTCACCAAAGGACACTTGTTCAGATCCGAGTACAATTCCGACTGCACTTTTTAATAACTGCAAAATTGGTTCGGCAATATGAATACCCATAATAAACATGAATAACAATAAAATTGCCATCGCCACGAGTGAAACTTTGTTCACATCCCCCACTTCAACATTATCCGGTTGTTTACCTAATACGGTTTTTAATACCATTAAAGACAATCCAGCTAACACGATAGTAAGTAAAATTAAACAGAATACCATTAACCAAGTTTTACCTGCGTAAATACCCGCAACAGCAATACTGAATTCACTGACGAATACGTTAAATGGTGGAATACCACCTAGTGATAATGCACCACCGGCAAATAATACCGCTGTCATGGGTGCCACACGCCATAAACCACGTACTTGGTTCATATCACGGGTTTTGTATTTCAATAAAATGTTACCAGAAGCACAGAACAGCAAGGTTTTCGCTAAGCTATGGTTAATGGTATGTAATAACCCAGCAAATACACCTATTGGGCCACCTAAACCAAAAGCGAAGCTGATTAAACCCATGTTTTCAATACTGGAGTATGCCAATAAGCGTTTGATGTCGAATTGAACGATAATAAACAACGCCGCGACTAATACAGAAAGTAAACCAAATACTAACAACAAGGTTTGAGGGTATGTAGAACCAACTGCTTTAGAAACTAAGATGTAATAACGCAATACCACCAACATGGCACAGTTCAATAATACCGCTGATAAAATCGCACTCACAGGACTTGGAGCCTCACTGTGTGCATCAGATAACCAAGTATGCATTGGAAATAGACCGCACTTAGTACCAAACCCAACCAAAATAAAGGCAAAAGCAAGATACATGAGCATTGGATTTAAACCTGCTGCCTGTTGATTGATTTCTGTCCAGAAAATAGCTTGGCTTGGATCAGCTAAAAGATTTGTTCCATTAGAGAACGTTAAAATTGTGCCATACAATCCAAACGCCACCCCAACTGAACAAATAATGATGTATTTCCATGCAGCCTCAAGAGAAGTTTTGTGTTTGTATGTACCGACCAAGAATGCTGAACTTAATGTGGTTGCTTCAATGGCTGCCCACATCAAAATCACATTATTGGTGATCACAGAAATGATCATGGTGAAGAAAAACAAATGCAAAAAGCCGTAATAATTGCAGTATGTTTTCAAATCAAGATGCCCTTCGCGATATTCAGTACTAATGTAACCGATAGAATAAATACCGGCTAACGTTCCGACAATAGCGATAAGACCTAAGAAAATAGCAGATAGACTGTCGATGTAAACCCAGTTATTTAATGCACGGATTTCCCCCTGAGTTAGCACGCCATTAATAATTTGTAAGGCAAATGCTAACATCAAAATCAAACCTGTAACATGAAGAGCGGTACAAATTGTCCGTGCTTTTGTCACGCCACAAGCGAAACAGGCAAGTGATATTGCTAAAGGTGCGATTAATAACGCGATTATCCATTGTTCATACATAGCGTTACCCCTTCAAACTCATAAGTTGTTTGGCATCTAATGAATGGAATGTACGGTAAATTTTGTTCACCAACACCACCATTATGATGACGGCAAAGATAGCATCTGTGGCAATTCCGATTTCCACTAACTCAGGTGCTTTGTTTGCCAATAAGGCTAATGTGAGATGAGAACCGTTTTCCATCAAACAATAACCGAACACTTGTTTCACGATATTGCGTTGGCTGACGATGCACACCAAACCTAACAAGAAGTGACTTAATGACACGGACAGCGCCGGTTTAAGATGTGCAACCAACGGCAAATCGATTGGGATGACTACAAAATAGCACAATGTCACTATCACTGCTGTGATCGGGATCAACCAAGCGACATTAATTCCGACAGGTGTTTGATTCTCGTCAATTTTTTTCATGGCATAGACTAAAATCATCGGTACTAAAATCACTTTGGTAATAAATGCACTGATTGACCACATATAAAGTTCATGGGCTTGCATTTCATAGGCAAGATATACAAACAGCAATACCAATACCAAAGATTGCAAGCTATAAAATAACGCAGCTTTTTTGGCGGTTCGCACCATAATTACGCAAAGAGAGGTAATAATGAGTAAACACGCAAGACCATTTATCATTAACATAGATTCCTCCTTAACCTAACCGGCCAAACCCAGCCAATATGCGACAATAAAACTGGAGCAGACGGACATCACCATGAGAACGACTAATACAACGCTCATTGAAAGTGTTATCGGTTGTGCTTTGGCTACCGCTTCCGACGGTTTACCGATCACACATTGTCCGAATTTATACAACAACCACACGAATGTCGCGGTAGATTCAATTAAAGCAAGTACCATCAACCAAGTGATCCAGCCATATTCATGGCCTAATTCAAACCCGGCAGCGAATAACGGATATTTACTGAAGAATCCGTTAAACGGTGGCACCCCAGCAATAGCTAAAGCCGCAACACCGAATCCTGCACCAACCACTGGCATGGTACGCATAATACCTTGTAACAATGGCATAGAGCGGGTTCCGGTGGCATAACTTAACGAACCGGCAACCAAGAAGAACAAACTCTTCGCGAAAGCATGGTTGAAGATGTAGCTAATCGCTGCCACAAAGGCCAATTTAGAGCCTAATGCAGCAAGAGAAATCCCAATGAAAATATAAGAAAGTTGGGTAATGGTTGAATACGCCAATAAACGTTTTAAATCTGTTTGTGGCAAGTACATCAAGAAACCGTAAATTAAGGTAATCATCGCCATGATGATGCCCACCTCACCCACAATATGTGGAATATCACCGGCGGACATAACAGAACGAGCGAAAATATATACCCCAACTTTCACCATAGACGCAGCGTGCAAATACGCACTCACCGGTGTTGGTGCTTCCATCGCATTAGGCAACCAAATTTGCATTGGTAATTGTGCTGATTTACCCCACGCAGCAAACATCACACCGAATAACACGATGGTTTTCGCACTCGGATCTAAATGTTCTAACGCAGTGATAGAGAAAGTACCTGATTGGCTGAATAAATAGGCTGCGGCAATATATAACCCAATTGCCCCCACGTGGGTGATAATCAAGGCTTTCATTGCGGCTGCTTGAGCTTTTGGTGTTTGGTAATAACTGATTAATGCCCAAGAACATCCCCCAGTAATTTCGAAGAACAATAATTGTCCTGCTAAAGTTGAGGAATACACCAAGCCCGCCATGGCACCGATAAAGATGAGCAAGAATGCATAAAAACGTGGTAACCCATTATGTGGGTGTTCACGGTTTTTATCGGTTAAGTAACCACAAGAATATAAGCAGATTAAGAAACCTAAGGCCACAACGGCAAAGGCAATTAATGTACTGACTGCATCAAGCGTTACACCAAAGATCGCGGTTTTATCAAAAGCGACGATGTCATAAGTGACGCTTTGATGACCATCGGCAAACCATTGTCCTGCGACTAACAAGGTGCCCAGCGTAGTAAGCGCAGCAAATACTGTGGCAATTTGAGCAAAATGTTTTTTGTTCAAACCGACAATAAACGCTCCTACGAAAGGTAAAATGATTGTAATCAGAGCTAAACGTTCCATATTTGTCCTCCTTACAACCCAGTGAAGTAAAATACAAACGCCAACACAGAAATGCCGAAGCCGACCACGGTTAAACGTCCTGTTAACATAAAGCGGGTACGAGAAAGTGTGTTTTCAAAGACACAAGCCAATACGAACACCACTAATAATTTCACGAAGAATAAAATACCACCTAAAATGACCGCACTTAAGCTCATCTCTGTCGGGATACCGAAAGGAAGCAACACGCTCACAAAGATAGAGGCTACAACCATAGATTTTAAACTTAAGCCGATTTTTAATAAGGCGAGTGCTGGACCAGAATATTCAGTCAATGGACCTTCTTGTAATTCTTGTTCTGCTTCTGCCAAATCAAATGGAATTTTACCCATTTCAATAAATACGGCGAAGAATGCTGCAGCGATAGCAATCACTGTCGCAATTGGATATTGCCAAGTGTTTTCGGAAAGCGCATTACCGATAACCGCAAAATTGGTTGAACCGGCAATTAACGCAATGACAAGGAATGCCAACATGAGAATTGGCTCTACCAAGACTCCTAATGTGACTTCACGACTTGCCCCTAAACTTGAGAATGTGCTGTTTGAATCCAAACCCGCAATTGAAAAGAAGAAACGGAACAAGGCGAATAAGTAAATCACGGTGATTAAATCACTGCCAGCGCCAAATGGTGCAACACGAGTAAATAAAGGCAAACTCATGGCGACTACCATCACGGTACTAATTAGCACATAAGGCATCACTTTAGAAACCCAACCCGCATTGTCAGGCCAAATGTTTTGACGTTTCATTAATTTCGCAATATCGCGATAATCTTGTAACACGCCAGGACCGCGACGAGATTGAATACGCGCACGGATCATACGTGAAATACCGGAAAATAACGGTGCAAGGACAAGCAAAATCAAGGCTTGCACGATGGCAAAAACAAACATTCCGGCAGATGTTGCAATTTCTGAAGGTAACGTAATCATTTTCAACCTCCTACATCAACGCAATGGAAAGTAGTATTGCCACCAAGGCAATCACGAAGTACACGCAGTACACACGGAAGTCACCTTGTTGCAACCATTGGATTTTTGTTCCTAACCACGGAATAAAACGAGCGATAGGCATCGTCATTTTTTCTTCCCAGAAAGGTTCAGCTTTTGTTGCGCCTTTAATTACCGCTTGGATGCCTTTATCTCCTAAAGGTGCAGGATCCAACACTTCACGCAAGGTATAAAGTGATTTGAAAATCGTACGTAACGGACGAGTGAAACTACCTGCAGAGGCAGCCATATCTTGTTCATAAGCATAACCACAAGCCCATGGATTGCCTTTTGCACGATCGGATAAACGTTGATTTTTGGTGAACGCATAGAAACTAAATGGCAAGAAGAAAAATGCCAATAACATGATAGTCACCATTGGTGTTGAAAGTGTAGTATGTGGTTCAGCTTGTGCAACCACTACTCCATTTTGAGCCAACATTAGCGGTTCGCTATGAGCAAGTGCGGTCGAAATTTTCGCAATTATTGGGGTTACCACAGATGCACCCACACCTAACAACACACAACATAAGGCCAACACTGCCATGGCAATCACCATTGGTTTTGGTACTTCGCGTGCATTAGCTGCTTTTTCACTACGTGGTGCACCACCGAAGCTGATACCGTACACTTTCACGAAACAAAGAGCCGCTAACGCACCTGTTAATGCCAACATAATGATGGCAATTGGACCGGCAAGTTTTAATACGAAAACATCACTTTGGCTTAAGGTGAATAAAGATTGATAAGTAAACCATTCACTGACAAAACCGTTAAACGGTGGCAATGCAGAGATCGCCATGGTACCAATTAAAAAACAGAATGCAGTGTAAGGCATAAGTTTGCCTAAGCCGCCCATTAAGTCCATGTCTTTAGTATGCAAGCGATACATTACTGAACCTGCACCTAAGAATAACAAGCCTTTGAATACAGCATGGTTAAGTAAGTGATATAAACCACCAAGTAATCCCACGGTTGCCAACACTGGATGATGTGTCGCGATACCAATCATACCGACGCCCACACCCATCATAATGATACCGATATTTTCTACTGTGTGATAAGCCAAGAGTTTTTTGATGTCATGTTCTGCCAAGGCATAAAGAACGCCAAGTACGGAAGATACCGCACCGAAACCGAGTACGATAACGCCATACCAAACATTGGTAGAACCGAGAAGATCGACACCGACTTTAATGATCCCGAAGATACCGATTTTAACCATCACACCAGACATCATCGCTGATGCATGAGAAGGTGCAGCCGGGTGAGCTTTCGGTAACCAGCTGTGTAATGGAATCATACCTGCTTTTGCGCCAAAACCTAAAAATGCCAAAATAAAGGCAGTAAAGGCAAGCGGTGCTGGCAAAGTTGTTTGACGGAATGCGCTAAATTCAAAACTACCGGCATAGCAGTAGAAAATGAAGAAGGCGATCATAATTAATACCGAACCGGCATGCGCAATAAAGAAATAAAGCAAGCCTGCATTTACGGCATTGTCATCTTGTTCGGTAAGGACTAAGAAATAAGATGCCAATGACATCATTTCAAAGAATACAAGGAAGTAGAACGCATTATCGCTGGTAACTAACGCAACCATGGAAGCGATAAATAAATTCATAAAGAAACCCATAGAACCTGCGCCTTTACCTTTGTATTCTTTCACATAAGAGAAAGAATAAAGTGCGGTCACAATAACTAATAAAGAAATTACACACACCATAAACGCCGCCAATCCATCAATACGGATGGAAAATGAGGCAAATTCAAATGGGGTTTTAAAAACATCAACGACTGTGTCGCTGCTGATCAGAACGGGGATGCAGGCAACAATACCTAACACTCCAGCAAGTACACCGGTCACGCCGGATATATTGATTGAAAGTTGTTCGTTTCGTCTCACTGCGAGCGAAATAAACGCACCTACGACATAAATCAACAGGGTCGTGATGAGTAAATTGATAGGTAAACTCATAATATCACTCCATTGATTACAAGTTAAAACACACTAATTATCTTGGAATAGCAGGCGAAGAAACCATTGCCATTTCACGTTTTCTTTCGTTAGCCTGCTTGATACTCTCATCACTAATAATAAATAATGTTTTGGTCGGACAGGTTTGTACACAAGCCGGACCATCTTCACGGAAATAGCAAAGATCGCATTTCACCGCAATAGCTTTCACGCCAGGTTGCCATGCCAGCATATTGTGTAAATCCGTATTATCTGGTGCAGTACGAATATCTCGTTTTACCGCATCAGTGAAGGAGAATCCTTCATAATAGGTTGGTGCGTCAATCGGTGCAGAACCATGTTGAGTAATTGCACCGAATGGGCAAGCAATACCACAAAGTTTACAACCGATACAGAGACTTTCGTTAAGTTGAATGGTGTCATTAATGTGTGTGATTGCGTGCACCGGGCACACGGTAGCACATGGTGAATCATCACAATGACGACAGAGAATTGGCACGGTTACATCATCATTACGCATGACTTGTAAGCGTGGAAAAGATTGTAATCCGAAAGCTTTATGCACTTCGCTACAAGCGGCCATACAGGTGTTGCATCCAATGCAATCCTTCGGATCACCGATTACAAAACGATTCATACACTCCCCTCCTTGTATGTAAATAACGTTTTTTACAATAACCACTCTAGAAGTAAGGATACTCCTGTAAAAAAGTAAAGCTCAAGAACTAATTCGAAAATTTGTGATTAAGATCAAAAGATTTTCATTGTTTTTCTATTACTGTGATACACCTGTTAAATAACAGTGAAACATAATAATTTTATGTTAAAAATGTGAACAGATTTTAAACAAAAATGCAGTAGCCTTATTTAAGATATGGCTATACAAATTTAGGTGGTTACATGATAAAATTTCACACGCGCAGTACGTTTATTGAAACACAATAAACGATTCATCTCATAAACATTCTAACTAAGGACAGATTATGTGTTTAGGTATTCCGGGACAGATCATTCAAGTAGCTGACAGCGCATTACAGCTTGCTGTAGTCGATGTCTGCGGAGTAAAAAGAGAAGTTAATATTTCATTAATTTGTCAGGATGACCCAAAACCTCTGGTTGGCAAATGGGTTCTCGTACATGTGGGTTTCGCCATGACGATTATTGATGAAGAAGAAGCCAAACAGACTCAAGAAGCCTTAATTTCGATGAGCCAACTAGAACACGAAGTCGGCGATTTTCTTGGCTTAAATCAAAAATAAACAGGATTGCGTTATGCAAGGGATCGAATTACGCATAAAAGGAAAAGTTCAGGGTGTGGGGTTTCGCCCTTTTGTCTGGCTTCTGGCAAATCAATATGGATTAAATGGAGATGTCAATAATGATGGACAAGGCGTATTAATTCGTTTTGTCTCTCCACCAGCAGATGCACTCGAGCAATTTTTATCCGACCTACAAAATAAACTCCCACCTCTAGCGCAAATTACTGACGTTACTCAGCGAACCATAGATTGGCCTGACGCAGCCACAGTAACAAGCTTTACTATCCGGGAAAGCGAAAACAATCAAATGGACACGCAAATTATTCCCGATGCAGCAACCTGTCCACATTGTTTAGCTGACTTATTCGATCCCAACAATCGACGTTATCACTACCCCTTTACCAATTGTACCCATTGTGGCCCGCGTTTTACCATCATCAAGGCAATTCCTTACGACCGAAAAAACACGGCGATGTCTGTTTTTCCGCTTTGTCCACAATGTGAAAAAGAATATAAAGATCCCGGTGATCGTCGTTTTCATGCTCAACCCAATGCTTGTTCTGTTTGCGGCCCCCATATCTGGTTACAAGATCGAGAACAAACGCTTGCTACTCATGAAACCGCACTAAAACAGACCGCACTTTTATTGCAACAAGGTCACATCGTCGCGGTTAAAGGCTTAGGCGGTTTTCACCTAGCCTGTGATGCAAATAATCAAAAGGCTGTTAATTTATTACGACAACGGAAACATCGTCCGACAAAACCGTTAGCCATTATGGTGCCTGACCTGCAGTTTTTACAAGATTTAAGCGCCCAAGAAACAGAATTGCTAACCAGTAGTGCAGCGCCAATTGTACTACTAGCAAAACATAAAGTACCACATATTGCCGATAACATCGCACCAAACCTACAGGAAATCGGTGTGATGCTACCGAGCAATCCACTACAACATTTATTACTACGAGCAGTTAATCGTCCACTCGTGATGACTTCTGCGAATGCTAGCGGACAACCTCCCGTGCTGAAAAATGAATATGCTGTGGAACAATTAGCTGGCTTGGCTGATTTTTATCTTTGTCACAATCGCGATATTCTACAACGTGCCGATGATAGTCTCGTTCGTGTTGCCTTCGATGGATTAGAAACATTGCGTCGTGCTCGTGGCTATGTGCCCGATGAAATACCACTTGAAACACAAAGTGCGAAGAATGTATTGGCGTTAGGTTCCGATCTGAAAAATACATTCTGCTTACTACGTCACAATAAAGCCGTACTGAGTCAACATATTGGCGATACAGCAAATGAACAAGTGCGGTCACAATTAAGTGAAAATCTTGAATTATTTCAAAATATTTATCAATTTAAACCTGACATTATCGCTGTCGATGCTCACCCTGGCTATTTTTCATCTTCCATTGGTAAACAACTTGCCGAACAGCAACAAATCACACCAATAGAAGTTCTACATCATCATGCTCATATTGTCAGCGTAATGGTCGAGCACAATTGTAATGAACCTGTTATTGGTCTTGCTCTAGACGGTATCGGCATGGGTGAAAATGGACAACTTTGGGGGGGCGAATGCCTACTTGTTGATTATCAACATAGTCAATATTTAGGTGGTCTGCCAGCTGTTGCTCTACCTGGTGGTGATCTTGCGGCCAAACAACCTTGGCGTAACTGGCTAGCTCACCTGCATCAATTTGTGCCACAGTGGCAAGAAATACTCACAAAAACTTGCACTGAACCGAATTGGCAAATATTAGTTAATGCCATTGAGCGCGGACTCAATTGCCCACCTATATCATCTGCGGGTCGTTTATTTGATGCCGTAGCTTATGCTCTCGGTATTGCACCAACCATTGTTTCTTGGGAGGGCGAAGCTGCCTGTCATTTAGAAGCACTGGCAAATACCTCATCTTTGGCAACACAAGCACAAAGTGCGGTCAATATTCCAGTAAAAATGCCGCTTATCGGTAATAAACTGGATTTGGCTTATTTCTGGCAAAGTTGGTTGAATTACCAGGCGCCTGTCGCAGATAAAGCCTTTGCCTTTCATTATGCTCTCGCCCAAGGTTTTGCTGAACTTGCTGCGAACCAAGCACGAAAATACCAATGCCGTACTATCGTGCTGTCTGGCGGCGTGATGCATAACCAACTGCTACGTCGCTTATTAAAAGAAAATCTGAGCGAATTCCATGTACTGAGTGCGCATAAACTACCGATGGGTGATGGCGGACTCAGTTTAGGTCAGGCGGTTATTGCCATGCATAGAAACTGATCATCCTTAATGTTAAATATAAGAAAAAGAGTTAATCGAAAAGTGACGATTAACTCTTTTGTTTTTGTATTTCTTTTTTATAACGGAATACTGGAAAAGAAAACCAATAGTAACGGTGGCAGAATATTCGTAACAAAGCCGAATGAAATCGCAATTGGCGTGACTTCAATACCTCCTGCTTTTTGAATAATTGGCAAGGTACAATCTATTGCTGTCGCACCCGTAATCCCAATTGCAGTCGAACGGAAATGACGCATAAATAATGGGATCACAAATAAGCTGACAATTTCACGGGATAAGTCATTAAAAAAGGCAATACTGCCCTGCACCGGTCCCCATGCATTGGTCAATACTACACTAGATAACGAATACCAACCCATTCCAGAGGCAAATGCCAGCCCTTGTGTAATTGGCATAGCCAAAACGAAAGCAGCAATGATACCACCTAATAATGAAGTAAAAGTAAACACCATCCCTGTTTGGAAACCTCGTTTATTGAAAAGGGCCTCTTTTAAGGAAATACCGTTATTTCTTAGCTGAATCCCCACAAAGAAAATCAGTACGATCAATACATACAGATTAATTCCGGTAGGTAACATGAGATAGGATTTGAATAAGAAACCACAAAGGGTGCCGATCACTACCGTGCCGGAAAGTTTGAGTGAGTCAATTAAGGAGTGCCAACGAGAATCAATTTTACCTTGTGATTTAAGTGGCTCAGCGGGGTTAAAGCGGTCATAAAGCATCAAACCAACCATATTAGATCCCAAAATGATCGCAGACAGTGTCACCGCAGTTGTGCCAATAATCGGCAGTTTATGCTCTAAATCATCTAACTGACCAAGTAAATAGCCCATTAAGAAAAGAATAATATAAAGCAAAAACATCACGATATGATTTATTTTTGCAATATAGGATTTATTATTGACCTTTAATAAATAACCTAACACCATCGGTATTAAGACAATTAATAAGCCATTTATCATATCCTGCATCGTACATCTCCTTTCTTATTCCATTGAAGCTAGCATACCCCTTTTCTCCCCTTTTTTCAAAGCGCATAAAAAAGTGCGGTCAAAATTGACCGCACTTATAATCATCTAAAATAAAACTGATTAGCCATTTACTTTACGACGTGCTAACACCGCATCAGATAACTGTTTTAACACGATTTCTGTATCTTCCCAACCGATGCAAGCATCAGTGATGCTTTGTCCGTAAGTCTGAGCTTTACCATCGACTAAGTCTTGACGCCCCTCAACAATATGACTTTCTACCATGACACCGAAGATCTGCGTTGAACCACCTGCAATTTGCTGGCAAACATCTTCACAAACATCCATTTGTTTTTTGAATTGTTTGCTACTATTTGCATGGCTAAAATCAACCATGACATGTGGAATACGACCTGATTTTTCGATCTCTGCACAAACTTTTGCAACGTCTTCTGCTTTATAGTTAGGACCTTTATCCCCACCACGTAAAATAATGTGGCAGTCTTCATTTCCTTTTGTTGAAACAATAGCCGAATGGCCAAATTTTGTCACAGATAAGAAGTAATGCGAAGCTTCTGCCGCGCCCATTGCATCTAATGCTACTTTTACGCCACCATTTGTACCATTTTTAAAGCCTACCGCACAAGATAAGCCTGAAGCTAATTCACGGTGAACTTGAGATTCAGTTGTTCTCGCACCAATTGCGCCCCAGCTCATGAAATCCGCTACATATTGTGGTGTGATCATATCTAAGAACTCACCTGCTGACGGGACGCCTAAATTATTGATGTCAGATAATAATTTACGTGCAATACGTAAACCATCATTTAAACGATATGTATCATTTAAATAAGGATCGTTAATTAAGCCTTTCCAACCTACTGTTGTACGCGGTTTTTCAAAGTAAACACGCATCACCACTTCAAGTGTATCTTTATATTCATCACGTAATACTTTTAAACGTTTGGCATAATCTAATGCGGCTTTAGGATCATGAATAGAACAAGGACCAATTACTACAAGTAAACGGTCATCTTTTCCATGAATAATATTGTGTGCGTGCAAGCGGGTTTCATGAACTAAATCAGCCGCTTCTTGACTTGCAGGAAATTTTTCTAATAAGGCAATTGGGGGTAATACCTGATCGACTTTTTCAATTCGGGTATCATCATTTGCAACTTTTACTTCGATTTCTTCTTTCTTCGTCGCCATATGTCACTCTCTAAATCTTAAATGTTGTGCTTAAATCTAATGGCGTTACTCTACACCCATTTTTTGTACTAGTAAACTAGTTCATTTGAATTCTTACACAATTATTATGTAATTGCGTAAAATTTATACTACCTAGGCAGTAAAACAGGGCGTTATTAAACTATATTTCCGCCTTGTCTGGCAAGGTTTTTGACGTAAAAATAGGTTGTACCAGCCCTATTTAAACAGAATGATTCTTTTATTCTTCAAATTAACAAAGAGGTTTAGATAAATGCGGGCAAAAAGAACAATTTCAACATCTACCGTACTTTTTAAAAATATTTTTTCAATGCCCTTGTTTTTACTGAACATCCCCCTCATTTTTTTGTCTGATTGAACACTTATTCAGTCATTTATTTTTACTTGGAGAACTCTATGAAGAAAAGAAATTTTGTATTAACCGGTATAGCATTAGGTTTAAGCGTGTTTGCAACCTCTTTATCCGTTCAAGCGGCTATTCCAAATGAGATTGTCGAACAAGGCAGCCTTGCACCAATGTTAGAAAAAGCACAAGCAGCAGTTGTGACCCTTTCTGTTGAAGGCAAAGCAAAAGCTAACAGCCGTTCAGCATTACCTGATGATATTCCAGAAGAATTTAAATTTTTCTTTGGTGATCAATTTGGCGAACAATTCGGCGGAGATCGTGGTGCATCACGCAACTTCCGCGGTTTAGGTTCTGGTGTTATCATCAATGCAGATAAAGGCTATATTTTAACTAATAATCACGTCGTAGATGGCGCAGATAAAATTACCGTAAAATTACAAGACGGACGTGAATTCAAAGCCAAACTCGTTGGAAAAGACGAACAATCTGATATCGCTTTAGTACAAATCGAAAAACCAACTAACCTCACCGCGATCAAAATGGCTGACTCCGATAAATTACGCGTAGGTGATTTTACCGTTGCTATCGGTAACCCATTCGGTTTAGGCCAAACCGTCACCTCTGGTATTGTTTCAGCACTTGGCCGCTCTACTGGTTCAGATAGCGGTGCGTATGAAAACTATATCCAAACCGATGCTGCGGTAAACCGTGGTAACTCTGGTGGTGCATTATTGAATTTACAAGGTGAATTAATTGGTATCAATACGGCTATTATTTCTCCTAGTGGCGGTAACGCTGGGATTGCCTTTGCGATTCCAAGCAACCAAGCCAACAATCTCGTTCAACAAATCTTAGAATTTGGTGAGGTACGTCGTGGTTTACTCGGTATTAAAGGTGGCGAATTAAATGCAGATTTAGCGAAAGCCTTTAATGTCAGTGCGCAACAAGGTGCATTTGTGAGTGAAGTCATTCCAAATTCAGCTGCCGAAAAAGCAGGCTTAAAAGCGGGTGATGTGATTACCGCAATGAATGGTCAAAAAATCTCAAGCTTTGCCGAAATGCGTGCAAAAATCGCGACTTCTGGTGCGGGCAAAGAAATTGAACTTACTTATTTACGTGATGGTAAATCTGAAAACGTAAAAGTGACCTTACAAGCAGACGATGGCACTCAAACTGCGAGCAAAACGGAACTTCCAGCATTAGATGGTGCAACCTTAAGCAACTATGATGCAAAAGGCGTGAAAGGTGTGGAAATTAGCAAAGTACAACCAAATTCAATGGCGGCACAACGCGGTTTAAAATCGGGCGATATCATCATCGGCATCAACCGTCAGCCAATTGAAAGCACGCAAGACTTACGCAAAGCGCTAGATGAAAAACCATCTGCTGTTGCACTCAATATCTTACGTGGTAAAAATAATTTCTACTTATTAGTGCAATAAAATGAAAGAGCGGTCAATTTGATCGCTCTTTTCCTTTATTCCGATATCATAAACTGCTCTCTCAATTGATGAAGTTGATCGCGTACTGCAGCGGCTTTTTCAAACTCAAGATCTTGAGCAAATTTATACATTTGTTGTTCCAATTTCTTAATTTGTTGTTGGAATTCTTTGGCTGATTTAGGTGCATTGTAAAGTGCAGTCGGTTCAGCTGCCGTTTTTCCACGCTGTTTCGATTTCGCTTTTTGATTTGCACCTTGACCAATATCTAATAATTCGCCGACTTTCTTATTCAATGCCTGTGGAACAATACCATGCTCTTCATTGTATTTCATTTGTTTTTCACGACGGCGATTCGTTTCGGTAATGGCTTTTTCCATAGATTTAGTAATACTATCAGCATACAAAATCGCTTTACCATTTAAGTTTCGAGCAGCACGACCGATGGTTTGGATTAAAGATCGTTCAGAACGTAAGAAACCTTCTTTATCCGCATCTAAAATCGCAACAAGAGAAACCTCAGGAATATCCAGCCCCTCACGTAATAAGTTAATGCCGACCAACACATCGAATTCACCT
The DNA here is from genome assembly GCA_902461185.1 of uncultured Haemophilus sp. Lineage (GTDB taxonomy): Bacteria > Pseudomonadota > Gammaproteobacteria > Enterobacterales > Pasteurellaceae > Haemophilus_D. Next base: position 62,267 of record CABPXD010000013.1, read on the forward strand.
AAACGTAAATCACGAATAATCTCTACACGCTCAACCGTATCAATATCTGAATGCAAATAACGCACACGAATGCCGTGTTCGTCTAAGTAATCCGTTAAATCTTCCGCCATTTTCTTGGTGAGTGTTGTGACTAAAACTCGCTCATTTTTATCCGCTCTTTGGCGAGCTTCGGAAAGTAAATCATCCACTTGAATAGACACTGGACGAATTTCAATTTGCGGATCAAGTAAGCCTGTTGGACGTACCACCTGATCGACAATTTCACTGCCCGATTTTTCCAACTCATAAGGCCCTGGTGTCGCAGAAACGTAAATCGTCTGCGGCGCTAAACGTTCAAACTCTTCAAAGCGTAATGGACGGTTATCCAATGCTGAAGGCAAACGGAAACCATATTCCACCAAGGTTTCTTTACGAGAACGGTCACCACGATACATCCCGCCAATTTGCGGCACAGTCACGTGTGATTCATCAATAATCAAAATCGCATCAGACGGCATATAATCAAATAATGTCGGAGGTGGTTCACCTTCATTTCTGCCAGAAAGGTAACGTGAATAGTTTTCGATTCCTGAGCAATAACCGAGCTCATTCATCATCTCAATATCAAATTGTGTACGTTGAGTAATACGCTGCTCTTCCAGCAATTTATGTTCCTTGATGAAATATTCACGGCGTTGTACAAGCTCCGCTTTGATTTTTTCAATGGCATCTAAAATACGCTCTCTTGGCGTTACATAGTGGGTTTTCGGATACACCGTAAAACGTGGAACAGCGCCAAAACTTGTGCCCGTTAAAGGATCAAATAAACTTAAACGTTCAATTTCATCATCAAATAACTCAATTCGTACCGCTCTATCGTCAGATTCCGCAGGGAAAATATCAATCACCTCGCCACGCACACGGAATGTACCACGCTGAAAGGCTTGATCATTCCTTGTATATTGTAATTCCGCTAACTTCGCTAAAATCTGACGTTGATCGATAATTGCACCTTGCTGTAAGTGCAACATCATCTGCAAATAGCTATCTGGATCACCCAAACCATAAATCGCTGATACGGACGCCACTACAATAGTATCTCGACGCTCTAAGAACGACTTGGTAGCTGAAAGACGCATCTGTTCAATTTGATCATTAATCGAAGCATCTTTCTCGATAAAGGTATCACTACTCGGTACATAAGCTTCTGGCTGATAATAATCATAGTATGAGACAAAATATTCCACTGCATTTTCAGGAAAGAACGCTTTCATTTCCGCATAAAGCTGAGCGGCAAGAGTTTTATTTGGGGCAAGCAACATGGCTGGGCGGTTTAACGTTGCTATAACATTTGCAATGGTAAAAGTTTTACCTGAGCCCGTTACCCCGAGAAGGGTTTGATGAGCCAAACCATCCTCTAAATTTTCGACTAATTTTTCGATTGCTTGGGGTTGATCACCGGAAGGTTTAAAATCTGAATGAAGGATAAAAGGCTTAGTATTAATTTTCTCTGCCATAAGTGCGGTCAATTTTTTAACTGTTTTAGAACTGTGACTATTTTAGCACATTTATTACTCCAAATTGAGCGATAAAAATCCAAGTTTTACACACACTTAGGCGTGTCAAGCCTTAAACACTTCAAAATTTAAAAATATTTTATTTTTTTTGCTGGACTTTGTGTAACATATTGATATTTAAATAAATATCACCAAATGACTAATAGATAAACAATTTGAGACAAAGCCAGTCTGCATCAGTGGTTGACCATTTTAAACAAAAACAATCCACAAAGTTATCCACAGGCTCTGTGGATAGAAAAAGTAGACGTTTGATAGTAATAAAATAGGATAATAATAAAAAAATCCTCTTTGATCTAATTTCAAAGAGGATTTTCATAAAATAGATTAAGAAAATAGCCGCTTAAGCTCTTTCTCATACATATAAATATTAACTGGATTAGTTGGCAGCTGAGAATCTAAATAGTCATTTGCACGTTTAACATATTCTTCATGAAGTTTATCATGATTATCGATTACATCCAGTAATACTTTTGCACCTTCAAAAGCATCAAATTGGTCATAATAATATCCAACACCTTTAGGAATTAGTTTTGAGTTATGAATAAATGGATATCCTCCGTATAATGCATCATTATAAGCATAATTTAAGCCATTTTCCCATTGATGACTTAACACTATATCTACATAACGTGTTAAAAAATCAGGCATTTGATAACGACCTTCTACAGTCATGACTCCGTCGTTGACCAAATTTGTTCGGCCAATAAAGTTAAAGAAGGTTAGATTATCTTTTTTATCATAGGTATTACACATATAAACATGTTGAATTTTATTTGGCTGTTCGCGGTAGGCTTGTTCTGCAATCAAAATAGGTGTAAAGCTATTTTTAACTACATTAATATTTGCTTCAAAAGATGCTATACGCTTTGCCTTTTTATCTGAATTGGGTTTATACCCAAAATCTAAATTATGTTGTTCTTTAATACGCTTAATGACTTGATCACAAAAGACTGGCGACCAAATGGGAGGGACAACATAAGATGGGCAACGATACATAATTGAGAAATAAGATTTACAAGTATTTTCATGTTGTGGGATCATCCATACCGCATCGAATGTTGTTCCATTAAATACTCTCCCAGCCTTTTTATCAAATAAGAAATTTTCTATATCCATAATAAAATCATTTCCCATTTTGTAGCTAACTACTTTACCTCCATGTTCATGCATGCGAGTTACTTGATGTGGTTCAATGATCAAAGTTCCTTCAATTAGTAAATCAAGACTTTCAATAACATCTTCGATATAGGCAAATTTGAGATTCATTTCGTTAAGCATGAATCCTTCAGGAGGGGAAGTACGTTTTTCAGGCCCCCAGGAAACTAAAACCACTTCATCAATAAGCTCTGAGTGTTGAAATAAGTGACAAAGATGGATGACATTCTGATTTGCACCATTTGCCCAGATATCCGTAACATTACCTTCTAAATTAAAAGTGATTCCAATTTTATACTTTTTCATGATATATCCTACCTTAATTTACTACAACTATTACAAGATATTAAGATTATTTATATTAGACATATACAATAAAATCACTCAGGTTTCCCTGAGTGATTTTCTCATTATGATTTAGTATAGATTACCATTGATAGCCAATTCCACCACCAACGGCGTAATCTCCAGCACTGTTTGCAGAGCCGCTAGCCTTGAAGTGAATTCGATTATTATCACTTGATCTACTAATACCGACAGCAATTGCATTTTGTCCTTTAAAGTTGCCAACACCCAGCCCAATCATTGTGCCTCCAGCACGATTTGCAGTAGGGATATTAGCCATTGCAACAGCACCGGCAATGCCTCCACGAAGTTTCTTATCAGTTTGTTTCAATTCATTACGAACTGAATTTACTGAGTTATCAACATACTGTTTGTTTACTGCATCTGTATTATGAATAGGTGTTGCAACGTTAGTAATACGGCGGTTTACAATAGGTTGACCATTTGAACCATCATTACCTACCGATACAGTATCTTTTTCGTTCGCTACAGATCCTTGTCCAATTGCAACTGCATTTTCTGCTTTCGCTTTTGCTCCTTGACCAATTGCTGTCGCATTCTTCGCGGATGCTTGAGAATTATTTCCTAAAGCTGTTGTGTTTTCACCACTTGCATTTGAACCGTATCCCATTGCCGTTGCATCCTTGCCTTTTGCTTTAGCACTATCACGATTGCTGGAGTTATCTGCAGCAAAGGCTGTTTTTCCATCTCGGCTAATTAAACCTGAATCTTCAATACGCTGTGCTGTGCTAGCAGCTGATTGGGCTGATTTATCTGCAGCAATCGCTGAGCTTGCAGCTGATTGGGCTGATTTACCTGCTTCAGTTGCTGAGCTTGCTGCAGAGGTTGCAGATTTACCTGCTTCAGTTGCTGAGCTGGCTGCAGAGGTTGCTGATTTACCTGCTTCAGTTGCTGAGCTTGCTGCAGAGGTTGCTGATTTACCTGCTTCCGTTGCTGAGCTTGC
>CABPXD010000014.1:0-64286 GCA_902461185.1 uncultured Haemophilus sp.
GATCTCGTTGTACGGATTTAGGATAGTGCATAATATAAAGCTGACCCCACGACCAAAAATAGACTAAACGTCGTTTGGCATCAAATCGCACAGGACGCCATTTTGGCGAGGCGACCATAAAGAACCAGAACAGCGGGAGAAGGATGTAGAACCAGCCCCAATAAATTCTTGACCAGTGTTTTTTTATCATTCCTATTTTGAATTCATTATAATAATTTTCAGGTATTTCTTTCCCTAATTCTGTAAAAGACTCTATACGCCATTTCCAGTTGTCTTCTAATGCCCAATCGACAGAGATAGCCCATTGCACATCCCTAAACAGGGTTTGAGTCGTAAAGTAGTCATAAAGCATAAAACCTATTGAACACAAAAACCACACCCAAGAGAGATCAGCACGGATATGTCCGTCGTTATAGCGACGGACTTCAATGACACCATTGCCCAGCTGTTTCACATTGCGGGCAATCACATCAGGATTATAGTTGGATATGCACATTTACTTGGCTCCCACATAAGTTATTTGACTTTCAAAATAATCAGCATGAGTTTTACGCCACCAGGTGGAAACATCTTCGCCTAATTTCGGGTGTTTTATCGTGACAGTTAAGGTATTGAGCATATTACTTACTTTCGTATTTTTTGTATAACGGTAGCCCTTTGCTGACGTATATTTCCTAACGTGTGCCGATAATTGTAAAACATTCTCAAAAACAACCGCACTTTTGTTTTTATCTTTAAAGTGCGGTGAGGTTTTTCCGTGTTTTTAATGATTTTTATCCAGCCATGCTTGAATGCGTGCTTCGGTTTTCTTTTCGTTATAGCCGATTGGTGGGAAGAGGCTAAATTGATAGAACCAGTTGAAGTAGTCACTCGTGATACGTTTTTCTTTTTTAAAGAACTTGCCGTATTCTTCATCGGGATTTTCGCTGCCTAAATAATCCAAAATAAAGTTCAGTAAGGCATGATTTTGATATTCGCACGCCGGGCGGTAAATGCCGAGTGGTACGCGGCAGGCGGATTTTTTATCAGGGTTTTCATGCGGAATGTTAAACACCAAACTGCCAAAGTGTTTCGGGCGGATCCATGGGGTGAAAAATTCCGGGCTTAAAAAGCTGAGCAACTGTTCCCGATCTCGTTGTACGGATTTAGGATAGTGCATAATATAAAGCTGACCCCACGACCAGAAATAGACTAAACGCCGTTTGGCATCAAATCGCACAGGACGCCATTTCGGGGAGATCACCATAAAGAACCAGAACAGCGGGAAAAGGATATAGAACCAGCCCCAATAAATTCTTGACCAGTGCATTTCGAGCATTTCAGCCTTATATAAATCATACTCATTTGAAGGTATGTTCTTTCCTAAGGACGAAGCTATATCAAAATATCTTAGCCATCCTTCTTCCAGTGCCCAATCGACAGAGATAGCCCATTGCACATCCCTAAACAGGGTTTGGGTGGTAAAATAGTCGTAAAGTATAAAACCTATCGAACACAGAAACCACACCCAAGAGAGGTCTGCCCTAATATGCCCGTCGTTATAACGGCGGATTTCAATTACGCCATCCCCCAGTAGTTTTACGTTACGGGCAATTACATCGGGTGTGTAGTTAAACATAGACATTTTACTTTCCCCCTACGTAAGTAATCTGACTTTCAAAGTAATCTGCAAAATGTTTGCGCCAAAGCGTACTCACGTCTTCACCTAATTTAGGGTGTTTTACAGTGACAGTCAAAGTATCCAGCATATTACTTCCTTTCGTATTTGTTGTGTAACGGTAGCTTTTCAATATATTAATCTGTGTCATATCAATCAAAATTTCACCTTGGGATAAAAATTGCTTTCTAACCTTATGAGTCGGTATCGACACCGGTGCTGGCACACCTCTGCCCAACATCGGATCTGTATTGCTATAATCTTCAATACTGATTTCTACCGTTAGTTTATCCGCACTGCTTCTATCCTTAAATGCTGGACAATAAACTTTTAACTGATACTGATTTGCCAAAGTGGTGTCAATACCGATACCCCAGATCAGGTTATAAAATCCATCCATTTCTTGTTCAAAGAAGTTCTTAATTTTCTTGAATTGTTCAGGATTACTTTCTGGAGAAGCTAAAACCTCCGCTTGAGTAAGTCGTCTAGAAAAATTGTCCCTTGAGGCTTTCCAATAATCCCCCGAATTACCCCAGAATCCGGTTCTCACCCATTTCTCAAATTCATTATCCGCTACCAAGGAAGTCAGCACCGAGCCGATTGCCAACACCACCCCGATACCCACAAACACACCGCTGTAGGCAAAGGTGGAAATAAAGAAACTGATTTCCGCCATGCCTGCCAAAATCGCCGAATTACGCGCTGCGGTGTCACCGGTGCGTACAGCTTGCTGTGCCTGTGCCAAAGCGATAACCACGCCCAAGACATTAGCAAACCGCCCCGCATTTTGCAGTGTCAGATGCTTGGCGATTTGTGTCCCTCTACCGGCTGCTGCTTTTATCCCAATCGGTTCTTTAAACCCGGTCAATGCCTGAATTTGTTTCACCGCCGCTTTATCTAAACGGTTATAAAATGTCCCCAACGCCTTCGTACCAAAGCCTCTGCTTCGCTCAAAACTTGCTACCAAAGCGGCAAAATCATTCGCCAAACGAACAGCCGGATGTAAAAACCATGCTGATAAGGAACCGGAATTGTCTTCCTTATATTTTGCCCATTCACGTAAGTTCACGATTAACGCACCGCCGGCAAAGAATGTTCCCACCGATTCTGTGATGTTTACCACCCGTAATGCCGGATTATATTCATTTTTCACGACCACATGAACGTTCATATTAATATAATGGGATGTGCCCGCTCGCACGCCTTTGGTTAATTCTGCTTGATAATGCGCTGCATTTAATCCTTTAAAGAGCTCATCGGCATTGTGAATGAGAGTATGCATTTGCTTATTCACAATATCTGCGCCCACATTAATGCTTCCCACATGTGCATGGGAAATAGTTTGTAATTTTAACCCAGCAGCGGCTAAAAAACGTGAATAAGGAATGGCTTCTTTCACGCCTTCTTTCCACAGCAACATCTGTGCAGCCATTACCGATTCAATCATCACCTCAAAACGCAAGGCTTTCACTGTAAGTTTTGCTGCCGTTTCCTTCGTGATTTGATTAAGTTTATCGCCAACTGAAAGTAGATTTGATAAGCTATCGCCCCATGAGCTTCCCGTAACAAGCGTATTTTTCTGATATTCCATACCCTTTGGCGTATCACCAAACCCCGCCATCGCTGTGCCATAAAATGCCATGGCGTAGTCCGCAATAGAGGCTAATTTTTCCAATTGTTGTTTATTGGCTTTACAAAGGCCGTCTAAAAATTTCATATGCTCATGAGGGGTTCCGTTGCCAACTTGATTAAGCAAGTTAAACTGTGCCACAGCCAAGTTTTTCATGGTTTGTTCTGCCATTAGCGGTGACTTTTTCGCATAGATTTTTATTTGCTCTCGCATTCCTTTATCTAACGGGTCGGAACTCATGAGTCGCTTAAACCAGTTGGGATTTTTAAACACATGTTGTTCTATCTGTTCAATTGCCTTGGCGGTGGTGACCGGATAAAGAATGTTGGAAAATTCTTTCAGGTTATTCGCTAAAATCCGCTGATGATAAGCCGATACGTCTTTAATGTCGCCGATACGATCAAACAAGGCAATGACCACCGTTTTTTTAGCCGAACAACTATCAAACACTTGATGTTGCTTGTTATAACCCAATCCGGTTGCACGTCGGTAGCTGTCAAACGCATCATTAATCTGTTTCTCTATCTTAAAATCTGCGACTTTTTCCGTCAGTAACGCACCGGGGAAAATAAACTCAGACGTGCCACCGGTTAGGGAAATTTTCTGCATGATTTGCTCCCGTTTTTTCGGATCACGTTCTAATTCTTCAAACATTTCCGGCGCCCAACGCACTTCACTATAAGCACATTCGATGGAACCGACTTGCGCATGAACATAAGCATAAGGAAAGGAACGTGGCAATTTTTTCCATTCGCCACGCGCCGTACCATCCGTCCAGACATATTGAGTAAAGTGATAAGGCGAAACACCCGAACCATTAAGCTTTGGGGCATTGCTGTCATCTTTGGCTACCGTATATTCAAAAATTAGCCAGCGCCTCTTTTCGTCAGTCGCATTTCCCACGTGTTTTGCGCGGGCAAGAATATATAAATACCCTTGACGTAAACGGCGTAAATCATATTTCTTATCGCTGATTCCAGTTGGCATTGGTGGAACAGACCCTGTTTTAGCTGCATTATTTAACGTTTTCGAACTCATACTAAAACGCACAGGGAAGATTGGCACGATATCCAATTGACACGCAAGAGGCTGACCTACAGCCTTAGCATTGGGGTCTAAACGATCATCGGTTTTCTTTGTTGACATAGTCATTCCTAAGTATTCATCGAAGGTTTATTTTTTCACATAATAGTTCACCGAGTTCAATTTCGGTAAGGTCATTGCCATACTCTTTTTCAAGCTCAAGCCAATATCTTTTGAGTTTCGTCAAATCTCCAGAAAGATAACAAAGTGTTTTCACTACATTGGTTATACTTCCTTCAATTTTAAACCCTAATTCAAGAGTCTGATTAAAATATTTATCAATATCTGCCTCTGCAATTTTTTGTTCCGGAAATTCGGCTGGAATAATTTCTGTCTGTAGCTTTTCAAGTAATTGGCGTTTGTCGTATTCTTCTAAAAAGCGTTCCATTTCATTATCAAAAGCGACCGCACTTGGTTGTGTCTCGGGTGGTAACTCTTTCAAATTAAAAATATAAAACCGATTTGCTATTCTTGCCGCAAAATACTCAATGATACATTCTCCATTGCGAAACCCGAAAAATGCAGCTAAGCGCGTTGGGTCATATTCAATATGATGCAAATAAGCCACCAATACCTGTGGGTCATAGAATCGGAAAAAGTACCATTTCTCCGTCTCTTCTTTATAGAGATGGATAAATTTACGCAAATGATAATGTACTTCCTCAAAGGAATGCTTAGTACGAATAAAGATGGCCGGATTGATATCCCAACAACCGAACCATTCCTGTTCGGCTTGTGTAAATAAAATTTGGGTAAACCCACTGATGCCTTCATCATTGACGGTAAGCTGGGTGAGATAAGGTGCATTTGTGTGCATGCGATTTTTTAAATCGCCTTTATATAAAGAATCTGTTTGTCCTTCCCGTTCACAAAGCTGGGGCAAGATAAAAGATTTCACCCCATCGACAACCGCATAATAACGATAGCTATCAGTATTCGGGATGAAATCGGGATTTGGATAAACCAAACCTTCTTTGGGATTCTCCTGTGAATTTAGCTGCGCAAAAAATGGATGATTGACTAATGCCTCCGGCAAATAGGGCGGTTGATATGAATGCGTTTCAAATATCGACTGCAGAGGCGAAATCGTTAAACTTTCTTGCGATAAATAAGATTGGGTGCCTTGTTGAGTTTCTTGTTGTACAAGTAAAAAACGAAGCTCTTGTTCCTTTAATTGTTGTGCTGCTGCCCAAACAGTGGCTTGATAGCCATGACGTTGGAACCATGTGGTGGCAGGTAAAGGGGCAAGTTGGCTACTCAGTTTGCATTGATAATGTGTTTTATAGTCTTCAATTCTTTGTTGGAAAATATCGCGATTTTCGGCAAAACCAATCAGGTGGCCAAAATAAAGGGTATTAGGTTGATTAAGGTAAGTGAGCTGGTAATAACCTATCCAAAGTTGTTTTTCTGTTGTCATAGTTTATTTATGGATAAACAGTTAAATTACTATATAAATAGGACAGCAAAGTTTAACTGCTTAGCTGTCCTTTTGTCGCAAAGTGCGGTTGATTTTAACTCTGTTTTTGATTTTTCATGGCTTCACAAACTTCGCAAATCGGTTTTGCGTCATTAGCAGCAAGAGACAATACAGCTGGTGATTCCAGAGCCCCTCCGATAATGGAAAGATTACCTTTTACAGTGACTTTCCCCTTCAGAGTGATGCCGCTTCCGTCTATGATGATAGTACCGGCTTTTCCTAAGACCTTAAACAGTGATGAACCGGTCATTTGTGTGTTCAAAACAATCGTAAGTGCCTTCTGTTACATGCTAAGTGTTTGATAAACCTGAGTCTGATTTCACAATATTACACACAGTATTCACGCGTCCAGTAGCTGTCTTTAAAATGAAATTGGTGTTGCACTACCTGATTTTTACTCAACAGCGTTTCAATAATCTGTGGGTGCTCTGTTTTTAGTATCACATAGCTATAAAAAAGTGCGGTCATTTTTCCAAGTGTTTTTTGCTCTACCAAAACACTTAAAATCTTAACCGCACTTTTAGAAGGTATATGACTATTTCTTATTCTTTACTTTCAGTTTCCGACTTTTCCATTTGCCCGGTGGTTTCGGAAACTGTTCTACATCTCCAGCCTCATTTCCCCAAGCAATGCCAAATCGGTTGTAATGTAATGAACGAATCGGGTAGTCGTATAAGTTTGGGCAGGGCATTACACCATAACCGGCCTTGATATTATCTTCTACCGAAATAATCTTCATATTCTTGAATTTCCATTTCAACTCCATTCCTTCTTCATAACTTCCCATTTCAAATGAAGGAAGTGCCTTTATCTGCGGGGCTTGTTCGGCAAAATAGCGTTCAATCTCTTTTTCTAAAATCTCATCGTTCGGCAACTTACGACAATATAATCCACCGTCAATCCAACCGAATAAAACTTTCCCCAAATATTCAAAAATACCGGGGCGGGTTTCCAGCGCTTTCATCATACTTGCAATGCGTTCCGGTGGAGTATTAGGATTCATAAAATCTACCAGAAAACGTTTAAGCACAGCTCCTTTACTGCGCTGATACATCCCGGGGAATACCATACCAAGCATGATAGCAAGCATCGGTAGCCACATGGTGTAATCCGAGACTATCATTTGTGAGCCTCGTCTAAAATTAGCAAAATGTTTTGCTTGTTGATATGGATGAACCCAGAAAAATACCGCACCACCGACAAATGCAAAATATTCAGGCAAGGGACGCATCAGTTTATTCACTTCCGTTAAATAAAACTTTTTATTTACGTAGGTATAAATAATCCCGCGCTTGCGGTCAAAACGCACTCGGCGTTTGGTTGGCCAAAGGCAGTAGATAAGAAAAAGAACATATTTCCCTGCAATAAAATAGCCAATCCAGGCATATCCACTCAGGTATTCATCCCAATTTTCCTTCATAAAATCTTCTTTGCTTTGACCTGCTTTGGTTATATTAGGATTATCGTAATCCTGGTAAAACTCCCAACTTTTTTCAAAGGCCTTCATGGGTTGAAAACTATACTGTAACTCTCTCCAAGTCATATTTTGGTAACGAGGATCAATAAAATCATAATAAACAGCAATTACTGTAAATATAATTAAGACAATTTTCACTGCCGCCCAACGCTTTTCCTTTAACTCAATGGTATTTTCACCGGTTTTTTTAAACCAATGACGCATTAAACGTTGCTCTTTTTTCGTTAACTCATTTTGCATCACTTACTCCGAATAGCCATCATTTATTGCTTCTTCCATTGCAGCCTGTCCTTTCTGTTGAATTTCCTTCGTTTTAGCTTGGAACTCTTCGCTGAGATAAACATCATCAAAAGTACCACCTTCTTTATCGGTAAACTTCGCAATAATACGAACGTCTTTTATATGAATATTATTCTCGTCAAGATAGAAGGTGACATCACCGGAAGCACCCGCATAAAACCGCTTAATCGGCTGTGCCTGAGCAGAACCCCATTGATATAGGTTAATTACCAGATTATGTGTTGTCGGTTCCGTGCGTCTAAATTCGGCACAGCTAATACGATAATAGCCTTGACTGATTTTGCTGTTCATTTAAAAAAAGTGCGGTTATTTTTCTAGGTGTTTTTATTCTCACCAAAACACTTAAAATTTCAACCGCACTTTTAGATGGTATATGATTATTTCTTATTCTTTAATTTCAGTTTCCGACTTTTCCATTTGCCCGGTGGTTTCGGAAACTGTTCTACATCTCCAGCCTCATTTCCCCAAGCAATGCCAAATCGGTTGTAATGTAATGAACGAATCGGGTAGTCGTATAAGTTTGGGCAGGGCATTACACCATAACCGGCCTTGATATTATCTTCTACCGAAATAATCTTCATATTCTTGAATTTCCATTTCAACTCCATTCCTTCTTCATAACTTCCCATTTCAAATGAAGGAAGTGCCTTTATCTGCGGGGCTTGTTCGGCAAAATAGCGTTCAATCTCTTTTTCTAAAATCTCATCGTTCGGCAACTTACGACAATATAATCCACCGTCAATCCAACCGAATAAAACTTTCCCCAAATATTCAAAAATACCGGGGCGGGTTTCCAGCGCTTTCATCATACTTGCAATGCGTTCCGGTGGAGTATTAGGATTCATAAAATCTACCAGAAAACGTTTAAGCACAGCTCCTTTACTGCGCTGATACATCCCGGGGAATACCATACCAAGCATGATAGCAAGCATCGGTAGCCACATGGTGTAATCCGAGACTATCATTTGTGAGCCTCGTCTAAAATTAGCAAAATGTTTTGCTTGTTGATATGGATGAACCCAGAAAAATACCGCACCACCGACAAATGCAAAATATTCAGGCAAGGGACGCATGAGTTTATTAACTTCGGTTAAATAAAACTTGTTATTAACGTAGGTATAAATAATGCTTCGCTTTCGGTCAAAGCGTACCCGACGTTTAGTTGGCCAAAACAAATAGATAAAGAAAAGTATATACATACATGTAAAAATATAGTAATACCAGATAATCCAAGTTGCTTTTTCTTTTCGATATTCTTTCATTGATATGAGAAATTCTTCTTTCGTTTCTCCCCATCTTGTTAAATTTTGGTCCTCATCGGATTGCTCATACTCATATTGTTTTTCAGCCCATTTATCTGGCATGAATGTCAACTCTAAGTGGCGCCAAGTTGTTTCTTTGTAGCGCGAATCTATAAAACTATAATAAATGCCAATTAATAACATTACTCCGAATATTATTTTAATGAAAGCCCAACGTTTTTCCTTTAACTCAATAGTATTGTTATCAGTTATTTTAAACCAACGGCGCATTAAACGTTGTTCTTTTTTTGTTAACTCATTTTGCATCACTTACTCCGAATAGCCGTCATTTATTGCTTCTTCCATTGCAGCCTGTCCTTTCTGTTGAATTTCCTTCGTTTTAGCTTGGAACTCTTCGCTGAGATAAACATCATCAAAAGTACCACCTTCTTTATCGGTAAACTTCGCAATAATACGAACGTCTTTTATATGAATATTATTCTCGTCAAGATAGAAGGTGACATCACCGGAAGCACCCGCATAAAACCGCTTAATCGGCTGTGCCTGAGCAGAACCCCATTGATATAGGTTAATTACCAGATTATGTGTTGTCGGTTCCGTGCGTCTAAATTCGGCACAGCTAATACGATAATAGCCTTGACTGATTTTGCTGTTCATTTAAAAAAAGTGCGGTTATTTTTCTAGGTGTTTTTATTCTCACCAAAACACTTAAAATTTCAACCGCACTTTTAGATGGTATATGATTATTTCTTATTCTTTAATTTCAGTTTCCGACTTTTCCATTTGCCCGGTGGTTTCGGAAACTGTTCTACATCTCCAGCCTCATTTCCCCAAGCAATGCCAAATCGGTTGTAATGTAATGAACGAATCGGGTAGTCGTATAAGTTTGGGCAGGGCATTACACCATAACCGGCCTTGATATTATCTTCTACCGAAATAATCTTCATATTCTTGAATTTCCATTTCAACTCCATTCCTTCTTCATAACTTCCCATTTCAAATGAAGGAAGTGCCTTTATCTGCGGGGCTTGTTCGGCAAAATAGCGTTCAATCTCTTTTTCTAAAATCTCATCGTTCGGCAACTTACGACAATATAATCCACCGTCAATCCAACCGAATAAAACTTTCCCCAAATATTCAAAAATACCGGGGCGGGTTTCCAGCGCTTTCATCATACTTGCAATGCGTTCCGGTGGAGTATTAGGATTCATAAAATCTACCAGAAAACGTTTAAGCACAGCTCCTTTACTGCGCTGATACATCCCGGGGAATACCATACCAAGCATGATAGCAAGCATCGGTAGCCACATGGTGTAATCCGAGACTATCATTTGTGAGCCTCGTCTAAAATTAGCAAAATGTTTTGCTTGTTGATATGGATGAACCCAGAAAAATACCGCACCACCGACAAATGCAAAATATTCAGGCAAGGGACGCATCAGTTTATTCACTTCCGTTAAATAAAACTTTTTATTTACGTAGGTATAAATAATCCCGCGCTTGCGGTCAAAACGCACTCGGCGTTTGGTTGGCCAAAGGCAGTAGATGAGAATAAGAACATATTTGCCGACAGTAGAATACCCCCACCATCTTTCTTCTTTGCGGGTTTCATCAGCCTCAAGTATATATGCTTCTTTCGGCTCTCCCCAGCGAGTAACATTAGGGTTTGAAGTGGATGCTACTTTAGAATATTCCCTTTCAGCCCACACTTCGGGTTGAAACGCAGCATAAATATGAGTTTTTGTCATATTTTGGTAACGAGGATCAATAAAATTATAATAAACAGCAATTACTGTAAATATAATTAAGACAATTTTCACTGCCGCCCAACGCTTTTCCTTTAACTCAATGGTATTTTCACCGGTTTTTTTAAACCAATGACGCATTAAACGTTGCTCTTTTTTCGTTAACTCATTTTGCATCACTTACTCCGAATAGCCATCATTTATTGCTTCTTCCATTGCAGCCTGTCCTTTCTGTTGAATTTCCTTCGTTTTAGCTTGGAACTCTTCGCTGAGATAAACATCATCAAAAGTACCACCTTCTTTATCGGTAAACTTCGCAATAATACGAACGTCTTTTATATAAATATTATTCTCGGCAAGATAAAATGTAACTTCACCGGAAGCTCCGGCATAAAACCGCTTAATCGGCTGCGCTTGAGAAGAACCCCATTGAAACAGGTTAATCACCAGATTCTGTGTTGTCGGTTCCGTGTGTCTAAATTCGGCACAGCTAATACGGTAATAACCTTGGCTGATTTTGCTGATTTTTAATCCCGCTTGAATATCATATTCATAGAGTTCTTTTTCAAAGCCCTGACTGATTAAGATATAGTCTTCAACCTGCTCATTTATAGGCAGTCCAACACCTGCGACAGCATCCACAAGCCCCGTCGTTACCAACTCCAATCGTGCAAGATATTGTTTGGCGATTTCCGCTATGTTTTCATTAGCTAAAATTTCTGCGCGCTTAATTTGAGTATCAATATTTTTTCTGATTCCATCATTCCAATAGAAATAACGCTTTTTACCCCAAAATCCTTTCTTCACCCAGGTTTCCAATGGTGTTGAACCCCAAAGAAATATTGATAAATTGGCGATCAGTAAAATAACCCAACCCGCGGGACCTAAGGCCGAGAAGACGGGAATTAGCCCTAACAAGATCATCGTGCTGGAAAGCATAATCGCCCCATTTGCTACAATCGAAACATTATCCTCATTGGCTATCGCCTCTTGTAGCCCGCCAAACGCAATCACCGCCGTTAACACGCCTCCAACAATAGCTGCCCCCGTATAAGCCACCGCCCGTACGCCAACCAGTATCGAGCGTGCTGAGGCACCGCTGAGATTTCTTAAAGCGCTCGCTCCTGCGCCCGGTTTGCCGATTAACTTCAACGCATATGCCGTATCCGCCGTTCCCGCCGAAATATCCAATATCGCCGTGGTCTTCACTATCAATGGGTCTAGTGCTAATTTGCCTGCTGCTGTCCGCGCAAGTTTTCTCTGTACGGTTAAATCATTATTTAATGACAATATCCCTGCGTAAATCGCCAATACACCACTAAAGCCATAATAACGTTCGCTAAGTTGGATACGGGCTTCCAAATCCTGAATTTCACTAAGAGTGATTCGTTGTTGGTTCTTTAAATCTTGCTTGATTTGTTTTAGTTCCTGTTTAATGGCCTTTTTACCGCCATTGCCTCTGCGGTCACTATAAAGCCGTGAACGCTCTTCCTTCATCAGCTTGTCTATCCATGTGTCTGCCATTTCGGCAAATAAATAATCGGCATTTTTTATTAACTTCTTCTCATCCCACCCATAAATCCCTAGCACCTTATCAAACTGCATTTTTCTTAATGCAACCAAATTAGCGACTGTTCGTCCGCTGTTCAGATAGACATGCTCCATGCTACGAAAGTAGCCTTTTAAGATGTTGTGCCGTTGGTGTGCAGGAATTTTCATTGCCAGCCCATATACTGCATCAGTAACTTTTTTACTGTGCTCTTTCATCCAACCAATTGTGGTTGGCGCATTATTGGCAGGCGCCGGTTTCTCACTAAATAGACTTTCCAATACTGCGACGCCATCGGGTGAACATTCCAAGCCATAGGTTAAATCCGCTAATAAACGATAAAATACATAAAAACCACGGTCGATAGCGTTCTCTGAGGGGGCATAGCGAGCAATGTCTGTAGAGACTTGAAAAAAGTCCTTAAACGACACCCGCTGATTTGCCATTTGTACCACCTGCTTCACCAAGGCATTTATTGGCTTCTCATAACGCTCAAAGGGTTCTTTTAACAGGGTTGTCATTTTAGTGTGAAATTCACTAATTAATGCACCCTTTACACCTTTTTGCTCAATTACACGTTCTTGCGGTTTAAATGGATAGGGTTTTCCGCGTACATCAAAACCAATTTTGGGATCGATAATATTGCCGATGGTTATTGGATAGGAGTAACGGGCGTAGTAGGCTTTTTGTTGTTCTGTTAAATCAATGATGAGTTTTTGTAATTCGTGCATTTCACCTACCACATCCTCCAGTGCGACCACTAATCCAACTTCATTATGGTTTGGCATATAAGGAATCCGATAAGGGAACTTAGCCGATTTAATTTGGGTATGCCACGATTCACTCAATTTTGCGAGACTGTCGTTAGTATCATCTGTCTCTTTAATTGAATACTCCATGACGTGTTTATCAATATCCTTTAATGGTGCACTATGCTCTGTGATATTTTGATTTTTCACATTCACTGTGGTCATCACTGAGGCACGAAAGCCTGGGTCATTTTCCACTCGCTCAAAAATTTCTGCAGACCATGCATATTCGCTATAAGCGATATCTACCATCTCTGTATCTTTATCTACAAATACCGTACGAAAAGCGCTGGCATTTGCTGCACAGGGGTAATTGGTGTCGTTTAATTTGCCTTCTTCCCACTTACCATTAGCACCATCTTTACCCCATTTATACAACAAAAAGTAAAACTCGCCGATGCGTTCTTCTATATCTCCCGGACGTTCAAACTCACTGCTACTATTAATGTCATTATTATGAGTGATATAACGAAAAACTAACCATTTACCTTTTTCATCAGTGGAAAATATACGGTGTTTAGTGTGCGCATAAATATAAACAAAACCTTGACGTAACTGCATTATTTGGTGCGCACCTTTTTCATGCGCACCAAACATTCCGATCGGTGCGGTTATCTCACCAATGATGCCGTTATTCCATGCGCTTTTTAGATAATTAGCACTTAATCCATAACGTACCGGATAAATCGGAATTACAGGAAGCTCACAGAGTGTGACGTTTACTGTTTCAAGATCGATCTTTTGTTGTACCGACAAACTTGCCGGTGACTTTTTTTTCGCATTACCCTTTATTTTGGCGTTTTGGGTCTTATTACTCATATGTGCCATCCAGTTTAATCAAATCGTTCATCAGTGTTTCTGTTAAATTTATGCCGGTATAACCTGTTCTTTGCTTCAAATCCGTTAACATTGCAAAATAGTCCCATTGATGATCTTCCGCAATAACTCGACCACTTAAGTATGTCCAGTAACCTTGGGAGGAATCGGCAATCTGTTTCTTTTTGCCGTCTTCCAACCATTTGTCAAAAAAGTGCGGTGCAATATCGGGGAAATATTCTTTGGCAAATTGAATTAATTTGTTTTTTGTTCGATTCCAATTAATTTGTTCTGTGACTTTGCGTTCCAACTCACCCAATTCTATTCTTGCCGGCATGATATCTTGCGGTAACGGATTAAGCCTAAATGAGATGAATTGTTTATCTACGCGGGCACCAAAGGCATCAATAATTTGTAAGTTTTGCTTAACACCAAAAAAGCTTGCCAAATGTGATGGGTAGTGTGTTAAAAACGGAAGGTAGGCATTTAATACATTGGGATCATAAAAACGGAAAAAATACCATTTTCCCGTTTCAGGATTTTTTAGGTGAGTAAATTTTCTTAAATGATGATAAACCGTATCAAAATTTTGTTCACTACGAATAAAAATAACAGGGTTTGTTTTCCAATGACTTAATATTTCACTGTCCATTTGCCGAAAGAGGGATTGTAATAAATACACACAACTATATTTACTGGAATCTAATTCCAGTAAATATGGTGCACTACTTTCAAGACTAGAACCTACGGCACCGGTATAAAGATTTGCTATTCTCCCCACGTTTTCTAATCTTTCAGGAAAGCCGACGACCTTCGCGGTGTCCACTACAATATAATAGTGCATTTTGCTCTGCTCAACATTGCTTAAATCAAGTAATTTGTGCCACTCATCCAACCCTTTGAATGCAGCAAAAAAGTGTTCTTTTAACGGTTGAGGTAAAGCTTGCTGTGCAAAAATATCAGTATAAGGTTCAAAGTGTGTTATTTCTTCAACCAAATATTCGTTGTCATCTGCAAGTGCTTCAATGGGTAAGTCATTTTCTTTTAATAAACTGATAGGATTCCGAGGAGATAACGTTTGTGCCACTCTAAGCAACTCAGCAGAAAAACCATGGCGTTGGAACCAAGTCAAAATAGGAAGTGCAGCTAGTTGTGCATAACTGTTAATTTCGTTTTCCACACAAAACCGCTCAGCCTGATGGTAAAAATTTGCTTGATCTTCTGCTAACGCCAAAATATACCCAGTATAAGATGCACTGGCATTATTCAATGGAGTAAGACGATAATGGGTAAGCCAAATCTCTTGACTGCTCACTTATGCTTCCTTCTTATTTTTCATTGCTTCACAGATCTCACAAGTCGGTTCTCCGTTATTTGCTTTAAGGGTGATCACTTTTGGTGTTTCTGGATTGCCACCAATAATGTTTAAATTACCTTTTATAGTAACTTTCCCTTTTAGGGTAATACCTGAACCATCAACAATAATAGTGCCGGCTTTACCCAGTACTTTTACGTTTGTCGAACCTGTAAGTCTAATTTTTTGAGCATGCTGCTTTAACTCTTTTCCGACCTCTATCAACGCGTTTCCTGAAACCGTATGTTTATAATCGCGCCCGGAATGTTTTTTTTCATCTGCATAGACATCCATATCCAGATTATTACCGATATTTAAAATATCGTCTTTCTCAATTTTGGTCATACGATTGCGGTTGACTAAATTAGTTTGATCACGTCCAACAGTTAGGCTTTCATCTTGTCCGACTGTTTCAGTACGGTTGTTACCGATGTTAATGGTTTCATCGTGTCCAACTTGCTCAGTACGGTCATGCCCGATTTGTGTCGTTTCATCATTATTCACTACATTGTTTTGGTCTTTCTCCGCATGAATAAAGATTTCTTCTCGGTCTTTTTCATCTTCAAAGCGTAATTCATTAAAGCCGTTACCTTTATGGGTTTTACTTTTTATAGTCATACGCGTTTTATGTTCAGGCAGAGCATAAGGTGGTTCAGTTGTACTGTGATAAGTACGTCCCATGATGATTGGTTGGTCAGGATCTCCTTCTAAGAAATCAACCATTACTTCATGGCCAATACGAGGGATGGCAATATGCCCAAATTGCGACCCCGCCCAACCTTGGCTGACACGAATCCAGCAAGAGCTATGCTCATTATTTTGTCCTTCACGATCCCAAGGGAATTGAACTTTGACACGTCCCCATTCATCACAATAGATTTCTTCATCAGCAGGACCAACTACATGGGCCATTTGAGAGCCATCAACAACTGGTCTTGGTTGCGGTTCCGGTCGCCATTGTGTGGTATTTGGAATGAGTTTAATACGGTTCTCATAGCGGTTGCCCTCTTCACCGGCTTCTTCTTCCAATACACCAGGTTGCCAACCATAATGTTCAACACCTATAATTAACCAATCACGATTAAAAGCTTCTCGTTGATGTCCCTCTAAGCCAAATACATAGCCAGGTTGCACGCGTAAATCATCGCTTTGCGCAAGAGCTAATTCAGCTTCTCTACGTTCGTATTCTAAACGATATTGGGTAAAAGGCTCACCTTGAGCATCTCGTTTATAACGACCAGGATAGTCATAACGTTCGTAAATGCTACTATGACCTTCGTTATTACCTTGACCAGAATATTGGTGCTCTTGGTTATAACGAGGATTTGTAAAAGTATAATCACGTAAAGTTTGAAGGGTCGTACCTAGTTTTTCTTCGTAAGCCCAATGCCATACCGCAGCTTCTGGACGTTGGCCAGCAGGCATTGCGTTATAAACTAAGTTTCCTTTTTTCTCTGAAAGTGTTGTCGAATTAGAGAAATGAAGGATATGGCTATTATTGGTATGTTCAAAATAATAGTAAGAACCTTCTTCGGCAGCCAAACGTTGAATGAAATTTAAATCAGTTTCGCGATATTGCACGCAGTATTCTCGAGTCCAATATGGCGTTTGTAAATGGAATTGACTCTGAGATACTTGATTTTTACTTAGTAGTGTTTCGATAATTTTTTGAGAGTCTTGTTGTTGGAATATTCGTAAATCAGTTTGTAACCCAGCACGACATAAAGAGGGTTCAATCACCATGTGATAACGAGTACGAGTAAAACCAGTTTCTCCCTGATTTAAGGCGGTGACGATACCGTTAACACTACGAACTGCCTCATCTCCTTGCCAGAAGGTTAGTGTAGCAGGTTGGTCAATTAGAGAATGAAAATTGGGCTCAGCACCAAAACTGGCGAGATCGAGTTCAAGTCGGAATAGTGTGGATAGATGTTCTTTTAATACAAAACGGACTACTTCAAATTGAGAGGAGCCATTAACGGTAAGACTGTAACGATAATCGGATTGAACGGCCATTTGGGATTCCTATAAAATATATTGGCAGTAATAATAGCGTTGTATACGTTGTATAAATACTAAATAAATTATGCTTTAGCTTTCATCATAGATTGTGAAGCAATTAATTCAGCGCCACAGGCTGTTTTCATTCCTTCAAGAGCAATACCTCGCCCGTTAGCTAGCATTATGGACGAGCCTTCAATAATCGGGAAGTTACCTTTGCATTTGGGACACGAAACCAGATCCCCTTGTCGGGCGACACTTTTGCCTCCTGCGGTCATGGTTTGTGAGCCTTGAAGTACGGTACCTCCGTGGGTGGTCTTATCTCCAATTACGATTACTCTACGAGCGGACATGACTCCTCCTTATTCTATGAAATGTTTCATTTTGATATTTTAAACTAAAATGATAGGATTTTCTTGTGAAATTGATAGTTTATATATTCATTTTAAAAGAAAATA
The DNA here is from genome assembly GCA_902461185.1 of uncultured Haemophilus sp. Lineage (GTDB taxonomy): Bacteria > Pseudomonadota > Gammaproteobacteria > Enterobacterales > Pasteurellaceae > Haemophilus_D. The sequence goes on from CABPXD010000014.1 coordinate 17,619, forward strand.
CATAATTTCTAAAATAGTAGTCGTGTTTAATTTTGTCACGTAACAATATCATTTGTAAAAAATGATTCTATACTGCAGACTTTATCATTGATTTAGTAGTGGTGATTTTTTATAATCTAGCTATTTTTTAGCTCGTTATCTAAAAATAGAAATAGGTTTAAATTTCAAAGAGGATTTTATAATGTCTAAAACAGGTTCAGTCGCACCAAAAGAGCGAATTAATATTAAATATACTCCGGCTACAGAAGGTCAAACTGATGAAGTTGAATTGCCTTTAAAACTTCTTGTTACTGGTGATTTTAAAGGTGCTGCAGAAGACTTAAGCCTTGAAGAAAGAGAGACAGTTTCTATTGATAAGCACAATTTTGATGCTGTAATGAAACAATCTAATTTGACGATTGATGTAGCTGTTCCAAACCGCTTGGAAGAAAATGCTGAAAATCAAGACCTGGGTGTTAGCCTAAAAATTGAGAGCATGGCGGATTTTTCTCCCGACAATATTGCTAAGCAAGTACCCCAATTAAACAAGTTATTAGAGTTGCGAGAAGCACTTCTTGCCTTAAAAGGACCGATGGGGAACATCCCGGCATTTAGAAATAAATTGCAAGAGTTAATTGCGGATCCTAACGCAAGAGAAACGTTGGAAAAAGAGTTGGCGATCATTTTAGAAAAAGAATAAGGGTAGTAGATTATGGTTACTAAGAATCAAACTGCAAAAGCTGAAAAAAATTCGCAAACAACAAGCTTGCTTGATCAGGTCATGGAACAGACACGTTTTAAACCTGAAAATGAAGATTACAGCATTGCGCAGCGTGGAATTGCAGAATTTATTTCTGAAATGTTGAAATCTGATAGTACAGATGCAGTTGTAAATAAGACGCTGATAGATGAAATGATTGTTCGTCTTGATGAGAAAATCAGTCATCAAGTAGATGAAATTTTACATAATGATAAATTCCAAGAAATGGAGTCTGCGTGGCGTGGTTTGAAACTTCTTGTAGATCGCACAGATTTCCGTGAAAATATTAAAATAGAAGTACTAAATGTAAGCAAAGAAGAATTGCTTGACGATTTTGAATATGCCACTGATATTACTCAAAGTGGTTTATATAAACATGTTTATTCAGCAAACTATGGTCAATTTGGTGGTGAGCCGGTTGCTGCGATTGTTGGTAACTACACGTTTACGCCATCAGCACCAGATATTAAATTATTGCAATATATTTCATCTGTTGGCGCAATGTCTCATGCTCCATTTATTTCAGCTGCAGGTCCTGAGTTCTTTGGTCTAGATAGTTATGCATCTTTATCTGAAATTAAAGAAGTAAAAGATATTTTTGAGGGGCCTAGATATGCTAAATGGAGAGCTTTAAGAGAGTCAGAAGATTCAAAATATTTAGCATTAACAATGCCACGTTTCTTGTCTCGTTTGCCTTATGATTCAATTGAAAATCCGATTAAAACTTTTAATTACAATGAAGGAATTGATGGTAATCATAATAATTATTTGTGGAGTAATGTAGCATTTTTGATGGCATCTAAAGTTACTGATAGTTTCGCTAAATATCGTTGGTGTCCAAATATTATCGGCCCACAAAGTGGTGGCACGGTTGAGGATTTACCCGTTCATTTATTTGAATCGTTTGGTCAGTTACAAGCGAAAATCCCAACAGAAGTATTAATTACTGATCGTAAAGAATTTGAATTAGCTGATGAAGGTTTCATTCCTTTAACTATGCGTAAAGGAAGCGATAATGCAGCGTTCTTCTCGGCTAACTCTGTTCAAAAACCTAAAAAATTCCCAAATACAGAAGAAGGAAAAGCCGCTGAAACAAATTATAAATTGGGTACACAATTGCCATATATGTTTATTGTGAACCGTTTAGCGCATTACTTAAAAGTATTACAACGTGAACAGATTGGCTCGTGGAAAGAGCGTCAAGATCTTGAACGTGAGCTGAATGTGTGGTTGAAACAGTATGTTTCAGATCAAGAGAACCCACCAGCAGAAGTGCGTAGTCGTCGTCCGTTACGTTCTGCTAAAGTGGAAGTATCAAGTGTAGCAGGAGAGCCAGGTTGGTACAAAGTTTCTTTATCTGTTAGACCACACTTTAAATATATGGGGGCAAGTTTCGATCTTTCCCTTGTGGGTCGATTAGATATTGATAATAAATAAGTAGTTGTTTTATGGGGTTTTGGAACCGAATTAAAACTGCTCCACAGAATACGGATGTTATAAAAAAGAAAACTGAAGCAGAGATTGTAAGCGACTTAATTCGTTCAATAAAAAGAAACATAGAATTAGTACTTAATTCAAAAGAAGGGTGTACATTATGTGCGCCCGATTTTGGTTTAAGAGACTTTAATGACGCAACTGCAACTACAAAAAGTTTAAGTCAAACAATTGTTGCAAATATTCGTTCTAGTTTAGAGCGCTATGAACCAAGAGTTCGTATTACAAGAATAGAATATATCCAGGATACATATGATGTTCTTCAGCTTAACTTCCGTATAACTTGCGTAGTGTTATTAAAACAAAAAAATGAGTTAACTGAATTAAACATTATTTTAGATAGTTCAAATAAGAAGTTTAGGGTTGTGTAAATGTCTTTGAAAGAGTTTTTTAGAGCTGAGTTAGACTTTCTCAAAAGAGATGGGCTACATTTTTCAAAGATTTATCCCCACTTGTCTAGATTTCTATCTGATGAGATCGTTGATCCTGAAGCTGAGAGAATTATTGAATCTTTTGCTTTTTTAACGGCACGTTTGAAAGAAAAAGTTCAAGATAATTTACCTGAGATAACTCAATCAATGATTCAGCTTCTTTGGCCAAATTATTTGCGCCCTTTACCAAGCTGTGCAATTTTAAACTTTCAACCTAAAGAAAGGGCGATTACAACAAAGCATGTAGTTCCTAAAGGGACATTTGTTTCATCTAAACCTGTAGACGGTACAGCTTGTCAGTTTCAGACAACGATGGATGTCTCAGTTTATCCGCTTGTGTTAAATGATGTAAAAAGCGCATCGGGTAGTGAGTCTACAATCATTGAATTAGAGTTAGAGAATATCACAGATAGTGATTTTTCTTCTATACGGTGCGATGAATTGTCATTTTATTTATCAGGGAGTGATTACAGTGCTTTAACTTGTTATCAATGGGTTTTTAATTATTTAACAAAAGTTTATATCAAATCAGAAGACGGTGTAATTAATTTACCACTGGATGTTATTTCTTCTGTTGGTTTTGATCAAGATGAATCTTTGATTCCTTATCCAGATAATGCATTTGATGGGTATCGATTATTACAAGAATTTTTCTTTTTTCCTAAAAAATTTTATTTCTTTAAGTTAAGAAATTTACATCTATATTTAAATCGATTAGGTAAGAAAAAATTTAAGTTATTTTTTGAGTTTAATCGTTCTTTTCCTAAAGATCTAAAATTAACACGAGCAGATTTTTCTTTGTATTGCGTCCCAGTAATTAATTTATTTGAACATGATGCTATTCCGCTAAATTTTGATGGAAAAAAAGATCTATATCCAGTGATTCCGGCTGGTTTTAATCGGGAGCATTTCGAGATATTCGATATTAAGCGTGTTTCAGGCTCAAAGTTTTTAAAAGAGACGGGAAATAGGATTTATACTTATCCAAAATTTGAATCATTTGTGCACAGTTCCGCATCAGGAAGGTATGGGTACTATAAATCAATTATTAAAAATAATATTGAAGAAACAGGTTATGATCATTTTGTCTCTTTTGTATCTGATTCCAATAAGATTTTAGATACTTCTAGAGAAACTATATCTATAGATTTAGATTGTACAAATTATAATTTACCTGAGTTTTTAGGTATTGGTGATATTTGTGTACCATCACAAAATACTCCTTCTTATATTGACTTTAAAAATATTACGTTGCCTGTAAAAACAGTTCGAGCTGTTTTAGATGAATCGATTCATTGGAAGTTAGTCTCCAATCTTTCACTTAATTATTTATCTTTGACAAAATTAGATGTTTTAAAGGAAATACTATTAACTTATGATTTTTCTGCAATGTATGATGTTCAGGCATTAAGAAGAACTGAAAAACGTTTGGCTGGGATGGAGTCAATTATGACTCGTCCACTTGATAAAGTCATAAAAGGTATCGTATATAGAGGTCAAAAATCAGTATTAAGAATAGATAGTAATAATTTTCTCTGTGAAGGAGAATTATTTTTATTTGGTTCGATTCTTGCTGAATTTTTTAGGTTATATGGAACAATAAATTCATTTCATCTTTTAGAAGTTATTAATACAAGCAATAACGAGATATTTAAATGGGAACAGAAAACCTCTCTTCAAAGAGTGATCTAATTCAGTTTGGCTTTCATCAGCTCATAGAAACAATAGCTGAGGCATCGTCTATGAGCTTAGATGAATTAGAAAATACTTTAATTGAGGAATCAATATTTCGTTTCTTTAGTAATCCTAAAATTAATTTTCCTGCTGGGGATATTGAGCAAGTTGCCATTCAAGATGAAGAAGGGAAACGGATATTCCAAATTATTACTAACTTTTTGGGATTACAAGGTGCATCAGGTCCACTTCCAGGAAGTATCTTGGATGAAATTGCAGAGTCGTCGTATGATAATGAGTCTATTCAAGCTCAGTATTTAGATTTTTTTAATCATCATTTGCTCGCAATATTTCACCAAATCTGGAGAAAATATAAATATTATATACGCTTTAAACCTGATTTCTCAGATAATTATTCTCGGAACATTCTGAATATCTTAGGGTTATCTAAAGATTTTATAGGTTTTTCTCATTTAAATTGGAATAAGATTTTTTATTATATTGGTATTATACAATCGGGTATAAGAACCCCGCAGATACTAGCTGATATTATTCGACATTATTTTGATTTGGATGATGTTTTTATTGAGGAGCATGTAAGACAGCTTGTTGAAGTAGAAAATGAACAAAAAAATAAACTTGGTATGCAAAATATGATGTTAGGTAATAATTTTATTTCGGGCGATAAAGTTGAATCATTTTCAAATAAGTTTAGAGTTAATATTGATAATCTAACAATAAGTGAATTTTACCAATTTTTGCCAAATACTGAAAAGTATAAGCATCTTCAAGAGTTGATTCGCTTTCTATTAAAAGATCCACTGCCTTATGATATCTCATTAGGTTTACATCCAGATACGCAGTCTACATTTATTTTGGGAAAGGATAATTCTAGTTGGCTAGGGTGGACGACATTGATTAATACAGATTCAGCAAAAGTTCATTCTTTAAACCGGGTAATCATTGAAGGAACGGCATAAATGCATAAGCTTTTATTGATGGTAACTAATGCGTTGATGCTTGAAAGAGGAACATTACCTTATTGCTATTTTGATTTATCTGGTGGTTTAGTTGGTTCTTCATCAAATGTGAATTGGAAAATAGATAATTGGAAGAATGAAATTTCAGATATTGAGTTTGAAATAAAGTATTATAATACTGATTTTTGTTTAATAGCTCATAGTAAAAAGCTTTTTATTAATGGTACAACGAAAGCTCTCCCAGCGGGAGGAATTATCAAATTAAATGATAATGATCTTATTTCTCTATGTAATTATAAGATTAGAGCTAAGATTTTTACTAATGAAGCAGAAATAGTGACTTTACAAGATGAATTATCTTATTTATTGAATAAACAAACAGATAATACAATCTTAAATTTAGAACATGCTCAGCAATATAATTATGATTTTGAGAGAGCTATCATTAATCAAGATTTACTTGAATTAAAAACAAATGGTACGAATCTAGATCCGTTATTAGCATTAACAGTAGATGATGAGTCTTCTACAGAGTTAATTGATGCGATGCCTCATCAATTTGAGTCTACGGAATATAAATTTTTTAATCCTTATATTCATAGTGTTTTAGAATATTATACTCCATTGGATGTTAACCAGTCACAAAGTGAATTAGTGAAATCTACATCTACAGTTGAATATGAAGGAACACAGAATTCTGTATCAACTTTTACCGATAAAGATGATACAAAACCAAAACAAGTGGAGCCTATTTTAGATCCGCTATTTTTTATTAAATAACTAAGGAAATCTTATGAAATTAAAATCTTTATTTATGTTTACTGTTGTTGCATTAACTATGGCAGGATGCTCTTCTAATAATGAACCGAGTGTCAATCCGCGTTTAGTAAAACCATCGACTTATTCACTTTCTATTTATGCAACGGATCGTGCCAATATTAACGTTTATTCACCGAAAGATGATGCTATTACTGTAGTAAGTGATGAGGCATCAGCAGAGTTTGAAGAGCTAGACGCTTTAAAACAACCTCAAGTTAAACGTCCAATGACAGCTCATGAATACAAAAAGAATGCGACAGCCAATAGTACTAATTCGGATAAGCAAATTATCGGGCAAGAAAATGGAAAGGCTGATGCTAGAGCGACTCCTGTGATGTTAAAAATCTTCCAATTAACTGATAAGTCTCTGTTTTTAAGTAGTACATATGATGATTTTCGTGGCAATGATTTTACAGAATCATTGGGTAAGACATATGTTTCAAATATAGATTTAATTGTTGCTCCTAATCAGTTTAGATTTGTGGATTCAGAAGAAATGAATGAAAAAACCCATTATATTGGGGTGGTAGCGCTTTTTAATGGTTATGAAAACCGCAAATGGAAAGGCATTGTGCAAGTAAAACCTAAAGGCGGGGAAAATTACCCTCTGTTAATTCGTGTTTTAGATTCTAAAGTTGAAATTTTTAAGGATAATTAATCCATGTCTTTATCAAATCGTGTTTTATGGAAAGAAGGCCTATTCATTAGGCCGCAACATTTTCAGCAAGAAAGCCGTTTTTTAACATCACAACTGAAGCAAGTTATTGATATCTCGGCTTATAATTTAGGTTTTGAGAAAATTGCGGTTGATCAACAGCAGCTTTCTTTTGGAAAGTTTGGTATCACTGAATGTAAAGGTGTAATGCCCGATGGAACACTTTTTGATTTACCTCTAACGGATAGTTTGCCTTCTCCAATTAGCGTAAGTAGTAATTTTGTTGGCGAAACAATTTATCTTTGTTTGCCGATTATTACAAATGGAGAAGGTGAAATTAAATATTCATCAAATCGTTCAGAGTCAATGGATTTTCGAAGTGAAATTGTTTTTACTGAAGTGAAAGACTCTCATAGTGAAAGTGGAAATTATACTCAGCTTGAGTTGTTGAAAAATCAATATTTCCTAAAATCTTCATTAGATGATTTGAGTAATTATGTTTCTTTACCTATTGCAAAGATTAAGGATATTACATTAGATCATCAAGTTATATTAGATGAAGCATTTTATCCTATGTCATTGCATATTAATGCAATGCCAGTCTTCATGAAGAAATTAGCAGAGTTGTCTGATTTAATTTCATTACGAGCACAAAATATTGTGAGTAGAATAGGGCGTCCTGAACAATCTGGAGTAGCTGATGTTAATGATTTCCTTATGCTTTTAAGTCTTAATAGGGTTTCACCGTTAATAAAAAGTATTGTGAAATTAGGTAAAGTTCATCCTTTATCTGTTTATGAATTACTTGCTTCATTACGTAGTGAGTTGACTACTTTTGTTTTAAAAGAACGATTTTCAGAAACTTTTTATGATTATCTTCATGAAAATCCAGCGACTTCTTTAGAGCCCTTATTTAATGATATCAAGTCCTATTTAAGTATAGTGACAAATACAAAAGTTGTACCATTGCCAGTTGTTGCTCGTCAATATGGAATTTATACGGCTCAGGTTAACGATGCATCACTTTATTCTACAGCTGAATTTATCATTGCTGTAAAAGCACATTTACAACCAGAGTTGTTAAAAAATCAGTTTATTCAACAGACTAAGATATCAAGCATCGAGCAAATTAATCAACTAGTTCATTTACAATTGCCTGGTGTTCCTGTGAGTGCTTTACCTGTAGCTCCTCGATATTTACCTTACCATTCTGGTTTTATGTATTTCCAATTAGATAAAACATCGCCATATTGGGAAAGTTTATTAACTTCATCTGGATTTGGTTTCCATATTACAGGAAATTATCCAGGGTTAGAGCTTGAATTTTGGGCTATCCGTGGAGATTTAGCATAATGAATAATAGAGAGTTGTTGAATACATATAATTCATCAATTGATATACCTTCAGATCGAGTTTTCATTACGAATAATGTACCAGTAATTAATGAAAAAATCGATCTTCTTTATGAACAAGTTGGGAATGTTGATTTTGATATAGACTATGACTTTCAATTACAAACTCACTCTTATAATACCTTAGTTGAATTGGCAAATCCGCTATTAGCAACAGCTCTTAGACTAAGAAAATTATCGTATGTAGATGATATCAGTAGTTTATACACTAGGATGCAAAATGAAATCATGGCATTGGGTGAAAAAGTAAAAGAATTAAACTATGACAGTGCATTCCAGCTTTCATTCCGCTATTGTGTGTGTACATTTATTGATGAAATGGTGATGGCAACTTCTTGGGGAAGTTCTTCAGTTTGGGGTCAGCGATCGTTACTTGCTCATTTTCATAATGAAACATGGGGAGGAGAAAAGTTTTACTCTATCTTATCAAGAACGATGCTTGAACCTGAAAAATATCATGAGTTGTTAGAATTTATGTACATTTGTTTGGCTCTTGGCTTTAAAGGGCAGTATGCCCTTAGTCCACATGGGCAAGAAAATATTCAAAATATTTTAATAAAATTACAAAAAACACTGAGACCATTACGTGGGTATGATTATCAGAGAAACCAGCAAACGCATCTTTACAAAAGTGATTATACGGTAAAGAAACCGTTATCATTAAATCGTGTTGCATGGGGAACATTACTTGTTTTTGTATTAATTTATTTCTTATATAGTATGCTTTTGGATTCATATTCGACTGAGATCATTAATAATGTAAATGACATTATTAATAATATGTAGTGAGGGATTTTGTTATGGCACCACGTTTTTCTTTTGTATGTAAAGCGATGTTTGCTTTTTTCTTATCTATGTATTCTGTGAATACTTTATCTGAAGAACGATTGGATAAAGCAGAGCAATGCGTATCGATTAAATCCAATATTAATCGTCTTGCATGTTTCGATAGAGTATTTAATACACCAGTTAGAGAGCAAATGATAGATGAACGTGCGGTCAGTAATCTTGTTCCTAAATTGGTTGGTGATATTTTTACATTAGCGAAAGTTGATGGACGGGATGCTTGGGCTGAAAATAATTTAGAACTCGCTTTATTAAGTAATGACGGCAATGCTTCGATATACGTTGCTTGTAAAGACAATATCACAAGATTCCAAATTGCATTGGATAAACCCGTTAAACATAATTTACTGAATGTTCATATTGCTAATAACGATACAAATCATACTGCCTCTAAAATTGATTGGCAGAGTGCAGAACGAGGCTATTTGTTAGATGCTGGGCGAGGACTCTATGCAATACAACAATTAAAATCAATCTTATATATTGATACGTTTTCAGTTTCTCTTCCGCAAGAAGATCGTCAGTTTATTTTCAAAAATAACGGACTAGCATCTCAAGTTGCGCCAATAAGAAAAGAATGTGGTTGGTAAAATGAAGTATCAGAGCATTTTAGATGATATTACTGGAGAATATTTTCCCGTCGGTACACCTGATGAAGAGGGTATCGTTTTTTCTGCGCTTGATGAGCAAGTCATGAAGTTTGGTTCTTTGCAGCATGATACGATTGATTGGGAAGGGATTATTTCACATTCTCATCAGTATTTGTCTGAGTCTTGTAAAGATTATAAGGTTTTACAATATCTAGGTTATGCCTTACTTTATAAAGGATTTAAGTCTAATCTTGTTGACTTTCTATCATTGTTCTCAGAATTCAATAAGAAGTTTCTTTTTAATGCTTACCCTAAGCCTTCAACCGATAATACAATTAATCGTTTTAAAGGAAAGTTCATTACACTTATTTTTGAACGTCTTGAAAATGCAGCATCAATTAATACAGATGTAAGATTTACGGTAGTAGAAAATGAGCAGATAGACAAATTTATAGAGGTGCTTTCGCTTCAATTAAGTGAAAAACTTCCTGGTGTTGAGTCTGCTTTAGCTCGATTACGACGTTTCGTAAAAGAGCGGTCAGATTTTGTTGAGAATTCTCAGACAAAAGAAGAGAATAAAGTCGCACCAGACCAAATGGCTACAGATGCACCAATCACTGCTAGCCAAGTTTCTGCTGAGAAAGTTTCTTTAAATATTCCTGACGTAAATAAATTTGAACTGACAAATGCTCGTCAATTAAAACAATTTTACTTTCAAGTTGCAGATACCACTTGTGAATTACAGCCTTCATCAATATTGGGTTACGTAAGCCGTCGATTTGGACTATGGCATAGTATTACCCAATTACCAGAGATGAATAGCCAAGGTATTACAGCCATGCAATCCGTTCCACTTGATAAAGTAAGTGATTATCGGGAGCAGGTTGTTTCGTCACCAAGTGTGGAGTTGTTAAATCGTATTGAAAAAACATTAACAACGAGCCCATACTGGATTGAAGGGAGTTATTTATCTGCAAAATGTTGTCAAGCTTTAAAATTTAAAGAGGTAGCAGAAACGATAAGAAGTGTAACCGAACAATTTGTTAATAAGTTTCCTACATTTCATTTAGCAAAATTTCAAAATGGAGAACCTTTTTTGAGCGATGTCGTTTCTGATTGGCTTTCCGATAATAATAGTGTGAATGTAAGCTCTCAAGCTTCAGTACAAAATTCATTAGAGAATGACCTTGATGAGCTTTATTTGGTTGAAGGTTTTGTATCTGTTCTGAAAGAAATTGATGAACAGTTAAAATCAGTGATTGATGTTAGAACAAAACATTATTTACAATTTGAAAAAATACGTTTTTTCTTAAAAGAGGATATGTTATCGATCGCTCTTAATGAGCTGTCTGAACTAATTAATCACTGCAAAAAATACACGGTTGAAGAGTGGGATAGTACTTTTTTTACTCAAATAGAACAATTAAAAGATAAATTAATAAAGGATAATGAATGAATTATTTGAACCAATTATTAGGAATTTTTCGCCAGTTTACGCGTCCTATTTTTTCGCATCTTAGAAATTCACTCCCAGTATTACTTACATTAGGTCTAATCCTTATTTTTGTCGGAATTTGGACCTATGGTACATCTTGGAGTTTTACTGGCCTTTCAAATGAAAATGGTTGGGATTATGACTTAGCGAAACAAGTTGGAATGGGGAGTCGAATTATTGCCACTGTTGTTGTTTTGCTCACTTTAGCCATTATTGCTATTTTGAAACTTCAACTCAAGAATGCTCGCTTAAATAAAGAAAAAAATGATTTAGAGAAAGAACAAGAGGAAAAAGACATTATCCTCCCTTATATTAAGGATCAAGATGACAGCCTTGAACTGATGTCTGAAGCACTTAAAAATCATTTATCTAATAAAGATTACATTTATCAACTTCCATGGTATATGGTTCTTGGTTCAGATGAAGCTGGCAAAACAAGCTTTATTAACCGCTCTAACCAGAAATTTACTCTCACAGCCGTAGAAAGAACGTCTAAACGTTATATGCGCGAGAATTCTTTATATCAAATTGACTGGTGGGCAAGTGATGATGCGATTTTGCTTGATCCTGAAGGTGGAATGATTCAGCAGTTAGGTACGGAACGTGATCCAGAGGGTAAAATTGCAAAAGGATTATGGTCACATTTACTTGATTGGATTAATGATGTTCGCCCACAAAGACCAATTAATGGCATTATTTTAGTTGTTGATCTTCCAAAGTTAATTGCATCAAATCACAGTGATAGACAAGCATTAGCCGTTATATTACGTAACCGAATCCGTGAAGTTACCGAACAATTTGGTGCACGAGTTCCCGTCTATGTTGTTTTAAATAAAGCTGATCTTATTGAAGGTTTTGAAACATTCTACAGTGATTTGAAACAAGCTGAACGTCATAAAAATTTAGGTTTTTCTTTCACATTAAATACAGATGAACAAATCGATAATTGGACAAAAGAATTATCGGATAGCTATACTGCTTTTGTTAAAGAGATCGAAGAAATTATTTTTGATAAATTAGCTGGAACAATTTCGCAAGAAGAACGAGAATCGCTTTATATGTATGCTCGCCAATTAAGTGGTATGCAGAATATCTTGCTTCAATTTATCAGCGATATACTAGAGAGCGATCGTTTCACAACCACACCTTATGTTCGTGGTGTGTATTTTTCTTCTATCTTCCAAGAAGGCATACCGATGGATTTTTATCAAGCGGCCATTTCTAAGCAGTTTGATTTACCTCATGTTGTGCCGAGCTATTTGCCTGAACGTTCTCAAAGAACATATTTTACGCATAATTTCTTTCAAAATATTATTTATCCTGAAGCTGGACTCGTTAGCGATAACGAAAAAGAAATTCGACGCAGTAAACGTAAATTTATTTTAGGCGCTATTGCGATGGCTGTTTGTGGTATTTGTGTTTTAGCGACATGGCAAAATTACTTCTATCAAAATAAAACAACATCAGTAAAAATTCTAAAATTGACTGAAGAATTCCGTCAAATGAACATCAGTCAATCCATGGATCCGACAGGACGTAATTTATTAAAACCATTGAATATATTACGTCAGGCTACATATGGTTATGGAAACTATGAAAAGGCCTTACCTATAATTAAAGATTTTGGGTTATACCAAGGTAAAAAAGTAGGTGGAAAAGTAAGTGAAGCGTATAAAAAATTCCTTGGGGAGCGTTTTTTACCTGAAATTGCGATGGGACTGATTGAGCAAATGGATGCTTTACCTGAAGATAGCAATGAAGGACTTGAGTTATTACGTGTTTATCGAATGATCGATGACATGGCAAATAGAAAGGTTAAAATTCCAGAGCAGTGGATGACGAAATATTTGCAAAAAAATTATCCTAAGAATCCAGATATTCAGCGTCAGCTTATGGCTCATTTTAGCTATGCAATGGAACATGTAGATCCAGATCTCAGTATGTTTGATAAAAAAATTGCAGATAAACAGCAGGAATACAGTAAATTACCATTGGCAGACCGTGTTTACCAAAACTTTAAAATTCTGGCAAATACAGAACTGCAGCCAGCCACTGATTTGAAGGCTGAAATTGGACAAACTTTTACCACTATATTTAAAACCGATTTTACAACTGAAGATCCTAAAACATTTTTTAGAGATAAAAATATTAGTTGGTATGGTACATTAATTAGTCCACTATTTACCGATTGGGCATATAAAGATTTTTATGATCCTAAAGCTCAAGATTTATTGCAGCTTGCTGCAATAGATGCTTGGGTACTTGGTAAGCAGCAAACGACAAATTATTCAAAAGAAGAGCTAGCTAATTTATCTGAAGAAATCCGAGAACGTTACATCGCGGATTACATTCAGACATGGCAAGATGCATTAAATAATTTAGAAATTATTCATTTTGTTGATTTGCGTCATGCGGTAGATGTATTAGATGCTTTAACCAGTAATGAAAAACCATTACAAAAAATGATTAATTTAATTGATAAGAACAGTGATATTTATCCAAGTTTATCGGGAATTAATGCTGAAAACCGTAATGAAAATACAAATGTAGCAACAGCAAATCAAATGGCATCATTGCAAATTGCACAACACTTTGCCCCTTTAGTTAATGAGGTAAAAGCAGCGTCAGATGCAGGACAGCCACATATGGATACGGTAATGAAAAAATTGTCTGAGTTAAAATTCTATATGCAGACAATTCAGAAATCACCGGAACCATCTCAAACTGCATTGAAAGCAATTATGGCAGAGCTTAATTTAGAACGAACAAATCCAACTGTTGATTTAAAACGTTTAGCGAATGAAATGGCTGAACCACTTTCAACTCAATTAAACAAAGTAGCAGATGAGGCTTGGACACTCGAACTAAAAACAGCATTAAGTGAAATTAATACACTATGGAATCGTAATGTATATGGTTTCTATAAGAGTAGAATCGCAAATCGTTACCCATTAAATCGTAAGGCGAGCGAAAATATCTCATTGGATGATTTCCGTGAGTTCTTTGGACCAAACGGGCGTGTACAGCGTTTTTACAATGATTATTTAAAATTCTTCCTAGAAGACAATGCGGAACTTTCTGTAGTTAACGGCGAAAGTGTGATTTCCTCATCATTCTTAGCTGCGCTTCAGGATTTACAAAATATTCAACGAAATTATTTTGATGCTTCAGGTAATGTTAATATTTCTTTCAGCTTAAAACCGCTAGGGCTCTCTGGGAAATTTACGGCATCTACATTTAATATTGATGGTCAGTTACTGAAATATAGCCATGAGGTACCGTCTGCAAGTCGCTTAATTTGGCCGAATACGACACGACAAGATGTTGAAACAAGTTTAACGCTTGTTACATCAACTGGAGATACATCAACTCTTCGTCGAACAGGTGAATGGTCATTATTCCGAGTGTTAGATCAAGCGGCGAAGAAGGTAAATGGACAATCTGTAGATCTCTCATTTAAATTAAATGGTGGAGCGATCAATTATAGATTAACGGTAGAAAATGGCACAAATCCGTTCTTTGGTGGCGTGTTAAGCAACTTTAGATTACCATCAAAATTACTTGATCCAGAAAAAGAAGGTAAAAGCTCTTTAGAACCAATGGAAATTTATGAAGAAGAAGTGAAATTTCCAGAAAATAATTAATTTAAGTACAAGGGAAATATAATATTTTCCCTTTCTTATAGAAAATAAAAAGCTAAATAGAAATCTATTTAGCTTTTTCATTAAGTAGATACAATTAAACTTGTGGTCTACGCCAGTCATCAGAACCTGATGTGCCAGCAATAGTGTGATCCCAGTTAATTTTACGGTAGCTCATACTTACTTCTAATAATTGAGTGTATGGTGCGTTGCTTGGATCTTGCGCATTTGGCATTACTAAGTTCATATCAACGATTACTGCGTCTTCTAATACAGTAGAGAAGAACTCTTCTTGGCGACCATCAATAGAGGTACGGAACCAAGTTACTTGAACTTTTGGTAACATTTCACCGGAAGCTAATGCGTTATACATCAAAGGCACTGCTTTGTTTAAAGAGCAAGTAAATTTGAATGCTTTGTGAACGCGTTGACCAGATGGTTGACCAGATTGTGGATCAGTTGGAACAGTAACGATATGGCTAATCGCTTGTGCCATGATCTCATCTTCATGACCTTCAACATAAACATTACCGACTGAATCTTCGGTAAATGCACCTGCTGTAATTTTTCCTTGATTACTACCTTCAATGGAAATAAATGCTGGTGTAGGCATAAAATTCTCCTAATGACTTTAAAGATGAATATATTTATTGTCTTTACAGACAAGCGTAACTATATCAAATTATGAACGATTTAACATTAAATTTTAGATAAAATAAGTAATTTTTTAAATGGTTAGAATATTTAAGCTTAAAGATATTTAAGGGATAAAATAATCTCTACTTCAAGTAATATCGCTTTTCTAAGCGTTTTAAGAACGTTGAAAATTTTACCGCATTTTTCAATCTAACTTGTTTATTTATCTTGCAAAGCTGGGGATTTTTCGGTTTCTTCCCAGTCATCATTAACTTCGTTAATTAAGCCTTCTGAAGCCAGTTGTTCATTAAGTTCTTGTTGTTCTTTGACGGCTTTGGCATAACGTTGCATTTGCTGTTTATAAGACAGCGTATTCCAAAAATCTTTTTGTTCCGCAATGGCTCGGTTGATTTTCTTCTGACTGGAAATAGGAAAACGAATAAAACTGAAACTGTTACAAAAAGCAATAGCAGGACGAAGCCATGGCGTGCGATAAAATCTACCGATATGTTTTAAAAACTCAGGGTTTTCTTGAGTAAAAAACTCCCGCATGGCCTTAATCAGATGCATGTTATGTAGAGGATTTGGTAAAGGATAACAACCTAAAAGTTCAGCCTCGGTGTATTTTCCTTCCACTACAAGCCCGGTCATCAATAAAGCAAATTGTTTACGGCTACCGAACATATAAAAGCTAAAGCGGTTATATTTCATCCCCATTAGCGGATCGCCTTTATCCGGCACTGGAATGACAAAAACTTTATGAAAGGCCTGCAAATAAATGACTCGCTCTTTACGGTTAAGTCGAATTGAGCGGTGGCGAGGATAGAAAAAGAGTACAAATACCAAAAAGATTGGAATTAGCTCAAAGTAAAATACGTGTGTTCGCCAAAAATGATTTTCTATATATGGTTTTCTGTATTCTTCATAGATTTCTATTTTTTCATCTGGAAAACTTTTAATAAATTCAGGAGTACTTCTAATTTTTATATGTTCTTCATATAAAGGTTTAATTTTTATATCTGGATTAATAGCCCAAATATAATCATTTTTGATTCCTTCTAATATTCCTGATAAGGGAGTTTCTTTGTGTTGGTAATCTAAAAATGCAATTACAGAGAAAATGCCAATAATAAGAGTTCTGAAAAAACCACGTAAATAGCCATCAAAAGTTGAGTTTTTGATTTCTATTTCATCTTTATTGACTTTGCGAATAGAAAAGCCAAGATCATGGTAAATTTTATTTCGATTCATCACTTTCCTTATTATTTCTGAATCTGATGTTTATGAATTTAGTATACCTTATAGGAAGCTTTCTATTCTAATGTTCATAAAAAATAAAAGTGCGGTTGATTTTCCAAACATTTTAAAAAACGTTGAAAAATTTTACCGCACTTTTGCCTTCAACGACTTATTTTGCCTGATTGTCCAACCCTTCCGCCGAGTGTTCTTCGTTAATTAGCTTTTGTTCTTCAGCGATGGATTTAAACCATTTTTGTTTTTGGTTGTTGGTTTTCTTGTTCCAGTCGGCCAGTGCGCTTTCAATAGCTTTATCCGCTTTAGCGCGATTAAACGGCATAGGAAGGGCAAAAGCGTTGCAAAACGGGATGGTGGCAATGTAATGCCATACGCTAAAACGGGGTTTGATGTGTTTTAAAAATTCAGGGTTATCTTCTGTGAGATAAGCCCGAATGGCGTTTAAAATATCAATGCTTTGCTTGGAAGTCACTGACGGATATACGCCTAAATAATGACGGGAGGGAAGCATATTCTTCTCTTCCCGAATGGCCATCACAAAAGAGTATAAACTTTCTCCGCCCAAAGGGTGCGGGCCATAACAGGAATAGACTACACCGCCTAGCGGGTCACCTTCTTTCGGCACAAAGGCGACGCGGTAGGTGCCGTTTAAAATCGGCGCATAAATAATTCGTTTTTTACGGTTTACCCTGATTCCACGCGGGCGTGGCAGACAGAATAAAAATAGCAGAAATGCCATCCAAATTGGGTGAAAATAGGCTCTTATTCTCTCAAATTGAAATTTTTCAATATATGATTTTCTATATTCCTCATAAGAACGTAATTTATCATTTGGAAACATTCTCTGATATTCAGGATCATTATGGATTTTTTTGCTTTTCTCATATAGCGGATAAATTTCCTTATCGGGATTAAATGCCCAAATAAAATCTTCCTTTATTGCAGCGATCTCATAAGAAAATGGCGGTTGTTTATATTTGGCATTTTGATACCAACTCATGCAGAAAATACCAATAAATAAGAGCCGAATAAATCCTCGAGGATAACCGTCAAAAAAAGAATTGCGAATTTCAATTTCATCTTCTCCGCATTGACGGATGGAATATTTTAAGGTTTTGTATGCTTTATTTTGATTCATATTGCACTCACTTCATTGGAATGGCGGTTAAGTCGGAACTGATTTTGCCGTCGGAGCCTTGGTAATCGGCAAGATACACTTTCAGGCGAATATTTTTTACCGAACGCGGATCAATAGTCTCCATTTGGGCTTTTTCTTTACGGGTGCCGGTAATCGCCCAAGGGATGCCTTTCCAAGGGGGATAGATTTTCCCTCTTTGGCTCCGTTTCCCAACGCGTGCTTCAAACAAAAGTGCGGTCATTTTTAGGAGCGTTTTTTTAAAACACCTAAAATTTCCACCGCACTTTTGTCTTTAACGACTTATTTTGCCTGATTGTCCAACCCTTCCGCCGAGTGTTCTTCGTTAATCAGCTTTTGTTCTTCGGCGATGGATTTAAACCATTTTTGTTTTTGGTTGTTGGTTTTCTTGTTCCAGTCGGCCAGTGCGCTTTCAATAGCTTTATCCGCTTTAGCGCGATTAAACGGCATAGGAAGGGCAAAAGCGTTGCAAAACGGGATGGTGGCAATGTAATGCCATACGCTAAAACGGGGTTTGATGTGTTTTAAAAATTCAGGGTTATCTTCTGTGAGATAAGCCCGAATGGCGTTTAAAATATCAATGCTTTGCTTGGAAGTCACTGACGGATATACGCCTAAATAATGACGGGAGGGAAGCATATTCTTCTCTTCCCGAATGGCCATCACAAAAGAGTATAAACTTTCTCCGCCCAAAGGGTGCGGGCCATAACAGGAATAGACTACACCGCCTAGCGGGTCACCTTCTTTCGGCACAAAGGCGACGCGGTAGGTGCCGTTTAAAATCGGCGCATAAATAATCCGTTTTTTACGGTTGATCCTGATTCCACGCGGGCGCGGTAGACAGAATAAAAATAGCAGGAATGCCATCCAAATTGGGTGGAAAAAAAAGCGAATCCTGTTCCATTTGTGCTTTTCAATGTAGTAATCCATATATTCTTCATATGTTTCTATTTTTTCATTTGGATAATTATTTTTCGTTTCTGGTTTAGTAACCCATTTATAATAATCTTCATATAACGGTTTTACTTTTTCTTCTGGATAAATAGTCCAAATAATATCTTCTTTTATTGCAGCGATTTCATAGGAAAAAGGCGGCTGTTTATATTTGGCATTTTGATACCAACTCATGCAAAAAATACCAATAAATAAGAGCCGAATAAATCCTCGAGTATAACCGTCAAAAAAAGAATTGCGGATTTCGATTTCATCTTTTCCGCATTGGCGGATGGAATATTTTAAAGATTTGTATGCTTTATTTTGATTCATATTGCACTCACTTCATTGGAATGGCGGTTAAGTCGGAACTGATTTTGCCGTCGGAGCCTTGGTAATCGGCAAGATACACTTTCAGGCGAATATTTTTTACCGAACGCGGATCAATAGTCTCCATTTGGGCTTTTTCTTTACGGGTGCCGGTAATCGCCCAAGGGATGCCTTTCCAAGGGGGATAGATTTCCCCTCTTTGGCTCCGTTTCCCAACGCGTGCCTGAAACAAAAGTGCGGTTATTTTCAAGGGGGGGGGGTAAAACACCTAAAATTTCCACCGCACTTTTGCCTTCAACGACTTATTTTGCCTGATTGTCCAACCCTTCCGCCGAGTGTTCTTCGTTAATTAGCTTTTGTTCTTCAGCGATGGATTTAAACCATTTTTGTTTTTGGTTGTTGGTTTTCTTGTTCCAGTCGGCCAGTGCGCTTTCAATAGCTTTATCCGCTTTAGCGCGATTAAACGGCATAGGAAGGGCAAAAGCGTTGCAAAACGGGATGGTGGCAATGTAATGCCATACGCTAAAACGGGGTTTGATGTGTTTTAAAAATTCAGGGTTATCTTCTGTGAGATAAGCCCGAATGGCGTTTAAAATATCAATGCTTTGCTTGGAAGTCACTGACGGATATACGCCTAAATAATGACGGGAGGGAAGCATATTCTTCTCTTCCCGAATGGCCATCACAAAAGAGTATAAACTTTCTCCGCCCAAAGGGTGCGGGCCATAACAGGAATAGACTACACCGCCTAGCGGGTCACCTTCTTTCGGCACAAAGGCGACGCGGTAGGTGCCGTTTAAAATCGGCGCATAAATAATCCGTTTTTTACGGTTGATCCTGATTCCACGCGGGCGCGGTAGACAGAATAAAAATAGCAGGAATGCCATCCAAATTGGGTGGAAAAAAAAGCGAATCCTATTCCATTTATGTCGTTCAACATAATAATTCTTATATTCTTGATAGGTATCAATTTTAGTATTAGGAAAATCTCTTAAAAAATCTGGTTTTGTCACTTTATTTAAGTAGTTATTATATAAAGGCTTTATAATTTCATCTGAATTAAATGTCCATACAAAATCTTCCTTTATTGCAGCGATCTCATAAGAAAATGGCGGGTCTTTGTATTTGGCATTTTGATACCAACTCATGCAAAAAACACCAATAAATAAAAGCCGAATAAATCCTCGAGGATAGCCATCAAAAAAGGCATTGCGGATTTCGATTTCCTCTTCATTACATTGACGGATAGAATACTTTAGTGTTTTATATGCTTTATTTTTACTCATTTGATACTCACTTCATTGGAATGGTTGTAGATTCGGAGCTAATTTTGCCTTCCGATCCTTGATAATCGGCAAGGTACACTTTTAGGCGAATGCTTTTTACCGAACGCGGATCGATTGTCTCCATTTTAGCTTTTTCTTTACGGGTGCCGGTAATCGCCCAAGAGATGCCTTTCCAAGGGATAGATTTCTCCTTTTGGCTCCGTTTCCCAACGCGTGCCTGAAACAAAAGTGCGGTTGATTTTCTAAACATTTTGAAAAAAGTTGAAAAATTTTACCGCACTTTTCAATTTAACCTGTTTATTAATCTTGCAACGCTGGTGATTTTTCGGTTTCTTCCCAGTCATCATTGACTTCGTTAACTAAGCCTTCTGAAGCCAGTTGTTCATTAAGTTCTTGTTGTTCTTTGACAGCTTTATCATAACGTTGCATTTGCTGTTTGTAAGACAGCGTATTCCAAAAAGCTTTTTGTTCTGCAATGGCTTGATTAATTTTCTTCCGACTGGAAATAGGAAAACGAATAAAACTGAAGCTGTTACAAAAAGCAATAGCAGGACGAAGCCATGGTGTGCGATAAAATCTACCAATATGTTTTAAAAACTCAGGGTTTTCTTGAGTAAAAAACTCCCGCATGGCTTTAATCAGGTGCATGTTATGTAGAGGATTTGGCAGGGGATAACAACCTAAAAGTTCAGCCTCGGTGTATTTTCCTTCCACTACAAGCCCCGTCATCAATAACGAAAACTGTTTACGGCTACCGAACATATAAAAGCTGAAGCGGTTATATTTCATGCCCATCAACGGGTCACCTTTATCCGGCACTGGAATGACAAAAATTTTATGAAATGCCTGCATATAAATGACCCGCTCTTTACGGTTAAGTCGAATTGAGCGGTGGCGGGGGTAGAAAAAGAGAAAAAAGACTAGTGGGATTCCAATCAAATAAAGATATGCAGAAATGCGATCCCAGAAATGCTTTTTTAAGTATGGTTCTTTGAATTCTTCATAAGGTTTTATTTTTTCTGTTATATTATATTTTTTTATCATTTCTGGGTTAGTTTCAAAAATAACATATTCACTATATAAAGGCTTAATTATTTTGTCTGGATTAAAAGCCCATATAAAGTCTTTTTCTATTGACTGATATATTCCCAATAGAGGAGTTTTATTATGTTGGTAATCTAAAAATGCAATTACAGAGAAAATGCCAATAATTAGAGTTCTGAAAAAACCACGTAAATAGCCATCAAAAGTTGAGTTTTTAATTTCAATTTCATCTTCATTGACTTTGCGTATTGAAAACCCCAAATCGTGATATATTTTTTTTAAATTCATATTATTTCCCTGCCATATTTAATGTGTGTAAATCTGACTCGATGTTTTCAGTTGCTTGATTGTAGCGAGGGAGGGTAGCCTTTATTTCTAAGCTCACAATATCACTCTCATCAATAAATCCTGATTCGCCAGTTAACATATCAACAATCCGCCAATTTGGAAAATATAATATTGCTTGTCCAGGCTCGCTGTCATTAAAGTGAATTTGTGGACTGGTTTTGACCCCGAATGCTTTACCTGTACGATTAATTATCGCCTTATGGGAAATAGAAATTCCTTGAGCAATAGCTAAATTAGTGATATTAGGATGAGTTATCCGAATGTGGTGTTTATCCATCACTTCAAACTTAATTTTTTCTGTTATGGAAAAGAGTCTTTGCATTTCGATCTTATAGTATTTTTTATTCATCTGATTTGATGTATTAAATATACTGTTTTCTAATTGCTGAGCAAAATTGTCTATTTTTCTTTCATTTTTCCAATCATAAGCTCCAACAGCTTCTCCCCAATAATTATCACTATCTCCCCAAAAGCTATGTTTAATCCAAAGCTCCATGTCGCTTTTCTTAAATAATGCTAAACCAATGCCGATTAATAACAATACCGCCCCTACATAAGGCAATGCTAATGCTACTATTCGCAATGCTGTACCGGCAAGTGCCACATTCGCTGATGTGGATGCCATCATGGTTAATGCTTTGCCTAATGTTGCTGGAGATAATGCCATTAAAGTAGAACCAGTACCTCTAGATACCGCCCCCCAATAGTCTATTTCATCACCTTTATATTTAGCTTCATGGGCATTTGCCACTTCAACTAATACGCCAATACCTGCCAGCGCTGTGCCGAAATTAAACAACCCCGCCCTTGCAGCTTGCCAGCTGCTTGAGAATGTTGCTCCCGTGGCATTATTAATTGCTGTTAAAGACATGCGTTGACCGGCAACCTGCCTAAATTCAAACCCTAACTCACTGTCTGGCGCGACTTTTTCTGTAAATGCTAATAAAGTAGCAAATGCGGCATTATTTGCCCAGCGCCCTTCTTTGGTATAACTGGAATCTTCAGTAAAAAAGCCTAATATAGCTGAAAAAGCAAACAGTTTTGCTGCACCATCAAGTTTTGATGAGAGCTCCGTTACCCGTTTAAAGTCTGAATCATCTACTTTTAAGCCTTTAGGAAGTTCTGTTCTTACAGGAATGAGCTCTTCTGTAGTGAGTTTTTTTCGTGATGCTTTTAATTTATTCGCATGACTAAAAATCTTTTTTTCGGATAATAATTCCTCTTGCCCAAATACACCGGTTTTTCGATAAACTTCTTCTATATTCCGAATGATTTCAGTTCGTTTATAGTACCGCTTGCCATTTTCTCTATAACTACCTGCTAGTACCACTTCATTACTGATAACTTGAACAATTCGATCAAAAGAATAGAGATTGAAGCGATAAAAATTCCCCATGTTGGCAAGAGAACTTAAAAAATTTTTAAAAGAGTCTAATAAATTTTTTAATGATTCTGCTGCTTTTGCTAAAATTTCTTTTTGCGTTTTTGTCACTACATCATTATTAGAGTTGAATGCTGTAATTAAAGCTTGCTGCCCTAGGGATGTATAACTTAAATGTCCAATAAGCCCTTCAAAATATTGAGAGCATAAACTTGCCATAGAGTCATTTTTGTTTTTCTCATATAACTCAAATAAATTTTTTATTTTTGGGGTGTTTTTCGCTATATGATCACAAATGCTATGCACTACATTATCTATATGTGTATTAAATAGGTTGGGTATTTTTGCAATTTTATTAATTGTATTAACGCCATTAATAGGTTGAGCTATACCTAATTCATTCTTGAGTATTTCAACAATTGAGTCTTCACTATTGTCGAGATGGGAGTCGTCAATATTTAATTTGGCATATGCTCCAGCTATTGTCATATCCATTTTTTTATCATATGGCACATATTGAGAAACGGCTCGACGTCTTTTACTGTTTTCTGCCATTTGTAATTGTGCTACGTGCGCATCAATTATCTGTGCAGTAATAAACGCATATTCATACTTGGATAAGACCTCTTGACGTTTATCATCTAAATAATAAACGTAATAATCTAGGTCTCTTGCGATACCAATAGGATCATCTAATGCAACAATAACCCCTTCTGAATTGGTTATTTTCTTTAGTTGTTCTTTCCAGGCGCTAAGCTTTCCTATGGGCTGGCTACGATATAAGTTACTGATATAGTCTCGTACATAATTTGTTGTGCTAGCAAAATCATTAACTATATTTTCTGTCGTTTTTATATCTAATGTGAGGCCGGAAGGTGCGTTAGTCGGAATTTTCTTCATCCAGAACATCTTAACTAAAGGATCTCTTTCTATTGCCTGCAATAGTTCGTATGGCAATTTAAATTCCGAGTACATAATATATGCTGTTTCAATTGCCCGATTTAATTCTATAAATGCAGTACGTCGAGTTCCTATTACATTAACTTCAGGTATTTCCGCTTGTTGAGGAGCTTCCCTAGTTGCGAGTTCTTCATTGTTGTTTTTTTCAAATTGTTGAGAATTATCTTCTTTTACCTCATTTGATGTATCGTTTTGAGATATATCCTTTTCAGATATATCCTTTTCAGATGTATCCTTTTCAGATGTATCCTTTTCAGATTGTTCTTTAACCCATTGCTCAAAAAAATTCTTAGACCATTTATGAAATGTTTGTTTATCACCATCACTATTGCAGTCATAAATATACCAAGCTTCACCATTAGATGCTTCAGTAGTTATTTTAAACTTTTGACATTCAGCTTTAGTCGCCAAAATATAGATATAACCATCACGCAAACGGCGGAGATCATAATCACTATTCATTTCGGCTATTCCTTTTGGAGGAGTTGGTATTGTTCCTGTGTTTTTAATTTTTTCAAATGCGCTGTCTGTTAATGCCCATCTTGTGGGATAGAGTCGAATAAATTCTTGGCACTGTTTGGTTACTTCATCGGCAGGTTTTGCTTGTGGTTCATAATCTTGTTCTTTATTTGCCATTTTCTTGCTCCAAATTTAAAAGATTAAATAATTGTATTGCACGGGCTAAGGGTGCAGGGAACTTTTGTTCTAATTGTTTTTCAAGTGTTGCAAAATCTCGTCCATTTTTCACCGCACTTTGTTTTGCGACGGCATATTGTACAATTGCTGTTTCATAAATATAGTTTTTGTTTCTGGCTTCATCTAAATTGTTAATTAATTGTTCTTGCTCCTGAGGGGAATAAACGTGCGGATAAGTTTTAAATATATACCCAACCATTTTTTCTCTCGTTTCCAACCATTTTTTCTCTTTAAATCCATTCAGCTCAAATTCCGTTAGGAGAATCGGGGTGTTTCGGGTGTCTTCCGGTAAGGCTTTAAGTTGGTAATAATGAAAACTGTCGCCAATGCCTGAGGCAAAAGCATGAATAATGCGCTTTTCATAGCCGAAAAACTTATTGAGTTTTTCCGGGCTGGTGGCAATGACTTCTAAATAATTGCGTAACACTTTCGGGTCGTAAAAACGGAAGAAGAACCACTTGCCGTTTTCGTCTTTCATCACAGGAAAGTGGCGAAGATGACGTAACACGGTATCGAAATCATAACGGGAATGAATAAAGATGCCCAGTTCTTCATGCCAATTGAATCTAGTCATTGCCCCTTCATCACTAAACAAGCCCATTAATTCGCTTTCTGAGCTGTCATCAGGATAAGGAATCACTTCTACCAAATAAGGCGCAATGTCTTTGGTGATTTCAGCGAATTCCCCTTGAAACAGGCTTTCAATACGGCAATGAAAATTCTCAGGTTCTAAATATTTATGCTTATTGGCATCTAAGATGAAATAACATTTTAATTCGGGCAGCGGCTCGCCAAAAAGTGCGGTGTCTTTTTCCAACGTTTTTTCATCTAAAACCGGCATGAGAAAAGTCGGTTCCTGCCAATTTTCTGACCAACCCGGTTGAGTTATATCGGGCGGAATCGGCGTGTTAGGGAAGAGTAGTTTGAAAATCTCATCAGGTGCAAAGACTTTCGGGTGACGACCAAACTGCCTATCCAGCAATTTCACATGGTTGATTTGATGGCAAAGCAAGTAATGGGTCTCAGTAGCAAACTGTTCCTTGGGTTTATCACCAACCAATTCGACGACTCGTACTTCACCTTCTTTTAACCCATTAGCCTGATATGCCAGCCATATTTGTCCATGCCGTTGAAAAAAGACTTCAGCCTTTAATGGCGCCAGTTGGTAATAATAATGTGCCTTTTGCGTGTTAAAGGTCGTTTTGACAAGTTGTTCAAATGTTTCTCGGCTATCGGCAAAAGCCAGTAGCGCGACGAATTGGTCAGAACTAGGCGGCTGTTGTAGATACGCAGTAGAAATCCAAAGAGAGGTGGACATAATTTTTTTGTTAACTGATGAAAATACTTTGCGGAATCATAGCAATAACCAGCCAGAAGTTCAAAAAAAGTGTGGTTACTTTTTAACTATTTAATAAATATCTAAAATTTCCACCGCACTTTGTTTTAAATTAGTTTATTTTACTTCGTTATCTAATTCTTCCCGCAGATGGCGTTCATTGATGAGTTTTTGTGTTGCGCGGCGTTCGTTGAACCAGCCTTGTTTTTGATTTGGGGTTTTCTTATTCCATTCGGCAAGCGCTAGGTCAATGGCTCGGTCGGCTTTTTTGCGACTAAACGGCACTCGCAGTGCAAAAGCGTTACATAGCGCAATGTTAAATTTTAAGCCGAAGTTTTTAAAATCCCTGCCTACATACTTTAAAAATTCAGGATTATCTTCCGTAAGATAGGCACGAATAGCGCGTAGGATTTGGGCGTTATGTTCAGAGCTTGGGCTAGGGTAGACTCCAAAAAGTGCGGTAACACGACGTTTGGAAAGGTAATCGTCAATCCAAACTTGCAATGAGAAACGCTCATGCCCACCAAACGCATACAAGCCGAAACGGCTGTAATTAATTCCGCCTAGCGGGTCACCTTGTTCCGGTACAAAGGCGATGACATGACTGCCAAAGATGGTTTGCCAATAAATCACCCGTTTTTTGCGGTTGACACGAAAACCGCGTGGGCGGGGCAGGAAAAAGGCAAAGACCACAAAAGGGATTAAAATGATATCAAGAATAAAATCTTTTAATGGTGATTTAGAAAGGATGCCTTGTTTATACTCTTCATAGCTCATTGGTGGATCTATGAATGGATTATTTTCTTCTTGTGCTATTTTATAATGACGATCTGCCATTTCTTTATAATTCAGATATTGTGCCATTGCAGGTTTATCAGGATTGAAAGCCCATTCATAATCACTTTTTGCCTCGAGATATTGGCTATAAAATGGAATGCCAGATGAACCATGAAATACGTTAATGAGTGTCATACCAATTAAAACAAAGCGAATAAACCCACGAGCATACCCATCAAAAATCGAATCTCGAATTTCAATTTCATCCTCACCCCGTTTACGAATGGAGTAGGCAATGTCTTTGTTTGGGTTAATGAATATTTTACTGAAAAACTCCCCAAGTTTATCCAGCCAGTCTTTGTTTTGTTGTTCTGCCATGTTTTCTTTATTTATCTCAAATAAAAGTGCGGTTGATTTTCTAAGCGTTTTAAAACGTTGAAAAATTTTACCGCACTTTGTTTTAAATTGGTTATTTTACTTCGTTATCCAACTCTTCCCACAGATGGCGTTCATTGATAATTTTCTGTGTTGCACGGCGTTCGTTGAACCAGCCTTGTTTTTGGTTAGGGGTTTTCTTATTCCATTCGGCAAGTGCCAGTTCAATAGCGCGATCGGCTTTTTTGCGACTAAATGGCACGCGCAGTGCAAAGGCATTACATAAAGCAATGTTAAATTTTAAGCCGAAGTTTTTAAAATCTCTGCCTACATACTTTAAAAATTCCGGATTATCTTCCGTAAGATAGGCACGAATAGCGCGTAAGATTTGGGCGTTATGTTCTGAACTTGGGCTTGGATATACGCCGAACAGGGCAGTAACACGACGTTTGGAAAGGTAGTCATCAATCCAAAGTTGCAATGAAAAACGCTCATGCCCACCAAACGCATACAAGCCGAAACGGCTGTAATTAATTCCGCCCAGCGGATCGCCTTGTTCAGGCACAAAGGCGATGGCATGACTACCGAAGATGGTTTGCCAATAAATCACCCGTTTTTTGCGGTTGACACGAAAACCACGTGGTCGGGGGAGGAAAAAGGCAAAGACAAAAAAGGGGATCATAATGATGTCTAAGATAAAGTCTTTTATTGGTGATTGAGGACCTAGTCCATCAGTATATATTTCATATGGCGTTAGTTCTAATTTTTCCTCTCGAAATTTATTTCCTTCTTCTCTTCTTTCTTTATAGGATTTATATTCTTCCATAAGCATTTTATCTCTATGAAATGCCCACTCATAATCTCTTTTTGCATCTGAATGGCTATAAAATGGGATAATGGATAAGCCATTAAATATATTGACAAGCATCATCCCACCTAAAATAAAGCGAATAAATCCACGAACATACCCATCAAAAATCGAATCCCGAATTTCAATTTCATCTTCACCCCGTTTACGAATGGAGTAGGCAATATCTTTATCTGGATTAATGAAAATCTTACTGAAAAACTCCCCGAGTTTATCTAGCCAGTCTTTGTTTTCTTGTTCTGCCATGTTTTCTTTATTCATCTCAAATAAAAGTGCGGTTAATTTTCCAAATATTTTAAAAAACATTGAAAAATTTTACCGCACTTTGTTTTAAATTGGTTATTTTACTTCGTTATCCAACTCTTCCCACAGATGGCGTTCATTGATAATTTTCTGTGTTGCACGGCGTTCGTTGAACCAGCCTTGTTTTTGGTTAGGGGTTTTCTTATTCCATTCGGCAAGTGCCAGTTCAATAGCGCGATCGGCTTTTTTGCGACTAAATGGCACGCGCAGTGCAAAGGCATTACATAAAGCAATGTTAAATTTTAAGCCGAAGTTTTTAAAATCTCTGCCAACATACTTTAAAAATTCCGGATTATCTTCCGTAAGATAGGCGCGAATAGCACGCAGGATTTGGGCATTATGTTCAGAGCTTGGGCTAGGATACACCCCAAAAAGCGCAGTAACACGACGTTTGGAAAGGTAGTCGTCAATCCACAGTTGCAATGAAAAACGCTCATGACCACCAAACGCATACAAGCCGAAACGGCTGTAATTGATTCCGCCTAGCGGGTCACCTTGTTCCGGTACGAAAGCGATGGCATGACTGCCGAAGATGGTTTGCCAATAAATCACCCGTTTTTTGCGGTTGACTCGGAAACCACGGGGACGGGGGAGGAAAAAAGCAAATAGCACAGCAATAAAAAAAACAGATAACCAAGTACAATATAGAATAAATTTGAATCTATCATTTTCCCATTCACCTAAGTAACGTTGTCTATATTTTTCATAGGTTTCAAATGGCCTTTTTGAAGCAAATGTACCCTTTTCCTTATAGAGTTCTAAATAATCCTTATAATTAGGAGCAATTAGTTCATCTGGTTTGAATGCCCAAGTATAATCCATTTTAAAGTCACTAATTTGAGAACCAAATGGTTTATCTAAGCTATTTCCCCCGCCAAATCCAATAATCAAAAATCCGGCAAATAAGATAAACCGAATCAATCCTCGGGCATACCCATCAAAAATGGAATCCCGAATTTCAATTTCATCGTCGCCCCGTTTACGAATGGAGTAGGCAATATCTTTGTTTGGGTTAATAAAAATCCTACTGAAAAACTCCCCGAGTCTATCCAGCCAGTCTTTGTTTTCCTGTTGTTCTGCCATGTTTTCTCCTAATGTTTTTTCAATGTCAGTTTAGTGAGTTTCGATTGCTTACGGTATTTATTGCCTTGATAATTCGGTACGCTAACTTGCACGCTAAGGGCGAGTAAGTCCTCATAAGGAATGGCGCCCTCATCAACATCTTCCGAATAGGTGGTGATATTCATATAAGGCAATCGCTCATCATGAATGGTTATACCTGCTACGCCTTCCTGCTCAAACGTTGTTGTCGTATGAAGTTTTTCTTTCTCAATACTTAATCGCCAGTCTTCATAACTCGGATAGACCTTTTTCACATTTTTGGCATAACCTTCCATTCTATCAATACGGATCTCTTTAGCGTCTTGTTCGGTATAAATGCCAGGGTAGTGTATCAGTATTTTTCGCGGATTAGTCGAATCCAAGGTGACAACTACCTCAGCTACAGATTTTAAGTAGCGCTGCATTTCGATACGATAGAAATGCACTGCTGTATCATTGATAACTAATAGATTGTTATTATATTTAAATTTTGATTTATCAAACTGATCTTGAAAAACTTCAGGTCTTTTTACTAGCCATTCATACGCCTTCTCCTGATTAGGCTCCCCCCAATATTTAGGACTCTTACCCCAAAAACCATTCTCAGCCCACAGTTCAATATCTTCCGGGGCAAAATAGTTATAAATAATTGCAATGGTAATCAGCACAATACCAATCCCCAAAGTGGCATAAGACAACCCGGTTAATAACGTTAAGGTGCCCGCAGATAAGGTCGAAGAACCCGCCAACATACCTAATGAGCCGATTGCACCTTCAATGGCTAATCCGCCCCCCATGCTTAATAAGGCTGCGGTTTTGCCCACTTCATCGCTCTTATAATCGGCCTCCACCCAGTTGAAAAATTCAAACATCGCACCGACCCCGGCCAATCCCGTATTGACGTTGATAATCGCATTTCGAATACGGGTCAATGCCGAACCGGCACCTTTTTGTTCAAAATAACTTATCCATTTGCTTTGTTGCAGATTCTTGCGAGAGGTTAACTGTTCAAGCTCCGTTAATGCTTGGGAAGTGTGTTGTTCTAAACCGCCTTTCGGTGCGTACATTCCGGCAATCACTTGCATAGAGGCTAAAAACGGGTCATTACCCAGTTTTCCTAATTCTGTTTCCGCTTTGTTTGGTACAAAGAAGCCCAACACAACGGAAGCACTCAAGGCTTTATTTAATCCTGCCAATCCTTCCGTGATTTGAAATAAACCATATTGTCTTGGTGCATACTCTACTTTCAGCGAGCGAATGTTCTCTTGTAGTCTTTTTACATGCTTAGGTATCGCGGCTTGGCTTCGATGTGTCGGTAGGATTTTCTCAATCTCTTTGGTGTTTAATTTGGCTTGATATGTAGCCTGAATAGTTTGAGGCACACTAAATGGCTGTCTAACATAACCTTTATGGCTACTATTGGTATAGCGTACATAGATTTTATCAATCACTAGTTCTATCACTAAATCATAGGTTGCTATGTTGAGATAGCCTGTCTTCGCAGCTTTTTCAAGCGCGCCTAAGGCTTTGGTGAAATCCGATAAATATTTTTTCAGAGACTCCACCGCCGGCGTAGCTTGCTGTGCATAAGGCGGGGCTTTATATGCGTCCGCATCTTCAATCGGTAAAGCAGCAATTAAGGCGTTACGTCCGTAAGGTGAAATATCCAATCCATGCAGAAAACCATGCATGTAACAGCACCATACACTTGCCGCCTCAAGGTCTTCTGGATCACCGGCATACAAATCATATAGCGCACTGAGTTTATTGCTGTGCGTTGCAATAAAAGCGCTATGAGCATTTACAACATTCTTAAAGAATGTGCCAAAACGAGTTGGAATATAGGCCATTTTATTAATGGCATTGACTCCCGGTAGCTCATCTTCCAATTGTAATTCCGCTTTTAACACATTCAGTACATCGGCATCGCCATTGGCCTTTAAATGCTCTGAGTTAATAGAGTCGGAAAAGACCTTTTGATATAGTTGGGAGAACTTGATAGGGGCCGGTTCAATGGTCCGTAAATCCTGGTCGCGCAATTCTGCATTCGCCATTTCAAGGCTATCCCGAGCAGACTTGACAGCTTCTTTATATTTATGCAGTGCGTGAGCATCAAGAATTCTTGCGGTCGAGATTGCATATTCATATTTCGCCAATACGTTATCTCGCTCTGCCGTTAGATATAAATGATATCCTGACAAATCTCTTGCTGTTCCTACAGGGTCTTCTAAAGCGACAATCACACCGTTTTGGCTATGCATGAGTTGATCTTTTATCTCTTCCCAGCCCGTCGGTTTACCTATCGGGGTAAAGCGATAGGCATTTGAGGTTAATGCCTGGTCAGTCATCATTTTGGTTTGTGGCGAAAAGTCTTTAACCGTTTGCTGCAAGGTGGCCATATTAATTGAGTTGCCTTGCGGATTTTTTAGCTGAACATTGCGCATCCAATGATTTCTTACTAAGGGATCGGTTTCTATTTTTCTAAGCAAACTCATGGGTAGGTATACATCAGTAAACATTATATACGCACTTTCAATGGCTTTATTAAGTTCGATATAAGGCGTTGGTAAAGTGACTTTGTTTGTATAAACGGCTTCGTAATCATTAAGTAGACTAAAGGAGTAGTTTATTCCGAACACTTGGTTTCCTCGGTTAAAATCCACATCTTTTGAACGATAGCGGTAAATATACCAAGCCTGACCATTGGCCGCTTCTGCGCTAATTTCAAAACATCCTTTAACTTCGGCATTCACTGCTAAAATATATACCAAACCATCACGTAAACGGCGGGCATCATAATTCTCATCGCCAGATGCATTCTTCGGAAGTGGTGGCATTTCCCCTTTACTTTTTATGTTTTCAAACGCCTTATCGGTCAGGGCGAATCTTGTCGGATAAAGTCGAATGCCTTCTTGGCATGGGGCAATGACTCCGTCAGCCTCTGTTGCTGCCGGTTTCTTGAGCTGTTTGTTTTCAGACATGGTTGAGTACTCTAATTTTTATTCTATATTTAACAATGAACACAATTTGATAGCTCGTTCTAGTGGTGCGGTATTGTTTTTTGTAACTTGTTCTTCCAATGCAATAAAATCTATTCCATTTTTGACCGCACTTTGTTTGGCTAAAGCATACTGCAATATTGAAATTTCGTAAGTGTAACCTTTTTTATAGCCTTCTTCCAAGTTTTGGCATAATTCATGTTTATTTTCCTCCGAGTAAAGTTGCGGATATTCCTGTAGAGTATATTCCATTAAATATTCCTTGGTTTCTAACCACTTATGCGTTTTAAATCCGTCTATTTCCCAATCAGTCATCACGATTGGAGATGGAAGCGTTTCTTCGGGCAAGGTTTTTAAGGTGTAGTAATAGAAACGGCTTCCTAGCCCTAAGCCAAAGGCATAAATAATGTTGTTATCATAACCAAAAAACTTATTTAGTTTGGCTGGGCGTTTGGCAATTATTGCTAGATAGTCATGTAAGACTTTGGGATCGTAAAAACGGAAGAAAAACCATTTTCCACGTTCATCCTGTAGCATAGGAAATTTACGTAGATGTTGATAGACCGTTTCAAAATCAGCGTAGGAATGGATAAAAATACCGAGGTTATCTTCCCAGTTAAAATGATGTTGTGCTGATTTTAAGCTGAATAATCCCATCATTTCACCGGTATGAATATGGTTTTCATCACGAATTACTTCAATTAAATAGGGTGCAACTTTTTCAGTATCTTCACCAGATTTCCCTTGAAATAAGCTTTTCATTTTGCCTTTTAAGGAGAGCGTATTCAAAAAAGGTATTTTTTTGGCATCTAAAACGAAATAGACTTTGAGTGTAGGTGATGTATCGCTATCATTCGTGTAGTGTTCAAGATGGCGTTGCTGCATATTTTTATCGATTTGAGGCGCTGAATTGCGAGTGTGCGCCGATTCATTTCTCTTTTCAAAATCTAATTGATTAGGTGGAATAGGAAAGTCAGGCCATAATAACAGTGCGATGTCCTCGGGTGCAAAAAGAGCCGGCATTCGGTCAAATTGCGCATCGAGTGGCTCGACATTATCGATCTTGTGGCAGTGTAGATATTCAATATTTTCTTCAATAGCAGGCTGTGGCATTTCATCACTTAAAGGAATTACGCGTATTTCATCTTCTCTGAGTGTTGATGCCTGATGTAGTAAATAGGTTCGTCCATGACGTTGAAAGAATACGTGAGCGGGAATAGGTGCAAGTTGAAAGCGAAAGTGGGCTTTTTGTGCAAAGTGAACCCGTGCACGTTGTTCAAATTCCTCAGCAGTTGTAGCAAAAGTGGCTAATGCAACAAATTGGTCTAATTGTTCGGCTTTTTGTATATAAGCAGTAGCAAGCCAAAGGGATTTTTCCATAAATAAATCTCAAAAAATTAACCTAAAAGATGACCGCACTTTGTGAATGAAAGTCAAAGTGCGGTCAAGTTCTTAGATGTTTTTCATCATGAATTACGCAATATCAACTTGGTATTCACCCTCTTCAAAATTGATTGTGATATTTGACATTTTCTCACCACGAGCGATGCGTTGAAGCAACGCTAAGGAAAGTGGTGGTAAAAGTTGCCCTTCAAGAATCGCATCGACCAAACGTGCACCATTTGTATCAGCTTCACATTGTTGTTCAATGTGTTTAAGAATGTTTTCTGCGATAGTAACGGTCGCTTTATAACGCTCAGCGATTAATTTCTCTAATTTCGCCAATTTAGCTTTCACAATGCGCTGCATTACATCGGTGGTTAAATAGTGATATTGCACAATTTGCATGCGAGCCAGTAACGCCGGTTTGAAGAATGTAAGAAGCGAACGACGCAACTCTTCATCACTTTTCACGGCAAACTGATCATTTGCAGCATCAAAACCACAGTTTGAGGTGAGCATAAAGAGAATATTTTTACAGTCAATTAAACGCCCTTCCCCATCTGCAAGTTCGCCTTTATCAAAAGCTTGATAGAACAAGTTAAGCACATCTGGATGGGCTTTTTCTACTTCATCTAATAGCACGATAGAATAAGGTTTTTGGCGAATAGCTTCAGTTAGTAAACCACCTTCACCATAGCCCACATAACCTGGAGGCGAACCAATTAAACGTGAAACAGTATGTTTTTCTTGGTATTCAGACATATTAATGG
Source organism: uncultured Haemophilus sp. (assembly GCA_902461185.1). GTDB lineage: Bacteria > Pseudomonadota > Gammaproteobacteria > Enterobacterales > Pasteurellaceae > Haemophilus_D. The sequence continues at coordinate 52,331 of CABPXD010000014.1, forward strand.
TAGTCAGGAATTGTTTGCCACCAAAGATATGTTCGGCAATTTGAATTGCCGTTTCAGTTTTACCTACACCACTTGGTCCAACAAGTAATAATGCGCCCAATGGTGTGCCGGCACGGCGTAAATCTGCCATAGCAGTAAGCAAGTTTTTGTGAATTTGCTCAATGGCTTGAGATTGACCTTTAATGTTGTCGTTAAGAATATCAGGAAGCTCAGTGAGTTTTGTAAGTTCATCACCTGTCATGCTATTTACAGGAATACCTGTTAAATCAGCAATTACCGCAGTAATTTGTTTGCTTCCCACTTCAGCATGAATTAAACATTCTTCAGGTTTGATTGCTTCATATTCTGCTTTTTTCGCTTGTAATTGTGCGATCAATTCTTGACGTTCTTCTTCGGTATATTCTGTTTCAGAATCAGAGAGCTTGGTCCGTAAGGATAAAATTTCTTCCACTAATGCTTTTTGAGATTCAAATCGAGAAGAAAGCACATTTTTTTCTTCGGCTAATTCAGTGAGTTGATTTTCTAGTTTTGTTTTCACTGTACTATCAACTGTTTCACCTAGCTGATAATCACGATCAAATTCAGCAATGGCAACATTGATTTCATGGATCTTATTATCTAAGTAGCTTAAGCGTTTTGGTGGTGTGTCTTTTGCTGTAGAAACGCGAGCGCAAGCCGTGTCTAAAATATCGATGGCTTTATCCGGTAGCTTTTTCGCCGCAATATAACGCGCAGATAACTTTGTTACTGTTTCAAGTGCTTCACCTGTGATATAAACACCATGCGCTTTTTCGTAGAGTGGTTTTAAACCACGTAGAATAACAATACTTTCTTCAATAGATGGTTCGTCCACTTTCACTAATTGGAAGCGACGGGATAGCGCAGGGTCGCGTTCTACATATTTTTTATATTCAGACCAAGTCGTGGCTGCAATTGTGCGAAGCTCACCTCGAGCAAGAGCCGGTTTTAAAAGGTTGGCTGCATCGTTGCCACCTTCGCTGCCACCCGCACCAATAAGTGTATGGGCTTCATCAATAAAAAGAACAATTGGCGTTGTGCTATTTTTTACAAAATCAATCACCGATTTTAAGCGTTTTTCAAATTCCCCTTTGATTGATGCGCCAGATTGTAAAGCGGCAAGATCTAGGCTCCAAAGTTCAACATTTTGTAAATGTGGAGGAACTTGTTTATTGACGATGCGTAATGCTAATCCTTCAATTAATGCACTTTTACCGACACCCGCATCACCAACTACAATCGGATTGTTTTTTCTTCTGCGTGAAAGAATATCGATCATCAGATCAATTTCTTTGTCGCGAGCGAGAACGGGATCAATATTACCTGCAGAGGCTTTAGCCGTTAAATTTTCAGCAAAACGTGCTAAATCAGATTGGTCTGTATGTACGGCTGAAGGTGTAGCGGTATTTTCTTGTGTGGTTTGTGATTCAGCGGAGCCTTTAGCAAATACCAGTAAAGATTGGCGTAATGTTTCTTTGTTAATTTGATTTAAGTAGCTCGCAACAGCAGTTGGCAAATAGCGCGATGCATTCAATACCAATGCTAAGAAAATGCTTGCACTGCGAATTTGTGTTTGTTCAAATTCAAGTGATCCGAGTAACCATGCCTCTTGCAACATTTCAATCAATAACGGCGAGAAGCTTGGTACAGAGTCAATATTGGTGTGAGATGTTTGCGTTTTGCTGAGTAAAAGTGCGGTCAATTCTTCGTGAGAAATGTTAAGTTTATTTAAAATAAAGCGAACGTCTGAGAATGGATTTTCCAATGATTTGAGTAATAAATGGGCTGGAAGCACTTCCGATTCACCACAACTAATTGCATAAGCGGCAGATTCTTCTAACATTAATTTAGAAACGTCATTTAATGCACCTAATGTCGCGGCTAAGTTAATTTTGATCATTATTTGAGATCCTTATGTTTAATAAAGCATTTGAAAGATAAATAAACTTAGGTATTTTATTTTTTTATATAGAAATTTACTACAACTATTTTTACTATTTAGAAATAGATGAAATTACATTATACTAAGCGATATTTTACGCGTTAAACAAAGGACAATCATGGCTGTTCAATCTGACTACCGTTACACCCTTGATGCCGGTGAAAAACATACTTTTGATGTGATCAGTTTTAAGCTGACTGAAGGGCTTTCAGAACCATTTCGGTTGGAGCTTATGTTATCAAGTTTTGATCCGAATATTTCATTTTCAGCATTAATGGATCAATCCGTGACCTTTACTTTTTGGCAAGGAGAACAACCGGTTCGTTATTTGAATGGGATTGTGACCAGTTTCGGTTTGGGGAAAACAGGGTTTGTTCGCACGCATTATCAAATGGTGGTGGAGCCGGCTCTCGCGCGAGCAGCATTTCAATCTGATAGCCGAATCTTCCAACATCAAAACAGCGAAAAAATCATCCGCACTTTATTGCAAAAAAATCGCGTAGAAAAGGTTTCCTTTGAGCCTTTACCTTCGGATTGGGAACGCGAATATTGTGTGCAATATCGCGAAACAGATTTAGCCTTTATTGAACGCTTGGCGGCGGAGGAAGGCTGGTATTATTACTTTGACCATCGAGCAGACAGCCATGAGTTGCGTTTTGGCCATCAAAGTATCGCTTCTCCGATTCTTGGCACATTGACCTATAATGCAAAGCCCGCAGGGGATCGTTCATTTGCTTGCCTTTGGCTATTCGACTATTGCCGTAAGGTGACGACAATCCGCCAAACCTTACGAGATTACACCTTTTTAAATCCGAATTACAACCTCGAACATCAACATCATTCACAGGCATCCGCGCTGACTGATAATAGCGCTTCAAAAAGTGCGGCCAATTCAGCGACAGTTTATGAAAAATATGACTATCCGGGACGATATAAGAAAGATGAGCAGGGCAATCCGTTCAGTCTTTATCGTTTAGAATCAGAACTGGCCCTTTCTGAAACCGCGAATGCAGTGGGTGATGACATGCGTGTTATACCGGGTTATGGTTTTGCCTTAGAAGGACATGCCAATTCAGCGTTTAATCAAGATTGGTTGGTGGTGCGAGTAGAGCATTCAGGTAAACAAACCGGTGCTTTGGATGAAGAAGCGGGAGAAGAAGGCAACCGCTATGAAAACACACTTTTCCTGATTCCACACAACAAACCTTGGCGCAGTCCATTAAAGCCTCGCCCGATTATTCGTGGTACACAAGTTGCCCATGTTACAGGCCCTGAAGGTGAAGAAATCTATTGTGATGAGTGGGGAAGAGTAAAACTGCAATTCCCTTGGGATAGATTAGGCAACTTTGATGAGCACAGCTCTTGTTGGGTGCGAGTGGTTCAAGGTTGGGCGGGCGCACAATACGGTAATATGATGATTCCACGAATTGGCCATGAAGTGTTGGTGAAATATCTAAATGGCGACCCGGACCAACCGATTGTTGTGGGGAGAACTTATCACAGCACAACAGAGCCACCTTACGAGCTTCCAAAACATAAAACCCGCATGACGATTAAATCTAAAACCCATAAGGGCAATGGTTTTAATGAACTGCGTTTTGAAGATGAAATGGGACGGGAAGAAGTCTTTATTCATGCAGAGAAAGACCTTAATCATATTGTGAAACATGATGAAACGACCCAAGTGGGGCATGACCGCACGGAGCAAGTAGGCCGCAATGAAACAATCCATATAGGCAATGACCGAATGGAAACGGTTGGACAAGATGAAGACTTGACTATCAATCGAGACCAAATACGCAGTATTGGACGTAATCGAATCACGAAAATAGAAAAAGACGATATTCTGAATGTGAATAATAACCGTCGAGTCAATGTCCATGCTGATAGCCTCATCAAAGTAGGACAAGATTTAAATATTGAGATTGCCCAAAATGGCAGCTGGGTTGCGGGTGAGCTTTTTGAACAAGTTTGTGAACTGTTTGATTTAGAAGGTTATGACGAAGTTCATATTCAAGGCCCAGCCGGTGAAATTGTGTTAAACCAAGAAGGGATTACGCTGATTGGGAATGTATATGTTGAGGGACCACTTACGGAAGATGCGGGAGCAGCTGATGGGGTTAGTCCGTTTGAAACGCAAGTAAATTCGTTTTATATGCCGCATATGAAGGTGAAATTCTTACAGTCTCCACATTCTACTAAGCCAATGATCGGTATGCCATATACTTTGTTAGTAGACGGTAATGAAGTGAAAAAAGGTATGACTGATAGTACTGGCGAAATTGAGATTCCTCACAAAGAAGGTACAAAACACTATGAAATTCGCTTTGCTAATGGTGCTTCTTATTCTATACCAATAGTAGAAGAATTTGAGAAAGATACTGATAACGATGAACTGATTAATGAAGGTTTTTATCCATTTTCAACAGACTCCGCTTTATCTACAGCGAAAATATATTCTGCATTAGTTAAGGGTTTCTTCGAGGGAAAATAAAATATGAGTCAAAATAAACAACAGATTTCTACAACAGAAGGTAAGCTATGTGCTACCGTAAATTTTAATTGGTTTTTGAAAGATGCTGAGAAATTTGAAAATGGTACTCAAAGCGAACCTGTGCCGGCAACGTTTAAAGCTTTGGTTAATGGTAAAGAAGCATTTGAAGAATTACATGATCGGATAGCAAATGCCCAGCATTCTATTGATATTGCAATTTGGGGCTTTCAACCCTCCATGCATTTTAAACGAGATGGGAAATCCCCTTGTATTGGTGATTTATTGATTCAGAAAGCCCTTGAAGGTAAAAAAGTGCGTATTTTGGTCTGGAGTTTACCAGGGGATATTCAAACCTTTAGTGAAGCTAATTTGGGAAATAAACCAGGTGTTTGGGTAAAGGATAAGGTTGAGGGAGTTACCAGTGCGCAAGTTGATTATGACCGTTGGTGGTATGAGGCTATAAGAGGAAATTTTGATAATGTAATTAGACGCTCTGATATATATGGGATAATTTATACAACTAAGAAATTTGAAAAGTTAGTAGAATTTACTAAATCATCAAATCGAACGAATTTGGTATATAAAAACCGACATGTTGCAAAACAAGAAAATAATTATAAGGATAAAACCTTGCCAGAGGAGGCTCAGCGCCTTCAAAAACATAATTTCAAGGATGAGACTCTACCTAAAAATGCTTATAAATATGCTTTAAAATATGCTCCGTCCCATCATCAAAAAACAGTATTAATTGACTATGAAATTCCTGAGCTTGCAGTAGGATTTGTGCTAGAGCATAACATGGTGGATAACTATTGGGATGATAGTAATCATTCGTTAAAAACTACATTGCCAAATAAAGGGAAAAATAGCCCAACGCCATTACAGGATGTTTCCAGTATTGTGACTGGACAAGTGTTATGGGATATTAATCATAATTTTTGTCAATCTTGGGATCGGCAAAATAATAAACAGTGGGGAAAAGATCCTGTTGATATTGGTATTACTGGGAAACGACAATCGTTTACGCGTGACCATTATCAGCCTAATCCATCACTAGTTGATGATAGCAAACTTGTGATGGCTCAAATTGTTCGTACCTATGATCAACCAGATATTGAAGATATTATGAAGGTCTATTTAAAAAATATTAAACAGACCACAAGTTATATTTATACAGAAAATCAGTATTTTCGTTTTCCGCCGTTGGTGAGAGAGTTTATTAGCCACTGGGAAACAATTAAAAATAATGGGCGCACAGAAGGGCCAATTCATTGGTTCACAGTAACGAATTCTTCTGACGAAGGCATTGGCGTTGGAACTTATACTACTAATGAAATGTTTAAATTATTGGGTAAGCAGGATGTAATGCCTGGGGTGGCGAGAAATATTAAGTTAAATGAACTTGAAGCTCAATTAGGCATGGCAAAAAAGAGAGAATTCCGCTTATATAATGAAAGCATGAAAGCTCCTACTGCTGAAGGAAAAGCTGTTGCAGCCGCTGAGTTTGAGAAAAACCAGCAGGAAATTCAGAGAATTGAAAAGGAAATAGGCGAGATTAAAGCGAAGCAACATGAGGAGCAAAAAACGCAAGAGGCAGGAAAAGCGGGCCCGGCTAAAAAAGAAGGTGAGCTCAATCAAATTGAGTCATCTGAGCTCGGACAAGAAGAGCCAAATTTGACAAAAGAGTTAGGTTATGAAATCAGCGATACCCCGGGGATTAAAGCGCATATCTGCACCTTAATGCCGAAAGATGAGAACGGCAAATATGTGCATACTTATAAGAAAAACGGCAAAGATACACCGGCGGAAGTCTATGTGCATTCCAAGGTGACCATTATGGACGATGTCTTCACCGTCATCAGCTCGGCGAACTTGAACACCCGCAGTATGCAGGTGGATACAGAATTGGGCATTATTATGGAATGCGCTGATGTGGCGGAGGGACTACGCAAACGCTTATGGGATTTACATACCAATAAGAACTTTGCCGCAAATCCTGATGATATGCATGATTATGCGGTAGCAAAAGAGGCATTTAAAATATGGCAACAATTAATTGAAAAAAATAAACAATTAAAAGAAAAAGGGGGATCTCCAGATTGTGCATTACGGGAGTTTTACCGGGCAGACCCAACAGTAAGTCGGAGTGACTAAATGGTGGCACGCATTTTTAAAATCATCGTGATTGCTATGATTGCCTTGATTGTTTTTGTAATTTGGGCAGGCATGAGTTTATTTAGAGGTATTGATTTAGGGGGGACCGGACACGCGACTTCACCCGGAATAATTGACGAATACAAAGCGAGAAAAATCAAAATGGAAAAAATGGAACAACTAAAGGCGAATTTAGCATTTGTTTGCAAACACGAAGAAAAACCGGAATTACTGCCGGAAACCCAACAACTCTATAATTACGCCCTTTATCACGACCTGCATAATATGTGGACGGGCAAGCGGGGCGATGCTGTCTGGAATGGGCTGGCACGCTATTATCGTATCGCTGCCATGAATGGGGACTACAAAGCCAATATCCGTTTGCAATACCTATTAAAAAGCGGACGTATCAGTTCCGATATGCCGCAAACAGAAGTACATAATCTCAATGAAGAACTGGCAAAACAACTGCCGGCAACGGCTTACTATAACCTGTACGGTTACTTGGATGTGGGTTATGGTGTGCGCACGGAAAAGGATGGCAAATATGCTTATCTGAGAAAAGCAGCGGATTTGGGTAGCAGGGAAGCGCAGTATGTTGTGGCGGATATATTGGGAGATATTAATGATGAAGAAACCTTGCAAATGCGGTTAGAAATAATTGAAAAACTGCGTACTTGTGCATCAGAACAAGGGCTAGGTAAAGCCTCAAATAGCTTAGGTATTGGTTTTATAATAGATAAAGAGTATGCAAAAGCCTTAGAAGCCTTTCATCAAGGGGTCAAAAATGGAGATTCACAGTCTGCATTACAACTGGCAAATGGATTTAATGAGAAAACCAGACCTGATGATAAGCTTAACTTTATAAATTTACAGCCGGATTTGGAGCGTTCTTACCGTTATAAGATCATAGAGGATTATCTTTATGAAAAGGACTACCTCCAACCCAAAGTTCCAGACCTAGACGACATCGTACCGTTACCGCCTGCCCCGCTGCCGGAATGGGATGGCAAAATTGCTTTCCAGCGTTGGTTTGAAGGAGAAGCCCCACCAAAACCTGATGAAGCTCTTGTGCGCCGCTTGGCATGGCAGGCAGGGTTAAACGGCGATACCGGCTTAGACGAAAAAACTGGCATGCCGAAGAAACCGACAAAATAACCGAAAAATCCACCGCACTTTTAGGCTGAACGGGTTAAAAGTGCGGTGGTTTTTTAGCGTGTTTTTATCATCGCTATTTTCCATTTTTGTATTGCTATTTTTTGGAGTGACTCATGGTCGCACGTCTTTTTAAAATCATCGTGATTGCTATGATTGCCTTGATTGTTTTTGTAATTTGGGCAGGCATGAGTTTATTTAGAGGTATTGATTTAGGGGGGACCGGACACGCGACTTCACCCGGAATAATTGACGAATACAAAGCGAGAAAAATCAAAATGGAAAAAATGGAACAACTAAAGGCGAATTTAGCATTTGTTTGCAAACACGAAGAAAAACCGAAATTACTGCCGGAAACCCAACAACTCTATAATTATGCCCTTTATCACGACCTGCATAATATGTGGACAGGAAAAAGAGGCGATGCTGTCTGGAATGGGCTAGCACGCTATTATCGTATCGCTGCCATGAATGGGGACTACAAAGCGAATATTCGTTTGCAATACCTATTAAAAAGCGGGCGTATTAGCTCCGATATGCCGCAAACGGAAGTACATAACCTTAATGAAGAACTGGCAAAACAACTGCCGGCAACGGCTTACTATAATCTGTACGGTTATTTGGATGTAGGCTATGGTGTACGCACCGAAAAAGATGGTAAGTATGCTTACTTAAGAAAGGCAGCAGACTTGGGAAGTCGGGAAGCGCAGTATGTCGTCGCGGATATGTTAGGTAAGATTAATGATGACGATACATTAGAAATGCGCATAAGACTAATTGATCAACTACGCGCCTGCGCATCGGGACAAGGCTTAGGTGATGCTTCAGAAATGTTAGGACTTCGATTAGAAAGAAAGAATACCCAAAAGCACTAGAAGCATTTCATCAAGGTGTAAAAAACGGCAGTGAACTTTCCGCTAATGTATTATCAGAAGTATTTCATAATAAAAGAGAGAATAAATACTTAGATGATTTAAATCTTACAGAAGATAGCGAGCGAGCTCGTCGTTATAAAATTATCGGCGATTATCTTTATGAAAAGGACTACCTCCAACCCAAAGTTCCTGATTTGGATGATATTGTGCCGTTGCCACCTGCTCCGCTGCCGGAATGGGATGGCAAAATTGCGTTCCAACGTTGGTTTGAAGGGGAAGCCCCACCAAAACCTGATGAAGCCCTGGTGCGCCGCTTGGCATTGCAGGCTGGGTTAAACGGCGATACCGGCTTAGATGAAAAGACCGGCATGCCGAAGAAACCGACAAAATAACAGAAAAATCCACCGCACTTTTAGGCTGAACGGGTTAAAAGTGCGGTCGTTTTTTAGGGTGTTTTATCATCGATATTTTCCATTTTTGCATTGCTATTTTCTGGAGTGACTAAAATGGTAGCACGTATTTTTAAAATCATCGTGATTGTCATATAGATTAAAGCTTTATCGTCATTTACGGGATAATGTGTTTGATTATTCTAATAAATGCATTAATAAAATAAAATTGAATAAGAAAGATGAACTTTTAAACAAAGATATTTTGAAGCAAAAAGGATATTGGGGGGAGATTTCTGATGAAGAGTATTAGTTTTTATTTATCTGTTTTAAGTCTATTTTTTTTTCCACATTATGTATGGGGTAGCTATTTTATTAAGGATGGAGCTCTTTTCTTTAAAGAGGGAAAGAATGCATATTTAAAATTAGATATAGATAAACCTTCGGATAATGATATTGTGGAGCTAAAAATAGGAGATGCTAATAATAAAGTAGATGTTTATGATTATAGTTCATCTAATTCGTCTTATTCAGTTTCTACAATAAGATATGATCATGATAGAAAGAAATTTATCCAAGAGAGACTTGAGTATGTTAATAATTGTTCCTACTGCAGTGATTTAAAAACGGAGTATTGTTCTGTCAATAAAGTTGTAGATGTATCCAAAATAGATTTTTATGACAAGGGAAATAAAGCAATTTGCTATTCGACATATGAAGGTAAACCTAAAGGTTCGGAGTTTTCCACTCTTAGTGCTGTAGTAGATTCATTTTATTCAAATAGACAGTATATGAAATCATTTTTACCCGATGATATAGCTGAAATATTAGTGAGATTTCCTCAGGATAAAGATGAACATTTTACTCAATATAAACGTATAATTGAATTGCTTAGAGAAGAGAAAGAGTACTTATTGCTATCATTCTTAGTTAAAAAATTATCTATTTCAAAAGATAAAGAAATTAGAATAAAGACTTATCTATATAATAACCCTTATGATAGAGATAAAACTAAACTTTATTTGATAAAGGGGGATTTGGTTTCTATTTTAGATGAGAAAATAGATGAGCATGGAGAAAAATGGTACTTTATAAATTACAAAGGAAAGAAAGAAATCAACATGTGGATCAAAGCTGATTCTGTCGATCTAAATTAAATAATTTGTTAACCGCACTTTGCAACGTGCGGTTATTTTTTGTTCTTTTAAAAACTAATCATCAACCTACCAAACCTTACGAGATTACACCTTTTTAAATCCGAATTACAACCTCGAACATCAACATCATTCACAGGCATCCGCGCTGACTGATAATAGCGCTTCAAAAAGTGCGGCCAATTCAGCGACAGTTTATGAAAAATATGACTATCCGGGACGATATAAGAAAGATGAACAAGGCAATCCGTTCAGTCTTTATCGTTTAGAATCAGAACTGGCCCTTTCTGAAACGGCGAATGCTGTGGGCGATGATATGCGTGTCGTACCGGGTTGTGGTTTTACCTTAGAAGGGCATGACAATTCAGTGTTTAATCAAGATTGGTTGGTGGTACGTGTCGAGCACTTCGGTAAACAAACAGGCGCTTTAGATGAAGAAGCGGGAGAAGAAGGCAACCGCTATGAAAACACACTTTTCCTGATTCCACACAACAAACCTTGGCGCAGTCCATTAAAGCCTCGCCCGATTATTCGTGGTACACAAGTTGCCCATGTTACAGGCCCTGAAGGTGAAGAAATCTATTGTGATGAGTGGGGAAGAGTAAAACTACAATTCCCTTGGGACAGATTAGGCAACTTTGATGAGCACAGCTCTTGTTGGGTGCGCGTGGTGCAAGGTTGGGCGGGCGCACAATACGGTAATATGATGATTCCGCGTATTGGTCACGAAGTGTTGGTGAAATTCCTAAATGGCGACCCGGACCAACCAATTGTGGTAGGGCGTACTTATCACAGTACCACAGAGCCACCTTACGAGCTTCCCAAACATAAAATCCGCATGACGATTAAATCCAAAACCCATAAGGGCAATGGTTTTAACGAATTGCGTTTTGAAGATGAAATGGGACGTGAAGAAGTCTTTATTCATGCAGAGAAAGACCTTAATCATATTGTGAAACATGATGAAACGACCCAAGTGGGGCATGACCGCACGGAGCAAGTAGGCCGCAATGAAACAATCCATATAGGCAATGACCGAATGGAAACGGTTGGACAAGATGAAGACTTGACTATCAATCGAGACCAAATACGCAGTATTGGACGTAATCGAATCACGAAAATAGAAAAAGACGATATTCTGAATGTGAATAATAACCGTCGAGTCAATGTCCATGCTGATAGCCTCATCAAAGTAGGACAAGATTTAAATATTGAGATTGCCCAAAATGGCAGCTGGGTTGCGGGTGAGCTTTTTGAACAAGTTTGTGAACTGTTTGATTTAGAAGGTTATGACGAAGTTCATATTCAAGGCCCAGCCGGTGAAATTGTGTTAAACCAAGAAGGGATTACGCTGATTGGGAATGTGTATGTTGAGGGACCACTTACGGAAGATGCGGGCTCGGCAGATGGGGTGAGTCCGTTTGAAACGCAACCTAATGGCTCACAACCGGTAGATATTCAAGATTTAATTATTTCATAGTTCATTACAATAAGAAGAATAAAGGAAGTTTTCATTATGCCAGAGCAAAAAAAGAAAGTGACATCAGATACCACTAAAGTTGAAAGTCCAAAAATACCTAATGTCGCTTACCCATTGAAACCGAGAAGCAATACCACGAATCTCTCTCAACAATACTTTAATCATCTTGCAGGAGATGAAAGTGCGCGCTTTTTATTTAATAATAGCGGTCTTTGGCATCAAGGCATTCATTTACGGGCCTCAAAATTTCCGAGCAGTGAATTTGAGAATAACAAGATTTGTGCGATAGCTGATG
>CABPXD010000015.1:0-49982 GCA_902461185.1 uncultured Haemophilus sp.
GTTGCTGAGCTTGCTGCTGATTGGGCTGATTTATCAGCGGCAGTCGCCGAGCTTGCAGCCGATTGTGCTGATTTATCAGCGGCAGTCGCCGAGCTTGCTGCTGATTGGGCTGATTTATCTGCAGCAGTTGCTGAGCTTGCTGCTGATTGGGCTGATTTATCTGCAGCAGTCGCTGAGCTTGCTGCAGAGGTTGCTGATTTACCTGCTTCCGTTGCTGAGCTTGCTGCAGAGGTTGCTGATTTACCTGCTTCCGTTGCTGAGCTTGCGGCAGAGGTTGCTGATTTACCTGCTTCAGTTGCTGAGCTTGCTGCAGAAGTTGCTGATTTACCTGCTTCAGTCGCTGAGCTTGCTGCTGATTGGGCTGATTTATCTGCAGCAGTTGCTGAGCTTGCTGCAGAAGTTGCTGATTTACCTGCTTCAGTCGCTGAGCTTGCTGCAGAGGTTGCTGATTTACCTGCTTCAGTCGCTGAGCTTGCTGCAGAAGTTGCTGATTTACCTGCTTCAGTTGCTGAGCTTGCTGCAGAGGTTGCTGATTTACCTGCTTCCGTTGCTGAGCTTGCGGCAGAGGTTGCTGATTTACCTGCTTCAGTTGCTGAGCTTGCTGCAGAAGTTGCTGATTTACCTGCTTCAGTTGCTGAGCTTGCTGCAGAAGTTGCTGATTTACCTGCTTCAGTTGCTGAGCTTGCTGCAGAAGTTGCTGATTTACCTGCTTCAGTTGCTGAGCTTGCGGCGTTAGTTGCGGCAGTTGTAGCAGATGTTGCAGCTGTTTCTGCTCGTTTAACTGACTTATTGATCTCAACTAGATTGTCACTTACTGTTTTTGCTGCGTTTTTAGCATCTGCAATTGCTTGCTTAGAATCCGCATTTAGTTTGTAAGTTACTGCATTATTTTCATATGCAACATCTAATCCATCGCCAGCTTTGAAATTAAGCACATTATTAGCATTATTAGCTGCTGATGTGCCATTGTTACGCATGGTTTTAATATTTGTGCCATTTACTTGGAAGTTATATTCCGTTTTAGCAATTTCATCAGCTGCTTTAATTACATAGTAAAGTTGTGAACCAGTAACTACATCACTAGATGTCTTAGAGATTTCACCAGCTCCAACATTTTGGATCTGGCGTTTAATAGTGTCATTACCAAAACTTACAGTGCCATTATCGGTTGCGGCAACGCCTTTAGATAAGGTTGCATCACCAATTTTGATATCACTTACTGTATGTTTGGTCGATGTACTTGAAGATTGACCAATAGCAATATCACCTGAATTATTAGCAACCGCACTTTTACCTAAGGCAATACCAGAATTTGCACCAGAGGCAACCTTAGCACGATCACCAATGCTAATCCCTGTAACAGCCTCTGTTTTAGCACTGTTACCTAAAGTAATAGAATAACTAGCAGGGTCTGTGGCTTGAGCACCATTACCAATTACAATAGCTTGAGTTGCCCTATCCGCTGATGTCGCTTTATCGAAGTTTTTACCATCAGTTTTGTCATCGCCCAGACCACCAATTACAATAGATCTTGAGGCACCAGATGTCGCTTCCGGGCCTAAAGCAATGGAATTTGCGCGTTTAACTGTTGCACGATTACCAATAGCAATTGCATTCACTGCACCATTACCAACACCTGTATCTATTGCAGTAATATTGGTTTCGTTACCAATCGCAATTGCACCGCTTGCAGCAGTGATTTTACTACCATTACCAATAGCAATAGCATTTGCAGAACCTACATTGTATGGTTCATTACGCAGAATAGTACTACCTGCACCAAATGCAATTGCGCCAGCTGAACCCTCAACTTGAGCAAGCTTACCAATGGCAATTCCATTAATTGATTCACTAAATTGGCTTCCCCAATAGTTATTAACGTTTGCTCCAGTACCAATCGCAATAGAATCTTTAGCAAAAGCATTTGCATAGACACCCGAAGCTATAGAGCGATCTGCTTGTGCCCCACTTGCTTCGGCATATTTACCATTATTGTCTTTTGTTTTACCTTCCGATGCATTGGTGATGCTACTATTATTTCGCCCTTCATAATTGAATGTTGCTTTAGTACCATCAGCTTTTAATAACGCTTCATCTCTAGTATTTCCATTGGAATTAACATGCGAATACCCCATGATATCAACTTTATCCGCTTTAACTTCATTGAATATATCTAATGCTGTTTTTACAGTTGTAGCTGTTGCAACTGTATTTGTTGGATTATTGGCCGCTACAGCTGTAATACGTCCCTTATCTTGAGTTACACTAATATCACTGGTGTTTACGCCAATGTTAACGGTACTTTTATTCGTGGAGTCTAAAGTCGTTGATACGTTTACATAATTATCGTTTGTTTTAAAAATAACAGTGTGATCGTTATTCACGCGACCTGTTACTTTCTCTTCATTATTTGAGTTGTGGCCAATATTCCAACCAGTATAATTTCTCACGTAGTAAAGTTGTGAACCGTTTACAGCATCGAAACTTTCGGCTGACATACGACCTGCAGCCACGTTTTGGATTTGGCGATACATTTTGTTATCGCCATTTTCTCCTCCTATAGAGAGGATGGAAACGGTTGTTTTATCTTCTGATTTATTTACAGGCTTTATATCCTTTGTTGTCGGATTTAATTGACTATTGTTATTGTCATTATACGTTATAGTCATTTTATCTACTTTATTTAATGCAACATTGTTAATGGCTTTACCAGCTGCAATTACTTTATTTAAGTCAGTATCTATAGACTTGTTATATTTTACGACAGCATCACTATATGTTTTCTCAAGATCTTTGATTTCCTGATCTGTTTGGCTTTGACCTTGCCCTTTATTATTGATGCGTGAATATGAACCAAGATAAACGGCGTCATCATAGCCATTGTACTTTCCACCACTTCCCGAGTCAGTACCGATGGAAACAACATTACGACCAATTGCTTGCATTCCTGCACCAATTGCTATTGTTCCCATACCCTGTGAACCACCTTTTCTGTTACTATTGGAGCCTATAGCGATAGAATTCCAACCAGATGCGGTAAGGTTATCATTACCGATAGCAAGTTGCTTACCTCCTACTGAGGCTGGTTCGTTGCCATCTTCATCTTTTCGACCCGCTTGTGCATAGCCAAAAGCGAATGAAGCCGATTCTTTATCATAAACTCCAACAGCATATTTACCACTTCCGTTTTGTCTAAGCACTTCGCCTTTTCCAGCATGAAAAGTTGTGTTTCCATCAATATTTGCTAAAGCCATTGCTTCGTTTGTGAATCCCAAGCAAAGGGATAGTAATGATAGCTTTAATGTCGATTTAATGGCTATAGATTTAGATTGATGGCTGCCAGAAGATGCTTTTACAGCACCTTTTGCCAATTCTGATACAACTTCTATACGCTGAGTGGTTTTGTTCCAAATAATTTTAAAAATGTTGTTCATAGGGTGATCTTTAAGTTGCTGAAATTTATTTGTGGGTTACTGAATTATTTTTATTTTGTTTTAACAAGGCTAAATTTAAAACAAAATCGGCGTATTCTGCCATAAAAGTAAGAATAAGAATATTGCTTTTTTTGTAAAGAATTGTAAAGGGTTATAGGATCAATAAAGGGCACATGTGTGAGTGTTTATCATTACAATGATTTGATGTATTACTTGCTAAAAAATATAGATTTTTTCTTGACAAGGTATTGCAAGCTCATTAAAATGCGCGCCTATTCTTTGTGATACCAAATTTATTCCTCCTTAGTTCAGTCGGTAGAACGGTGGACTGTTAATCCATATGTCGCAGGTTCGAGTCCCGCAGGAGGAGCCAAATTTCTCTTTTGGTTTAGCTTTCGTTTGTCTCCTTTTACGAATTCTAAATTAGTAGCCAAAAGAATTTAAGCCCATCGTGTTGATGGGCTTTATTTTTATCGAATCAATGCTAGTTTGATGAATTATCAAACTAATTTAATGATGAACGGTCATCGATTAAATTATCACATTCCCAGCCAATATAATCGCCAGAAAACTCCATAGCTAACTTTTCAAAGCGCTCTACCCAGTCAAAGATCTCATTACTATCTAATTGAAGCTCTTGTTCCAATTTCACAATGAAATAAGGATGTTCATCTTCTTCTGTTTGAATCGCTTGGCTAGAATATTTAAGGGTGTTAAAAGATACTTTTCCAAGTGTTAATTCATCCATGAAGGGGAACATTTTTCCTTCTTCGTCAAAATGAAAAGTATGCTCAATCAAATAAGTATCGCTTAAATTGCGCCCCTTGCTATTTAGCATACTCAAAATCTCTTCTGTCGCATTTAATTTCATTTCCAATGGTGAAGCCAATAAGAAATCGAAATAAGTATCCCAATTGGGATCATCCTGCACATTAATCTCTGAAACAAAATCGAGTTGTTGAAGAGTTTCTTTGAGCAAAGCATCGTGTTCACAATAGAAATGCATTTTTGCCTGATGGTTGCAAATAAAATGCCCTGCAAAGAATACATTTGGAAGTGCGGTCAATTGTGCAAGGATTTTAAAAAGGCGATTAATCAATTTTTCATATTCGTCTTCATTCGGTAAACCATCCTCATCTCCCAGATAAGGCACGGTAAATTGCACAACCTTACTGAGATGTTTACCATGGTAAACATCTAAATCTTCAATATTTGCGGTAAACACGGCAGGCATGCCATTCACTTGTGAACGGTAATTCTGCCAATTTGCCATATCCATGCTGCTTTCCTATTTAAACTCTGCCCAGATTGGTGCGTGATCTGACGGTTTTTCCATCGCACGAATATCTAATGCAATACCTACATCAACGCAACGCTCTGCTAATTGATGATTAACTAAAATATGATCGATACGTAATCCACGGTTGTCATCAAAACCTTTTGAGCGATAATCAAACCACGAGAACTTATCATTGACTGTTGGGTTTAATTTTCGGAATGTGTCTTCCAATCCATAATCATATAAGCATTGATACCATTCACGCTCTTCAGGTAAGAATGAGCATTTGCCAGTACGCAACCAACGTTTACGGTTTTCATCGCCAATACCAATATCTAAATCACTTGGACTGATATTCATATCACCCATAATTAAAACTGGATTGGCCTTATCGTGATCTTGCTCTAAATAGCGTTGAAGATCCGCATAAAATTTTTCTTTTGCCGGAAACTTAGTTTCATGTGAACGGCTTTCGCCTTGTGGAAAATAGCCATTAATTACCGTTAACAAACCAAGTGGCGTCTCTAAATCCGCCATAATTATTCGTTTTTGCGCATCTTCATTATCTGTTGGAAAACCACGACGCACCGCTTTGGGTTCTTGTTTGGTTAACAGTGCTACACCGTAATGCCCTTTTTGCCCATGGTGAAAAACGTGATAGCCCAGATTTTCAGTAATTGTATAAGGAAAATCTTCATCCGCGACTTTAATTTCTTGTAAACCAATCACATCCGGTTGGTATTTTTCAATAATTGCTTCAAGTTGATGAGGACGCGCACGTAAACCATTAATATTAAAAGAGATAAATTTCATTTTTGTTCCTAATGTAAAAATTTGAGTCTATTATACAAAATAATTGAAATCTTAACCGCACTTTTCCTCTTGTAACGGAAGAAGTTACGCCTATTAATGTAATTACTCTTCAGTTGCAATCAAATAAATTTTATCCTTTTTTCTCATTAAAATTTTTCCTAGAAACACACTTTATAAATAAAAGTAACTTACTTATACTTACAATGTTTTTATTACTCACTCGGATCATTTTATGAATACTTATACTTACTTGTGTTTCCTTACCACAATAGCCATTCTTATTAGTTTTATCACCCGTAAACTGAATGATAATATCCAATATACGATCGCTATCACAGCCACTTCCATGGCAGGATCACTGTTTCTCGTTTTGCTAGGTTATTTCAACTGGTTTAATTTAGATGATATTGCAACTCGTGTTATTGAACGTATTGATTTTAAAGATTTCTTATTAAATGGAATTTTAGGTTTTTTACTCTTTGCTGGAGCCTTAGGGATTAAACTTCCTGTATTAAATAATCAAAAATGGGAAATTACCACTTTCGCCCTGTTCTCAACACTTGCCTCTACTTTCTTTATTGGTTTTCTACTTTATGGCATTGCCTTACTTTTCGGATGGCATATTGATTTAATTTACTGCATCTTATTTGGCGCACTAATATCGCCTGATGACCCGATTGCCGTACTCGCTATTATCAAAAACTTAAAAGCACCAAAACGCCTATCTATGCAAGTAGAAGGTGAATCACTTTTTAATGATGGGATTGGTTTGGTCATTTTCACCACGGTTTTTGCCGTCTCATTTGGCGGACATGAACCCACAGCAAGCAGTATTCTCCATTTATTTTTTAAAGAAGCTTTAGGTGGAATTGCATTTGGATTGATTTTAGGCTTATTCGCCCATTATTTGATTTCAGCTACCGATGATGGTTCATTAGAAATTCTCTTAACCTTAATCATACCAACAGCGGGCTTTATGCTTGCTAATCTCTTACACGTCTCAGGTGCATTAGCTATGGTTGTTGCAGGGATTTTAATCGGGAACTGGACGAGATACACTGGATTTTCTCGACAAAGCCAACGCTATTTAGATCACTTTTGGGAAATGATTGATCACTTCCTCAATTCCTTACTCTTCATCTTGATCGGTTTAGCGATTTTATTGATTCATGTGTCTTGGCAAGGTTTAATCTTAATTTTCCTCGCTATTCCGGTTTGCTTAATCTGTCGCTATGCAAGTGTTTGGTTGCCATTCCAAGTCATGAAACGTTACCGTAAATACAATCCTTACACCATGAAAGTGCTCACTTGGGGCGCATTGCGAGGTGGATTAGCGCTGGCTATGGCACTTTCTATTCCAAGTGGTCAATTTTATATTGAAGGATTAGAAATGGATGTTCGCGATCTTATTTTAGGCATGACGTATGCAGTAGTGGCATTCTCAATTCTCGTGCAAGGCATGACAATTGAGACCCTAATTCGTAAATCAAAAGAAGCTACCATGCGTGAACGAGGCTATACAGGTATCGGATTAGCAAAATAATCCATAAAGTTTATTTCTTTGGCTCAGTGCTTACTGAGTCAAATTTTTGAATCTGAGACATGACACCGTCAAGATGCCACCACTCCCCTTCTTTAGGAAGAGTAAACACATCAAATGCTTGACCTTTAAATTCAAATTGCAATCTTGCAGCGTGCAAATAAGTGCGGTCAATATTTTCAGTGTTTTTACCATAAAGCGTATCGCCTAAAATCGGACTCCCTAAGCTTTTCATCGCCACACGCAATTGATGGGTTTTACCGGTTTGTGGCTTTAAGATAAATAATCGTAAATTAGGCTCACAACTCACACTTTCAAAACTCGTAATTGCGGGATTTTCTTTCGATTGGCAAAGTTTCCAAGCCCCATTACGAGCCTTTTGCATATCGCCGACGATCAATCCTTGCTTCTTTTTTGGCTTTTGATTACTGAGTGCAAGATAAGTCTTTTGAATATGATGTTCAGAAAAAAGTCGGAAAAATTCAGCCGCACTTTCGGTATTCAATGCCAAAATGAGTAAACCTGATGTCACTTTATCTAACCGATGTACAAGCCATACCTGTGGCACACCAAGCTGCTTAGCAACTAAAGTGGTTAAACCAATTTCGCTTTGATCTTTATGTACACTCAGCCCACAAGGCTTGTAAATAATGATAAAATCATCGGTCTGATAAACAATGTCTAATTTCATAAGTGCGGTCAAAAATTAATGAATTTTGAACATATTATACTGGTTTATATTATTCCCGTGTTAATTTGGGTAGCTGTTATTTCTGTCACATTACGTTTGCTAGTAAAAAAACAAGCGGTTTCCGCTACGTTGTCATGGTTGATGATTATTTACCTCGTGCCACTGATTGGTGTCATTGCCTATTTAATTTTTGGGGAGATTAAACTCGGTACTCGCCGAGCCAAAGCATTTCAGTTATTAAAACCTAAATATACGCATTGGCTTCAGCAACTTTCAGAACAAAAAGATCTGGTTACACATTCCCAA
This sequence comes from uncultured Haemophilus sp., assembly GCA_902461185.1. Classification (GTDB taxonomy): domain Bacteria; phylum Pseudomonadota; class Gammaproteobacteria; order Enterobacterales; family Pasteurellaceae; genus Haemophilus_D. The sequence continues at coordinate 8,064 of CABPXD010000015.1, forward strand.
GATCTTCGTTATCATGCCTTATTTAAATTAGTCCACCAGCGTTTAGGCATTCCAAATATTCGAGGTAATGAATTGCATATTCTCGATACCTCAGAATGCATTATTCGAAGTATCATCCATGATATTCAACAAGCTCGCTACTCTATTAATATGGTGTTCTATATTTGGAGCAATGATGGCCTGATTAATGAGGTGAAACAAGCCTTAGAAGAAGCTGTACAACGTGGGGTAAAAGTTTGTCTTTTACTCGATTCCGTTGGCAGTAATGCTTTTTTGAAAAGCCCTATTTGTAAAGAAATGCGAGAGAGAGGCATTGAAATTACTGAGGCGCTACATGTAAATTTATTCCGAATGTTCTTCAACCGAATTGATTTACGCCAACACCGTAAAATTATCGTGATTGACAACCAAATTGCTTACACCGGCAGTATGAATATGGTGGATCCGAATTTCTTCAAACAAGACAGCAACATAGGCAATTGGATAGATGTGATGGTGCGAATCAACGGCCCCGTTTCACCGATTTTAAACAGCTTACATGCTTGGGATTGGGAAATTGAAACCATGGAAGAATTACCCCTTTTATTACCAAATTGCCCACTTGTGGAAATTGACGATAATGACACCCATTCTGTACAAGTGATTGCGAGTGGTCCCGCGTTCCCAGATGATTTAATTGCGCAGTCTCTTGCAACAGTCATTTATGCAGCAAGAGAAAGTATTGTGATTACTTCACCTTATTTTGTACCAAGTCACAATATTGCTGAAGCATTACGTATTGCCGCATTCCGTGGCGTTGATATCACGCTCATTTTACCTAAAAACAACGATTCCTTGATGGTTCGTTGGGCAAGTCGAACGTTCTTTGATGATTTACTCGAGGCTGGTGTTAAAATTTATCATTTTGAAGAAGGACTTCTACATACAAAAAGTATATTGATTGACAATAAACTTGCACTTGTTGGCACAGTAAATATGGATTTACGCAGCTTCTTACTTAATTTTGAAATCACTATTGCTGTAGAAGATCGTAATTTTGCCAATGAAGTCGCCACACTTCATGAAAATTATTTAGCAAATTCTTCTGCACTCAATATGCAAGAATGGATCCATCGTCCTTTCTATCATCGAATCATCGAGCGGTTATTTTTCTTGTTTAGTCCATTACTCTAATTTTCACAATAAATACAAAAAGGGCGTACATAAGTACGCCTCTTCTTTTTTCTTTTATGATTAACGTTTTTTCACGATAAACACTAAAGCCACTAAAACAACCGCAGTTGTCACAAATCCAGCTAAACCTGATTCTGTAAAACCAACCACAATATAGCCTACAGCACTTGCTGTGGCAACTGTTGCCGCATAAGGCAACTGTGTGGTGACGTGATCCATGTGGTTACATTTTGCGCCAGTTGATGACAAAATTGTTGTATCAGAAACCGGTGAACAGTGGTCACCACATACCGCGCCAGCCATGACTGCAGATAGACAAGGAAGTAATAACTCTGGAGCAGAATTGGTCGCCATTGCTGCAGCGATTGGTAACATAATCCCGAATGTCCCCCAGCTTGTCCCCGTTGAGAATGCCATTGCTGAACCAAGGATAAATAAAATTACAGGTAAAAATTGAACTGGAATACTGCCACTCACTAAAGAGGATAAATATTTACCGGTTTGTGCATCACCTACCACTTTATTAATTGTCCAAGCAAAGAATAAGATTGCAATTGCACCTAACATAGATTTAATACCCGCAATCCACGCTTTTCCGTATTCTTGTAAAGAAACCTGACGCTCAAGAATAATCAATAATGTTGACATCGCAACCGCACTTGAACCACCAATCACAAGCGAAATACCGACGGTTGTATTTTCAAATGCACCTAAGAGACTAAATGCTTTTCCATCTGAGGCTAAGGCTTCACTCCCCGTATGAATCATCATAAACACAGTAACGACAATTAAAACTACAATCGGTAAAATTAAATTACGAACTTTGCCTTTTACACCTTCAATGATTTCTTCTTTATAATCACGTTCCATGGCTAATTTTTCATGACGAGCCATTGATGCAATATCAAATGAGAAAGAAGCAACAAAGAACACCATTAATAATGAGAAGATCGCATAGTAGTTCATTGAACTCATGGCGACAAATGCACCCATTGGCGTATAAGAGGTAATAGAGTAAGTCGCCAATAGACCGGCCACAAGAGTAATAATGTATGCTCCCCAGCTTGATACTGGCATCATGACACACATTGGTGCTGCAGTGGAGTCAAGGATATACGCTAATTTCGCACGAGAAACTTTAAAACGATCGGTTACCGGACGAGCAATTGCGCCCACCGCAAGACTGTGGAAGTAATCATCGATAAATGTCACAAATACTAAAGATGCCGCTAATAATTTCGCACCACGGCGACCTTTAATTTTATTTTGTGCCCATTCAGCAAACGCACGGTTGCTTCCTGACACGGTTAAAAGTGCGGTCAATACGCCAAGCAAAACTAAGAAAAACACGATATTCATATTTGAATTCATGCCTTCTTCGCTACTATAGACTAATGCAACAACATTATCTTTTAAATAAATGATGGCATTCAATGGATTGAAATCAACCAACATTAACGTACCAACAATAATCCCTGCGCTTAGAGACACCAAAACCCGACGCGTTGTAATTGCTAAAATAATCGCAAGTAATGCGGGGATAATTGAATAAATAGATGAAGAATAATCGACTAGTTCCATTAAGTTATACCTAATAATTTAATGGAGACAACGGCAAGAAAAGACACAATTATGACCAGACCGAACCGTAGCACTCCATAGTTAATACACAAAAACTATGACAGTCACGTTCCTTTCGAAAACGTGACCAACCGAATAAGATGACGCCTATTCGATTTCGGCAATCATTCCTTTCCTTTCCCTTCAACGTTATCCACTCCAGGAAAATACTTATAATGACCGCACCTCTACTGTTGTATAGGATATGGAGAGATTACATTAAAATGAATAATATTACCAATAAAATCTGATCATCTAAGATAACTTTTCCTTTCTTTTTCAGAAAAGTTATACTTATTGCTAACATTTTATGAACTATTTTTACAATACGTAATCAATTACAAGGTAAGATATATTCATTGTTGTTGTAATAATGAAGTCTGACCAATTAATTTTGAGTTTTAATTGCAAGATTTAATATTTACCTAACATCTACTTTTCGTTATTATACTGAACATAGATAAATTAAATATTCACGCATCATTTAGAGGTTATTTATGAACGAATTAACAAAAGGTTTAACGAACCTTCGTAGTTTACGTGCTGCTATACGTGATTTAACATTAGAACAAGCCGAAAGCTCACTTTTAAAATTACAAGCTGCAGTTGAAGAAAAACGTGCTCAAGTCGCGGAAATTGAACAAGCAGAACAAGAACGTCGAGCACGTATTGCAAAATATAAAGAATTAATTAAACAAGAAGGCATCACTGCTGAAGAATTAACTGCAATTATTGGTGCTGCGCCTTCTTCAATTCGTAAAAAACGAGAACCTCGTCCAGCAAAATACAAATATACTGATGAAACTGGTCAAGAGAGAACATGGACGGGCCAAGGTCGCACACCTCGTGTAATTCAAAAGGCCTTAGATAAAGGTGCCTCTTTAGCTTCTTTCGAAATCTAATTTCATTATCAACTATATAGAACCCATTTTTATGGGTTCTCTTTTTTTATTTATCTTGCAAAATATTCATTATGTTAGAAAAGAAAATATTACTAACCGACTGTCCTGATGATAAAGGCTTAATCGCCAAAATCACCAATATTTGTTACAAACATCAATTAAATATCCTTCATAATAATGAGTTCGTTGATTTTGAAACGAAGCATTTCTTTATGCGTACCGAATTGGAAGGCATTTTTAACGAAGAAACCTTATTAGCTGACTTAAATTATAGTTTGCCGGCGGGGACAAATTGCCTCCTAATCAGCGCTAAACGTAAACGTATCGTAATTTTAGTGACCAAAGAAGCGCACTGTTTAGGTGATATTTTAATGAAAAATTACTACGGTGCATTAGATGTAGAAATTGCGGCAGTAATTGGAAATCACGATAATTTACGCGAATTAGTTGAACGCTTTGATATTCCATTCCATTGTGTCAGTCATGAAGGCCTCACTCGTGTGGAACACGATAAATTGCTCGCTGAAAAAATTGATAAATATGCACCCGATTATATTGTTTTAGCGAAATATATGCGTGTATTAAATCCAGAATTCGTCGCTCGTTATCCAAATCGTGTGATTAATATTCACCATTCATTCTTACCCGCATTTATTGGGGCAAAACCTTATCAACAAGCCTATGAACGTGGCGTAAAAATTATTGGTGCAACGGCTCACTTTATTAATAATGAATTAGATCAAGGTCCGATCATTATGCAAAATGTGATTAATGTGGATCACACTTACTCTGCCGATGCCATGATGCGTGCAGGCCGTGATGTAGAAAAAACAGTATTAAGCCATGCGCTTGATCTTGCCTTACATGACCGTATTTTTGTGTATAAAAATAAAACGGTGGTCTTGTAATGAAAGCAATCACTTTAGATCCAATTTCTCGCATTGAAGGTGAGATCAATTTACCAGGCTCGAAAAGTTTATCAAACCGTGCATTATTATTAGCCGCATTAGCTAAAGGCACCACAACGGTCACTAACTTGTTAGACAGTGATGACATTCGTCATATGCTAAACGCCCTTAAAGCTTTAGGTGTAAATTACCAGCTTTCTGAAGACAAAACTTGCTGTGAAGTTGAAGGCTTAGGTGGCGCATTTCAGGTTGAAAATGGCTTGTCACTGTTTCTCGGCAATGCTGGCACAGCCATGCGTCCTTTAACGGCTGCGCTTTGTTTAAAAAGCAAAACTGAAGGAGAAGTCATTTTGACCGGTGAGCCCCGTATGAAAGAGCGTCCAATCAAACATTTGGTTGATGCACTTCTTCAAGCGGGTGCCAATGTTCGTTATTTAGAAAATGACGGTTACCCACCGCTTGCGATTCGCAATCAAGGGATTAAAGGTGGCGTAGTAAAAATTGATGGTTCAATTTCTTCTCAATTTTTGACCGCACTTTTAATGGCTGCACCTCTTGCTGAAGGCGATTTAGATATCCATATTGTGGGTGATTTAGTTTCAAAACCTTATATTGATATTACCCTCGCGATGATGAAAGATTTTGGTGTTTCAGTTGAAAATCAACATTATCAAGTGTTTAAGGTGAAAGGTAACCAGTCCTATTTTTCACCAGGTAAATACATGGTAGAAGGTGATGCTTCATCCGCCTCTTATTTCCTTGCCGCTGCCGCGATTAAAGGTAACGTAAAAGTGACGGGAATTGGTAAACACTCCATCCAGGGCGACCGCCTATTTGCTGACGTGCTAGAAAAAATGGGAGCTAAAATCACTTGGGGTGAAGATTTTATTCAAGCAGAACAAGCTGAGCTTCACGGCATTGATATGGATATGAACCACATTCCTGATGCGGCTATGACGATTGCCACAACTGCCTTATTTGCAAAGGGTGAAACCGTTATTCGCAATATTTATAACTGGCGAGTGAAAGAAACTGATCGCCTTGCTGCAATGGCTACTGAGTTACGAAAAGTCGGTGCGGAAGTTGAAGAAGGTGAAGATTTTATTCGCATTCAACCGCTTGCCCTTTCTCAATTTAAACATGCCGAAATTGAGACCTATAATGATCATCGTATGGCAATGTGCTTTGCGTTGATTGCATTATCGGATACCCCCGTCATGATTTTAGATCCAAAATGTACGGCTAAAACCTTCCCAACATTCTTCGATGAATTTGAGAAATTAAGTGTTCGAAGCTAAAAAAACATAAAAAAAGCACCGAGTATTCGGTGCTTTTTTCGTTATTTCTGAATCGAAGATAAAAATTCTTTGCGAGTTTCGCGATCTTCTAAAAAGACCCCGCCATAGGCTGATGTCACGGTATAACTATGGGTATCTTTTACTCCGCGAGCTTTCACACAGAAATGTGTTGCTTTCACATAAACTGCTACATCATCAGTTTCTAAAATAGTTTGAAATGCCGTTAAAAGCTGTTCGGTTAAACGCTCTTGCACTTGTGGGCGTTGCGCAAAAAACGCCACAATGCGATTGATTTTAGACAAGCCAATCACCCAATCTTTTGGATAATAGGCGACAGCAACATTGCCATCAATGGTCACAAAATGATGTTCGCAAGTACTGGTCAAGGTGATGTCATTCACTTGCACCATTTCGCTCACTTTCATTTGGTTTTTGATTTTCGTCATTTTCGGGAAATTGGCATAATCCATTCCACTGAAAATTTCATCAATAAACATTTTTGCGAGGCGATTTGGGGTTTCTTCTAAACTATCATCATGCAGATCTAATCCAATCAATTTCATCACTTCACGCATATGCGAAGCAATCGCTACACGGCGCTCATCTTTACATTGTGTTGGATCAATCATCGGGGTTTCGATACCTTTGGCTACCAAGGCTCGGCGGACATTTTCCGCATCAGGTGAAATCGCGTTCATTCACTTTCCATTTATAAAAAAATAATGCGCCATTTTAGCAAAAGATGAATTATTCGTAAAATGCGAAAAATCACCCTAATTTATTAATTTCCTTCATATTGTATTTCGGGCTACAATATATCCACTTTTATTTCGCTCAACCCAAAGGATTGATTATGTTGCCACTTGAAGATGCCTTGGCGCAAATGCTCAACCAACTTCCCTTCCCAACAAAAACTGAAACACTGGCTTTAACTGAAGCCGCTGATCGTGTCTGTGCGGAAGATGTGATTTCTCCGATTAACGTGCCTTCTTTTGATAACTCCGCGATGGATGGCTATGCAGTTCGTTTAGCCGATTTACAGCAATCCATGACGCTTTCTGTCGCAGGAAAATCCTTTGCGGGTAATCCATTTCAAGGGGAATGGGTAGCACAAAGTGCGGTCAGAATTATGACGGGTGCGATGATTCCCGAAGGTGCCGATGCGGTGGTTATGCAAGAAGATGTCACCGTTAATGAAGATGGAATTGTGACTTTTTCCGCATTACCAAAAGCCAATCAAAATATCCGTCGTATTGGTGAGGATGTGAAAAAAGGTGATGTGGTATTACATCAAGGGGATGAGTTAAATGCTGTTTCTTTACCTTTACTTGCATCATTAGGCATCGCTGAAGTGAAAGCTTTCCCACGACTAAAAGTAGCTGTGCTTTCAACGGGTGACGAATTAGTGCCAGTTGGCAAACCATTAGAAGCGGGACAAATCTACGATACCAACCGTTTCACCGTGAAATTAATGCTAGAAAAATTAAATTGTGACGTGCTCGACTTCGGTATTCTGCCGGATAACCAAGCAGAATTTGAAGCGGCTTTTGTGAAAGCACAAGCTCAGGCAGATCTTGTGATCACAAGCGGTGGCGTTTCGGTGGGTGAAGCTGACTTCACGAAAACCGTTTTAGAAAAAGTGGGCCAAGTGAATTTTTGGAGAATTGCAATGAAACCCGGCAAGCCATTTGCTTTCGGTAAATTAGAAAATGCTTGGTTCTGCGGTTTACCTGGCAATCCCGTTTCTGCATTAGTGACATTCTATCAATTAGTGCAACCGGCTATTGCTAAATTAAGCGGCAAAAAACATCCGAAAAAACAACAGCACTTTCAAGCGATTGCTCAAACCAATTTGAAAAAATCACCAGGACGTTTAGATTTCCAACGTGGTTTCTATCAAATTAATGAAAATGGTCAACTTGAAGTGCAACCAGTGGGTTTCCAAGGCTCACATTTATTCAGTTCCTTTGTGAAAAGTAACTGTTTTATTCGCCTTGAAAAAGATCGCGGCAATGTGACTGCAGGCGAAATCGTCACCATTGAACCGTTTAATCACCTATTGGGGCAATAATGGCTGAATTAAGCTACGAAGAAGAACTGCGCTATAACCGCCAAATCATCTTAAAAGCGGTTGATTTTGACGGTCAAGAAAAGCTGAAAGACAGCCGAATGTTAATTGTCGGTCTGGGCGGTTTAGGCTGTGCGGCAAGTCAATATCTTGCCGCCGCTGGCGTGGGTCATTTAACCTTGTTGGATTTCGACACGGTATCGCTTTCCAATTTGCAACGTCAGGTGTTGCATACGGATAGCCGATTGAATATTCCTAAAGTGGAATCGGCAAAAATCGCATTACAACAGATTAATCCACACGTAGAAATTAAAACCATCAATGCACAACTTTCCGAAGAAAAACTCGCGGAAATCATACCGCACTTTGATGTGATATTAGATTGTACCGATAACGTGGATATTCGTAATGCGCTCGATCGTGGGTGCGAACAAGCGAAAATCCCGCTTGTTTCTGGTGCAGCGATCCGTTTAGAAGGACAGATTTCCGTCTTTACTTATGAACCCAATACCCCAACCTATCGCCAACTTAGTAAACTCTTTGGACAAAACATTTTAAGCTGTGTAGAGGCGGGCGTACTGGCGCCAATCGTGGGGATTGTGGGTTCAATTCAAGCCTTAGAAGCCATCAAAGTGCGATTAAAAATCGGTTCAAATTTATGTGGACGCTTATTGTTAATCGATGGATTAACCATGCGTGTACGAGAAATGAAATTGCCTGTTTAACTTTTCTATCAATATTTAGACAGACAGTAAGTCTGTCTAAATCCTAAATTACCCACAAATAATTATCCCTCCCCGCGTGCATTGCCAAAAAACAAATGCTATTATCTTGCTCGACAATTCATTTGTCTTATATCGCAAGTTTTGTGTATAGGAAAATGGCAGACATTTCAAAAATCTCTTCATTTTATACCTCACTTGCAAATCATCATTTCAATTTAAGGATTTATTCACTAATGAAAGAGATTTTGCAGCAATTCAAACAAAATTATCTGATCAAATACTGGAATCCTGTCGCTGCTGTTATTGCCGCAGGGTTGATTTCCGCTTATTACTTTGGTGTAACAGGCACATACTGGGCGGTTACCGGGGAATTTACCCGTTGGGGCGGTCATGCTTTGCAAGCACTAGGCGTCGATGTGTCCGACTGGAGCTATTATAAAATTATCGGCATGCAAGGTACGATCTTCACCCGTATTGATGGCGTGATGATTTTAGGTATGTTCGCGGGGTGTATTTCTGCCGCACTTTGGGCAAACAACGTAAAATGGCGTAATCAACCACACAAACGTCGTATTGTTCAAGCCCTTATTGGTGGTGCATTAGCCGGTTTCGGCGCTCGTTTAGCGATGGGCTGTAACCTTGCTTCTCTCTTTACTGGTATCCCACAATTTTCTGTTCACGCTTGGTTCTTTACCATTGCGACTGCTGTAGGTACTTATGCAGGGGTAAAAGTCACCTTACTTCCGATGTTCCGCGTGAAATTAGAATTGAAAAAAGGCGCAGCAAAATTACAAGAAACTGACCCGAAACAAGCTAATCGTCGTTTCTGGATTGGTATGGTTATCTTTTTTGCCTATCTTATCGCTTCCCTTTATGTGATGACAAACTCCGTCAAACTCGGTTTTGCAATGCTTTGTGGTTTAGCATTTGGCTTATTAATTGAACGTGCTCAAATCTGCTTTACTTCTGCTTTCCGTGATTTATGGGTAACGGGCCGTGCTTATATGGCAAAAGCGATTATCTTCGGTATTATCGTAGGTACACTTGGCGTATTCAGCTACATTCAATTAGGTGTGCCACCCAAAATCATGTGGGCAGGCCCAAATGCCATTATCGGTGGTTTATTATTCGGTTTCGGTATTGTGTTAGCGGGTGGATGTGAAACCGGTTGGATGTATCGCTCAATGGAAGGTCAAGTTCACTTTATGTGGGTGGGCTTAGGCAATGTTATCGGTTCAACTTATTTAGCCTATGCATGGGACGATCTTGCCCCTGTACTTGCGTTAGATTACGAAAAACTTAACTTATTAAAATCCTTTGGCCCAGTTGGCGGTTTATTAGTAAATTACGGCTTGCTTATTCTCTGCTTAATCGCTGTTGTTTGGTGGGAACATCACTTTTTGAAAAAAGCCAAAGCAAAAATTGCAGCAGAAAATCCACAAGCTTGTGGTTGCTAATTAAATATTAACGAATTCATTCAAAAAAAGAGGATATTATTATGGCATTTACCGTTGTTCAAAAATTAGATAAAGATCCAAAAGACATCACCCCAGATTACACGTTAGATACATTAGGTGAACCTTGCCCGTATCCAGCAATAGTGATGCTCGAAACTATGCCTCAATTACAAAAAGGCGAAATTTTAGAGCTATTAAGTGACTGTGCTCAATCTATCAACAACATTCCTGTTGATACTAAAAACCACGGTTACACTCTATTAAGCGTAGAACAAGATGGCACCAAATTACGCTATTTGATTCAACGTTAACGTAAAAGAGTGCGGTCAAATCAAATTGACCGCACTTTTGTTTAATAGAAATAAACGAAAGTTGTGATACCTAATACTTACCCCCAAGGCTTAGCATCAGGTTTGCTGTGTTTTTTTCGCCATTGGATACATATTGGGCTATCCCACATTAATCTTTCTTCACAAACTGGACCACCTTCAAGATACCAACCTTTTTTCTCTAAACAAAGATTCACTTCTGGATTAACACTTTCACCTGTCACAAAATCCATACCACAATCCGACATGTCTTTTTTTCTTCTGTCAAGAAAATTAATACGTCCTTGAGGATCTGAGTTAGGAAATAAAACCCTAGAATTATGCAAACGCCAATGATCATGTGGTGGTGGAGGCTGAAATCCGCCAAAAGAACAACCAAACAAAGTTAGAGATAATAATGCTAATGTAAATCTCATCTTATCGTTTCCTCGCCTATTTTGATTTTGGGAAGTTAGTGTATCACTTCTTAAAGTTCGGTTATTTAATCATATAAGCACTAAAAAACATATAAAAAAACCGCACTTTAATCTCTCAAAGTGCGGTCAGTTTTACTTCAGTTTTTTGCTTATTTATTTAATGCAGTAAGAATGTCATCAACACGTTCTTTTGCATCACCAAAGAGCATTTGAGTGTTTTCTTTGAAGAATAATGGGTTTTGAACGCCTGCGTAACCTACCGCCATAGAGCGTTTGAATACGATAACATTTTGTGCTTTCCATACTTCTAACACTGGCATACCGGCGATTGGGCTGTTTGGATCTTCCATCGCTGCTGGGTTTACGGTGTCGTTTGCACCGATAACCAATACCACATCGGTATCCGCGAAATCCTCATTGATTTCATCCATTTCAAGCACGATGTCATAAGGCACTTTTGCTTCTGCTAAAAGTACGTTCATATGACCCGGTAAACGACCTGCAACAGGGTGAATACCAAAACGCACGTTAATACCACGCTCGCGCAATTTTGCCGTAATTTCAGCCACTGGATATTGCGCTTGTGCTACCGCCATACCATATCCTGGCGTGATGATTACAGAGCTTGCATTTTTGAGTAATTCCGCTACTTCTTCTGCGGTTGTTTCTCGGTGTTCACCTTGTTCTTCATCAGAAGATACTTGAACATCATTACCAAAACCACCTGCGATAACACTGATAAATGAGCGGTTCATCGCTTTACACATAATGTAAGAAAGAATCGCACCAGAAGAACCCACTAATGCACCGGTAACGATAAGCAAGTCATTGCTTAACATGAAACCTGCTGCAGCCGCTGCCCAACCAGAATATGAGTTAAGCATTGAAACCACAACCGGCATATCTGCACCACCGATAGATGCCACTAAATGCCAGCCGAATGCAAGAGCAATCGCAGTCATGAGTAACACTGGGAAGATATTATCTGGGCTGTTTAAGAATGCCACCATCAAGAAAGCGGAAACCACTAATGCCGCTAAATTTAATTTATGGCGATGTGGCAACATTAACGCTTTTGAATTGATTTTGCCGCTTAATTTACCGAATGCTACGATAGAACCCGTGAATGTTACCGCACCGATGAAGATCCCTAAGAATACTTCAACGTTATGGATATTCATTAACACAGGATCAGTTTCATGTGTTAAACCGTAACTATTAAAGCCTACGAGCACTGCTGCTAAACCTACAAAGCTGTGAAGGATCGCAACGAGTTCAGGCATTTCAGTCATTTCAACTTTTAATGCACGTTGAACACCAATCACGCCACCGATGATCATTGCAATAATGATCCATAATGTACCTTCAGATTGTGGGCCGAAAATGGTTGCAACAAGGGCAATTGTCATACCGACAATACCATACCAACAACCGGCTTTTGCCGTTTCATGTTTAGAAAGACCGGCTAAGCTCATAATGAAAAGTAATGCAGCGATAATATAGGCTGCTTGTACTAAACCTTCAGACATCGTCTTCTCCTTAACCTTTTCTAAACATCGCCAACATACGTTGAGTTACACGGAAGCCACCAAAGATGTTGATGCTTGCCACCAAGATTGCCACAAAGGCTAAGGCATCAATAAAGACGTTACCTGTTGGCTGTCTAATTTGCAGTAATGCACCCACAATGATGATACCTGAAATCGCATTGGTTACCGCCATAAGTGGAGTGTGTAGAGCGTGGCTAACGTTCCAAACCACGTAGTAACCAACTACACAAGCCAATACGAATACGGTGAAGTGAGAAAGGAATGCCGCTGGCGCCACAGATGCAATCCAGAGGAATAACACACCTACACCCGCCATCACACCGTATTTGATGCGAGGATCTGCTGGTTTTTCTTCCTCTTTTTTAACCGCACTTTGTGCCGCTTTCGCTTCTTGTTTTGGTTGGGCTGACACTTGAATTTGTGCCGCTGGAATTTCTTCACCATCACGTACTACAGTCACACCGCGTAATACCACATCGTCAAAATCGATATTGATCTTGCCGTCTTTTTCTTTACAAAGTAGTTTTAATAAATTAACTAAGTTTGTTCCGTAAAGTTGGGAAGATTGTGTTGGTAAACGACTTGGGAAATCGGTGTAACCAATGATTTTCACTTGGTTTTCAGTGGTTACGACTTTACCTGCTTCAGTGTAAGCACAGTTACCGCCTGTTGCGGCCGCTAAGTCCACCACCACAGAACCTGGTTTCATGGAATCAACCATTTCTTTCGTGATCAAGCGAGGGGCTGGTTTACCTGGAATCGCTGCAGTGGTAATAATGATATCCACTTCTTTGGCTTGTTCCGCATAAAGCGCCATCGCGCGACGGTTAAATTCTTCTGACATCACTTTCGCGTAACCATCTCCACTACCGCCTTCTTCTTTGAAATCAATTTCTAAGAAAGACGCACCCATACTTTGTACTTGTTCTTTTACTTCAGGACGAGAGTCAAAAGCACGTACAATCGCACCAAGGCTATTGGCTGCACCAATCGCGGCAAGACCTGCAACACCCGCACCAATGACTAACACTTTTGCCGGTGGTACTTTACCTGCTGCAGTAATTTGTCCGGTGAAGAAACTACCAAATTCATGAGCGGATTCAATCACCGCACGATAACCAGAAATATTCGCCATAGAGCTTAATGCATCAAGCGCTTGCGCACGAGAAATACGTGGCACCGAATCCATCGCTAATACATTAATTTTTTTCGACGTGAGTTTTTTCATTAAATCCGGATTTTGTGCGCGCCAAATGAAGCTCACAAGTGTTGCACCTTCCTTCATTTGATCAATTTCTGCATCCGTTGGTGGATTTACTTTAAAAATCACATCCGAATGCCACACTTCTGAACTTGAGCCAATTTTTGCGCCGGCGTCGATAAATGCTTGGTCTTCAAAACTCGCTTTGAATCCCGCATCGTGTTCTACGATGACATCAAAGCCCAGCTTTAAGATCTGCTGAACCGTTTTTGGCGTCGCCGCCACACGATTTTCGCTATCAAGCAGTTCTCTAGGTACACCAATTAACATAAATGTTTCCCTCTAGTTGATAAAATTTCAGACAAACTCACGCCTGTCTCTACCTCTTAAATGACAAAAAGTCATGCACGGTAAATGTACCACTTATTGGGATTGTTTGGGGAAATTTTTAACTGGTTTTACAAGATATTGTGATAGGGATCACAAAAGGATTGAAATAGAAATATAGTGCGCTTAGTTTTTCACATAACTCAATGATTATTCATCAAAAATCGATTAATAAAAATATCTAAAAAATTGACCGCACTTAAATGGAGGAACAAAAAGCCCGACATGGTTTATCGGGCTGTATGTTTAATTGGTTCCACCAACGGTGATTTCATCGATTTTCAAGGCAGGCTGACCAACGCCGACTGGCACGCTTTGGCCATCTTTGCCGCATACACCAATACCAAGATCTAAGTCTGTTTTATCTGCGACCATAGAGACTTTTTGCATCACATCGATACCACTACCAATTAACGTTGCCCCTTTAACTGGTTTAGTAATCTTACCTTTTTCAATAAGATAAGCTTCAGACGTCGAGAATACAAATTTACCCGAAGTAATATCCACTTGACCACCACCAAAGTGCGGGGCATAAATACCTCGATCTACAGAAGCCACTAAATCTTCAAATTTGCTTTGTCCCGCCAACATATAAGTATTGGTCATGCGTGGCATTGGCAAATGAGCATAAGATTCACGGCGACCATTCCCTGTTGGTTTCACACCCATTAATCGTGCATTGAGTTTATCTTGCATGTAACCTCGCAAAATCCCGTCTTTGATTAAAACATTACACTGACTTGGCACGCCTTCATCATCAATGGTTAAAGATCCACGACGGTTTTGCAATGTACCATCATCCACAATTGTACATAATGGTGACGTCACTAACTCACCAATTTTTCCTGTAAATAAAGAGCTTTCTTTGCGGTTGAAATCCCCTTCTAAACCGTGTCCCACTGCTTCATGAAGCAATACGCCAGGCCAGCCAGCCCCTAATACCACAGGCATTAATCCTGCTGGCGCAGCGACCGCACTTAAATTGACAAGGGCTTGACGAACCGCTTCTTTTGCAAAATTAACGGCACGAATATCCCCATTTACCACTTCAAAGAACCAATCTAAGCCAAAGCGTCCACCAGAACCGCAGCTACCACGCTCACGCTTACCATCTTCTTCCACGAGAACAGAAATGGATAAACGCACAAGCGGACGAATATCTGCGGCAAGTGTACCATCTGTTGCGACTACTAACACTTCTTCATAAATCGAACTTAATGCTGCAGAAACATGTGTAACACGAGGATCTTCAGATCGCGCTGTGCGATCCACTAAGTGTAATAACTCGATCTTTTTCTCTTTACTTAAACTTTCTAACGGGTTAATCGCCGCATAACGCTGAACCGCATTCACCGCATTAAATGCCTGAGGCGAAATTAAATTGCCTTCTTTAACTTGTGCAATACCTTTTACGGCCTCTGCACATTGTTGTAATGACGCTAAGTTAATTTGATCAGAATACGCAAAGCCTGTTTTCTCTCCAGAAACGGCGCGTACACCAACACCGCGATCAATATGAAAGCCAGCTTCTTTAATAATACTGTCTTCTAATACCCAGCTTTCATCTTGGCTTAATTGAAAATAAAGATCCGCATAATCAATATGACGATGCGACATCACATCAAAAATATTAAGCAATGATTGATGCGATAAATTGCTTGGTGCAAGTAAGGTATCTGAAACCTGTTTTAACATTTGTTCTCCGAAATTTATAAAAATTAATTCTGCCAAATCTCCCCTGGCCCCTCTTTGCTAAAGAGGGAGATAGTTTTTTGACTAATCTAAATTATCCAATCCAAATTGGTATAAGGCATTTTTCTTATAACCATAAAGTTCAGCCACAATCGCCGCAGCCTTTTTTAAAGGGAGTTCTTTGGCAATCAAAGTGAGCGCTTTAATTGCTTGTGGTGAAAATTCTTCGCTATCTTCTGATTTGGGTTTGCCTTCTACAATTAATACCATTTCACCTTTTGTGCGATTCGGATCTTCACTTAACCATTGACGAAGATCTCTTAATTTATCCCCTGCAATAGTTTCCCACGTTTTCGTAATTTCACGTGCAAGTACAACATAGCGTTCACCACCTAATACATCTTGCATATCGGCAAGAGTATCTAAAATGCGGTGAGTTGATTCATAGAAGATTAAAGTGCGGTCTTCTTCTGCGACGTTTTCTAACTTATCTTTACGCGCCTTGGTTTTCGCAGGTAAAAAACCTTCAAAGCAAAAACGGTCTGATGCAATGCCCGATGCGCATAATGCAGTAATCGCAGCACAAGCGCCGGGTAACGGCACCACTTTAATGCCAGCTTCACGACATTGACGCACTAAATGAAAACCTGGATCGCTAATTAAGGGTGTCCCTGCATCGGAAATTAATGCAATATTGGTGCCTTGTTTTAACTTTTCTACCAATACGTGGGCTTTTTCTTGTTCGTTGTGATCATGCAAGGCGAAAAAAGGCTTTTTGATACCATAATGACTGAGCAATAAACCACTGTGGCGCGTGTCTTCCGCAGCAATTAAATCCACTTGTGAAAAGGTCTCTAAAGCACGTTGTGTAATATCTTGTAAATTCCCGATTGGCGTGGCGACAATATATAAAATTCCGGTTAAATCATTCATTTTTGTTTGCTTTTACATTGTGAGATAAGTAAGATCGACCATTATTGATTTATTCATTATGGAGCGAATATGTCTATTCTATTACAAGGCGGTCGTTTTAAAAAACGTTTAATGCCGATTTTATTGTCTGTTGCGTTAGCCGGTTGTTCTAACTTATTTGGTAGCAGCTTTACCCAAACATTACAACGTGATGCTAATGCAAGTTCTGAATTTTATATGAACAAATTAGGACAAGCACAAGATAAAGAAGATCAACAAACTTACAAACTCTTAGCCGCACGTGTATTAATTACTGAAAATAAAGTACCCCAAGCGGAAGAGCTATTAACTGAATTAGTTGACTTAAACGAAGCGCAACAATTAGATCGTACGTTAATTGAAGCTCGTATCACCGCTGCAAAAGATAATAATGATGTGGCTGAAGGTAAATTACGTGCACTCGATATGACTAAATTAAGTCCATCACAAAAATCTCGTTATTACGAAACCTTTGCTCAAACAGCAGAAAATCGTAAAGACGTGATTGAAGCGGTGAAAGCGCGCATCAAAATAGATGAAAACTTAACAGACATGCAACGTCGTAAAGATAATGTTGATAAAACTTGGTCGTTACTCCGTTCTGCGAATACCGCTGTCATCAATAATGCCTCAGATGAAGGTAGCGTGGCATTAGGCGGTTGGCTCACCTTAATTAAAGCTTATAATGACAACATTCGTCAGCCAGTACAATTAAGCCAAGCGTTACAAAGCTGGAAATCAGCTTATCCAAATCACGTTGCAGCAACCTTTTTCCCTAAAGAGCTAGAAAGCTTGTTGAATTTCCAACAAACGAATTTAGCTCAAATTGGTTTAGTCTTACCTTTAAGCGGCGATGGCCAAATTTTAGGTACAACTATCCAATCCGGTTTCAATGATGCAAAAGGTGACTCAACCATCCCTGTACAAGTATTTGACTCATCAACTACACCAATTAACGACATTATTGCACAAGCAAAAGCATCAGGTATTAAAGCGTTAGTGGGGCCATTGCTTAAACAAAATGTCGATGCCATCATTGCGAATCCAAGCGCAGTACAAGGCATGGATGTACTCACATTAAATGCAACAGCAAATACACAAGCGATTAACCAAGTCTGTTATTACGGTTTATCTCCAGAAAATGAAGCTGAGTCCGCTGCTAACAAAATGTGGAAAGATGGTATTCGCAATCCAATCGTTGCAATGCCGCAAAATGATTTAGGACAACGTGTGGGTAATGCTTTCAATGTACGTTGGCAACGTTTAGCGGGTACAGATGCGAATATTCGCTACTATAACTTACCGGCTGATATTACCTACTTCTTCCAAGGTGCACCACAAGATACAAGTGCGCTTTATGTCATCTCTTCACCAGATGAATTGGCTGAAATCAAAGGTTATTTAGATACCAGTAATCCGAATGTCCGTATTTATGCAAGTTCTCGTTCTAACGCAGCAAGCAATACCCCTGAATACTATGCAAAAATGAATGGCGTTCAATTTAGTGATATTCCATTCTTTAAACAAAACGATTCTTCGCAATATCAAAAAGTGGTTGGCTCAACCGGTGGTGAATTCCAATTAATGCGTTTATATGCAATGGGTTCTGATGCATGGTTGCTCATCAATCACTTTAATGAATTACGCCAAGTACCAGGTTACACCTTAAGTGGTTTAACTGGTCAGCTTAGCGCTGATTCAAACTGTGATGTGGACCGTGATATGACATGGTATCAAGTACAAGATGGTAATGTGGTAGCGATTGCGAACTAATACATGTTTTCATTAAAACGTCAACAAGGGGCGGGCTTTGAACATCAAGCCCGCCTTTTCTTAGAGTCTAAAGGTCTCAAATTCATCGCCGCGAATCAACATTTCAAATGCGGTGAATTAGATCTCGTTATGCAAGACGGGCAAACCATTGTTTTTGTTGAGGTACGTCAACGATCTAGCTCAGCATTTGGATCCGCTGTTGAAAGTGTGGATTGGCAAAAGCAACAAAAATGGCTCAATGCTGCAAATTTATGGCTTGCCAAACACAACCTAAGCCTCGAAGATGCTGATTGTCGTTTTGATCTTGTCGCCTTTGGAAAAACTGCCAGTAATATCCAATGGATTCCTAATTTTCTCGATTAACCTTTTCCGATTATGTTACAAAAAGTTAAAGATATTTATAGCGAAAGTATTCAGATTCAAATCTCTGCTTCGAGCCTATTATCAGAAAATATTGCAACTGCCACACAAATGGTCATGCAATGTTTGTTAAGTGGTCATAAAGTGATTGCCTGTGGCGTCGCTCGCTCTTACGCGAATGCACAATTCTTAGTGTCAAATTTGCTTAATCGTTACGATTTTGAGCGTCCTAGCCTACCATCCATACACCTTAGCCTTGAAAGTGCGGTCGGTTCTTCACTGGTTTTTGATCAACCTATCGAGCAGCTTTATCAACATCAATTCAACGCTATCGCGAAGCCCGGTGACTTATTGATCGCTTTTGCTCCGCTTGGTACAGAAAAAGCAGTGCTGAATACAATTGCTAATGCCGTCAACAAAGAAATTCAGGTCATTGCCTTAACCGGTGCAAACAATGATGCGATTCAAGGTGTGTTAGCTGAAGCAGATTTAGAAATCTCTATTCCCGCAACGAAAGAAGCGCGTATTTTGGAAAATCATTTATTCGTCATAAATGCACTGTGTGAGCTTGTTGATAGCACACTTTTCCCAAGAGCTTGACATTAAAGGCTTTTCCAACCAAACTATTTCTAAAATTAATTGACTAATTAGTTAACTCACTCATTTATAAAAAGGAGATTAATGATGAAATTAACCCCATTTAAAAAACTCGCCTTCGTACTTGGTGCATCGATTATGTTACAAGGCTGTGTAGCTGCTGTGCTTGGTGGTGCGGCTGCAGGTGCTAAAGTTACAACAGATCCTCGTACAATGGGGACGCAAGTCGATGATGAAACTTTAGAAGTAAAAGTTGAAAATGCATTAGATAAGGATGCACAAATTAAATCGGAAGGTCGTGTACATGCCGTTTCTTATAGTGGCCGTGTATTATTAATTGGTCAAGTACCGAGTGAAGGCGTAAAAGAAATTGCAACCAGTCTTACTAAAGGCGTAGATGGTGTGAATGATGTCTATAACGAATTACGTGTGGGCAATAAAATTAACTTTGGTCAAATTACTAAAGACAGTTGGATTACCACACAAATTAAATCAAAACTCTTCGTTGGCGATAATGTAAAAGCAACAGATGTGAAAGTGATCACCGAAAATGGCGAAGTATTCTTACTCGGCAATCTTACTCGCTCACAAGCAGACTCAGCGGCAGAAATTGCAAGTAAAGTTACCGGTGTTCAAAAAGTCGTCAAAGTATTTAAATACTTGAATTAATTAAACTTTTAAACATTTAAGTGATCTGCCCCCAAAAGTTGGACAGTTTTTGGGGGCAGATCACTTTTTTCTTTACAAAGATTTACAAAAAAGATCCTGCCTAAAAAAACATCACTTTAAAGATAAGTCATTTATTTTAAATGACTTATCTTTTGTCAATAATCTAAGTAAAAAATTTACCGCTTGAATTCAATTTTAAAACACTCTATCTTGTGCACCATTATTTCCCCTAACACTATATCTTGTGTTTTATTCAATTCGTTTCTCTAGTAGGTTTATCTTCCATGAACAAAGGATTAATGGTTACAAAGCGCGATGGCACGCTTGAACAAATCAATTTAGACAAAATTCACCGAGTGATTACTTGGGCGGCTGAAGGCTTGGAAAACGTGTCTGTTTCTCAAGTTGAATTGCGTTCTCATATTCAATTTTATGAAGGCATTCGTACGTCTGATATTCACGAAACGATTATTAAAGCGGCAGCAGACCTAATTAGCAAAGATACTCCTGATTATCAATATCTTGCTGCACGTCTTGCGGTTTTCCATTTACGCAAAAAAGCGTATGGCCATTTTGATCCGCCACGTTTATACGATCATGTGAAAAAATTAGTGCGTATGGGCAAATATGATCCTGCTCTTTTAGCCGACTATACTCGTGAAGAATGGGATGAAATGGATGGGTTTATTGATCACTGGCGTGATATGACCTTTTCTTATGCCGCAGTAAAACAATTAGAAGGAAAATACTTAGTTCAAAACCGGGTAACCGGTGAGATCTATGAATCTGCGCAATTCCTTTATTTATTAGTTGCAGCGAGCTTATTCTCAAAATATCCACAAGAAACCCGTTTGGATTATATTCGTCGTTTCTACGATGCGACCTCAACCTTTAAGATTTCTTTACCAACGCCTATCATGGCGGGGGTTCGTACGCCTACGCGTCAATTCAGCTCTTGTGTATTGATTGAATGTGGTGACAGCTTAGACTCTATCAACGCTACCTCTGCAGCAATCGTGAAATACGTTTCACAACGTGCAGGTATCGGGGTAAATGCAGGTGCAATTCGTGCGTTAGGTAGCCCAATTCGTGGTGGTGAAGCATTCCATACTGGTTGTATTCCATTCTATAAACACTTCCAAAGTGCCGTCAAATCTTGTTCACAAGGTGGCGTACGTGGTGGTGCGGCGACAGTTTACTACCCGATTTGGCACTTAGAAGTTGAAAGCTTATTAGTATTGAAAAATAACCGTGGTGTGGAAGATAACCGTGTTCGTCACATGGACTACGGCGTACAGTTAAACAAATTAATGTATCAACGCTTAATTAAAGGTGCAGATATTACTTTATTCAGCCCTTCAGACGTACCTGGACTTTATGAAGCTTTCTTTGCAGATCAAGATAAATTTGAAGAACTTTACGTGAAATACGAACAGGATCCAAATATCCGTAAACGTTCTGTAAAAGCCATTGAGTTATTCTCTTTATTAATGCAAGAACGTGCATCAACCGGTCGTATTTATATCCAAAACGTCGATCACTGTAATACTCACTCACCGTTTGATCCGCTTGTTGCACCAGTGCGTCAATCTAACTTATGTTTAGAAATTGCATTGCCAACTAAACCATTACAACATTTCCATGATGAAAATGGTGAAATTGCCCTTTGTACACTTTCTGCATTTAACTTGGGTAAATTAGATGATTTAGACGAGTTAGATAACTTGGCAGATCTTGCAGTACGTGCATTAGATGCATTACTAGATTACCAAGGCTACCCTGTTCCAGCGGCAAAACGCTCTTCATTAGGTCGTCGTTCACTGGGTATCGGTGTCATTAACTATGCGTATTACTTAGCGAAAAATGGCGTGCGTTATTCTGATGGCTCAGCGAACGATTTAACTCACCGTACGTTTGAAGCGATTCAATACTATCTATTGAAAGCCTCCATGAACTTAGCGAAAGAATTAGGTGCATGCGAATACTTCAATGAAACTACTTATGCAAAAGGCATTTTACCTATTGATACCTATAAGAAAGACTTAGATGCCTTAACACAAGAGCCATTACATTATGATTGGGAAAGCTTACGTAAAGATATTCAAGAATTTGGTTTACGTAACTCAACATTAACCGCCTTAATGCCATCGGAAACATCATCGCAAATTTCAAATGCGACTAATGGTATCGAGCCACCACGTGGTCATGTAAGTATTAAAGCGTCAAAAGATGGCATCCTAAAACAAGTTGTACCGGAGTACGAAAACTTAAGCGACAACTACGAATTACTTTGGGATATCCCAAGCAATGACGGCTACTTACACCTAGTCGGTATTATGCAAAAATTCGTAGACCAAGCGATCTCCGCCAACACCAACTACGATCCGAAACGTTTTGAAGACGGTAAAGTGCCAATGAAAGTGTTGTTAAAAGATCTTTTAACCGCTTATAAATATGGCTTAAAAACCCTTTACTATCAAAACACCCGTGATGGCGCTGAAGATGCTCAAGAAGATCTTGATGACGGCTGTGCTGGTGGGGCTTGTAAAATCTAACTATTTACTTTCAAATTATTAGCGGGCTTTAGTCCGCTACTTGTAACCTATTAATTACTATTGGCAAAATTAAGGTTGCCAAAACGGGGAACAATATATGGCATACACCACTTTCTCACAAAACAAAAACGACCAGTTAAAAGAACCGATGTTCTTTGGTCAAAACGTTAACGTTGCACGTTACGATCAACAAAAATATGAAACTTTTGAAAAGCTCATTGAAAAACAACTTTCTTTCTTCTGGCGTCCGGAAGAAGTGGATGTGTCGCAAGACCGTATTGATTATGCTGCGTTACCTGAGCATGAAAAACACATTTTCATCAGCAATTTAAAATATCAAACCTTGTTAGATTCCATTCAAGGCCGTAGCCCTAACGTGGCATTATTGCCTTTAGTGTCTATTCCTGAATTAGAAACTTGGATCGAGACTTGGACATTCTCTGAAACCATTCACTCTCGTTCTTACACCCACATTATTCGTAATATTGTGAACGATCCCTCTATTGTGTTCGATGATATCGTGACTAACGAAGAAATTATTAAACGTGCACGTGATATTTCTTCTTACTACGATGATTTAATTCGCGACAGCCAACTTTATAGCCTATACGGCGAAGGCACTTACACCGTGGATGGCAAAGAATGTATCGTCACATTACGTAATTTGAAAAAACAACTTTATCTTTGCTTAATGAGTGTGAACGCGCTTGAAGCCATTCGTTTCTATGTATCCTTCGCTTGCTCATTTGCTTTTGCTGAACGTCAATTAATGGAAGGTAATGCGAAAATTATTAAATTTATCGCTCGTGATGAAGCCCTACACTTAACTGGTACGCAGCACATTTTAAACATTATGGCAGCGGGTCAAGATGACCCAGAAATGGCAGAAATTGCGGAAGAATGTAAACAAGAAGCTTATGATCTATTCTTAGCCGCTGCAGAACAAGAAAAAGACTGGGCAGATTATTTGTTTAAAGACGGTTCAATGATTGGTTTAAACAAAGATATTTTGGTGCAATACGTGGAATACATCACCAATATCCGTATGCAAGCTGTTGGTCTTCCATTACCATTTGGTGCACGTTCTAACCCAATTCCATGGATTAACGCATGGCTTGTTTCTGACAACGTTCAAGTAGCGCCACAAGAAGTGGAAGTGAGTTCTTACCTTGTGGGTCAAATTGACTCAAAAGTAGACACCAAAGATTTTGATGATTTCGACCTATAATTCTTAATATCGCTAAAAGTGCGCTCAACTTTTCAAACGTTTTTAAAAACGCTGATAAAATTGACCGCACTTTTTTATTTATATTTTTATATAGTAGCCCACAATCTAGAAATAAGTATTAATGCTATAAAATTACATGATTTCTCTTGCTACTATTCAATTTGTTAAACTTTCTGACTAAAAAAGATGACTTAATTAAAAAAGGCTTAACAAAAAACAATGCTATAGGTAGAATAAGGAAATTCTATTTTTAATAAATCACATTCTAAGTAAAAACTAACGAGGTAAAGGATATGTCAGAACAAGAAGTGAAAGAATTAGATCTCCATGGCGAAATGCTCGTTCGCCGTGAAAAATTAGCTGCATTACGTGCAAAAGGTAATGCCTTCCCGAATCAATTCCGTCGTGACTCCCTTGCTCAAGATTTACATGATAAGTACGAAGCCGAAGATGGCGAAGTATTAAAAGACAAAGCGATTGAAGTGGCCGTTGCTGGTCGTATTATGACTCGTCGTGCAATGGGGAAAGCCACCTTTATTACCTTACAAGATATGAGTGGCAAAATTCAATTATACGTTGCTCGTGATAACCTTCCTGAAGGCGTTTATGCTGAAGATGTGGGTAGTTGGGATTTAGGTGATATTATTGGCGTGAAAGGTACACTTTTCAAAACCAAAACCAATGAATTAACCATCAAAACCACTGAAGTTCAACTTTTAACCAAAGCACTTCGTCCGTTACCAAACAAATTCCATGGTTTAACCGACATGGAAGCACGTTATCGTCAACGTTACTTAGATTTAATTTCTAATGAAGAATCTCGTCGTACTTTTGTGATTCGTTCAAAAGTAGTGGCGGGTATTCGTGAATTCTTTATTTCTAAAGGCTTCATGGAAGTTGAAACGCCTATGCTACAAGTGATTCCAGGTGGTGCGTCTGCTCGTCCATTTATCACTCACCATAATGCATTAGACGTTGATATGTATCTTCGTATTGCGCCAGAACTTTACTTAAAACGTTTAGTGGTTGGTGGTTTTGAACGCGTATTCGAATTAAACCGTAACTTCCGTAATGAAGGGGTTTCTGTTCGTCATAACCCTGAATTCACTATGCTTGAATACTACCAAGCTTATGCGGATTACCATGATTTAATGGATAACACCGAAGAATTATTACGAAAACTAGCCATTGATATTCTTGGTACAACCATTGTGAAATACGGTGATTTAGAATTTGACTTCGGCAAACCATTTGAGCGTATTACATTACATGATGCAACCGTAAAATATGGTGCTGATAAAGGTATCGTAAAAGAAGATCTTTATGATTTCGATCGTGCAAAAGCAACCGCTGAACGCTTAGGTATCGAAGTACAAAAATCTTGGGGCTTAGGCTCTATCGTGAATGCGATCTTTGAAGAAGTGGCTGAACATCACTTAATTCAACCAACCTTCTTAATGGCACATCCAGCTGAGATTTCACCACTTGCACGCCGTAATGATGAAAACCCAGAAGTAACAGACCGTTTTGAATTATTCATCGGTGGACGTGAAATTGGTAACGGCTTCTCAGAATTAAACGATGCCGAAGACCAAAACGAACGTTTTGATGCACAAGTTGCAGCGAAAGAAGCGGGTGATGATGAAGCGATGTTTAAAGATGATGACTTCGTTGTTGCACTTGAACACGGTTTACCACCAACAGCAGGTGAAGGTTTAGGTATCGACCGCTTAGCAATGCTTTACGCTAACGCCCCATCTATCCGTGATGTGATCCTATTCCCTGCAATGCGTCAAAAATAATTAAGTTGAAATAACATAAAAGGAAGTCTATCAACTTCCTTTTTTTATTGCCTAAAAGTTCGGTCATTTTTAACCGCACTTTTATGAAAAAAGAGATAACCATCCTAACGATTATCTCTTTTATATTCCAATTTGAAATTATTTACCCCAAACTTCTTCTACGATATCGCGGATAAATTCGAGTTTCTTCCATTGTTGTTCTTCTGTCAGGATATTACCCTCTTCCGTTGAAGCAAAACCACATTGTGGACTTAAGCAAAGTTGATTGATATCAACATATTGCGCTGCTTCTTTAATACGAGCAATAATTTCATCACGGTTTTCTAACTCGCCAGATTTAGAGGTAATCAATCCTAATACTACTTGTTGATTTTTAATAAAGCGTAAAGGTTTGAAATCACCAGCACGATCACTGTCATACTCCAAGAAGAAACCATCCACATTACAGTGTCCAAATAAGGTTTCTGCGATAGGCTCATAACCACCAGCGGAGAACCAAGTTGAACGGAAGTTACCACGGCAAATATGCATTGTAATCGCTAAATCAGCCGGTTTCGCTGCCACGATTTTGTTTAACATATACACATAATCTTTAGCAATTTGATCTAAATCTAAACCGCGTTCAGTATAGGTTTTACGTTTATCTTCCGCACAGAATTCGCCCCAACTTGTATCATCCAACTGTAAGTTACGGCAGCCTAATTTATAGAAGATATTCATTGCATCAATATAAGCATCAGCAATATTATCTAATAACAATTGATTGTTATCTTTATAACGTTCAATCGGCTGATAATCTGTGGCACGTACGGTACAAATTAAATGAAGCATAGACGGAGAAGGAATCGTTAATTTAACTTCAGTCTCCCCTGCAATTTTTTGTAATGAGCGATAATGTTCAACAAACGGATGGCTCTCTGAAAAACCAATTTTATCCACAATTTTTAATGTTTTTGGACGTACATTATCATGTTTAAATTGTACTGAAAATTTTTCGGCATCCACTTCTTTCACGCCATCTAATGCGGCTAAGAAATCTAAATGCCAAAAAGTACGACGAAATTCACCATCAGTCACCGCATGTAATCCGACATTTTTTTGATGCTCTACCAATTTTGCAATTTCTACATCTTCAACTTGCGTTAAATCAGCACAAGAAATATCGCCACAACTACATTGATGACGAGCCTGTTTTAGAGTCTCTGGACGTAAAAAACTGCCTACAATATCAAAACGATATGGCGCAGAAGTACGAATAGTGGCATTGGGAAAAAGTTTACTCATTTTGCTTTCCTATATTTAATTAATTCTAAGACGAGCTGAGTGTAACAAAATGAACGTTTTCATTAAAGATTTAGACGTCTAGATGGATATGAATTTTATTGTCATTTTATATGAATAAAATTGATATAAAAAGAAAAAGTGTGGTCATTTCTAACCACACTTTGGTTTGAAATAAAAACTAACTTACAAAACTGGACACATAAGAAATTATGGTTTTTCCACTTAATATTGCCATGATAATCACAACAAACCAGCCCGCAAAAGCTAAACAAATTGGATGTTTATAACTTCCAACAATGTCACTTCGGTAGGCTGCTAGCAGAATTAATGCGAGTGCAATTGGGAGAATTAAACCATTCAATGTTCCCACAAAGACTAATACCGCTGCAGGTTTTCCGACCGTCACCAAAATAACTGTAGAAATCACAATAAAGGCAATAATCCAACGATTACGGTTACGTTCAATGGTTGGACAAAGACTGGTTAGGAAAGAAACTGAAGTATAAGCCGCCCCAATCACTGATGTAATCGAAGCTGCCCAAATCACGACGCCAAATAACACTTGACCAAAATTCCCTGCTACATATTCAAAAGGTGTTTCAGCGGGGTTTTTAGGATTAAGAGGAATACCTTTTACCACGATGCCTAGTACCGCGAGGAATAACACAATTCGCATAGTTGAGGCAATCAAAATAGCCGAAACAGAACTTCGGCTCACTTCAGCCATGGCTTTTTCACCTTGAATGCCAGCATCTAATAAACGATGCGCTCCTGCAAAGGTAATATATCCCCCTACGGTTCCCCCAACTAATGTCACAATGGCAATCGGATC
Organism: uncultured Haemophilus sp.; assembly: GCA_902461185.1. Classification (GTDB taxonomy): domain Bacteria; phylum Pseudomonadota; class Gammaproteobacteria; order Enterobacterales; family Pasteurellaceae; genus Haemophilus_D. The sequence continues at coordinate 35,841 of CABPXD010000015.1, forward strand.
AATTTGTTCTGGAATGAAGGTGCGATATGCTGCCTCAACAACAGGTGGTTCCGTTTTAAACATGACATAAAACGTGAGTGCAATCATGATAAAACCCATTAATTGGGCAAAACGATCCATTAATAATCCAGCTTCTTTACGCAAGAAAATCAAAATGGCAATAATACCGCTAATGATCGCCCCCGTTTCTGGTGCAATACCGAACATTGAGTTTAAACCAAGACCTGCTCCCCCCACATTACCAATGTTAAACGCGAGTCCTCCCATCACAATAAGCGCTGCAAGGAAATATCCTGCACCAGGGAAAACTGCATTAGAAATATCTTGTGCTCGCTTTCCTGATACCACCACAATTCGCCAAATATTAAGCTGAGCTCCAATATCTAACAAAATCGATAGCAAAATCACAAAGCCAAAACTGGCTAATAAGGTGTTTGTAAAAGTTGCCGTTTGAGTTAAAAAGCCCGGACCGATTGCAGAGGTTGCCATTAAAAATGCCGCCCCCAGCACCGCATTTCGGCGGTGAGTAATTGATGCCATAAAGCACCTCCCTTGTTAAGTTGATGTTGTGTGTTGTGTTTATTCGGCTTATGCCGTTATTGTTATATGATTGTTATATGATTGTTATATGATTGTTATATGATTTTTTTCTAATTCTTCCACAATGCGTGCCGCAAATTGTAGAGAATGTTGATTATCGCCATGTAAACAGATACTTTCTGCTTTTACTGACACAAGGCTTCCATCAATGGCTTTGACTTGACCTTCTATTACCATTTGTAACACTTGTTGAATGGCTTCCTCATCAGGCTCCACCATTGCATTCGGTTGCGAACGAGGTACTAAACTCCCATCAGGCATATAATGGCGATCTGCAAACACTTCAGAAATGGTTTGTAAACCTTCTTCCTCAGCTATGCGTAACATTAAGCTACCCGCCAATCCCATTAATTTTAAATTAGAATCAAATTGACGAATTGTTTGTGCAATTAAACGTGCCAACTTTTCATCTTTCGCAGCTTGATTGTATAAAGCACCGTGTGGCTTAACATAACTAATTTCCGTGCCTTCCCCATCACAAATCGCTTTTAATGCACCAAGCTGATACCGCAAATGCGCAATTAATTCCTGTTCAGGTAAATCCATTTGAGTACGCCCGAAGTTTTCTCTATCCGGAAAACCTGGATGAGCACCAATGCGAACCTGATTTTCTTTCGCAAATCTGACCGCACTTTGCATTTCTTTTGCTCCACCAGCATGTAAACCACAAGCAATATTGGCAGAAGAAAGCAATTTCAATAATGCTTCATCAAAAGGAAAACCTTCGGCAATATCGGCATTTAAATCAATTTTTTTCATCGACAATTCTCCTAATTTGATCGAGGTATATCTCATTTTTACGACGTAATTTTGTGGCCTGTTCTAAACTAACTGCCTCAAATTGAATGGTTGACCCTAAACGAACTTGTGCCAACGCACCTAGATCCGCATCGATCACATGGGCAATTTTGGGATAACCGCCCGTAGTTTGCGCATCCGCCATCAAAATAATTGGTTGACCACTTGGTGGCACTTGTACGCTTCCAAATTGAATAGCATGAGAAAGCATTTCCAGCGATTGCTTTAATTCTAATTTTTGCCCTTGAAAACGATAGCCCATGCGATCACTGCTGCTTTGCAACGTCCATTTACTTCGCCACCAATAATATTGGGATTTTCGTTTAAACGCCTGATATTCAGAGGACGGTAACGCATGAATCGTATGTTTAATTGGAATAGGTGCAACCCCAATTTCACTACGCAAAATAGGATCATTTACCGTTTGTAATTGATCTCCAACTTGTAAACAACGCCCTTCTACACCGCCTATTTGAGCTCGAAGATCCGTACTACAAGAGTTCAATTCTTGGGGTAAGATAAAGCCACCTTGAACACATAAATAGCCATACATACCAATTTTTGCACGTACCATTTTCAGCACTTGCCCCGCTCTCGCCTGATAACGCCAATAAGCAAAAATCGGTTTGTCATCTAAGGTCATTTCATAAAATGCCCCCGTGACACAAAAATTCATATCTTGATGAAATTGTAATGTAATGCCACCTAAAGGCACTTCGATTGCTGGGGCTCCTTCAGCATTCCCGAGTAAAATATTACCTGCACGTAATGCTAATTTATCCATCGCCCCACAATGACTAATGCCAAATCGACGTAAACCAAAACGGCCTAAATCCTGAATTGTGGCACGGGATTGCACATCAATAACATAAATCATAGCTCAATGCCCTCCACCACAAATTTCACCGTATCACCTGCTTGCAATAAAGTGGGTTGAGCTTGGTTTTTATCAAAGAGTGCTAGCTTGGTATGACCGATTAATTGCCATCCTCCTGGAGAAGCAAAGGGATAGATGCCGGTTTGAGCTCCACCAATGCCGACTGAACCTGCGGGAACAAGTGTTCTTGGTGTGGCTCGACGAGGCGTATGCAGGCTTTCAGGTAAACCACCTAAATATGGAAAACCAGGTTGGAAACCAATCATATACACGGTATAGATGGGATCACTATGCATTTTAACGATCCGTTCCGGTGTTGTGTCATGTAATTTGGCGACCTCACATAAATCCTGTCCTAATTCACCGCCATAAATTACCGGAATTTCGATATGACGACCTTGAAAAGTAGCGACTCTCAATTCTGTCCAACGTCGTTCTAAGCGTTGAATAAGCGGAGCAAAATCGACATAAAAATCTGTGAAGACCGTGAGATTATTCATTCCCACGACAACTTCTACAATATCTTGCTCAGACTGTAGTTGATTGGCAAACGCCCAGAGTTGGCGTTGTTGTTGAAGTGAAGCTGGTGGCTGTAAAGAGCAAACCAGCGCCGACTCGCTTATCGGGGTTATATTCATAGGATACCCTTTGTATTGTGATGTTGTGTTGTTTGTTATTTTTTTGTTACGCTTCTCTTTTAAAGGATATTTATAGCTTTTGTCAAGGCTTTGTATTGAAAATAAAGTGTGATGCAGATCTCATTATTCATATTTTGATCTCAATCAAAATTACGAAATAGCGTATAATTAAAGCATCTGTTACTTAACAATGATAAAAAAGGAATAAAAATGAAAACATTGAGTGAATTTATTGTTGAACGCCAAGCAGAGTACCCAAACGCCAAAGGGGAACTTAGTGGTATTTTGTCTTCTATCCGTTTATTAGCAAAAATCATTCATCGTGATATTAACAAAGCGGGTTTAACCAATATCCTTGGTCAGTCTGGTATCGAAAACGTACAAGGTGAAAGCCAAATGAAATTGGACCTATTCGCCCATAACACTATGAATGCGGCCCTTATGTCGCGTGAAGAGGTAGCGGGTTTTGCTTCAGAGGAAGAAGAAAGCTTTATCGCTTTTGATACTGAACGTGCTCGTAATGCGAAATATATTATTTTGACCGATCCTCTTGATGGTTCATCCAATATTGATGTAAACGTTTCAGTTGGGACAATTTTCTCTATTTATCGTCGTGTATCCCCAATTGGCTCACCAGTTACCTTAGAAGACTTTATGCAAGCGGGTAATAAACAAGTCGCGGCGGGTTATATCGTATATGGTTCTTCAACCATGTTGGTTTATACCACTGGTCACGGTGTGAATGGTTTCACTTATGACCCATCTATCGGTACCTTCTGTCTTTCTCATGAAAATATGCAAATGCCAAAAGAGGGAAAAATATATTCCATCAATGAAGGACAATATCTCAAATTCCCACAAGGGGTAAAAAAATACATTAAATACTGCCAAGAGGAAGATAAAGCGACTAACCGCCCTTATACTTCACGTTATATCGGTTCATTAGTGGCTGACTTCCACCGTAATTTATTAAAAGGTGGTATCTATATTTATCCAAGCGCAACGAACTACCCAAATGGTAAACTTCGTTTACTTTATGAGGGCAATCCAATTGCATTCTTAGCAGAACAAGCGGGCGGTATTGCCTCTGATGGTTACAATCGAATTTTAGATATTCAACCAACTGAACTTCACCAACGTGTACCACTTTTTGTTGGTTCTGCAGAAATGGTGAAAAAAGCAGAAGAAATGATGAGAGAATTTAAAGAAGATTAAATTCCTAAAGTGCGGTCAATTCTGACCGAACTTTTTTAGCTAACAGAAAGGAGAACCTTGTCAGTTCGCCTTTTTAATTAATGTTTGTTAATTAATCTCGTTTTCTCGCGAGTAACCACCAAATGATTGCCATAAATAGTAGGCTTGGCATTAATGCGCCTAAAAAAGCTGGCGCATTAAATACCACACTCATTTGTCCAAAAATTTCATTGACGACATAGAACAAGAATCCAAAGCAAATCCCCGTTACGATTCTCGCTCCAGCAGTGACACTACGTAATGAACCGAAGATGAAAGATAACGCAAGCATCATCATTACACCTACAGAAAGGGGCTGTAAAATCTTACGCCAATAGGTTAATTCAAAACGGCGAGAATCCTGTCCTGTTTGTTTTAAGAACGCAATATATTCATACAAGCCTGAAATGGATAATGACGTTGGACGTAATGAGACTGCGCCTAATTTATCTGGCGTTAAGCTTGTTACCCAATCTTCTGTTAAACGGTTTGTCATGGTAATTTGCTCTTTTGATACTGCTGAATTATTGACTTGGCGTAACTGCCATTGATTATTTTCAGCAGAATATTGCGCTTGATTTGCATGCTTCAAATGAGTGAGATTACGCTGGTCATCAAAAGTATAAATATAAATATCTTCTAATTTCGCATCATCTTTAATTCGACGCACATACACGAAATTATTACCGTCTTTTGCCCATACCCCATTTTTCACCGAAAGCATTGAACCACCAGAAAGTGCACGAGTACGCATATCACGGGCAAACTGTTCAGTTTGTGGAATCCCCCACTCTCCAATAATCATGGTAAAAAGCACCAGTGGAAGTGCCGTTTTCATGACGGCTAATCCAATTTTAAAGCGAGAAAAACCCGCAGATTGCATTACCACTAATTCGCTACGGCTGGCTAAATTACCTAACGCAATTAATGAACCTAACAAGGCCGCCATTGGGAAAAAAGTTTCTACATCTTTAGGAATGGTTAATCCTGTATAAGCCACCGCTTGCCAAATATCATAAGAACCTTTCCCTACGCTACGGAATTGTTCTACAAATTTGATAATTGCCGAAAGGCCAACCAACGTAAATAGCGTGGCAAAAATTGCCCCTAAGATGCTTTTACCGATATAACGATCAAGAGTATTCATCAACATTGTTATTACCCTTTTCTGAATACACGACGGAATTTATGCATAGCGGTACTATCCCAACTATTCAGCATAATCCCTAAAATTAAAAAGGCGATATTTACCAATGGCATTAATAAACCTGCATCAAGCTTACCTGCACCACCCGCAGATTTAAATGAGCTTTGTAATAAGAAGTAAATTAAATAAAGCAATAGTGCCGGTAAGATCTTCGCAAAACGGCCTTGGCGAGGATTCACTTTACTCATTGGTACGGCGATGAGCGCCATTAAAGGCACCGCTAAAATTAAGGTAATGCGCCAATGCAACTCTGCTTTTGCTGCTGCACTTTTATCTTTTAATAATTGCTCAAAAGATAATTCAGCAGCTTCATCACTTTCCGAGTTTGTCTCTTGATGGCCTAAATAGGCTTGATAATCATCAAAATGTGTAATACGGAAATCAGGAAGTACCGAAGTCCCTTCTACACGCAAGGTATTCTGTAAATTCAGTACTTGGTCGCCATTTGGTAACGCTTTTAACTCACCTTTTTCAGCGGTAACCACTGATGGTTTCGTTTGACCTTTGGCTTTCATTTGGAAAAGATAGACATCACTGATTTGATTACCGTTAATCTTATCAATGAATAAGACGAAATTATTGTTACTCGTGGACATAAATTGACCAGAAGTCAATGCGCCCATGGTAGGATTCGCTTTAGCATCTTCAACAATAGCCGCTTGTTTTTGAATGGCCCATGGGGAAAGCCATAAAGCATTGTAAGCGGCCAATCCCGCTGTGAGTAAAGAAAGAATTAACGCCACGCAAACAAGAATACGTTGGCCCACACCACAGGCTCGCATTACCGTAATTTCACTTTCTGCATAGAGACGACCGAAAGTCAGTAAAATGGCGATAAACAAACATAATGGCAACATTAATTGCGCCATTGTCGGCATCCCTAAACCGAGTAAAGAGAACACCAGATCGGCGGGCACTTTACCATTTGCCGCAGAACCAAGTACGCGCACAAGTTGTTGGCTGAAGAAAATTAAAAGCAAAATAAACAAAATTGCAATCTGGCTTTTAAAGACTTCCTTTGTTAAATATCGGGTTAATATCATTCTTTTTTCTAACTAAAAAACACGGGAAACTGGCTAATTTAGATGGCGTATGATACCTTATTTTGACTGATTTAAATAGCAAATTAGTAACATAAGGAAATAACATGAAATATCAAGCAAACTCAACCGCACTCTCTCAATCAACCGATTGCCTTATTATCGGCATTTATGAGAGCAATGAATTGACAAAAAGTTTCAATGAAATCGATCAAATCACACAAGGTTACCTCAGCCAGTTAGCTCAAAGCCAAGATCTTTCAGGCAAAATTGGGCAAGCGACTCTGCTTCATTCGTTACCAAATCTTGCAACTAAACGCGTGTTAGTCGCAGGTTGTGGCAAAAAAGGCGAAACAACTGAACGCCAATTTAAACAAATCATCCAACGTGTAACCCAAACATTAAAAGAATTAAATATTCAACAAGCGGTGAATAATTTAACGGATGTGGAAATTAAAGATCGCGATCTATTTTGGAATGTACGTTTTACTGTTGAAACCATCGAACATAGTCTTTATCAATTTGATGAATTTAAAAGTAAAAAAGCGGATGCTATTCCACTTCAAGAAATCATTTTTAATACCGATGATTCGCAAGCTCAACAATCTATCGCAGAAGCACAAGCCATTGCAAATGGTGTAAAAGCTGCGCGTAATATCGCGAATATGCCACCCAATATTTGTACACCGGCTTATTTAGCTGAACAAGCTAAAAATTTAGCCGAAACATCAACCGCACTTTCCTTAGATGTGATTGATGAAGATGACATGACAAAACTTGGCATGAATGCGTATTTAGCCGTATCTCGAGGTTCGCAAAATCCGGCTTATATGTCTATTTTACATTTCAACAATGCACCTGATAAAAATGCGAAACCTATCGTATTAGTGGGCAAAGGATTGACCTTTGATGCGGGCGGTATTTCTTTAAAACCAGCCGCAGATATGGATGAGATGAAATACGATATGTGCGGTGCTGCTTCAGTATTCGGTACAATGAAAGCCATTGCTGAATTAAATCTACCACTCAATGTTATCGGTGTATTAGCGGGTTGTGAAAACTTGCCTGATGGGAATGCCTATCGTCCAGGTGATATTCTCACCACGATGAATGGTTTAACCGTAGAAGTCTTAAATACAGATGCTGAAGGCCGCTTAGTGCTTTGTGATACATTAACTTATGTAGAGCGTTTTGAACCGCAATATGTGATTGATGTTGCGACCCTAACAGGCGCTTGCGTGGTAGCTTTAGGTCAACATAACAGCGGCTTAATTTCAACTGATGATGCCTTAGCAGAACAGTTATTACAAGCCGCACAGCAAACTACTGATAAAGCTTGGCGTTTACCGTTAAGTGAAGAATATCAAGAGCAATTAAAATCCCCATTTGCTGATTTAGCTAATATTGGCGGTCGTTGGGGCGGTGCAATTACTGCAGGCGCATTCCTATCCAACTTTACGAAAAAGTACACTTGGGCACATTTAGATATTGCGGGAACAGCTTGGCTTCAAGGTGCAAATAAAGGTGCAACGGGGCGTCCTATTTTTCTATTAACGCAATTTTTAATTAACCAAACTAAATAATTAATACATAGGGCTAACATTACGTTAGCCCTAAAATTTTCTCAAAATCTGATCGCACTTTATTCTAATTCAAATTCAACTAGTAACGGATTATGATCTGACGAAGTAACCACTTCTGATTTTGCACTCACCACTTTTACGCCTCGCGTAAAAATATAATCAAGTGGATAACCTAAAAATCTAACCCGCTCATCTTGAGAGAGCGTCACTGCATCTAATCCATATTTTTGCATCAGATTATGGACTAAATTCAGACGACGCTCATTCCATGCATTAAAATCGCCAGACATAATGATGGGGCCTTGATGATTTTCCACAAAAGAAAAGAGCTGCTCTAACTGAGTTTGATAAGCAGAAATCCCCCATTCAAAATTAATCAAATGCACATTAATAAGTAGCAAGCTAGCGTCTTTTTCTAATGGAAAACTCATCACACTTGCCACTTTAGGTATTTGTATTAATGGTTCTGCTACGCCACCACCGCAATACCATTCTGGTTGCATTTTGGTGAATGTTTTTACACCTGATAAGAGATCTTTAAAAGAAAAAGAGGACACAAAAAGTGCGGTCGAAAATGTACTTAAATTTTGATGCTGCGTCGCCTCTTGCAATAACACAAAATCAGCTTGTTTAGACAGTTTCGCTAAATCTTCTTGCCACCCCTTATCTTGCCCTTTATGTACATTCCAATTGACCAAACGAAAATGTGAAGAGGCTAATTTAGATACTGAATTATCAGCCTTGTCACATTGCATATTTAACCTGTTGTCAAAAGGAATATAATTTACTTTTTGTGACGTATTTAATTGGATAAATGTACGTTTGAAAATTGTTAAATTCGCAAAAAAATAGCCGCCACCTAAAATCAGCAATAGTAATCCAACAGTTAAAAATCGATAAATTCGCTTCATGATGATCCTCTCTCTATGCTCGAATAATAACACCTCATCAAAGCAATGCAACTTTCACTTTTAATACTCATTAATACCTACCTACAACATGGTAACTTTAACTTTTAGCTTTGATTTAAATCATACTTTGCTAAAAAAACCGTTGCATTTTTCTTTTATTATCTTAGTATTTTACTCAACTTCTAACTCTACCATTATAAGGAGATTCATTATGTCTTTTGGAGATAAAAAATTAAGTGAAATCGCAATCAGCGTACCCGGCTCAACGTCACTACTTCGTGAATATGATTTAGATTTCTGCTGTGGTGGTTCAGATACACTCGCTCACGCAGCGGCAGAAAAAGGACTCAATTTAGCAGAAATCGAAACGCGTTTAACTACACTACAAAACAGCAAAGCAGAAAACCCTGAAGAATATTGGGTTGGTGCAAATTATGGTGAAGTTATCGATCATATTTTAGTTCGCTACCACCAACGCCACCGTGAACAACTTCAAGAATTAATCGTGTTAGCGGATCGCGTAGAAAGCGTTCATGGTGATCGCGATGATTGCCCTATCGGCGTAGCGGCAGAATTACGCAATGTCTATGATGATTTAAGCAACCATATGATGAAAGAAGAGCACGTGCTTTTTCCAATGATCAAAGCGGGAAATTATATGATGGCACAAATGCCGATTCGTATGATGGAAATGGAACACGCAGAACATGGCGAACATTTAGACGTATTGAAATCATTAACAAACAATATGACGCCTCCAGCAGATGCTTGTAACACATGGCGTGCGCTTTATAGCGGTATCCAAGAATTTGCAGATGATTTAATGATGCATATTCATCGTGAAAATAATATTTTATTCCCTCGTGTGATTGCTGAAAATCACTAAGAACAAATCATCTAAAGAAAAAGGGCGAAATCATTCGCCCTTTAAAATTAGCCTAAAACTGACCGCACTTTACTTCTCTTCACTGCCTTTATATAAACGGTTTTTATACAAATAGCTGCCAAGTAAAGCATGTGCCAAGGCTTCTTTTTTCATTTCTTCGGGCACTTCTTTTTCAGTTAATGTGTCTTTTTCCTTATCATAAACATAGCCTTTTGCTTTGCTATTTGGTGTTTGGATAACGACATCATGATTGCCTTTCATTAAAGCTTGGGTTTGATCAAACTGCATAAAGGCACGATCTGGATTAACGTCTTGCGTTAAATCAAAACCAATCATCGGATAATTACCACTTACCCCCGCAATAGAAAGTAAGGTTGTCGGCATATCAATTTGACTCACTAAACGACTGTCTCGGCGTGGTGCAATATGATCACCTAAAATTAACGCAGGAATATGGAAATGCTTAATTGGTACTAAGCTTGCCCCTGCTGCACGAGAATCATGGTCGGCAATCACCAAGAACACGGTATCTTTCCAATAATTAGATTGTTTCGCTAAGTTGAAGAAATAACCAATCGCATAATCCGCATATTTTGCACTGTTATTACGGGTTGCTTTTGGTTGTTCGTAAAGCTCAATTTTACCATCTGGAAATTCAAATGGATCGTGATTGCTCGAACTAAACACTAAGCTAAAGAATGGTTTTCCTTCATTCTGTAATTGGGTAAAAGTTTCGTTCGCTTTATCAAATAAATCCTCATCACTCACGCCCCAAGTCGCAGTAAATTTCGGATTTTGATAATCCTTTTGATCGATAATATTTTGGAAGCCGTTGCCATAGAAGAAGCTTGCCATGTTATCAAAGTGTTTTTCACCACCATAAATAAAGGAAGTGTTATAACCTTGTTTAGCAAGTAAATCTGCAATGGTAAAGAAACCACTTTGACTGTTATTTAATTTCACCACCGCACGTGCTGGAGTGGGTGTGAAACCTGCAGTTGTGGCTTCAATACCGCGTACAGAACGCGTACCGGTCGCATAGAGATTTTCAAATAACCAACCTTCTTTGGCTAATTTATCAAATTCTGGTGAAAGCGGTTTTCCGCCTAATGAACCGACAAATTGCGCCCCAAAACTTTCTTCCAAAATAATGACGATATTTTTCGGTTTACCTTGGTAAGTTGCTTGGTTTTTCGTTAAAGTTGGAATCTTCTCTGAAATATAATCACTTTCAGGGCGCCCACGACTTGCTTTGACGATACGCAACATTTCATCTGTATCCATTTTGCCATAGGCTTCAGAAGAGGCTCCTTCGTCTTTAAATTGTTGGGCAGCATAAAGAACTGAATAGCCTGAATTCAACACAAGCGAATTCACTAAACCATCGGAAGAAAAAGCCACCATTGCAGGGTTGACACCACGGTGTTGGAAACTAGAACGTGCACCTAAAAAAGCAACTGCAACCACAAGCAAGGCTACAACAGGACGTAATTTCCAGCTCATTGGGCGTAAATTTTTCACCGCATAACCAGACAGTTTCCAATAGCAAACGAATGCAACAACGGTAAAAATAAGGCTAAAAATGACCGCAGTTAAATGGCCTTCCATCAACATTGAAAAGACTTCTTTCGGATAAATTAAATATTCGATAAACAGACGGTTTGGACGGAAATCATAGGTTTCGATAAATGCCGGTGTCGCGAGTTCCATAAACAGAATAAACACACTACCAAGGGTAAGCCAGATACGTAAAATCACTTTCCAAATACGGCTATTATGAAATAACACCGTAAATAATGCTGGCACACCAAATAGATAACACAAAGCCACGATATCCATACGCAAGCCTTGTAAGAATAATTGCCCCCAGCCCGTTACCGCAGAGACGCGGTCTGCCTGCCAAATCGCAAGCCCAAGACGAGACAAGGTGAAAATAATCAGATTAATGATGACGAAGAGAAAAATCGGATATAAAGGAGAACGTGTTTGTTTCATTTTGACACTCATAAGTCCTAAGGGAATCACTACCCGTTGATTAATTTAAAGCACATTAATGTGCCATTCTTTCCATAGATAGACAGATAAAAAAACACAAAGTGCGGTTAAAAACATCATCATTTTTGACCGCACTTTGAAAGAGAAGGATTAAGCTGCAACTAATGCTTTTAATTGTTTTTCATAAGCTGCCCAATCGGTAATTGGACGGGTTGCCACACCTGTTTCCATTGCTTTTTTCGCTACAGCAGAAGACACTGTAAATAATAAACGAAGATCGAACGGAGTCGGAATTACATAATCCGGCCCAAATGATAACGCACCATAATTAGCAATAATTTCTAATGGAACCGGTTCTTTCGCAAGACTCGCAATGGCATGAGAAGCCGCTAATTTCATTTCTTCATTAATCGCTGTTGCACCTACATCTAAAGCGCCACGGAATAAGAATGGGAAACAAAGTACGTTATTTACTTGGTTTGGATAGTCGGAACGACCAGTACAAACAATCGCATCCGGACGTACTGCTTTCGCTTCATCTGGGGTAATTTCAGGCACAGGGTTAGCTAATGCAAGAATTAATGGATTTTCAGCCATGGTTTTCACCATTTCAGGTTTTAATGCACCTGCTTTAGAGCAACCTAAGAACACATCAGCTCCCTTAACGGCATCCGCTAATGTGCGCCAACCATTATCTTCAATCGCGTAGAATTGTTTGGTTTCATCCATGTTATCGCCACGGCCTTTGTAAATCACACCTTTAGAGTCACACATGATGATATTTTCTTTTTTGAAACCTAATGCACGAAGCAAGTTAGTACAAGCAATAGCTGAAGCACCTGCGCCATTTACTACTAAGCGAACATCTGCAATATTTTTACCAATAATTTCTAAACCGTTTAATGCTGCTGCACCGACGATAATGGCAGTACCATGTTGGTCATCATGGAATACTGGAATCCCCATGCGTTCACGCAATGCTTTTTCAATGTGGAAACATTCCGGTGCTTTGATATCTTCAAGGTTAATCCCACCAAAAGTAGGTTCTAATGAAGCGATAATATCGATTAATTTATCTGGATCATGTTCATTGATTTCAATGTCGAATACGTTGATGCCTGCAAATTTTTTGAACAATACACCTTTCCCTTCCATAACAGGTTTTGATGCAAGCGCACCAATATTTCCTAAACCTAATACAGCAGTACCATTTGAAATCACAGCCACTAAATTAGCACGTGCAGTATAACGGCTTGCTGCTGAAGGATCTTTTTCAATCTCTAAACAAGGCTCAGCAACACCTGGAGAATACGCAAGGGCTAAATCATGTTGGGTTTCTAATGATTTGGTTGGGGTGACCGCAATTTTTCCCGGAATTGGGAATTCATGAAAATCTAATGCAGCTTGGCGCAATTGTTCGCTCATATAAAAATACTCCATTTTCACTTAGGCTAAATAAAATTTAGCGCCATTATACTCTCTTTTAAACAGAATTTTGTGACATACCGCAAAAATTTTACAAATTTATTACAAAAATATGAGTAAAATCGACCACACATTTGTCTTTTCTTCACATTCATAAGCAAAAACGTTACTATATCGCAAAAAATATACAGGATATAAATAATGAGTTTGTTTTCTAAATTTAGAAGCGCCATCAATAAATTACAACGGAAAGCGATTAACAAAACCTTTCAAAAACGGTTAACCAACCAAGGCATTTCTGTGATTTCGGCAAACTGTGTCGGTGCATTTATTTTGCACGACCTTAATCAGCCTTTTAATTCTCCGTTTGTTAACCTTTATTTAGACCCAAGCGATTTTGTTCGCTATCTACAGAACATTACATTCTATCAAGCACAACCGCTTCAATTTATACAAACAGAAAAACCGTATCCCGTTGGTCTATTAGGTGATCTTAAAGTACACTTTATGCACTATCACTCCGAACAAGAGGCTCGGGAAAAGTGGGAAGCTCGCTCACAGCGTTTAGACCTAGATAACTTGTTTATTATGATGACAGATAAAGATGGTGGAAAAGGTGCAAAATATGAAGACCTGCAAGCCTTCGATAACTTGCCTTATCCAAACAAAGTGGTCTTTACCCACAAGCCATATCCTGAATTAAAATCCGCTTACTACATTAAAGGCTTTGAAAACGAAGGAGAAGTGGGTGATTTATTTACTTTTTCTGGTTGGAATGGTGAAAAATATTACGACCAATTTGATTACGTTAGCTGGTTCAATCAAAAATAAGAGTTTACGATGCGATTAGATAAATTTATTGCCGAGAATACTGGTTTAACCCGTTCACAAGCCACCAAGGCCATTCGCCAAAGTGCGGTCAAAATTAACGGTGAAATTGTGAAAAATG
>CABPXD010000016.1:0-41526 GCA_902461185.1 uncultured Haemophilus sp.
TTGGGCGAATAATTCGCAAAATGAAAAAGGCTTGGGATCCCAAGCCTTTTTTGTTAGGTTATTTAATCCGTTCTTCGATAATCCCACCGCCCAAACAAATTTCACCAAGGTAAAATACGGCAGATTGTCCTGGTGTGACGGCTGATTGAGGTTCATCGAAAATCACTCGAATAGTTTCATCATCAATCGGTTCAATCACACAAGGAATATCTTGTTGGCGATAACGTGTTTTAACCGTGCAACGTACTAATTCACGAATTGGCTCGCGATCAACCCAATGTAATTGGCTAGCAATCAAACCTTTTGAAAATAAACGAGGATGGTCATGCCCCTGAGCGACAATAAGCTCATTATTTTCAACATCCTTATCTACCACATACCAAGCCTCATCACCCGCATTTTTTAAACCACCAATGCCTAACCCTTTACGCTGTCCCAACGTGTGATACATCAAACCATCATGGCGACCAATAATTTCACCATCAACAGTACGAATATCACCAGGTTGAGCCGGTAAGTAACGAGCTAAGAAATCCTTAAATTTACGCTCACCAATAAAACAAATACCGGTAGAGTCTTTTTTCTTCGCCGTAATTAAGCCAAGCTCTTCAGCAATAGCGCGAACAATGGGCTTCTCAATTTCACCAACGGGGAATAAACTTTGTCCCACTTGTTTATGGCTTAAGGTATAAAGAAAATAACTTTGATCTTTATTAGCATCTAAACCACGTAATAATTTTGCATTTTCATCATCACCAGCCCTACGTACATAATGCCCTGTTGCAATGTAATGAGCACCAAGATCTTCAGCTGCATATTCTAAAAATGCTTTAAATTTAATTTCTTTATTACACAAAATATCTGGGTTCGGCGTGCGCCCTGCTTTATATTCAGTTAAAAAATGCTCAAATACATTATCCCAATATTCTGCAGCAAAATTAATTTTATGTAGTTTAATCCCCAACTTATCACATACAGCCTGAGCATCTGCAAGATCAGCTGCTGCAGTGCAGTAATCCGTATCATCATCTTCTTCCCAGTTTTTCATAAACAGGCCTTCCACCTGATAGCCTTGCTGTTGAAGAATAAAAGCTGACACAGAAGAATCCACTCCGCCAGACATACCACAAATGACTTTTTTTGTCGCATTTCTCGCAAGCTGTTCTTGCGTCAATTGAGGAAAGTATTGATTATAAGTATTTGAAATTAACATAGTTCTCCCGTAACTTCGGTTAAGGCGAAGCACATTGGTCATTGAATGAGAAAACGGCAAAATAATTTTGCACATAAAGTGCGGTCATTTTTGATGCAAGTTATTTCACTTCATAAAATTGCGAATCACCATCTTTTTTCGCAAATTTTTGCTCATATTCGGCTTTTGCTTGTTTATCGCCCGCATCTAATTTTGATTGAAGCGTGTCGCAAGGTTTATCACAATCACAAGCTTTGGCAATACCAAGGGTAGATAAACCACCGCAGCTGCCTTTTAAACTTTGTTTTTTGATAATAAATCCGATAGACATCAACAATATAATTGCGACGAAAGCGATTAAAGTAAAAAATAAAGTTTGCATAACTATTCTTTTGTTTCTGTTAATTTTTTGAAAGCAGAGGATGATTTTGTCACAAAACCATTATCTGTTTTAATGATTAAATAAACGGCAAGATTATTTTTCTCAGCCACTTCTAACGCCTTGTCTTCACCAAGCACAAATAACCCTGTTGATAAGCCATCTGCAGTCATTGAAGTTGGTGCAAGTACCGTAATTGAGGCTAAATGATGCTGAATTGGATAACCTGTTTTCGGATCAATTTCATGAGCAAAGCGTTTACCATTTTCTTCAAAGTAAATTCGATAATCGCCAGAACTTGCCATTCCCATATTGTCTAATCCAATGACAGCTTCAACCGCTCTTTCACCTGTTGTAGTTGGTTTTTCAATTGCGATCTGCCAAGGTTTGCCTTCAATATTTTTTCCTTTCGCACGAATTTCTCCGCCGATTTCAACCATGTAATTCTGAGCATTTAATTGTTCTAACTTTTCAGCGACCAGATCAACGCCAAAGCCTTTAGCAATCGAGGACAAATCGACATAAACTTGAGGAAGTGCTTTGCTTAATGTCGGTTTGGCAGCACTCATATCGAGGGCAATTTTATCAATACCAACCCAAGCTTGGCGTTCAGCTAATTGTTCTGGTGTAGGTTGTTTTTCTGGACGTTTTTCCGGGCCAAATCCCCATAAATTAACGACAGGGCCAACAGTTACATCCAATGCACCTTCAGTCACTTTATTTAAACGAATCGCTTCGGCCAATACTTTGGCAAAATCTGCTGAAATCTCAATCGGTGTATTCACTTGGGTATTTTGATTGAAACGACTCAATTCCGAATCTTTTTTGTAAGTGGACATTTTCGCGTTCACATCTTTTAAGATAGCTTCAATTTCTTCATGCGTCTTTTCAGATGTTGCTTTCATTGAGCCTTCATCAAGGTATTTAACATGATAAGTTGTTCCCATTGTTTTACCACTTAATGAGATAACTTTTGTTTCTTTTTCACAGGCTGCAAGACTTAATGCCATTGCCACCGCCACGATACCGCTTATTAATTTTTTCATCTGGATTTCCTAAATCTGTGAACTACTAGCAAACTAAACAAAATTTACCTGTAATCATAGAAAATTTTCTAAAAACACCTTAAATATTGACCGCACTTCATCACAAAGTGCGGTCAGTTTTCATGATGTTTTGATTAACTAAAATCAACCACCGAAGTCATCTAATAAGATGTTTTCATCTTCAACACCGAGGTCTTTCAACATTTTGATTACCGCAGCGTTCATCACTGGAGGTCCACACATGTAGTATTCACAATCTTCAGGTGCTTCATGATTTTTCAAGTAGTTTTCATAAAGTACGTTGTGAATAAAGCCGGTGTAACCTGTCCAGTTATCTTCTGGTAACGGATCAGATAATGCCACGTGCCATGTAAAGTTAGGATTTTCGGCTTGAAGCTGATCAAAATCTTCTACATAGAACATTTCACGTTTAGAGCGTGCACCATACCAGAATGACATTTTACGTTTAGAGTGTAAACGTTTTAATTGGTCAAAGATATGAGAACGCATTGGCGCCATACCTGCACCACCACCGATAAAGACCATTTCATTGTCGGTATCTTTCGCAAAGAATTCACCGAATGGACCTGAAATTGTCACTTTATCACCTGGTTTTAATGACCAAATGTAAGAAGACATTTGGCCTGGAGGCGCATCAGGTTGACGTGGTGGAGGCGTTGCAATACGCACGTTAAGCATAATGATGCCTTTCTCTTCTGGGTATGAAGCCATTGAGTAAGCACGGATAATATGCTCATCCACTTTAGACACATAACGCCATAAATCGTATTTGTCCCAATCTTCGTGGTATTCTTCTGGAATATCAAAATCTTTATAGTAAACCGTATGTGGATCAGCTTCGATTTGGATATAACCACCCGCACGGAAAGGTACTTCTTCGCCTTCAGGAATCGCTAATTTAAGCTCTTTAATGAAGGTTGCTTTGTTATCATTAGAAATAACAGTACATTCCCATTTTTTCACGCCGAAAATTTCTTCTGGAAGTTCAACGTCCATATTGCCTTTTACATTCACTTGGCAAGCTAAACGATAACCTTCTTTTGCTTCACGTTTATTAATGTGAGAAAGTTCGGTTGGGAGAATTTCACCACCGCCACTTTTCACTTTCACGACACATTGACCACAAGAGCCACCGCCGCCACAAGCAGAAGAAACGAAGATACCTTTACTTGCTAATGCACCAAGCAATTTGCCACCAGCAGGTAAAGTGATCGCTTTTTCAGGATCGTCATTAATAGTAATGGTGATATCACCAGAATCCACTAATTTTGATTTAGCGAATAAAATAATCGCAACGAGCACTAAAAGGATAACCGTAAATGCCGCAACACCTAATAATAAAATTGAAGATTCGCTCATTTATGCCTCCTTATAACTGAATACCAGAGAATGACATAAAGCCAAGCGCCATCAAGCCTGCAGTGATAAAGGTAATCCCTAATCCTTTTAAGCCTGCCGGTACATCGGCATATTTCATTTTTTCGGTTAAGCCTGCAAGCGCAACGATTGCTAACATCCAACCAAGCCCTGCACCCACACCATAAACTGCAGATTCTGCAAAAGTGTATTCACGTTGTACAGCAAAAGATACACCACCAAAGATCGCACAGTTTACGGCGATAAGTGGAAGGAAGATACCTAATGCGTTATAAAGTGCAGGGAAGAATTTATCTAAAGTCATTTCAAGTAATTGAACAAGACCCGCGATAATCCCGATAAAGGTAATGAAGTTTAAGAACTCAAGGCTCACACCTTCTACCAATGCGCCATCTTTTAATACGTGTTCGTACACAAACTGGTTAGCCGGTACCGCAATACCAAGTACGACGACTACTGCAATACCAAGGCCAAACGCCGTGGAAACTTTCTTAGAAACCGCAAGGAAAGTACACATCCCTAAGAAGAAAGAGAGCGCCATGTTTTCAATGAAGATCGCCTTCACGAATAGGCTAATATAATGTTCCATTGATTATTTCTCCTGTTGCTCAGGTTTCCACGTTCTTAAGCCCCAAATAACGAAGCCGATAATAAAGAACGCACTTGGTGCAAGAAGGAATAAACCGTTTGGTTGATACCAACCGCCGTCTTGAATAGTTTGTAATACAGGGAAACCAAACAAACGACCAGAACCGATTAATTCACGTAATGTGGCGACAATTAATAAGATCGCACCATAACCTAAACCGTTACCGATACCGTCAACAAAGCTTTCTAACGGTGGTGATTTCATCGCAAACGCTTCTGCACGGCCCATTACGATACAGTTTGTAATGATAAGACCGACGAATACAGAGAGCTGTTTAGATAAACCATAAGCATAAGCTTTTAATACTTGGTCAACCAAGATTACTAAAGACGCGATAATCGCCAGTTGTACAATGATACGGATACTATTTGGAATATAGTTACGAATCAATGAAATGAACAAACTGGAAAAACCGGTTACCAAACTTACCGCAATCGCCATAACGATCGCTGTTTGTAATTGGGTTGTTACCGCTAATGCAGAACAAATACCCAAAATTTGTAAGGCAATCGGGTTATTTTTAGCAATAGGATCTAATAAAAGACCTTTTAAATTTACTTTTGCATCAGCCATTATTTGATTTCTCCTGCTTTAAATTTCGCTAAGAATGGACCAAAGCCATTTTGGCTGAACCAATAATCAAATGAACCTTGAACACCGTTACTGGTTAAAGTTGCACCTGATAAACCATCTACACCGTGCTCTTTATCTGCAGCAGAGCTACCTTTGTAGATTTTGAATTTTTGGTTACCTTGTTCATCGAATAATTTTTTATCGACAAACTGTGCTTGCCAACGAGGGTTCGCAATTTCGCCCCCAAGACCGGCTGTTTCACCTTGATCATAATAAGTAATACCTTTGATAGTATTCGCATCTGGTGCAACAGAAACAAAACCATACATGGTTGACCATAAACCACGGCCATACATTGGTAATACAACTTGGGTTACATTGCCTTGCTCATCTTTTACAAGATAAACACGTGCTTGATTTGCACGAACTTTAATCCCTGCTTTATCTGCTTCAGCTGGAATTGCTTGGCTTTTAGCTGGATCTTTAACGGCATCTTTAGGTTCAAATTTATTAATTTCTTCTGCTGAAGCTTGAACGTAATCACCACTTTGCAAATCAACTAAACGCGGTTCAATAAATTTGCTGTAAGTGTCTTTAATTACTGATGCATTATCTTCTTTCATTAAGCCAGCAACAGTTAAAATGTTACGTTGAACGTCGAGTGCTTTTTGTTCATCTTGTTTGGATTTTAATGCTACTGCAGCACCAGAAACCACGATAGAACACACTAAACTTAGCAACACAACAACGGTAACTGTACCGCTAACGCTATCTTTATTAAATTTAGCCATTTGTTCTTGCTCTCCGACGTTTGATATTTGCTTGAACCACGATGTAGTCGAAAATTGGTGCAAATAAGTTTGCAAATAAAATCGCTAACATCATCCCTTCTGGATAAGCTGGGTTCACTGTACGAATTAATACAGCCATCACGCCAATTAACGCACCGTACCACCATTTACCTGTGTTGGTGAATGAAGCTGACACAGGGTCGGTAGCCATGAAGATCATACCAAGTGCAAAACCACCTAATACAAAGTGCCAATGCCAAGGCATTGAGAACATTTGGTTAGAATCAGAACCGATTAAGTTGAATAAGGTTGCTGTACCAATCATACCGATCATGACACCAGCCATAATGCGCCAAGAAGCAATACGGGTGAATACAATTAACGCACCACCGATTAATAACGCAAGAGTTGAAACCTCACCCATTGAACCAGGAATATTACCGATGAATGCATCCATCCAAGTAATAGGTTGACCAGTTACAGTGTGTTGTAATGCTGCTTGACCACCTTGAGACCATTGTGAAAGTGCGGTAGCACCAGAGAAACCATCTGCAGCAGTCCATACTAAGTCACCGGAAATTTGAGCCGGATAAGCAAAGAATAAGAATGCACGTCCAGCAAGCGCTGGGTTCATAAAGTTACGACCTACACCACCGAAGATTTCTTTCGCTACCACGATACCAAAGCTGATACCAAGTGCAGCTTGCCATAATGGCAACGTTGGTGGAACGATTAACGCAAATAAAATGGTTGAAACGAACATCCCTTCATTTACTTCATGACCACGCACCACTGAGAATAATAGTTCCCAAATTGTACAAACGGTAAATACCACTAAGTAAATTGGTAAGAAGAAGATCGCCCCTAATGCCATTTTTGAACCCCAAGTTGCATTATTGGTTAAATCTAAACCTAATGAACTTGCAAGCGCATAGTGCCAATCGTTAGCAATTAATTGATCTAAATTGCCTAATTGATTTAAGGCAGGGATCGCTTGGTTACCCACATTGTACATCCCATAGAAAATCGCTGGGAACAACGCAAGGAAAACCGTAATCATCATACGTTTTGAGTCTAACGCATCACGAACGTGTGTGTTTTTGTGCGTTACCGTACCTGGTGTATAAAGCAAGGTATAAATCGATTCAAAGACCGGATAAAGCTTGCTGTATTTACCACCTGGTAAAAACGCGGGTTCCATTTTTTCAAAAAGATTTTTTAAACCCATTTTTAACCTTCCTTCTCAATCTTATCTAATACTTGACGCAAGATTGAACCGTATTCATATTTGCCCGGGCAAACGAAAGAACATAATGCTAAGTCTTCTTCATCTAATTCAAGACAACCTAACGCTTGTGCACCATCGGTATCACCCACGATTAAATCACGTAATAATAATGTCGGTAAAATATCCAACGGCATTACGCGCTCATAGCTACCGATTGGTACCATTGCACGCTCACCACCATTTTCTGCAGTAGTGAAATTGAATAATTTCTTACCAAAGTGACCTAATACGGTACGGGTAATCGAATATTTGTTCGATTGTGGTGTGATCCAACCTAAGAACTCTTTCTCATTACCTTCTGCAATCACAGAAACTTGTAATGCATAACGACCTAAATAGTCGTGAGCATCTTTTGCGGTTTGACCACAAAGTACTGAACCAGAAATTACACGGTTATTACCGTCTTTTAATTCACCTGCCGTTAATTGAGAAAGGTTAGCACCGATTACGGTACGAACTAAACGAGGCTCTTTCACTTGCGGACCCGCAAGAGAAATAATGCGTTCTACATAAAGTTCGCCCGTGGTGAATAATTTACCTACAGCAATCACATCTTGGTAATTGATGTGCCATACAGTTTTATGAGCACCAACTGGATCGATAAAGTGAATATGTGTACCCACTAAACCTGCAGGATGAACACCACCAAAATCATGTACTTTTAGGTTAGCTAAATCCACAGTTGGGATATTGCTATCACCCGCTTTACATAGATTTAATGGTTTATTTGGGAATAGACGACTTAATACTGTTAAACCGTCAATAAAATCTTGCCAATGCTCTTTTAACACCACCTCTGGATTTGCTGCCAAAGGATTGGTATCCATCGCATTTACAAACAGAGAAGAAGGTTCTGCATCTAAGGCAGGCACTTTGCTGAACGGGCGGGTGCGGAATGCTGTCCACAAACCGGATTCAACGAGGTTTTGTTTAACTTGTTCAGAAGAAAGCGTATTGAGCTCACCTGCGTTATATTTAGCGAAAGTAACTTGATCGTTACCTTGCACATCAATGACCACAGATTGTAATACACGTTTTTCGCCACGATTAATTACAGTGATAGTACCACTTGCAGGGGCTGTGAAAACCACTCCAGGGTTTTTCTTGTCTTCAAAAAGCACTTGGCCTTTTTTCACAACATCGCCTTCACGTACCTTCATAGAAGGACGCATACCCACATACTCTTCACCAAGAATCGCAACCTGATTCACAGCGTTACCGCTATGGATTACTTGTGCTGGTTTTCCTGCAATAGGAAGATCCAAGCCTTTTTTGATTGTAATCATACTGTTTGCACTACTTTTCTAGGTTAAAAACACGATTGCGATTAAAGCATACACTCTAAAAGCAATCTCACGATTGAGCGTGACCAGAATACACTTTTAAGATCAAAGCGTTATTAACTGACACATAAATTCAAAAACTCAAATCTGTTTAATTCCTCGATGAGTAAGAAATTACTTACACAACCAGAAATTGAAATTCGAAAATTAAAAGCGCCTTATTCTATCGAAAAATGGGCTTTTATTCCACTTTACGCCCTTACTTTTTGTGAAATATTTGTGAACCTTTTAGATTCATACTTATTAGGAGTTAGAAATAAATAGGAATTAAAAATAAAAAAGAGAGAATGTCTCTTACCTTCTCTCTTCTTATGAAAATCTAATATAGGGAACGTAAGGAAATACTTACTGTCCAACACCAAGACAATTTGGTGATTTTGGAAATGCTTCGCCTAGGCTCTCCCATTCGCTTTTTGTATAAAGATGAAGCGCTAATGCGTGAATGCCATTTTTTAAATCATCGGCAAAAAGTTGGTAAAGTTTTTGGTGGCGCTGCACCTTGCGCATGCCTTCAAAAGCATCGCTGACAATCACTAATTTAAAATGAGAATCAGCCCCTCGATCGGAACTGTGCATATGACTTTCATTTTCTACGGTGGCAAAGTGCGGTTGAAATTCGGCCTGAATTCTCTCTAATAATTCTTGCTGTTTTGACATAAATAAACTCCCTAACTTTTTGCTATACATTCAGCGTTAAGTTTGTAAGAATAACACAAATTAACCTAATTCAATGAGGAAATTATGAAAGGAACAAACAAAATCAAAGCATTATCAGCAATGACGTTGGCCGCTGCGACATTATTTTTAGCGGGTTGCCAAGCGCAATCTAATACCTTAACTTTTACCCCTCAATCACCAACTGCATCAATGAATATTAACCAATCAGCAGTGGTAACAGTCAATACTCGCGATTCTCGTCCACAACAAGAAATTGCAACTTATACTAAATCAGGTGAGCTTATTAAATTAAACGCCTCACCAAGCGTTACTCAACTTTTCCAACAAGTGATGCAACAAAATTTAGTCAGCAAAGGTTTCCGTATCGGACAAGCTAATAATGCGAATGCTGGTGTAACCGTTGAAGTAAAAGAATTCAATACTCACGTAGATCAAGGCAATTTACGTTATACCTTGAACAGCAAAATTCAAGCGGTTGTTTATGTACAAGGTCCACGCGGACAATACAACAAAACCTTTAATGCGACCCGTTCACAATCTGGCGCATTTAATGCGAGCAATGATGAAATTCAAAAAGTGTTAGGCGAAACCTTCAAAGATATTGTTAATAATATTTATCAAGATCAAGAAGTTACTAACGCAATTAATCAATATACTAATTAATTAAAAGTGCCGTGTCCTTTTCAATAATACTTGACGAAAGCGCCTTTCAAGCGTAACATTCGCCCGATTTTTTAACGAGAAGGACACACACTTTGGACAGTCATAGTCGATACCGAATATCGCTTTAGACTCTCGCCTCTTATCAGCGAGAGTTCGCTGGTAATCAATTTACCTTTCTTCGGCATCTTTTATCGAACGAAACCCATTTTTAAAACATACAAAAATTTAACCGCACTTTTCTCTAGTGCCAATTTCGTTTGATCTTTTTTTGTTCACAGTTGGATCTTCATAATCCCAAAAGGAGTATGACCAATGATTAACGCTTTTGCCATTAACGATTCCCGTTTGCTTCGTATTGATGACGAACCAGCCGAGCTCAGTTCTGCCATTTGGTTAGATTTACTCGAGCCGACAGGGGAAGAACGTGAAATGTTGCAAGAAGGCTTAGGACAAAGTCTCGCCTCATTCCTCGAATTAGAAGATATCGAGGCATCCGCACGTTTCTTCGAAGACGAAGACGGCCTGCACTTGCACTCATTCTTTTATTGTGAAGACGAAGAAAATTACGCCGACCTTGCAAGCGTGGCGTTTACTATTCGTGATGGACGCTTATTTACCCTACGTGATCGTGAATTACCCGCATTCCGTTTATATCGTATGCGTTCCCGTAGTCAACGATTATTAGAATGTAATGCATATGAAGTTTTACTCGACTTATTTGAAACCAAAATTGAGCAATTAGCGGATGTTATCGAAAACGTTTATGCGGATTTAGAAAAATTAAGCCGTGTAATTCTAAACGGTACACAAGATGAAGCTTTCGATGAAGCCTTAAATACGCTAACAGAACAAGAAGATACCAGTTCTAAAGTGCGCTTATGTTTGATGGATACACAACGCGCATTGGGTTTCTTGGTACGTAAAACGCGTTTACCAGCAAATCAGTTAGAACAAGCTCGTGAAATCTTACGAGATATCGAATCCTTGCAACCGCACAATGAGTCTTTATTCCAAAAAGTAAACTTTTTAATGCAAGCGGCAATGGGTTATATTAATATCGAGCAGAATAAAATCATGAAATTCTTCTCGGTGGTGTCTGTGATGTTCCTACCGGCAACACTTGTGGCATCCACTTACGGAATGAACTTTGAATTTATGCCGGAGCTTCATTTTAAATATGGCTACCCAATGGCTATTGGCTTAATGATTGGTGCGGCGATTACACCTTACATCTATTTCAAACGGAAAGGTTGGTTATAATGGAAATTTCCCAAACTGCGTTATTTTTAGGATCGATTATCGATCTATATTGTTTAGTATTAATTTTACGCGTATGGCTACCATTAGCGAACGTGGATTATTACAATCCCATTTCTCAATTTACGCTGAAATTAACCCAGCCAGTTATTGCACCATTGCGTAAAGTTTTTCCTGTGGTGAAAAAAGTGGAAACCGCTGCACTGGTTTTAGTCTTCTTGCTTTGCGGATTAAAATCGGTTCTATTTGGCGGATTAAATCTCAACTTCTTCCTACTATTAGGCATATTAGGGCTGATTAAAAATATCGGTATAGCCATTTTCTATGTGTTAATCGCCGGTGCAATTTTAAGCTGGTTTAATCGTGGCAATAATCCTGCATTCTATGCGTTATATCAACTGACCGAGCCATTATTAAAACCAATTAAGCGCATTTTACCAACCGTGGGCGTCATTGATTTTTCACCGATGGTTATCGCCATTGTTCTGTTATTTTTGAATAATCTCTTTTACGACTACTTCCAGGTTTTATGGGCAATCGCCGCTTAAAGTTCGGTCAAAAATAACATTATTTTTCGGGCTGGATTTTCCAGCCCTTATTGTAAATGTGGTGAGTAAATTTAGTTATGTCTGCAATCGAACAAACGCCTGAAGGATTACGTCTTAAAATCATTTTGCAACCCAAAGCTAGCAAAGATCAAATCGTGGGATTACATGATGACGAACTCAAAATCACGATCACCGCGCCACCTGTTGATGGTCAAGCCAATGCTCACTTGCTGAAATTTTTGAGTAAAGCATTCAAAGTACCCAAAAGCTCAATAGTTCTTGAAAAAGGTGAATTAAACCGACATAAACAAGTTTGGATTCCTTCGCCTAAATTAATTCCATCTGAAATTCAAAATCTCTTATAAAATCAGCAAAAAAATCACCGCACTTTCTACCAATTTTCCCTGTTTTACGCTATCCTATATCACATTTTACAAATCAAAACATGCCGCAAAGTGCGGTCAAAATTTAAGGTGATTTTCTATGCAACAACATTACCGTCCCGATTTGATTGAACCTGCAGTTCAACAATATTGGGCTGAAAATAAAGTCTTCAAAGCAATCAAAGATACGTCTAAAGAAAAATATTACTGCCTTTCAATGTTCCCTTACCCATCTGGTCGTTTACACATGGGCCACGTGCGTAACTACACGATCGGTGATGTGGTTTCTCGTTATCAACGTATGAACGGCAAAAATGTGTTACAGCCAATTGGTTGGGATGCATTTGGTTTGCCGGCTGAAGGGGCTGCAATTAAAAATAAAACTGCACCCGCGAAATGGACTTACGAAAATATCGAATACATGAAAAACCAGCTCAAAATGTTGGGCTTTGGTTATGACTGGGATCGCGAAATTGCGACCTGCCGTCCAGAATACTACAAATGGGAACAATGGTTCTTCACTGAGCTTTATAAAAAAGGTTTAGTTTACAAAAAAAACTCAACCGTAAACTGGTGTCCGAACGATGTAACTGTGTTGGCGAACGAACAAGTGCACGACGGTTGTTGTTGGCGTTGTGATACTCCAGTAGAACAAAAAGAGATCCCTCAATGGTTTATTAAAATCACTGACTATGCAGAACAATTATTAGGTGGATTAGACCAACTACCACAATGGCCAGATATGGTTAAAACCATGCAACGCAACTGGATCGGCCGTTCTGAAGGGGTAGAAATTACATTTGACGTAGCGGATACTGCAGAAAAAGTTGCGGTTTATACGACCCGTCCAGATACTTTCTATGGTGTAAGTTATTTAGGTATTGCAGCAGCGCATCCATTAGCGGACTTAGCGGCAGAAAAGAATCCTGAATTAGCCGAATTCATCCGTGAAGCGAAAAATGCCAAAGTGGCGGAAGCAGACCTTGCCACTATGGAGAAAAAAGGGATGGCAACCGGCTTATTCGCTATTCATCCATTAACCGGTGAAAAATTACCGATTTGGGTCGCTAATTTCGTGTTAATGCACTACGGTACTGGCGCGGTAATGGCGGTTCCAGCACATGACCAACGTGACTTTGAATTTGCTCAAAAATACAGTTTACCAATTAAACAAGTGATCGCACCACTTGCGGATGAAGAAATTGATTTAACCAAACAAGCTTTCGTTGAGCACGGTAAATTAGTGAACTCAGCTGAGTTTGATGGTTTAGATTTTGATGGCGCATTCAACGGTATCGCGGACAAATTAGAAAAATTAGGCGTGGGCAAACGCCAAGTTAACTATCGTTTACGTGACTGGGGTGTTTCCCGTCAACGTTATTGGGGCGCCCCAATTCCAATGCTCACCTTAGCAAACGGTGAAACCGTACCGGCACCAATTGAAGATTTACCAATTATTCTACCGGAAGATGTGGTCATGGACGGTGTGAAAAGTCCAATTAAAGCGGATCCAAATTGGGCGAAAACCACTTTCAACGGTGAACCTGCGTTAAAAGAAACCGATACTTTTGATACCTTTATGGAATCGTCTTGGTACTACGCACGCTACACTTCACCAAGCTATGCGGAAGGTATGTTAGATAAAGATGAAGCTAATTACTGGTTACCGGTGGATCAATATATCGGTGGTATCGAGCACGCGACCATGCACTTGCTCTACTTCCGTTTCTTCCATAAATTATTGCGTGATGCAGGTTTCGTCACGAGTGATGAGCCAGCACAAAAATTATTATGCCAAGGTATGGTGTTAGCCGATGCATTCTACTACACCAGTCCAACCAACGAGCGTATTTGGGTGAGCCCAACGCAAGTGACCCTTGAGCGTGATGAAAAAGGTCGAATCATCAAAGCCACTGATCCGGAAGGCCGTGAATTGGTGCATACCGGTATGACCAAAATGTCGAAATCCAAAAACAACGGTATCGACCCACAAGAGATGGTGGAAAAATACGGTGCAGATACCGTGCGTCTTTTCATGATGTTCGCGTCCCCTGCAGAAATGACACTTGAATGGCAAGAATCTGGCGTAGAAGGTGCAAAACGTTTCTTAGGTCGTGTATGGAATTTAGTGTATGAATACAGCCAAAATCCTGCAAAAACCGCTTTAGATGTGACCGCACTTTCTGCAGATCAAAAAGCACTTCGCCGTGATGTTCATAAAACGATCGCCAAAGTGAGCGATGATATTGGTCGCCGTCAAACGTTCAATACCGCTATCGCGGCAGTAATGGAGTTAATGAACAAATTAACCCGTGCGCCATTAGAAAGCGAACAAGATCGCGCTGTTATGGCGGAAGCATTAAGCGCAGTCGTGCGTATGCTTTACCCTATCACACCACATATCTGCTTTGAATTATGGAAAGCCTTAGGCAACGAAAGCACCATCGATCATGCAGAATGGGTGAAAGCTGATGAAGCGGCGATGGTAGAAGATGAAAAACTTATCGTGGTGCAAGTCAACGGTAAAGTACGCGGTAAAGTGACTGTTGCAGCTGATGCGGATGAAGAAACCGTGAAAACTGTTGCATTTGCAGATGAAAATGTGAAGAAATTTACTGACAATACACAAATCGTGAAAGTGATTTATGTACCAGGTAAATTGTTAAATGTGGTGGTTAAACCGCAATAATCCATAAAATAACCGCATTTTATTCCAAGCGTTGCATAAACGACTCTTAAACAAAATAAAGTGCGGTGAATTTTACAGGTAATTTTTATGATGAAATCAATCAAAACGATCTGCTTAGTTGGGGCAACAGCCTTTTTAACTGCTTGTGGTTGGCACTTCGATAATGGTGCTGCTGTTCCTGCAGAATTAAAAACAATGGCCCTTGAAAGTAGCGATCCATACAGTGAAATGTCAATGGCAATGCGTAAGCAACTGCTTAGCAACAACGTAAACCTTGTTCCTGCAAAACAAGGTGTGCCAGTGTTGCGTTTAAATAAACAGACTTCAAGCGATAAAGTGGCGTCAGTCTTTAAACAAGGCCGTGAAGCAGAAAAAGTATTGACCCTTGATGTTGAAGCAAGTGTACGTTTAGCAAACGGAGAAACCTATCCAATCTCTGCAAAAATCAACCGCACTTTCTTTGATAACTCACGTGCTGCATTAGCAAAATCAGCTGAACGCGATGTAATTTGGAATGATATGCGCGAACAAGCGGCTCGCCAATTAATTAATAAAATGGCTGCCTTACAACATCAAGTTCAAGGAAAATAATGAACCGCATTTTTCCTGAGCAACTGGCCTCTAATCTGAACAGCCATTTAGCGAAAGTCTATTTTTTGGTTGGGACAGATCCCCTGTTGCTCAGTGAAAGTGAAGCTCTCATTCATCAAGCTGCCCTTCTTCAAAGTTTTGATGAAAAAAATCAAATCACCATAGATACTAATACTGACTGGCCTGCATTAATTGAGGCCAGCCAATCTATGGGGCTCTTCTTTAATAAGCAAATTTTCATTCTCAATTTACCCGAAAATTTAACCGCACTTTTGCAGAAAAACCTTCAGCAATTTATTAGTGGATTAAATGAAGATAGCTTACTTGTCCTCACCTTGCCTAAATTGTCTAAAGCAGCAGAAAAACAAGAGTGGTTTATTCAGGCGAATCAACTTGATCCGCAATCTGTTATCGTGAACTGCCAAACACCGAGCTCAGAACAGCTTTCTCGTTGGGTGAAGCATCGTACAAAAAACATGGGATTATTAGCTGATGAGGAAGCCATTCAACTACTTTGTTACAGCTATGAAAATAATCTACTGGCATTGAAACAAGCATTACAGCTTTTAGATTTGCTTTATCCTGATCACAAACTCACGTATAACCGCGTTAAATCCGTCGTAGAGCAATCGTCTGTCTTTACCCCTTTCCAATGGATTGATGCTTTGTTGTCAGGCAAGGCAAATCGCTCAAAGCGAATTTTGCGAGGTTTACAAGCTGAAGATGTGCAACCTGTCATTTTATTGCGTACTTTACAACGTGAACTGCTCACCTTGTTAGAATTAACAAAACCACAGCTACGTAATCCCTCTCTTAATACGAATTTGCCTACACAGACACTCAAAGCGGATTTTGACCGCC
Source organism: uncultured Haemophilus sp. (assembly GCA_902461185.1). Classification (GTDB taxonomy): domain Bacteria; phylum Pseudomonadota; class Gammaproteobacteria; order Enterobacterales; family Pasteurellaceae; genus Haemophilus_D. The sequence goes on from CABPXD010000016.1 coordinate 16,330, forward strand.
TCAAAATTTGGCAGAATCGTCGTCACCTTTATATGGCAGCGATACAACGGCTCACCTATCAAAAGCTCTTTGAAATATTGCAAGAGTTGGCAGATATTGAGCGCACAACCAAGCAAGAATATGGTCAAGACGTGTGGGTAAAATTGGCAGACTTATCGGTTAAATTTTGCTTATAAAAAAATCTCGGCGTTAACCGAGATTTTTTATTATTGTGCAATTTTTAAATCTTGATACAGATAATTTCGATAACTATTCACTAAATCCATATCCTCTGCATCTTCGAGCTTACCTTGGCTTAACTGACGCATAGCGATATTTGCTCGCATAAAGTCATCTTTCGGTGATAAACCTGCCACATCAAGTAATACGCCACCAACAAAGGCTAAATCTAAGAAATCTTGCTGTTGAACAAAGTCAGTTTTACGATTAGTTCTAACCACAAATTGAGTCACATAATCTGGATTTGCAAAATTACCTTTTTTCGGTGGGAGCTGATTATCAAAAGCGACTTGGTGATCACCAAAATAACCGAATACATAAGGTGTTTCACGCGATTTTAAGTAATCATTCAAGCCTTCGATTGCCTCATTAAGGCTATCAATACGATCAATATAATCGTTCAAGCAAGAAATCGCTTTTCCCCCTAAACGCTTACTCGCCAAATTAAAATGATTTGGCATATTCGTGTTGTAAGGGCCGTGCTCTTTCATCGTAAGCACATAAACAAACATGGGCTGTTGTACATTTTCCAATGATAGATGCTGTTTCTGCAAAATCAGTTTGGTGTAATACATCATCTCTTCACTGCTAATATGCCAGAGATTTTTGCTGATTGATGCGGGATAGCCTAAATCTTGTGGTTGCAACATCAAATCAAAACCAAAGTGGTCATAAGCAGGTTTTGCATTGTAGTTACCTTTCGTAAAAGGTGATAATGCCACGCAAAAATAGCCTTGCTCACGAAGGTTTTTAATAAACCCTGTCTGTAAGTGTGGCACAACCGAATAAAACACCCCACTTGCTAAAGCACCAAAATCGGTTGAAGGTACCCCTGCAAGGAAAGCAAATTCAGATTTCCACGTTGCGCCGCCCACCGTATGTACACGCAATGGACTCACAAATGCGGTATCTTCCTGCTTATTAAACATTGAAAATGGTGGGATGGTTTCTGCATCAAAATCAAATTGATGAGGATTCAAGGTTGATTCTTGTAGACACACCACTATGTCTGTTTTTTCTGCGTCTGGCTTTTCTGCACTTTCAGTTTTACTCTCAGCCTTTTCACTTAAAAGTGCGGTCATTTTTTCTTTAAATTTTTGGCTATTACCTTCAAATTCTGGCACTTTAAAGAATACGCCACGACAAGACATAGGCAGGTTTAAGAAAACATCTCGACCATCATCCGGCAATGAGTCTAACCAGACTTTTGTTGCATCTGGATCTTTAGAATAATGCCACATTAAACCAAAGCTCGTTGCAGCGAGTATTGCTGCAAATACGCGAAATCTAGTAGAGGCAGTTTCCACATCTGACCAACCAAAGATAGCATAACCCAATAGGCCTAATAGCCCTAATACACCGAAAATCGCCCCTTTATAATGCAATAAGGTTTCCCAATTCCGCCAGTCTGTCACGAGCCAAAAATCTGAAATGAGTAAAGGTTGTTTGTAGTAATGAATTTTCATTCGATGGAATAACATCAACACCACAAAAAGTACGGACGCAAAATTCAATCCGCGTTGCCATTGACCAGTTATCGCAAACATTGCGCTAAACAATAAGACGAATAATGCAATCGCAAAAAAATATGTCCAGCGATAGTGCGAATTGACGATAAAAATCACCGTCGCAATAAAAAATAAACTCAGAAAAATACTTGAAATCATAATAAATAAAGTTGATTAAATGTTATTTGACACTTTCAGCCACTAAACGCTGAATCAGCTTTAAATTGGCTGGTGGGAATTGCCCTGCATCAAGCTCCCCTTGTTCAAGCCAGAAGCCTTCCTGGCCTTCGCGTCCAAAAGGCTCGCCGATCCATTCTGTGACCAAGTAAAAACTAAAATCTAAAATTTTGGTTGGATATTCAAATTGAAAACGTTCGTACAGTTCAGCATTTAAAATATGAATGCCAATCTCTTCTTCCAATTCTCTTTTTAAGGCTTCTTCAGGGGTTTCACCTGCATCAACTTTACCACCTGGAAATTCTAATGCCTGTGCAAAATCTTGCCCTTCTAAACGCTGGGTCAAATATAGCTGCCCAAATTCATTACGAATAATCCCTGCCGCAACTTGAATGATAGGCTTACTCATCATTTTTCCTTATCTCAAAAGTAGAAAGAGCGGTTATTTTTAGCGGTGTTTTAAAACACGCAAAAATTTAACCGCTCTTTTCCTTAACTAAGCATATCGGGCTTTATTGCCGTGACAATGCTTGTATTTTTTACCTGACCCACAAGGACAAGGTTCATTACGTCCAATATGGCGATCTGAATAGTCCTCGCTTTGAGCTTGCTCTGTGTTTTCACCTACAGGATGATGCGTTTGAGCTTCACGCTCAGCCATTGCTTGACGTGCACGTTCTGCTTCTTCCATCTCTTCCTGCGTACGTACTTTCACACGAGTGAGTGTCGTAATCACATGATGTTTTAAAGAATCTAACATTTCAGTAAACATACGGAAAGATTCTTTTTTGTACTCTTGTTTTGGATCTTTTTGCGCATAACCACGTAAATGAATACCTTGACGTAAATAATCCATTGCAGCCAAGTGCTCTTTCCAGAGTTCATCAAGGGTTTGTAACATCACGCCTTTTTCGAAATGACGCATGGTTTCTTCACCCGCAAGCGCTTCTTTCGCTTTGTATTCATCTTCCGCTTCTTGAATAATGCGTTCACGCAAGTTTTCTTCGTGAAGATTATTATTTTCTTCTAACCAATGTTCAATTGGTAACTCAAGGCCAAACTCTTGCGCTAAACGCTCTTCTAAGCCTTTAATATCCCATTGTTCTTCCAAAGATTGCGGTGGAATATACTGGTCAATCACATCGTTAAATACATCGCTGCGGATTGCTTTAATAGTCTCTGAAATATCATCATTATCGAGCAAGTAATTACGTTGTTCGTAAATCGCATGACGTTGGTCGTTCGCTACATCATCATATTCAAGCAAGTTTTTACGACCATCAAAGTGGAACGCTTCTACTTTCGCTTGCGCTGATGCGATCACTTTAGCAAGAAGCTTAGACTCCATCGCTTCGCCTGGTTGAGTGAAGGCTTTACGCATCATATTTAATTTACCTTCATTCAGATAAATACGCATTAAGCCATCTTCTAAAGAAAGGTAGAAACGTGAAGAACCTGGGTCACCTTGACGACCTGAACGACCACGCAACTGGTTATCAATACGACGGGATTCATGGCGTTCTGTCCCGATAATATGTAAACCACCGGCTTGCATCACGATCTCGTGATTTTTCTCCCACTCAGCTTTGATTGCTTCAATTTGCTCTGGTGTTGGATTATCCAATTTTGCTACTTGAGCTTTCCAGTTACCACCTAGGATAATATCGGTACCACGACCAGCCATATTAGTTGCAATGGTTACTGCACCTGGTGCCCCCGCTTCAGCAACGATTTCCGCTTCTTGTGCGTGGAATTTTGCATTCAATACATTGTGTTTGATGCCCGCTTTATCTAACGCCTGAGAAAGCATTTCAGATTTTTCAACAGACACCGTACCCACAAGAACCGGTTGATTGCGAGCAACGCAGTCTTTGATATCTTCAATAATCGCATTGAATTTGTATTCTTCATTCTCAAACATGACGTCTGTACGATCATCACGAATCATTGGACGGTTGGTTGGGATGACGACAGTTTCTAAACCATAAATTTGTTGGAATTCAAAGGCTTCGGTATCAGCTGTACCTGTCATACCCGCTAATTTGTCATAAAGACGGAAGTAGTTTTGGTAAGAAATAGAGGCTACAGTTTGGTTTTCGCTCTTAATTTCTACGCCTTCTTTCGCTTCGATCGCTTGGTGTAAACCATCAGACCAACGACGACCAGCCATAGTACGACCAGTATGCTCATCGACGATCACGATCTCGCCATCTTTCACGATATAGTCTACATCGCGCTCAAATAAGGTGTTTGCTCGTAATGCCGCCATAACGTGGTGTAACAACACAATACGCGCTGGTGAATAAAGGGAATCACCTTCTGGCATTAAACCTTGTGCGATTAACCACTCTTCTACTTTTTCTTGACCGCGTTCAGTTAAATACGCTTGTTTGGTTTTAAGATCTAAGGTGTAATCGCCTTCACCGGTATATTCTTCCGTATCTTCTTTTTCTTGCTTAATTAAATTCGGAATTAATTTATTTACCGCAATATAAAGCTCAGAACTGTCTTCCGCTTGACCAGAAATAATCAACGGCGTACGTGCTTCGTCGATTAAGATCGAGTCCACCTCATCCACTAAGGCATAGCCTAAATGACGTTGGAAACGCTCTTCTTTAGAATGCGCTAAGTTATCACGAAGGTAATCGAAACCTAATTCGCTGTTTGTCGCGTATGTAATATCAGCCGCATAAGCTTCACGTTTTGCTTCAGGCGGTAAGCCAGGGATATTCACCCCAACAGTCATACCTAAAAATTCAAATAATGGACGATTGGTATCCGCGTCACGACGTGCCAAGTAATCATTCACTGTCACAACATGTACGCCTTTACCCTCCAACGCCATCAAATAGCAAGGTAAGGTTGCGGTTAAGGTTTTACCTTCACCCGTACGCATCTCAGCGATACAACGGTTTGTTAGCACCATACCACCAATTAATTGCACATCGAAATGACGCATACCGAGTACACGTTTACCCGCTTCACGCACGGTAGCAAACGCTTCAGGTAAAAGTTGTTGTAAGGTTTCACCGTTAGCTAAACGGCTACGGAACTCATCCGTTTTTGCTCTTAATTCATCATCACTCAATGCTTCAAAAGCCGGCTCCATTTTGTTGATTTTCGCAACTTGTTTTCTTAATTTACGTAAAATACGATCGTTACGGCTACCAAAAATTTTTGTTAAAAAACTCATAATTTCTCTTTCAAATAAAAAATAAAAAGGATCATCCGATTAAAAAATCGGTTCGTTCAAAAATAAAAAGAAAATTAAATGATGGCTGGGCCTGCACGAATAGGGGCAAAAACAGGAAATTCCGCCGCGATAAAGTGCGGTTGAATTTTTTCGTGTTTTTGATTGGAATGGGTTTTGTGATTTGCTGGCTGAGGTTGAACCTGCAATGCTTGACGAATTTCACGCACCGCAATCAACATATGTTGTTCAGATGATGTTTGGTAATTTTCACCGCTCATATTTGATGAAGGCGGCACCTCCAATCCCTGAGCAACAGGTAAAGCAAAAATCGCAATCATGCTTAACAGCAACTGCGACCAGAAATTTGTTTTACCTTTATTTGATTTCATCATCTTATTGTCTCTGACAAAATTTGTGTGTATTGTATCGGAAATTCAACGTAAAGTCATTATTGGGGTATTTTTGTGGAAAACAAGCATGAGCGTTATCAAAAAGCCATGAATATTATTGATGTGCTAGAAGGATCACAATTTGCCAAAATCATGCAGAAAGGGTTAATGTTGGATGAACTGAACCAAAACATCAGTCGCCTTTTCCCTCAAGAATTTAAAGGACTTTTTCGTTTAGGCTCCATCACAGATGGGAAACTCTTTATCGAAGTCAAAAGTGCGGTCGTTCGCCAAGGAATTTTATTTCGACAAAGAGAATTACTCGCCGCAATTCAACCGACTTATCCCGAAGTAAAAGGCTTTGAGATTAAAATCAATCCAGAATTAACCTGCTAAGCTAACCTTTAAAGATGGCGATTAATTCTTTTACTTTGACTCGTTTTTCTGAAGATTGACTGATCGAGCGCTGTACTTTAACGCGTTTAAATTTAGCCCCTTTGTAAATCTCGCGTGTGAATTTCGTATCGTGGTTAGAAATCACGACGGAAATTTGCTTTTCTTTTTGTGCTTTCTTTGCACATTCCGCTAAATTCTTTTGATGCTCAAGACCAAAAGCATTCCCCGCATATCCAGTAAAATTAGTATCTTGCGGAAGCGGTGCATAAGGCGGATCACAATAGATCACGCTGTGTTTATCCGCTAATTCAAATGTCTGTTGAAAATCAGCACATAAAAAGACCGCACTTTGTGCCTTATGAGCAAAATAGCGCAATTCATCTTCAGGGAAATAATGGGTTTTATAAGCCCCAAAGGGTACATTGAACTCATTTTTACTGTTATAACGGCACAAGCCATTAAACCCAAAGCGGTTCAAATAAAGGAACAACACCGAACGCACGAAAGGATCGGTGGATTGATTAAAAGCTTCACGTTGTGCGTAATAATAGTCGGCTGTATTGGCATTCTCTGCAAAGAAAATTGGCTTACAAGCCTCAATATAGGCATCCACATTTTCTTTGACGATATTAAACAAGTTAATCAAATCAGGATTAATATCTGCCAAAATATAACGTTCAAAATGGGAATTCAAAAAAACAGCACCCGCGCCAACAAAAGGTTCAATCAAACACTGTTTTCTTTTTGGAAAGACTCGGTTGAGATCGTCCGTTAAACGAAATTTACCACCCGCCCATTTTAAAAACGGGCGGTGTTTAATTCGAGGTTTCGTTTTGTTATTTTTCGGACGCAACATGAGAGCAATGACAGTTAGTCATGTTGTGTGCAACGCTCAATGGCGTTTAGCACAAGAGATTTGTCAGTATCAGTCGCCACGTAGGCTTGACCAAGGGCTTTTAGCAACACAAGACGCAACTTGCCTGCCAACACTTTTTTATCTCGCATCATATGCGGTAAATAATCGTCTGGTTGCATGGTATCAGGCGAAACGGTCGGCAAATTAGCACGCGCTAAAAGTTTTTCTAAACGTGCAACATCTTCAAAAGAAAGATCGCCTAATTGTTCAGATAACACGGCTGCCATCATGGTTCCAGCTGCAACAGCTTCACCATGTAACCAGTTTCCGTAGCCTAAATGTGTTTCGATCGCATGACCAAAAGTATGGCCGAGATTTAATAATGCTCGATCGCCTTTTTCAGTTTCATCGCGTGCGACAACATCGGCTTTAATTTGGCAACAACGCGCAATGCAATGCTGCAGTGAATGTTGATTTAACGCGACTAATTCATCAATATGTGCTTCAAGCCATTCAAAAAAGGCATAATCTAAAATTGCCCCATATTTAATGACTTCCGCAAGTCCCGCATTCACTTCACGTTTTGGCAAGGTATTGAGTGTAAGGGTGTCGATGATCACCGTAGAAGGTTGATAAAACGCCCCAATCATATTTTTGCCCAATTCATGATTAACGGCTGTTTTGCCACCAACAGAAGAATCCACTTGGGCTAATAATGTGGTAGGAATTTGAATAAAACGCACGCCACGCTGATAGCTTGCTGCAGCAAAACCTGCCACATCACCAATCACACCACCACCTAATGCAATAATGGTGGTATCTCGCCCATGATTATGTTTTAAAAGTGCGGTAAAAATGAGGTTTAAAGAATCGAGCGTTTTGTATTTTTCGCCATCAGGCAATAATACCGATTCAACCTGACAGCCGATTTTTTCTAAGGTTTGTGTAACGGTTTCAAGATAATATTGTGCGACGGTTGGATTAGTCACGATCATCACTTTATCCCCTTTCTTCAGCGGATAACAGGTTTCATCTTTTAATAAACCTTCGCCAATATAAATGGGATAACGACGTTCTTTTAATTCAACATTTACGCACAACATTTTTAATCCTTAGAGTGAACCGTTTAAGCCGTTTAGATTATCAATTAAATCAACAATTTGATTAACCATTACTTTGGCATTTTGCTCATCTGTTGGCAAAGTAATATCTGCAATTTCTTCGTATAACGGATTACGCACTTTAGCTAAATCTTCAAGCACTTGGCGTGGGTCATCAGCCCCTTGTAATAATGGGCGCTTTTTATCACGTTGTGTACGTTGATATTGCTTATCTACCGTGGTTTCTAAATAAATGACAATACCACGAGCAGAAAGATAATTGCGATTCTCTTTTGACATCACAGCCCCACCACCAGTGGAAAGCACAACACCCTGTAATTGAGTTAATTCATTGATAATACGTTCTTCACGCTTACGAAAGCCTTCTTCGCCTTCTAAATCAAAAATCCAGCTAATGTCTGCTCCCGCACGTTCCTCAATTACGGCATCTGAATCGACAAAATCCATATTCAATTGTTGCGCAAGCTGACGGCCAATGGTGCTTTTACCCGCGCCCATTGGACCTACTAAAAAAATATTACGTTTTTCAGCCATTGTTATTCTTCTAACTTAAATAATGTTCAAATTAATCTTTCCTAATAAAAACTGGCCACCTGAAAAAATGGCAGCCCGAAAGATCACCCAAAAAATAATGAAGATTATCGCAATAAATCCCCCTATGTTTCAACCTTTAGCGGGAATTTATTTTAAGAAGAGCAAAAGTGCGGTTAAATTTTAGGGATTTTAATGAATGATAAAGTCAAATAGAGCATAGAGATAAAACATCCTAAAATTTAACCGTACTTTACAAACAAAAAAGGCTATTCAAACGAATAGCCTTTTCTTTTATCAGCAGTTAATTATAGATAACCAAACAAGCTTGTGAAAATGTAACCAAAGATACATGAAGTGATTACACCGATTAAGCCCGGTAAAATAAAGCTGTGGTTAATTACAAACTTACCGATGTGGGTTGTACCTGAACGGTCAAATTGGATTGCCGCCAGATCGCTTGGGTAAGTTGGTAAAATGTAGTAACCGTAACAAGCTGAAGCAAAGGCTAAGATAATCGCAGGGTCAACACCGATACCTAAAGCAAGTGGAACGAATGCAACCAATGCTGCCGCTTGTGAGTTTACGAATTTAGAAATTAATAACAACATCACGGCGTAAGTCCAAGGATGTGCTTTTACCACATCACCAAGTGCTGCTTTCATCATTGGTGTATGAACAGTAAACATGGTTTCTGCCATCCAAGAAATCCCGAATACAGCCACTAACGCAATCATACCTGAACGGAAAATTTCATTTTTACTGATTTTACCTGCATCAGTTTTGGTAAAGATAACAATTAATGCACCCGCTAATAACATGAAGATTTGAATAACGTGAACCATACTTAAATTCACTTTTTTCTTAGCGGTATCTTTTAATACGATTGCAGCATTATCGATAGTTTCAGTTTTATCTCCCGCTGTAATTACAACACTGTTATCTTGAGCGGTAATCGTTTGAGCAACTTCACCTTTATCGTTATAAATTGCAACGTTGTTGTAGGCTGTTTTGGCTTTTGCTTTGCTGTCTTTAACATCAAGCACTAATGTACCGTCTTTCGCTAACGCAACGATTTTCCCGTCTTTAACATTAAAGGTTTTCACAGCTTTATCAGCAGAAACGATTTCAACCACTTGGGCTGGTGCTGATTTTTCAAAGGCTGGGCGTAAATCTTTAAAGTAACCTAATAGCGCTACCACTAAAATTGCACCAAAGAAGATCCACATCGCGTTCCAGCTAGATTGTGGTAATTTTTTGTCTAACAATGATGTGCTATCACCATAAACATATTTTTTGAATTCTGGATCTTTTAATTTCTCTTGGAATTCAGGGTCTTTATCTAAATCTTTACCACGGAACCAGCTGAAAATACCGATAGCTAATACACCACAAAGGGTTGAAGGCACAGTAATTTTTAATAAATCTAAATAGCCATCAAAACCTGCTAATGGGGTTTTAGCATTCACTAAGAATGTGGTTAAAGTCACTACTGCTACAGAAACTGGTGACGCGATGATACCCATTTGAGAGGCAATTGAACTTGCTGCCATTGGACGTTCAGGACGAATATCATTTTTGATCGCAATATCATAGATGATTGGTAACATGGTATAAACCACGTGACCTGTACCACATAAAATGGTTAAGAAACAGGTTACAAACGGAGCCAAAATACTGACATATTTCGGGTTACGACGAAGCATTTTCTCCGCGATTTGTAACATTACATCTAAACCACCACTGGCTTGTAATGTTGCCGATGTCACCACCACCGCAAGGATGGTTAACATAACATCGATAGCAGGCTTACCTGGTTCAATACCAAAGCCAAAAACAAGAACAATTAAGCCTACTCCACCGAGCATACCCAGTGCGATACCACCTTTTTTTGCCCCGTAAAATAAACAGATAAGAACAATAGCAAGCTGAATCGCAAACTGGCTACCTTCACCTAGGTTCATTAGAAAATCCATAAGATACTCCGAATCATTTTATGGTTAATTAGAAAAAAATTTGGACCAAATATTAGCACTAAAATTAACTCATAATAAGTATTTTTAGGGTAAATTTTGTTTTAAATCAAAAAATAGGGGAACCAAACAATAAAAGCAAATCTGAGAAAGATTAAATAAAGGAAAGTGCGGTCGGAAATTTAAAAGATTTAGATGTATCTTGTTTTATTTAAAGATAAAGAATTTAGAAAAGAAATTTAAAGAAAAAATTAGGCGACCTAAAAGATCGCCCAACTTAAAAATTACTGATTGTTTTGAACGTAGTCAATCGCAGATTGAACAGTTGTGATTTTTTCAGCTTCTTCATCAGGAATTTCGATATCGAATTCTTCTTCTAAAGCCATTACTAATTCAACTGTATCTAAAGAGTCCGCACCTAAATCTTCAACGAAAGAAGCTTCTGGTTTTACGTCTTCTTCTTTAACACCTAATTGTTCAACGATGATTTTTTTCACGCGTTCTTCAATACTCATTTGTTTTTCCTATTGTTGTTTTAACTCATTTAAGAGCGGTTAGTGTATGCATTTTTGATAAAGTTGCAACTATTTCTTAGGTGGTCGCACCACAAAAAAATAGGCAATGTAAAAACACATACAGAGAAAAAGTTACATTGCGATTGGGATTTTATCATTAACTAAACTGCTTTGCTATATTTTATAGACAAAATCCCAGATATATCTCCCTTAAAGGGTTAGCTCATATATAAGCCGCCATTCACATGTAATGTGGTACCGGTAATATAAGCCGCATCGTCAGAAGCTAAAAACGCTACTGCTTTTGCGATATCTTTTGGCTCACCTAAACGACCTGCAGGGACATTACCAAGAATACCTGCTTTTTGCTCTTCAGTAAGCACTTCTGTCATATCCGTTGCGATGAAGCCTGGAGCCACAACGTTTACGGTAATACCACGTGATGCCACTTCTTTCGCTAAGCCTTTAGAGAAACCAATCAAACCTGCTTTTGCTGCACAATAGTTAGATTGCCCCGGATTACCCATTGAGCCCACAACTGAGCCAATAGTAATGATACGACCGAAACGTTTTTTCATCATGGAACGTAACATTGCTTTAGAAAGATGGAATACAGAAGTTAAGTTGGTTTGCATAATATCGAACCATTCTTCATCTTTCATACGCATTAATAAGTTATCACGAGTGATACCTGCGTTATTCACGAGGATATCAATATCACCAAATTGTTCTTTAATTTGTTCTAATACGGCATCAATACTTTCTTTGTCTGCCACATTTAATACTAAACCTTTACCTTTATCACCAAGGTAAGCAGAAATGGTATCAGCACCTTTTTCAGAGGTTGCGGTACCAATTACAAATGCACCTTTTGATGCTAATTCTTCTGCAATTGCGCGACCAATACCACGTGTTGCACCTGTTACTAATGCGATTTTATTTTGCATTCTTAATCCCCTTTTATGCTAATAATGCTTCAACGGCATCTAATGATGCCACATCGTTTACTGATGTTGCTTGTAATTCTGCTACGATACGTTTTGTTAAACCGTTTAATACTTTACCTGGGCCGATTTCAACTAAAACCTCTACGCCATCTTGTGCCATTTTCTCAACGGTTTCAGTCCAACGAACTGGGCTATATAATTGGCGAATAAGTGCGGTACGAATTTCTGCACTTTCTGTTTCCGCTTTAACATCTACGTTATTTAATACTGGTATTGCTGGCGCATTAAGCGTAATCCCTTCAAGTGTTACAGCTAATTGATCAGCAGCTGGTTTCATTAATGCACAATGTGAAGGAACACTTACCGCTAATGGTAAAGCTCGTTTTGCGCCCGCTTCTTTACATAATGCAGCAGCACGTTCAACTGCCTCTTTCGCTCCAGCAATGACTACTTGACCTGGTGAGTTAAAGTTTACTGCAGACACCACTTCACCTTGCTCTGCTTGTTTACATGCATTGATAATCGCTTCATTGTCTAAACCAATAATCGCATACATTGCACCAGTACCTTCTGGTACTGCTTGTTGCATTAATTTACCGCGTAATTCGACTAATTTAATCGCATCTTTAAAATCAATGACACCTGCGCAGACTAATGCTGAATATTCACCTAAACTGTGACCAGCCATCACACTTGGTTGTAATTGTGGGTATTTTTCTTGCCATACACGGAAGATCGCAACGGATGCCGCTAATAATGCAGGCTGAGTTTGCCAAGTTTTATTTAATTCTTCTGCCGGACCTTGTTGAACCAAGTTCCATAAATCATAGCCAAGCGCTTCTGATGCTTGTTTAAAAGTTTCGGTGACTACCGGATATTCGTTAGCAAGATCAGCTAACATACCAACCGCTTGAGAACCTTGTCCTGGAAAAACCATTGCGAATTTTTTCATGTTTTCTTCCTATTTCTTCATCGTTTAAATGTTGAAAGTGCGGTCAAATTTAACCGCACTTTTAAAATTCTGTCGGGATTCTAACAAAATAATTAGAATCGCACCAATGCTGAACCCCAAGTCCAACCACCGCCAAAAGCTTCGAGTAAAAGCAATTGACCGCGTTGAATTCGGCCATCACGCACCGCCTCATCTAAAGCTGTTGGTACAGTCGCCGCACTGGTATTGGCTGTACGATCAAGCGTCACCACGACTTGCGACATATCCATCTCTAATTTTTTCGCTGTCGCCGTAATAATACGTAAATTCGCTTGATGTGGCACAAGCCAGTCGATATCTGTTTTTTGGAGATTATTGGCTGAAAGGGTTTCTTCCACCACATTAGAAAGCTCACGTACCGCTAATTTAAAGGTTTCATTACCTTGCATTTCAATATAGCCAGATTTCTCCACGCCACGTTCAGCTTGTGGAAGTAGTAATGCCGCATTGTTATCTGGCGATGCATGTAAATGCGTTGAAATAATGCCTTCTTGCTCTGATGCTTCTAAAATCACCGCACCTGCACCATCACCAAATAACACGACAGTGCTACGATCGGTTTCGTCTAATTTACGCGAGTTAAGATCTGCACCAATCACAAGGGCTTTTTTCACGCTGCCTGAACGAATAAATTTATCCGCTACGCCTAAAGCATAAACAAAACCGGTACAAGCCGCCGCTAAGTCAAAAGAAATCGCGTCTTCGATGCCTAATAAACCTTGAACTTGGCAAGCTGAACTTGGATAAGCATGAGAACCACTGGTTGTCGCAACGATGATCAACTCAATTTCTTGAGGATCAAGATTGGCCATTTCAAGTGCTTTTTTGGCGGCTTCACATCCCATTGTTGCAACAGTTTCATCTGCTGCTGCAATACGACGTTCACGAATGCCAGAACGCGTCACGATCCATTCATCTGAAGTATCAACCATTTTTTCCAAATCCGCATTGGTACGAATATGGCTCGGCAAATAGCTACCGGTGGATAAAATTCTACTATTCATCATATCAAAACTTATTAATTAATAACGTTGTAAACCCGCCAAGATTTTTTGTGGAATTTGCAAACGAGCTTGCAAAGCTGCATCCGCAATTGCTCGAGCAAATGCATCCACATTTGCGCTGCCATGGCTTTTCACCACAACAGCCGTTAATCCGAGTAAAGATGCCCCATTATATTCATCTGGGTTAATGCGTTTCAAGCGATGATAAGCATCCTTAAAGAAAAAACGCATAATAAATTTGGCAAATGATTTAAAAATAGGCTGTTTTTCTTTTCCTTTCAGAAGAGATAACAGATTCTTAGCTGCCCCTTCAAGGGTTTTTAATGCAATATTTCCCGAAAACCCATCACTCACAACCACATCAGCCACGCCATTTAATAAAAAGTTACCTTCAATAAAGCCGGTATAATTAAGTGCGGTCGATTTTTCTAATAAATTCGCAGCTTCACGAATAGATTGATGTCCTTTAATTTCTTCCACGCCGATATTGAGTAAGGCAATGCGTGGATAAACTAAGTTCAATCGGTTTTCGGCAAAGATCGAGCCCATGACGGCAAATTCATAGAGATTTTGAGCAGAACATTCTACGTTCGCGCCTAAATCTAACATCACGGTTTTATCACCCATCATCGACGGTAATAAGGATACCAACGCAGGACGTTGAATTCCCTCTAAAGGTTGTAAAAGTACCTTTGACAATCCCATCAACGCGCCCGTATTTCCTGCACTCACACAACCTTGCGCCTCTCCTTTCTGAACCATTTCAATAGCTAAACGCATCGACGTGCCTTTGCTATGACGCAATGCATGAGAAATACCTTGATTGTTATCAATAGTCTTAGTGCAATGATGAATTTGAATACGTTCTAAAAGGGAAGAAGGTGCATTTTCCAGTAAAGGGGAAATTTGTTGGCTATCGCCAAACAGCACTAAAGAAAGCATTGGATCTGCTTCCAACGCTGAAAGAGATGCGGGGATAGTAATACGGGGACCAATGTCCCCGCCCATCACATCTAACGCTAAGGTTAGACGGTTCAAGTGAATACCTTATAAGTAAAATTACTTATTGATCACTTTGCGACCACGGTAGTAACCGTCAGCAGTTACGTGGTGGCGTAAGTGAGTTTCACCGCTTGCTTTATCCACTGATACTGCAGCAGTAGTTAATGCATCATGTGAACGACGCATATCACGACGTGAACGAGATTTTTTGTTTTGTTGAACAGCCATTGGCTATACTCCTAAATTTAATTTACTTTTGCTTTAAATTAGCTAATACAGCGAACGGGTTCGGTTTTTTTGCCAATTCTTCAGGCAATTCGCCAAAAACCTGTTCGTGCGCGGACACTTCACAGTGTTCAGATGAATGCATTGGGACAAGCGGTAGAGCTAAAATAAGTTCGTCTTCCACTGCACCAAGTAAATCTATTTCACCAAACTCATTAAATTCGATTGGCTCATAAATTTCCGGCAAGTCATCAGCCTGATCCCAATTAGCCACTGGACTATAAGTAAAGTTACATTCCAATGTTTGTTTGAATGGTTCGCCACAACGTTGACACTCTAATTCAACATCAACTTGTACTTGCCCTTTCATCACCACTAACTTTTGTGGATCAATATAAAACGATAATGTTACCTGTGCATCGCTGAGCACTTTCCCCGTAGATTCAGCTAAACGCACTAACTGACTAGCGGTATAATAACCATCATAATCAATTCTTTGCTGAGCGTCTTTAACCGGATCAACGGTTAGGGGTAGTTTTACCTTTTGCATAGGGTGCGAATATTACCTGTTGTCAATAAAATAGTCAAAGGAAATTCGCACTAATTATGAGAAAAGTTCAATCGCTATCTAAACTCTCTCAAGATTTACACCTTTACAAAGTGCGGTCATTTTTTCCTGTATTTTACTCAGCATGCTCACTCAAGAAGCCACCGCTTTGATGTTTCCAAAGGCGAGCATAAAGCCCATTTTGTTCAAGCAATTCTGCGTGAGTCCCTTGCTCGACAATTTGTCCTTTATCTAACACGATTAAACGATCCATTGCCGCAATAGTGGATAAACGGTGAGCGATAGCAATAACCGTTTTATTTTCCATCATCTTATCGAGACTTTCTTGGATCGCCACTTCCACTTCGGAGTCTAGCGCACTGGTCGCTTCATCCAAGAGTAAAATTGGCGCATCTTTTAACATGACACGCGCAATGGCAATACGCTGGCGTTGTCCACCCGAGAGTTTCACCCCACGTTCACCAACATGGGCATCATAGCCTTTTCTGCCTTGAGCATCGCTGAGATAAGGAATGAAATCAGCCGCCTCCGCACGTTTAGCTGCATTGATCATTTCTTCATCTGTCGCAGTTGGACGACCATAAATAATGTTATCGCGAACAGAGCGGTGTAAAAGCGAGGTATCTTGTGTTACAAGACCAATCTGACTACGAAGGCTTTCTTGGCTTACATCTAAAATATTTTGACCATCAATGGTAATTGAACCTTCTTGCGCTTCGTAGAAACGTAGAAGCAAATTCACAATGGTTGACTTGCCCGCGCCAGAACGCCCAATTAAGCCCACTTTTTCACCCGGTTTGATGGTGAGGTTAAAATGGTTAAGCAACGGTTTATTCGGATCATAAGCAAACGAAATATCGTTAAATTTGATTTCGCCTTGTTTCACTTCCAAGGCTACACAATTTGGCTTATCAACAATGGTGTGTGGTTTAGTCAACGTCGCCATACCATCATTCACCGTCCCGATATTTTCAAATAAACGTGCCGATTCCCACATAATCCAGCGGGAAAGACCATTTACACGTAACGCCATCGCAGTTGCAGTCGCTACTGCTCCCACGCCTACTTGACCGTTTTGCCATAACACCACACCTAAAATTGCAGTGCTTAACGTTAAGAAGATATTGGTTGCATAAGTTAAGGTGTCTAATGAACTCGCCAAACGCATTTGTGCATGCACGGTGACCATAAATTCTTCCATGGAACGTTTTGCATAATTCGCTTCTCTCGCATCATGTGAAAATAGTTTTACCGTTGCAATATTTGAGTAAGCATCCGTAATACGCCCTGTCATTAAAGATCGCGCATCAGCTTGTCGTTGTGCTGTTTTCGCTAAACGTGGTATAAGCAAACGTAAAATAGTCACAAAGGCCACAATCCATAAGAAAAACGGCACTAAAAACCAGGTATCTAAAGCCGCAAGTACCAAGCCTGAAGTAATAAAATATACGGCAACATACACCAGCATATCCGCAATGGTCATGACGGTATCACGCACCGCAAGAGCAGTTTGCATCACTTTCGCCGATACACGACCTGCAAATTCATCTTGATAGAAGCTTAAGCTTTGTCCTAGCATCAAACGGTGGAAATTCCAACGCAAACGCATTGGAAATACCCCTTGTAGCGTTTGTAAGCGTACATTCACGCCCACGAATAACCATACAATACTGAAAATGAGCAAGGCTGCCATGCCAGCAAGCAAATGCCCTTTTTCTTGCCAAAGCGTGCTTGGTGTATAAGCGCCTAGCCAGTCCACCAATAACCCCATAAATTGGAAAAGTAAGGCTTCCATTACACCAATACCGACCGTCAATACCGCAAGTAAAAAGATCCAGCCTTTCATGCCATCAATGCTTGACCAAATAAAACGGAACAAGCCTTTTTCAGGCGTCGTTGGATTGCTTTCCGGATAAGGATTTAAACGGTTTTCAAACCATGAAAATATTTTATTAAACATAACAATACCTTAAAAAAAATTAAAGGCGACAGAGCCGCCTAAAGTGCGGTCATTATAGCGTAAGTTTTGAACGATGGGCTAGATTTTGCGAAATTGACTCGGTGAAAGCCCATAAATTGCTTTAAATGCCTTACTAAAATGCGCTTCTGATTGATACCCCACTTCAAGAGCGATGGCTAAAATGGTCTTTTGCGTATTTTTCAATAAAACAGCCGCCATTTCTAACCGCACTTGTGTGAGAAATTTTCCTGGCGGCATCCCGATCTGCTGTTGAAAGATCCTCATAAAGGTCGCACGAGACATCGATGCCAACTCAGCTAATTGCTCAATATTCCAATCTAATTGAGGTGAAAACAGGATTTTTTCAAGGACTTGATTCAGCCTTTTATCCTGCAACGCAGCTAATAAGCCTTGATTAAGCAAACCTATTTGCTGTGCATGACGCAAAATATAAATAAACAACACATTTGATAGCGCGTCGATCACGGATTTTGTGCCTTGCTCCGGTTTCTCGGCTTCTTGTAAAAAAAGTGAAACCAAAGGCTGCACAGGCGTATTTTGCAGCGAAAGATGTAGATAGTCTGGTAACGAATCAATTAATAATGATGGTTTTTGGTAATAAAACGTCCCACAAAACATCTTCAGATCGGGCGTACCTGCTCCTATTTGATGGACATTAAAAAGTGCATTTGATTGCTCTTTCTGTAGACTATTCTCTCTTTTTTGTTGAGAACTGCCCAAAAAGTGCGGTCGATTTTGAGGGAGAAAAAAGAGATCACCTTTCTTCAAATGAAACTGTTTTCCCGCAAAGGTTACCCAGCACTCACCTTGCTCGATTAAATGAAATAAACCTTGGTATTCCGCCGCCTCTGGCTGATGTTCAACTTGCCAATCCCCTTGAAACAAGCAGCGAATATTAATTTCCCCACGCACTTGCGCCAGCTGTGTTAATTTATCTAAATAATCCATTG
The DNA here is from genome assembly GCA_902461185.1 of uncultured Haemophilus sp. Classification (GTDB taxonomy): domain Bacteria; phylum Pseudomonadota; class Gammaproteobacteria; order Enterobacterales; family Pasteurellaceae; genus Haemophilus_D. Next base: position 34,876 of record CABPXD010000016.1, read on the forward strand.
TGAGATTTTCCGTCTAAAAGTTAAGACAATTTGACAAGTATCATACGCTAATCTGCTTATAATTCCTCTCGAAATTTATACTAAATTTAAGGAGAAAACAATGTTTGCAGATTGGAAAAATGATGTAGCACACGTTAAAAAATCATTCGGTGCATTAGGTAAAAAATACCCTAAAATGTTACAAGCTTATGGTGCATTAGGTGCGGCTGCGGCAGAAGGTAACGTATTAGATGCCAAAACCCGTGAATTAATTGCATTGGCTGTTGCAGTCACAACACGTTGTGAAAGCTGCATTGGCGTGCACGCTGATGAAGCGGTGAAAGCAGGTGCAACTGAAGAAGAAGTGGCAGCAGCATTAGCGATGTCTATCGCATTAAATGCCGGTGCAGCTTACACCTACTCTCTTCGTGCATTAGAAGCTTACAACGCACAAAAAGGCGAATAATTCGCAAGGAACTTTATGATTCTTTTAGCCCTCATTTGAGGGCTTTTTTATCTCTAAAATTGACCGCACTTTAAAATAAATTCAAGGCTCTCATCTGAGCTACCACTTGCTCTACCTGAATTTCAGCCATTAAATTTTTGCCTTTTAATTTGGTCACCCAAGGCAATTCACTTGAAGGCTTACCTTGTTCTTTCTGCACATTTTCTTCATATACTGACACCACATTATCCAGATTATGATAAGGTGCGGTACGCAATGGGTTGTGATAAGCATACAATCCAATAACCGGCGTGCCTTGCGTGGTGGCAATATGAGCTGGACCTGAATCGGGCGAGATGACTAAATTTGCTTGATGAATTAATGCAGCAAGTTGTTTCAAACTGGTTTTTCCAGAGGCATCAACCGGTTGAAAATCACAAAGTGCGATAATTTTTTTCACCATGTCTAATTCGCGTTTTGCTGGTGAGCTACAAAAAATTACATTCACATTATGTTGATGAGCAATATTTGCTACTTCCGCATAACGCTCAACCACCCAATCTTTCTCAGCCTTACTGGAGCAAGGAGAAATAATCAGATTTTTGCGCGTTGGATCGATAAATTGTTTAGCGTATTCTCGATCTGAATCAGAAATTGCCAATTGCCAAGAAAGCATTTTCGCCGGTGGCACACCTAGATAATCCGCAAAAGCCATGAAACCATCTAGCACATGAGGCGTTTCAGGATCTTGAACTCGACAGTTTACAAACAACCACTGCCCTTCTCGAGAACGTTTTTTGCCAAACCCAATTTTATATTTTGCTTGAATACCAAGAGAGATAATCGAAGCACGAAATGCCGTCTGCATATTTAAAAGCGCATCAAATTGATTGTTTTTCAAAAACATCCATAAATTCCACACGCCTTTCCAACCGCTCTTTTTATCGTAAGGAACAAGCTCAACACCTTCAATACCAGAAAGCAAGCCCATTTCAGTTTTCCCCACAATCCACGTTAATTTCGTTTGCGGCCAATGACGTTGAATATGCTGCACTACAGCAAGTGCATGACAAACATCGCCCACAGCAGACAAACGCAAAATACAAAGTGATTTAGGGGGAGAGGTAAAAAGTGGAGAATGGGACATTTGAGTTCCTCGCGCATTTAATTTCCGTCTATTTTAAAGTAGAATGAGGGCATTTTCTATAATTCGGTTCAACTAAAATGCTTGAATTCCAACAAGATAATCAATTCTTTCTTTTCAATCTCACAGAAAAACCAACAGAGCCCGCCTCATTTTTTGAATCGGCTTTTTGGGAAAAACAACAACGGATTACCGGTTCAGCCAAAGGACGTGGCACAACCTACTTCCTCAATACAAAAGATCTGTTTGGGGTAAATACTGCCCTTCGTCACTATTATCGAGGCGGTTTATGGGGAAAATTCAACAAAGATCGCTATCGTTTTCAATCATTGAGTGAAACTCGTAGCGTGGCAGAATTTCAGCTTTTAAATCAACTCCATCAAGCAGGTGTAGCCGTACCCAAACCGATTGCTGCACGTGTTAAAAAAGGCAAATTAGGTATTTGTTACCAAGCAGATATCTTGATTGAAAAGATCGAAAATGCCCAAGATCTGACCGCACTTTTACAAATTCAACAACTATCGAATGACATCTGGCAAGCCATTGGTAAATTAATTCGTCAGTTGCATGATTTGCAAATTTGCCATACGGATCTCAATGCTCATAATATTCTCATGCAACAACTCGAAAATGAACAAAAATGTTGGCTCATTGATTTCGATAAGTGCGGTCAAAAATCAGGAGATTCTTGGAAACAAGGCAACTTGGAAAGATTACACCGCTCTTTTGTCAAAGAAGTCGGCAGAATGAATATTCAATTCAATGAAGAAAATTGGGATGAATTGTTGAAAGGATATAACGCCTAAAACACATTAGAAAAAGGCAATAAAAAAAGATCGCTTAATGCGATCTCAATAAATGGTCCCCCCTACCGGACTTGAACCAGTGACCAAGCGATTATGAGTCGCCTGCTCTAACCGACTGAGCTAAGGGGGGAAAGTGCGGTTGATTATAGAGAAATAATTATTTGAAGTCTATACAAAAAAGGATGGTCGTTGGAAATTTGACCACCCTTTTTTCAAATGAATTATTGCAATACCGAAATATCCGCCACTTGTAAGAACAAGTCTTGTAACGTGTTTAAAATCGCTAAGCGGTTTTGGCGTAATGCTGGATCTTCAGCATTTACCATCACGTTATCAAAGAAGTTGTCTACCGGTGCGCGTAAGTTCGCTAATTTATCTAATACTGCCGTGTAATCACCTTTTGCAATAAGCGGTTGTACTTCAGTACGTAATGCAAGTACCGCTTCAGCAAGGGCTTTTTCTGCTGGCTCTACGCAAGCGGTCAAATTGATCTCGCCAATTGCAGCATCCGCTTTCGCTAAGATATTACTTACACGTTTATTTGCTGCCGCTAAGGCTTCCGCTGAATCTAAAGTACGGAAGTGGGAAACCGCATGCACGCGCGCATCAAAATCAGCAGGACGAGTTGGACGACGCGCCAATACCGCTTGAATTACATCCACCGCAATGCCTTTATCTTGATACCACGCACGGAAACGACCGAGCATAAAATCAACCACTTCTTTAACGACATTAGCATTAGTTAAAGGACTTGCTACAGATAACTTACTTTCCCCATCTTTTTGAATAGCAAAAATAGGACGAGGATTTCCCTTACCTAAATTTTCTTCAAACTTAGTTTGAGCTACACTCTCGTAGCTTTGAACAGATTTTTTGACTAAATCTTCTAAATCTAGCGGTAAGTTTTTCTCAACAATAATGCGTAACGCACCTAATGCTGCACGGCGCAATGCAAATGGGTCTGCGCTGCCTTTTGGTGCTTGACCAATACCGAAGATACCCGTTAAGGTGTCAAATTTATCCGCTAAAGCGACCGCACTTGCAACGAGTGATTTTGGTAATTCATCCCCCGCAAAGCGTGGCATATATTGCTCATTTAACGCTACCGCGACTTCTTCATCTTCACCGTCGTGACGAGCATAGTGCATGCCCATTACACCTTGCGTATCAGTGAACTCAAATACCATGTTGGTCATCAAGTCACATTTTGACAGTAAGCCAGCACGTTTTGCTTTTGCTTCATCTGCACCGATTTGTTTTGCAATTTCGCCTGCAAGTTGTTCAATGCGGTCAGTTTTGTCTTTCAATGTACCGAGTTGTTGTTGGAACAACACGGTTTCTAAACGAGGTAAACGATCAACCAGTTTTTGTTTTAAGTCAGTTTTGAAGAAGAATTCCGCATCGGTTAAACGTGGGCGAACTACTTTTTCGTTCCCTTCGATAATCGCGGTTGGATCTTCTGGGTTGATGTTCGAGACAAAAATAAAGTGCGGTAATAATTTACCGTCTTTGTCATAAATCGGGAAATATTTTTGGTCGCCTTTCATGGTGTAAACCAAGGCTTCTGCAGGCACAGCTAAGAAACGCTCTTCAAATTTCGCCGCTAACACATTTGGATATTCCACCAACGAGGTCACTTCTTCAAGCAAGCTTTCTTCAATATCAGCCACGCCGCCAAGTGCGGTCGCTTTTGCTTGCGATTTTGCAAGGATTTCAGCTTTACGCTCGTTGAAGTCGGCTACCACAGAACCTTTCTCACGCAATAATTGCGGATATTGGTCAGCATGTTGAATTTCAAATTCTTTCTCGCCTAAGAAACGGTGACCGCGAATGGTACGCGCACTTGCTACACCTAAAATTTTGCCTTCGATTAACTCATCACCCAATAACATAGTTACGGTGTGAACTGGACGGATAAATTGCACGGTTTTGTCTGCCCAGCGCATTGGTTTTGGAATTGGCAATTTTGCTAAGGCATTAGCCACAATGTCGTTAAGTAAGTTTTTGGTCGGTTGCCCTTCAATTTTCGCACGATGAACGAGCCATTCGCCTTTATCAGTTGCAATGCGTTCTGCTTGCTCAACGGTAATACCACAACCACGCGCCCAGCCTTCTGCCGCTTTAGTTGGTTTACCTTCAGCGTCAAAAGCTGCAGACACTGCTGGTCCACGTTTTTCGATTTCTTTGCTTGGCTGTTGTGTGGCTAAGTTCAACACTTTCACCGCCAAACGACGCGGCGCCGCAAACCATTCGATTTTATCGAATGATAAACCCGCTTGGTTTAATTCCGCCTCAACGTTATCCGCAAAAGAGGTTGCTAATGTTTTGAGAGCTTTTGGTGGCAGCTCTTCCGTGCCGATTTCTACTAGGAAGTTTTGGGTTGTCATTTTAGAGTCTCTATGTAAACGTAATTTATATCATTATAAATATCAAGGCTTTAAACCAAATACTAATGCAAATGGTACCCAAACTGGCATTGTTAAAATAAATAACAATTGACCGTTACCAGTTTCAAAAAAAGGTCTTTTGTCAGTCACAACTATTGGTAGTGGGGTATCTAATTTATATTCATCAGTTAAATTATTTAAACCATAAAAAGTCTTAGCATCAGCCAAGAATGTTACTTTTATATATTGTTTTTCATAAGCTTCAGCTTGATATACTTTTTTTAATTTGATTAAGTCATCATCACTTAATAGGTTTTTATCAATAAAAAGTGAGTATATAAGCTCATTAGAACTTTGCGTTAGTATTTGCAGGTTTAAAGCTTGTTTGGATACTTTATAATGGTAACTATCATAAAATTCTTTAAATTGTTGTATTGTTTTCTTATCTTTGCTCTTTAAATGATACAGTTTTTCATTTATCTGAACATTAATAGAATTATCAAAAAAACGTATATGTGTTATTTGTTTTTGAACAACGGAATTGCTATTCGTACAACCTATTATTAACAATACGCAAATAAAAATTATTGAATATGATTTCTTAATCATCTTTTATATTTCTCTGTTTTCACTTCTGCCAAATCTCCCCTAACCCCTCTTTGCTAAAGAGGGGGTTGGATCTTTGCAGAGTTAAATATCTGTTTTCTACTTCCCTCTTTTTAAAAGAGGTTAATTTAACTGCGATTGAAATCAAAATAATGAGTCAACTGCAATCAATTTACTCAAGAAATCCCCCTCTTTAGCAAAGAGGGGTTAGGGGAGATTTGGCAGAACGACTTAACGCTCATACTCAATCAGCCCTTACATTCTCCAAAAACAAATAAATCTGCTCTACTACCGCTTCAATTTCACGCATTACTTTATCATTGCTAAACCGCATCACCGTAAAACCAAGTGAATTTAATTCTGCATCTCGCAATGCGTCTTTTTCCTGATAATCAGGTTCATAATGCTGACTACCGTCTAACTCAATAATCAGCTTTGCTTTCGCACAATAGAAATCAACGATATAACTTAAAAGTGGCTTTTGTCGATTAAATCGAAATCCTAATAATTGATCTCGATTGATGCGTTGCCATAATTTTCTTTCTGCATCCGTTTGATCCACTCGCAATTTCTGCGAATTCTCTTTTAAGTATTTTTCATAGGGTTGCATGAAAGCTATTTTTTACCGTTTTCAATACTCTCCCTCAACACCCGTTGAAACTGCTCATAATCACAAAAGCCATTTTCATCTTTTTCACAGCCTTTGAGGGTTAATGCTGTTTGGTTTGGTGGTGTCGCTAAACTTAGTGGCGTGATGTTAATCAGCTGTTCTGTGGTTTGATACACATAATTCAACTTAAATTTGAGCTTCCCACTTGGTTTGTGTTTCCACACTTCAAATAGTAACTTACCACCGATTGGGATATTTTCTAATGAATCATTCAACTCATAAGGCTCAACACCTAGTGCTGCAAGCAGAGCGACGATATTAGAATCGTGTCCAACCAATAAGTTAATTTTGTTTTCACTATTTAGCTGTTGCTGAATAAATGCTAACAACGGATATGAGGCATTTTGTGCCAACGCTTCGTTGTTTTTAAATAAAGTGCGGTAATATTCGTTTTTAATTTCGTTAATTGCACGCCATTTTTCTTGGCTATCCACTCGACCGTTGGCAATTTCTGAATCAGGCTTGCCCACATAATGTGCGAGCAATAATGCACTGACAATTTTCTTCCCAGTGCTGATAGAACCAGTAATTTTGACCGACTTGCCGTCTTTAATACTGTATTCACCGACTTTTCCACCTAAATCACATTCGCCTTTTTGCAAGCAGTTTGGTGA
>CABPXD010000017.1:0-23200 GCA_902461185.1 uncultured Haemophilus sp.
ATGCGCCGATGGTAGTGTGGGGCTTCCCCATGTGAGAGTAGGACACCGCCAGGTACTGAATGTGAACCCCGAGCTGAATGGCTTGGGGTTTTTGTTTATAGATTTTTATTAAAAATTATATAGAATGATCTCAATTTTTATTTCTCAATATAAACCATGAAAAACTTTAGATATTTTGCGCAACGTTATGTTGATTGGGTTATTCGATTAGGTCGAGTTCGTTTCTCTTTACTTGGTATCGCTATTCTTGCGATTTTAGCTATCTGTATACAAATCTTATTAAGTACGCTTCTTAGTGATGGTATTCACTGGAGTGACATTGCTCGCTCAATCACTTTTGGTTTATTTACTGCGCCTTTTGTTATTTATTTTTTTACACTACTTGTTGAACGACTAGAACGTTCCCGTCTAGAGCTCTCTAAAACACTTGCTCGATTAGAAAAAAATAGTCGTGATAAAAGTACCTTACTGGCAACAATTAGCCATGAGTTACGTACGCCTTTAAATGGGATCATTGGTCTTAGTCGAATTCTATTGGATGATAAATTAACAGAACAACAACAAAATTATCTCAATACAATTAATCTAAGTGCGGTCAGTTTAGGTCATATTTTTAGCGATATTATTGATTTAGATAAGATCGATTCTAAGCGTATTGAATTAAATATTCAGCCTTGCGATTTCCATTCACTACTTAATGATTTCTATAATTTTGGCACCTTGATGGCAGAACAAAAGGGGCTAAAATTCTCTTTAAAGCTGGATGATAATTTACCTAATTGGCTTTATCTCGATCGTGCTCGCCTTAGCCAAATTCTTTGGAATTTAATTAGTAATGCCGTCAAATTCACAGACAAAGGTGACGTTATTTTAAGGGTGCAGAAAATGCAAGATAATCAGTATCAATTTAGTGTTACTGATACGGGGGCAGGAATTGCACCTTGCGAATTAGATAAGATTTTTACCATGTACTATCAGGTTAAAGATAATATTCATCGTTCTGCGGGAAGTGGCATTGGTCTTGCAATTTCTAAGAATTTAGCTCAATTAATGCAAGGGGATTTAACGGTTGAAAGTGAATTGGAAAAAGGTTCAACCTTTTACTTAACGATCATTGCAGAAAAAGCGCAAGCTCATGATGGTAATGCTGAAAAAGCCATGCAGCATCTTTCTATTTTATTAGTAGAAGACGTTGAATTGAATATCGTTGTAGCCAAAAGTATTCTTGAGAAGCAGGGGCATTATGTTGATGTTGCGATGAATGGTGAACAGGCTATCCAATTATTTGAGAAAAATACTTATGATATTGTTTTTCTTGATATTAAGTTACCAGATATGTCAGGTTTTGATATCGCATACTATTTGCGTAAAAACTACGAAGAAGGGATTTACGATTTTCTTCCACCTTTAATTGCCTTTACGGCAAATGTAATGCACAGCGAAGAGGAATATCAAAATCAAGGTATGGATGGTGTGTTACGTAAACCTCTTTCTTTGACGGAATTACGTCAGTGTTTTAAAACCTTTTTAGGTGATGATATCGAGACTACCTCTGATGAAGAAGAGCTCCCTCAAGTTCAAGAAGGTATTAATATTTCACTTATTGAGTTAATTGGAAAATCACAAGCTAAAGCTAATGTAGAGTTATTCAAACAGTGGATGCCAATTTATTTAGATGAATTAGAAACGGCGTATGAAGATTATCTTACAAACGCAGATATGCAACAAATGGTGTCAGATGTGGCACATAAAATAAAAGGCGCTGCAGCATCAGTGGGGCTTGTTAATATTCAAAATATCGCAAAACAGGCTCAAGACACGTCATTACCTAATTGGGCATCTGATATTGCTTTATGGATAAAGCAACTCAGTAATGAATGGTCTCAAAATGTAGCTGAATTAGAAGCATATTTAGAAAAATAATTCATGACACGTCATTTTCAAATTTTGATCAGTGAGAATATGCCGTCTAATTTGCCGGCAAATACCTTGATCATTAATGAGTTTTCTAAAATTCAAAATCTTCTTGGGCAAGAGTTTGAGACGATCTTGTTTGATGCACGAAAAGGTATCCATTTAGAGGCGCTCGCCATTGCGGCCGGTACATTAAAAATGAATGGTGCCTTAATTGTTTTGCTATCAAATTGGGAGAAACTTCATTCCCAAATAGACGAAGATAGTCTTCGTTGGTCAGGTTCGCTTGAGGCAATTACGACGCCAAGATTTATTGCATATTTTAAGCATTGTATTCATAAATATGATTTTCCCGTCCTTTATCATCAAAATGATTTAAAGTTTGACCGCACTTTTCAGCAGTTATTTGTAAACCACAATGCGACCTTAGATCAGCAGAAAACCATTGAGCAAATCTTACAAAAAGAATCTGAACTTTACTTTCTTACTGCCAAACGAGGAAGAGGGAAATCAGCTCTAGCAGGCTTATTAGCGAATCAACTGGATACTAAAATTTACCTCACAGCTCCAAATAAAAGTGCGGTCAATATTTTGGCTGAATTTTCACAAAAAGAAATTATCTTTATTGCACCAGATGCGCTTTTCCTTGCTTTGCAAAATGATCCTTCTTTTTCTGAAAATGCTTGGCTTTTTGTTGATGAGGCGGCAATGTTGCCGATTGCTCAACTCACTGCTTTTTCCCAGCATTTTAAGCATATTCTATTTACGACTACCATCCATAGTTATGAGGGAACGGGGCGAGGCTTTGAGCTTAAATTTAAGCAAAAAATTAACCGCACTTTTTCTGATTTTGAGCTTATTGAACCGCTGCGTTGGTCGAAAGATGATGCTTTAGAGGCGTTTATCGATGAGCTTTTATTATTAAATGTAGAGGATGACTTTAAACAAACGCCATACAATAAAAGCAAAATATGCCAAATTACTGAGCGCTCACAAGAGAAAATACTTTCTTCATTGTCTAAATTCTATGGCTTGATGACATTAGCTCATTATCGTACATCACCATTAGATCTCCGGCGATTATTTGATGCCAATTCACAGTGTTTTTTTACCGCTAAAAGTGAGCAAAATTTACTAGGTGCAGTTTGGGCATTAAAAGAAGGCAGGATTGAAGATTCATCGCTTATAGAAGCCATTCAGCTAGGTACTAGACGTCCTAAAGGCAATCTTGTCCCGCAAGCACTTTGTTTTCATTCTCAGCTACAAAAGGCTTGTACATTACATTCTTTACGTATTTCGAGAATTGCGGTCCAGCCTATGTGGCAGCAGCATGGTATTGGTACACAACTTATTGAATACATCACACAAAATGCCGATCTGGATTATTTATCAGTGAGTTTTGGTTATACCAAAGAACTGGCTCAATTTTGGCAGAAATGTGGTTTTTCTCTTGTTTATTTAGGCGAGCATTTAGAGGCAAGTAGTGGCTGTTATTCAACTATCGCTCTAAAAGGGCTTTCTGCACAAGGGATTGAATTAGAAAAAGAAGCAACGCAATCTTTTCAACGGAATATGCCTTTGTCTTTCCATCCACTTGCTCAGGAATTTAATACCACATCAGTAGATTGGGAATTGCTTGATGAAGATTGGTTAAGCCTAAAAAACTTCGCTTATTTTCACCGCACTTTAGCTTCCGCTTTGCCGGCAATTCGTCGATTTTTAATGAATTTAGATGAAAAAGATTGTCCTTTAATGCGAGATTATTTCATCACAAAACAGATACCCTATAGTAAGAAAAATGGGTTAAAATCATTACGTTCGGAAATTGCACAAAAATTAAAAAAGGAGGCAAGATGAGCGAACAAGAAAAAAAAGGTTGGTTTCGCAAAGCCGTAGATGAATATAATAAGTTTTGCAAAGAGCTCGGTTTAGATAAAGGCTCTTGTCGAGGTTGTATGCCACGCATTGAATTTGATGATGATGGTCATGTAAAAAAAGAGAAGCCACTAGAGCCGCTCAAAAAATAAGAGAAAGCAGGGTTAATTAGCCCTGTTTTTTTATACAGATAATTCTTGAAAAGTAGAGTGAGTTTGCTAAACTAACTCGCTATTCAAATAAAAAATGAGATAAAAATTGACCGCACTTATGAAAACAACCTATTTTAATTTTGATATTCCCACTCAGCCAAATGACCATAAAATTCTTGGCAACGTATTAACGGGTGCTGATGCACTTGCTGTCAGTGAAATTGCTGAGCAATATGATGGATTAACAGTGGTCGTGACACCGGATACCAAAAGTGCGGTTCGTTTATCACAAGTTTTACCCGATTTAACTTCTCAACCCGTCGAGTTTTTTCCTGATTGGGAAACGTTGCCTTATGATTCTTTTTCGCCTCATCAAGAAATTATTTCTTCTCGTTTAAGTGCGCTGTTTCATTTGCAAAATACTAAAAAAGGCATCTTTATTTTGCCGATTAGCACATTAATGCAACGTGTGTGCCCGCCGAAATATCTACAGCACAATGTCCTTTTGATTAAAAAAGGCGACCGTCTTGTCATTGAAAAATTACGATTACAATTAGAGTCAGCAGGATATCGCTCCGTAGAGCAAGTGCTAGAACATGGTGAATATGCTGTGCGCGGATCACTTTTAGATCTTTTCCCAATGGGAAGTGCGGTTCCATTTCGCTTAGATTTTTTTGATGATGAAATTGATTCGATTCGTACTTTTGATGTCGATACGCAGCGAACGTTAGATGAAATTCAATCCATTAATTTATTACCTGCACACGAATTTCCAACAGATGAGAAAGGTATTGAATTTTTCCGTACACAATTTAGAGAAACCTTTGGTGAAATTCGTCGTGATCCTGAGCATATTTATCAGCAAATCAGTAAAGGTACATTAATTTCAGGGATTGAATATTGGCAACCGTTATTCTTTGATGAAATGGCAACGTTGTTTGATTACTTGCCCGAAAAAACGTTGTTTGTGGATATGGAAACAAATCAAGCACAAGGTGAACGTTTTTATCTTGATGCCAAACAGCGTTATGAGCATCGTAAAGTTGATCCTATGCGTCCTCTTTTGCCGCCAGAACGATTGTGGCTAAGCATTGATGCGGTAAATCATGCATTAAAAAATTATCCTAAAATTAATTTTAAAGCAGAAAAAGTGCGATCATCTGTTCGTCAGAAAAATTTAGCGGTGTTCGCATTACCAGCAGTGACCATTCAATCACAGCAAAAAGAACCGTTATCGCAACTTCGACAGTTTATTGAACATTTCAGAGGAAATGTTTTATTTTCAGTTGAAACTGAAGGACGTCGTGAAACTTTACTGGATTTGCTTTCACCATTAAAAATTAAACCAAAACAAATTAAAACCTTATCTGAAGCCAATCAAGACAAGTTTAATTTGTGGGTAAGTCGTCTTGAGCAAGGTTTTATTCTTGATGAGACTAAACTTGCCGTCATTACTGAACATGAAATTTTAGGCGAGCGAGTGCAGCAACGTCAGCGTGATAAACGTAAGGCGGTCAATCCAGATACCCTAGTGCGCAATCTGGCTGAATTAAAAATTGGGCAGCCCGTTGTACATTTAGATCATGGTGTTGGGCGTTATGGTGGCTTAGTGACACTCGATACTGGGGGCTTAAAAGCAGAATATTTGCTGATCAATTATGCAAATGAGTCCAAACTTTATGTGCCTGTTGGTTCTCTTCATTTAATTAGTCGCTATGTCGGTGGCTCAGATGAAACCGCACCATTGCATAAATTAGGTAATGAATCGTGGGCGAAAACGCGTCAAAAGGCCGCAGAAAAAATTCGTGATGTGGCAGCTGAATTACTTGATGTGTATGCCCAGCGAGAAGTGAAAAAAGGCTTTGAATTTAAATATGATCGTGAGGAATTTCAGCAATTTGCTGCAACCTTCCCTTTTGAGGAAACGCACGATCAAGCCATGGCGATTAACGCTGTTATTTCAGATATGTGCCAACCCAAAGCGATGGACCGTTTAGTTTGTGGTGATGTGGGCTTTGGCAAAACTGAAGTGGCGATGCGCGCCGCATTTTTGGCGGTCATGAACCATAAACAAGTGGCTGTATTAGTCCCAACAACCTTGTTAGCTCAACAGCATTACGAGAATTTTAAAGATCGTTTTGCTAATCTTCCGGTTAATGTGGAAGTGCTTTCTCGCTTTAAAACAGCCAAAGAGCAAAAACAAATCTTAGAAAATTTAGCTGAAGGAAAAGTTGATATTCTGATTGGAACCCATAAATTGATTCAATCCGATGTGAAGTTTTCTGATCTTGGCTTACTCATCATTGATGAAGAACATCGCTTTGGTGTGGGACAGAAAGAGAAAATTAAACAACTTCGAGCAAATATTGATATTTTAACGCTTACCGCAACACCAATTCCTCGAACTTTGAATATGGCGATGAATGGTATTCGTGATCTTTCTATTATTGCGACACCACCAGCTCGCCGAGTGAGTATCAAAACATTTGTTCGCCAGAAAGATGATTTAATTATTCGTGAAGCCATCTTGCGTGAGATTTTACGTGGCGGACAAGTTTATTATTTGCATAATGATGTGGCGAGTATTGAAAATACGGCAGAAAAACTGACCGCACTTGTGCCTGAGGCTCGAGTCGTAATTGGTCATGGTCAAATGCGAGAACGAGAACTTGAACGCGTGATGAGTGATTTTTATCATCAACGTTATAACGTATTAGTTTGTTCTACCATTATTGAAACAGGGATTGATGTACCAACGGCAAATACGATCATTATTGAACGCGCAGACAATTTTGGTTTAGCTCAGCTTCACCAGTTGCGTGGTCGAGTAGGGCGTTCCCATCATCAAGCTTATGCTTATTTGCTTACACCGCCGCCGAAATTAATGACGAAAGATGCGAAACGTCGTTTAGAGGCATTAGAAAGTTTAGATAACTTAGGTGCAGGTTTCATTCTTGCGACGCACGATTTAGAAATTCGCGGTGCAGGTGAATTATTAGGGAATGAACAAAGCGGGCAAATTGAAAGCATCGGTTTTTCACTTTATATGGAATTACTTGATGCAGCAGTTAAAGCCTTAAAAGAGGGCAGAGAACCTTCATTAGAAGAGATTACGCATCAACAAGCAGAAATTGAGCTACGTGTCCCAGCTTTATTGCCAGATGACTATCTTGGTGATGTGAATATGCGTTTGTCATTCTATAAACGCATTGCTGCAGCGGAAAGTAAGCAAGAGTTAGATGAATTAAAAGTTGAATTAATTGATCGCTTTGGCCTATTACCTGAAGCAACGAAAAATCTTTTACAAATTGCTGAAATGCGTTTAATGGTGAAGCCATTAAAAGTATTGAAAATCGATGCGGGAGCTCAAGGAGGCTTTATTGAATTTTCACCTTCAGCAAAAGTTGATCCTGAAAAATTCATTAAACTGATTCAACAAAATCCAATTGTTTATCGCTTTGATGGCCCATTAAAATTTAAGTTTGTGAAAGCACTTCCAGAAAACAAAGAGCGGTTAGAATTTGTGATGGATTTAGTCAAGACGCTGACTGAGTAGCAAGTAAATAAAAAGGCTGACAAAATGTCAGCCTTTCTTTTTTACCTTTTATTAGTGAAGCGCTTCAACAACGCTTAAGAACATTTTTAAGATACCGGCATTTAATAAGTCGATAAAGAATGCCCCTACCATTGGTACGATTAAGAACGCTTTGTGAGATGGTCCAAAACGACTGGTAATCGCTTGCATGTTAGCCACGGCTGTTGGTGTTGCACCGAGACCGAAACCACAGTGACCCGCACTTAATACAATCGCATCATAATCTTTACCCATCATACGGTATGTGACGTAGATAGCGAAGAAAGCCATAAAGATAACTTGAACCGCTAAGATAACTAATACATCTGTTGCAAGACCCGCTAATTCCCAAAGTTTGAGAGACATTAAAGCAATCGCTAAGAAGATAGATAAACCTACGCTACCTAATACGTCAATCGCTGAATCTGCCACTTGGAATTTGAATAAGTGGGTTAAGCTGTTACGAATGATTACACCTGTAAACAAACACCATACGAATGTTGGTAATTGAATATGTGTACCTTTTGTTAAGCCATCTAAGTATTGACCGATGAGTAAACATAAAGAAAGCATAGCAATGGTTTCAATGATTGAGCGCGAATTAATTTTACGTTTGTAAGTTGGGTGCTCAAATGCTTCTTGTACGTCATCTACTTCATCATTCTCTGGATTTTCGCCTTGTTTTTGATGATTTAATAAATAGCGAGATACTGGACCACCTAAGATACCTCCAAAGACTAAACCGAATGTCGCACATGCCATCGCAATTTCTGTTGCAGCCGGTAGATTAAATTCTCTAGTGAATGTTTCTGCCCATGCTGCACCGGTACCGTGACCACCAGTTAGGGTAACTGAACCAGCAAGTAAACCGTAAGCAGGATCAATGCCCAATAATTGGGTACCTAAAATACCGATGACATTTTGGCAAACAATGAGTATTGCCGCTGCAAATAGGAAGATAACTAATGGTTTTCCGCCTTTAATTAAGCGGGCAAAGTTTGCACTTAAACCGATAGAGGAGAAGAAGACTAACATCATCGATGTTTGTAAACTTTTCTCAAAAGTGAATGAAGTACCATTTACTTTATATAAAACCGTTAATGCAATAGCTACAATAAAGCCGCCAACAACAGGCTCAGGAATATTAAATGTTTGTAAAACTCGAATGCGTTTTACTAGAAAAAAACCGAGTAATAATACAAAACTTGCTAAAGCAAGTGTTTGATAAGTATCAAAAACAATATTCACGAAATATCCTCCTATTTAGTTTGGTTTCGAGAATTCTTATGAGTTGTGTTCAGGTTCAACAACCACAATGTCAACATTACTATGTAATCCACGTGGTAATTGGGAGCCTTTTCTGCCGCGTTCCGCACGGAATTTTTGCAGATCTTCCGGTTTTAATGTGATTTTTCGTTTACCGGAATGGAACTCAAGGCTGGCTTGCTCTGAAATTAAGAACAATTTCACCAATAATTCTGACCGAGCTTTTGCATTCGCTGCTGGAATACTGATGATTTTGTTGCCTTTCCCTTTTGATAATGCCGGTAAATCCCGTACCGGAAAAATTAGCATTCGACCCGCTGAAGTGAGGGACACAAGAAGTGAGGCCGACTCGGAAAGTGTCTCAGGCTTCAAGACTTTCGCATTTTCTGGCAAAGAAATCAAGGCTTTTCCTGCTTTATTACGTGCAATTAAGTCTTCAAATTTGCAAATAAAACCATATCCTGCATCTGATGCCATCAATAATTCTTGTTTTTCAGATTCCATAATAACCTGTTCAATGGTCGCGCCTGCAGGTAACGTGAGTTTACCGGTGAGCGGTTCACCTTGTGAACGTGCAGAAGGCAAGCTTAATGGATCTAAAGCATAACTACGACCTGTACTATCAATAAAGATCACCGGTTGATTACTTTTACCACAAGCGTGGGCGAGATATTTATCGCCTGCTTTATAGCTTAATCCTGCCGGATCAATGTCATGACCTTTCGCACAACGAACCCAGCCCATTTCAGATAAGATAACAGTGACAGGTTCTGCTGGAGTCATTTCACTTTCAGAAATAGCTTTCGCTTCTTCACGTTCAACTAATTGAGACATTCTAGGACTGGCGTATTTTTTCGCATCTTCTTGAATTTCTTTTTTGATCAAGGTATTTAAGCGACGTTCAGATCCCAAAATTAACTCTAAATTTGACCGCTCTTCTTCAAGTTTATCTTTTTCAGCTTGTAATTGATGTTCTTCTAATTTGGCTAAATGGCGCAAACGTAAGTTTAAAATGGCTTCTGCCTGTTCATCACTTAAGTTAAAACGAGCCATTAAAACTTGTTTAGGTTCATCCTCAGTACGAATGATCTCAATGACTTCATCAATATTGAGGAAGGCAATCATCAAACCATCTAAAATGTGTAAACGAGCGAGTACTTTATCTAAACGATGTTGTAAACGGCGTGTCACGGTAGTACGACGGAATGTCAGCCATTCTGTGAGAACTTGAAGTAAGCCTTTCACGGCTGGTTTATGATCAAGTCCGATCATATTCATATTCACACGATAGCTTTTTTCGAGATCCGTCGTCGCAAATAAATGCGCCATTAAGGCATCCGTGTCAACGCGATTTGAACGAGGTACAAGTACAATACGCACGGGATTTTCATAATCCGCCTCATCACGAATATCTTCTACCATAGGCAATTTTTTCGCCGTCATTTGCTCAGCAATTTGTGCAATGATTTTAGAGGGTGAAGATTGATGAGGAAGTGCGCTGATGATGATTTCACCGTCTTCTTTATGCCATGTTGCACGCATCTTGATGGATCCACGGCCGGTTTCGTACATTTTACGAATATCATCCTTTGGTGAAATAATTTCTGCTTCAGTTGGGAAATCAGGGCCTTGAATGATATTGAGCACATCATCTAATCCTACTTTTGGATTATCTAATAGCATCACAGCTGCATCTGCTACTTCATTAATATTGTGTGGTGGAATATCTGTTGCCATCCCGACAGCAATCCCGGTGGTGCCGTTTAACAGAATATGAGGCAAACGCGCAGGCAAATATTGTGGTTCTTCTAAAGTACCATCAAAGTTCGGTTGGAAATCAACAGTACCTTGACCTAATTCAGATAATAGAATTTCAGAGATTTTGGACAAGCGAGATTCTGTATAACGCATCGCCGCGAATGATTTAGGATCATCTGGCGCCCCCCAGTTTCCTTGGCCATCCACTAAAGGATAACGGTAAGAAAAGGGCTGAGCCATTAATACCATGGCTTCATAACAGGCGGAGTCACCGTGTGGATGGAATTTACCTAATACATCACCGACGGTACGCGCAGATTTTTTAAATTTTGCCGCGGCATTTAAACCCAGTTCAGACATCGCATAAACAATACGACGTTGGACAGGTTTTAAGCCATCACCAATAAAAGGCAATGCACGATCCATGATGACGTACATTGAATAATTAAGATAAGCCTTTTCTGTAAAGGTGCGAAGTGGCATCTGCTCGATGCCTTCGTAGTTAATATTGCTCATATTCTTCTAATTTATTTTCTTGTTGCACCGGAATTCGCATCAGAATGTTCGTGATGAGAATGTCCCATATCCATTCCTTTGTGACTGTCAATTTCGTAAGGAACGGGTTGTGGTTTTTGTGGGTTAGCTTCTTTAAAGGCTTCGTCTTTTAGTTTTCCAGAATAAATATTCGGATTTTTTTCACCTTCAACCACAATATGTCCCATTGTGCCTTTATTTACTGCGCGGAAAATGGAGTGATCCATAAAGACATAAGTGCCAGGTACATCAATTCGAGTTTCCACCATGGTGGCGCTACCGGATGGAATCAATGTAGTTTGAACATTGTGATTAATAAGCGTACCACCTTCCACATACACATTGTCAAATACTGCACCGATTAAGTGGAAAGAAGAGCATAAATTCGGTCCTGCATTTCCTACGAATAGACGAATGGTTTCACCGGTTTTTGCTTTTAAGGCATTTTCATCCATGGTTGAACCAACTTTGCCGTTGAAGAGGACATATTCAGGGCGCTCATCAATGGCTTTTTTCATACTGAACGGTTGCAAGCTAGGATCGCCAAATTCACCTTTGGTATAGAATTCACTTTGCATAATGTAAAACTCACGATCCACTTTTGGTAAGCCTTCTTTTGGCTCAACTAAAACTAAACCATACATTCCTTTAGCAAGGTGAATATCCACAGGCTGGCTACCGCAGTGGTATAAATAAATACCCGAACGTAGTGCTCTAAATTGGAAGGTGGATGTCCGAGTTGGTGGGGTTTCACTTGCCATTGCCCCTCCCATTGGTACAGGTGCTGCATGGAAATCAAGACTATGTGGCATCATGGAACTTGCTGAGTTGGAAAGTTGCACTTCTACCATATCACCTTCGCGTACACGAATAAATGGTGCAGGCACGCTACCGTTTAATGTCCAAAATTTAAATTGCACGCCATCCATTAAATCCATAATTTGTTCAAGTGCGGTCAGTTTTACTACGACTTTTGCAGGATAGTTACGTTCAATCGGTTTTGGTACATTCGGCGCGAGCGTCAATTCTGCTTCAATCTCAGGTAAATTTTCAACTGCAGTAGCCGTCACATTTGAGGCTTTTTCTTCCGCTTGAGCAGAAGGAATAAGGCCAAAACCTGCACCTAATGTAATCGTTGCTAAGCCTAATGCGCTGTTTCTAAAAAAATCTCGACGTTGTTCGTTCATGATTGACCTCGAATACTTAAACTGTTAAATCCACTTGATCGCCATTAGTTTGCAACCAATTTTTGCGATCTTCTGCCCGTTTTTTAGCGAGTAACATATCCATTAATTCTAATGTCGCTGCGCCTTGATCTTCCTCAAGATCGTAAGTTAATTGAACTAATCGGCGAGTATTCGGATCCATGGTGGTTTCACGTAATTGTGACGGATCCATTTCACCCAAACCTTTGAATCGTTGTACGTTTAAAGTGCCTTTTTTACCTTTTAAACGTTCTAAAATGGCTTCTTTCTCATTTTCATCAAGGGCATAAAACACTTCTTTGCCTAAGTCGATACGATAGAGTGGTGGCATGGCCACATAGACATGCCCATCTTGCACTAATTTCGGAAAATGACGTAAAAAGAGGGCGCAGAGTAGGGTAGCAATATGTAAACCATCGGAGTCCGCATCGGCTAAAATACAGACTTTCCCGTAACGAAGTTGAGATAAGTCTTCATTATCAGGATCGATACCTAGTGCCACAGCAATATCATGAATTTCCGTTGAGCCAAGTACTTGATCGCTAGCGACTTCCCAAGTGTTTAAGATTTTTCCGCGTAACGGCAGGATCGCTTGATATTCACGGTCTCGAGCCTGTTTGGCTGAGCCGCCCGCAGAGTCACCTTCGACTAAGAATAATTCGGTTTTTTCTAAATTTTGTGATGCGCAATCTGCCAATTTACCCGGTAGAGCAGGACCGCTGACTAATTTTTTACGCACGACTTTTTTCGCAGCATTTAAACGACGTTGTGCAGAACTGATCGCCATTTCAGCTAAGCGATCCGCATCTTGTACGTTTTGGTTTAGCCATAAACTGAAGGCATCTTTTAAAACACCCGCAACAAAGACCGCACTTTGACGAGAAGATAAACGTTCTTTCGTTTGCCCTGCAAATTGGGCATCCTGCATTTTGAGCGAAAGAATGTAAGCACAGCGATCCCAAATGTCGTCAGCCGTTAATTTCACGCCACGTGGTAATTTATTGCGGAATTCGCAATATTCAGTCATGGCATTGAGCAAGCCTTGGCGAAGACCATTCACATGTGTTCCGCCTTGTACTGTTGGAATCAAGTTTACATAGCTTTCTGCAATAAGCTCACCACCTTCTGGCAACCATAATAATGCCCAGCTTACCGCTTCTGTGGATCCTTTAAACTCGCCGACAAAAGGTTTTTCAGGTAAGGTTTCAAAACCATTCACCGCTTCGGTTAAGTAATCGGATAAACCATCTTGATAACACCACACATCTTCGGTGTTATTCACTTTATCAACAAATTTAATCTCTAAGCCTGAACAAAGCACGGCTTTAGCACGCAATAAGTGGCGTAAACGACTAACAGAAAAATTCTTGCTATCAAAATATTTTGGATTTGGTTTGAAGTGAACGGTGGTACCGGTTGTACGTCTGCCACAAGTCCCGATGACTTCTAATTCTTCTACTTTTACGCCATTTTCAAAGGCAATTTTATACACTTCGCCGTTACGTTTGACTTGAATATCAACGCGTTCAGAAAGGGCATTGACAACAGAAATCCCCACCCCGTGTAAACCACCGGCAAACTCATAGTTTTTATTCGAGAACTTACCGCCAGCGTGAAGCTTGGTTAAGATGACTTCCACACCAGAAACCCCTTCAGTCGGGTGAATATCCACTGGCATCCCGCGTCCATTATCAATGACTTCAAGCGATTGATCCGCGTGTAAAATCACTTCAACTTTGGTGGCAAAACCTGCAAGGGCTTCATCCACACTGTTATCAATAACTTCTTGTGCAAGATGATTTGGACGGGTAGTATCCGTGTACATACCGGGGCGAATTTGCACTGGTTCGAGATCTTTTAGAACCGTAATTTCTTGAGCAGAATAATTTGTAGTCATTTTTAAAATTAGTTACTTATTTATAAAAAAATTAACGTGATTTTATCAAAAAATGACGCGTTTATAAAATCAAAGATGAGAAAAGATAAGGATACTATATTAAGTAAAAGTGCGGTCAAAATTTGACGTGAATTTTGACCGCACTTGGGGTTCATTTGAATCTATTTAATCTGTTATAGATTGAGTTATTTCGATACTAAGCTTTTGGTTTTGTCGCTAAATATTCCCGTAAGCCTTTATCTCTCAATTTACAGCTCGGGCATTCTCCACAGCCACCTTCAACACCTTCATAGCAAGTGTGAGTATGCTGACGAACATAATCTAACGCACCTAATTCATCAGCTAATGCCCAGGTTTGTGCTTTGGTGAGATACATTAGCGGTGTTTTTAAATTGAATGGGTAATCCATGGCTAAATTAAGGGTGACATTCATGGATTTGATAAACACATCGCGACAATCCGGATAGCTACTGAAATCTGTTTCACATACGCCTGTGATAATGTCATTAATACCTTGTCCTTTTGCATAAATTGCCGCATATAATAAGAAGAGCGCATTTCGGCCATCCACAAAGGTATTAGGTAATTCACCGTCTTTTTGCTCAATATCAGCGTTTGCATCCATTAAGGCGTTGTGGGTGATAGATTTGATGAAGGACGTATCAATCAACGTTTGTTTTACACCGAGATCCTGAACGATCCAACGGGCTTTTTCTAATTCAATGGCATGACGTTGGCCGTATTGAAAGGTGACGGTTTCGACATTTTCCACGCCATATTCAGCGATGGCTTGAATTAAACAGGTTGTTGAATCTTGTCCACCAGAGAAGATCACAAGGGCTTTACGATTGTGATTAGGATTTGAAATATTCATAGGATACCTAGTTTTTTTATGTAGGAGGTTTGCGAACTACAAGGTTAAAAATAAGGCGGTATTGTAGAAGTCAAAGATAAATTTTGCAAGAAAAGGACTAATTTAAGCAGGAAAAAGTGGAGAAAATTGTGATACAATTCTGGTAAGCTAGTTTTAAAAAAGGTAAATACAATGAAAAAATTAATTCTTATTGTTATCGGTGCATTAGTGATTTCAGCTTGCGCAAATAAAGATGTTTATTTTAATGGTTCGGAAGGATCTCATTCAGGCATGAAATTTGATAAAGACACTCGTCATTGGGGCGTTAATCAATAATTGTTTTGATAAAAGAAAAGCCATACAGTTAGTTGTATGGCTTTTTTGTTAAATCACTTCTTCTTGGCAATGTGGGCAAGTCATTAAATGTTCTTCATTATTGTGCACAATATAATGGCCCATTTTTTTTGCTTTAGTATCAAGATATTTCGTATTGTAACGGTTTTCACCTACATTCAACGGTACACGTTCTACGATATTAATTCCCGCTTTTTTCATGGTTTCTACTTTTTGCGGGTTGTTTGTCATCAAGCGAACTTGCTTCACACCTAATAATTCAAACATATCGGCACACACATTAAAGTTACGCTCATCAGCTTTAAAGCCTAATGCAAGGTTGGCTTCAATCGTATCCATGCCTTGATCTTGTAATGAATAAGCACGAATTTTGTTAATTAACCCAATGCCACGACCTTCTTCACGATGATAGATCAACACACCTCGACCTGCTTCGCTAATTTGACGTAATGCGGCTGCAAGCTGGAAACCACAATCGCATTTTAAACTGTGTAACGCATCACCCGTTAAGCATTCAGAATGAATACGGGCGAGTACAGGCTCATCTTGGTTTGAAATATCACCCATCACTAAAGCGACATGTTCTTTTTTTGTATCGGGAAATTCAAATCCGACCATTTTAAATATGCCATATTCGGTAGGTAAATTGGCTTGAGCAACCAGTTGGATTTTTGACATAACGTATCCTTTTTTCAACTTTATTCTGCTAAAATGTGCACTTTATTTTTATTATCAAGAGGCAACAATGTTTAAAAGGCTGTCATTATATACGTTATTCCTTTGTCTTGTACCATTTTTTGTTTGGGGTTTTGCTTATCATTGGCATGGAAACAACCAATTAATGGAATGGGATTATTGGCTTTATCTTTTAACCGAAACAGGTAGCGTACCTTATGCTTTAATTACCTGTGGTGTGTTTGCTTTACTTTTCCGTTTTCTTTTTGAAAACCGTAAACAGTGGATTATGGGTGTGATTGTAATGGGTCTGTCGGTATTATCCACACAAGTAATTAAAACAGGTTTAAAAACGGTTTTTGCCGAGCCACGTCCTTTTACCGTCTATTTAGCGGAAAAAACAGAAAGTACAACAGATGCTTTTTATCATCAAGATCGTTCAGAGCGAGCAAAATTAGTCGATAAATTTTATTCTACACAGGCAGATACACCAGCCTGGTTAAAAGCGCATTATGAAGATGAAACGGGTTATTCTTTCCCATCTGGACATTCTATTTTTGCAGCCACTTGGCTAATGTTAGCCGTCGGGTTTAGCCAATTATTAGGGAAACGTTCTTTTAAAGCGGAATTACTGATTGGTGCCATGACCATTTGGGGCGTATTAATGTTGATTAGCCGCGTACGCCTTGGAATGCATTATCCTATCGATTTATTTGTGGCGATAATTTCGGCGTGGATTGTTCATTTGATTATTTTTGGTTTCTTACAGAAGAAAGGCTTGTTTAACAATAAATAGCATCAAAGACCGGTTTTAGTGATAAAGCCGGTCTTTTTTATTGCTTGTAGAAAATATGATTTTTATCATGGATTTTCATTTTGATTTCAAGGAAAATACAGCCTATATATTCCAATAATTTTGACCGCTCTTTTGAGGAGACAATATGTACTACGGTATTGATATCGGTGGCACAAAGATTGAATTAGCCGCTTTTAATGAAAAATTAGAAAAACTTTATACCGAGCGCGTGCCAACGCCACAGACAGATTATCAAGATTGGTTACAGGCAATCAAAACTTTAGTAGAACGAGCAGATGCGCACTTTGGCGAAAAAGGCACAGTAGGTCTTGGGTTACCAGGATTTGTTAATTTAACAACTGGACTTGCTGAAGTAACGAATATTCGTGTCGCAGATAATAAGCCCATTTTAGCCGATCTTGAACGCGTTTTAGATCGTGAAGTGCGGGCAGAAAATGATGCAAATTGTTTTGCGCTATCTGAAGCTTGCGATGAGGAAAATACTCAATATCCTTCTGTATTAGGGCTTATTTTGGGTACTGGCTTTGGTGGTGGTTTTGTGATTAATGGCAAAATTCACTCAGGTCAAGTCGGGATGGCAGGGGAGTTAGGCCATCTTCAATTAAATTATCATGCCTTAAAATTATTAGGCTGGGATAAAGCGCCAATTTACCAATGTGGTTGTGGCAACCAGGCCTGTTTAGATACGTATATTTCTGGTCGCGGCTTTGAAATGTTGTACCGTGATTTAAAAGGGGAAGAGTTATCAGCCAAAGATATTATCGATCGCTTTTATGCGAAAGAGGAAAGTGCGGTTGATTTTGTTCGTATTTTTGTTGAATTAGCGGCTATTTCTATCGGCAACATTATCACTGCATTTGATCCGCATATGATTGTGCTCGGTGGTGGTTTATCGAATTTTGATTATCTCTATGAAGCGTTACCAAAAGCATTGCCACCTCATTTAATGCGTAGTGCGAAAGTGCCACCAATCAAAAAAGCAAAACATGGTGATTCTGGTGGAGTGCGTGGTGCTGCAGCATTATTTTTAAACCGTGAATAGATTTAATCTAAAAATACAGTGAAAATTTGAATAACTTTTATATTATAGGAAAATAATCCAGTTTTTCTTTAAGAAAGCTGGATTTTTTCTTTTGTCTCTCTACAATCAGAATATTAATTTTTTAGTGAGGTTTTTATGCTGACAGAATTTGGGAACAGGATTGAGCAAGGATTGACATGGGTTATCGAACATTTTGATGAGCCATTATGGAATATCACCATTGTTATTTTATTAGGTGTAGGTCTATTTTTTACCATTACTACAGGTTTAGTACAGCTACGTCTTTTCCCTACAAGTATACGCGAAATGTGGTTTGGACGTGCGGCGGAAGGTAATTCTTTAACGCCATTTCAAGCTTTTGCAACAGGATTAGCCAGCCGAGTTGGCGTAGGTAATATCAGTGGAGTAGCAACAGCCATTGCGCTTGGTGGTGAAGGTGCGGTGTTCTGGATGTGGGTAACGGCATTTATTGGAATGTCGAGTGCTTTTGCGGAATCTACCTTAGCACAGGTATTCAAAATTCAAGATAAAGATGGCTCTTTCCGTGGTGGCCCTGCTTACTATATTACACAAGGTTTAAAATCACGTTGCTTAGCGGTAGCGTTTGCAGTATCACTTATTTTTACTTTTGGTTTTGCATTTAATTCAGTGCAAGCAAACTCAATCGTAGAAGCGACTAAAAACGCTTGGGATTGGCAAGGTGAATATGTTGGTCTTGTTTTAGTGGTATTAACTGCCATCATTATTTTTGGTGGTGTGAAACGTATTGCGACCATTTCTAGTAGCATAGTACCGATGATGGCACTCTTTTATTTAATTATGGCGGTAATTATCTTGGGCATGCATATTGATATGATCCCGACGGTAATCACCAACATTTACAAAAGTGCCTTTACTTTCCAATCTACAGCTGGTGGAATGTTTGGTGCTTTAGTATCTAAAGCTATGATGATGGGGATTAAGCGCGGATT
This sequence comes from uncultured Haemophilus sp., assembly GCA_902461185.1. Taxonomy (GTDB): domain Bacteria; phylum Pseudomonadota; class Gammaproteobacteria; order Enterobacterales; family Pasteurellaceae; genus Haemophilus_D. The sequence continues at coordinate 18,888 of CABPXD010000017.1, forward strand.
ATTCTCTAATGAAGCGGGGATGGGGTCTGCACCAAATGCCGCCGCCGCCGCTCATGTAAAACACCCGGTTAGCCAAGGTTTAGTGCAAATGCTTGGTGTATTTGTAGATACTATGATCGTCTGTACTTGTACTGCGGTGATTATTCTGCTTTCTGATAATTATGGTAGCGAAACATTAAAAAGTATTTCCTTAACACAAAACGCATTGCGTTATCATGTTGGCGACTTTGGTGTGCATTTCTTGGCTTTCATTTTATTGCTTTTCGCTTATTCCTCTATCATTGGTAACTATGCTTATGCGGAAAGTAACATTCGCTTTATTAAAAATAAAGCGTGGTTTGTATGGTCGTTCCGTTTGGCTGTCTTATTCTTTGTTTATTTTGGCTCAGTAAAATCGGGCAATGTGGTATGGAATTTTGCAGATACCGTGATGGCAGTGATGGCTATTATCAACTTAGTCGCGATTGTTTTACTTTCCCCAATTGTGTGGAAGTTAATGAAAGACTATCAGTGTCAATTAAAAGAAGGAAAAGAGCCTGAATTTAAAATTGACCTCTATCCTGAAATTAAAAAGCGTGTTTTAGAGCATCGAATTTGGAAATAAGCATTTAATGAAATATGAAAGGCGGGGAATTCCCGCCTTTATTTTTAGATTTAAAATCTGTTTATAAAATTAACCGCACTTATAACAATCCGCCTTGACCTAATGCTGGGTCAGTTTCACGTGCTTTTAATGCATCTTCAACTGTTAAGCCCAATGCTTTTGCAACGCCTTCACCATATGCAGGATCACACCAGTGACAGTTACGGATATGACGATATTTAATGAAATCAGGTGCATCGCCCATTGCAGCCGCAGTATTGTTGAACAATGCTTGTTTTTGCTCTGGATTCATTAAGTTAAATAATGCACGCGGTTGGCTGAAGTAATCATTATCATCGTTACGATAATCCCAGTGTGCTGCATCTCCGTTGATACGAAGTGGTGGTTCAGCAAAGTCTGGTTGTTGTTGCCATTGGCTGAAGCTGTTTGGTTCATAGTGCGGTAAGCTACCGTAGTTGCCATCTACACGGCCTTGGCCATCACGTTGGTTGCTATGAACAGGGCAACGTGGACGGTTTACTGGAATTTGACGGTAGTTTACACCTAAACGGTAACGTTGTGCATCCGCATAGTTGAATAAACGAGCTTGTAACATTTTATCTGGGCTTGCGCCGATACCTGGAACTAAATTACTTGGTGCAAATGCAGATTGTTCTACATCAGCAAAGAAGTTTTCTGGGTTACGGTTCAACTCAAATTCACCCACTTCAATTAACGGATAATCTTTTTTCGGCCATACTTTTGTCAAGTCGAATGGATGATAAGGTACTTTTTCCGCATCTGCTTCTGGCATAATTTGTACAAATAGCGTCCATTTCGGGAAGTCGCCACGTTCAATTGCTTCGTATAAATCACGTTGGTGACTTTCGCGGTCATTTGCAATCACTGCTGCCGCTTCTGCATCAGTTAAGTTTTTAATACCTTGTTGAGTATGGAAATGGAATTTTACCCAGAAACGTTCACCAGCTTCATTCCAAAAACTATAAGTATGTGAACCATAACCATGCATATGACGATAGCTTGCAGGAATACCACGATCACTCATTACAACGGTTACTTGGTGTAATGCTTCTGGTAATAATGTCCAGAAATCCCAGTTGTTCGTTGCTGAACGCATATTAGTGCGAGGATCACGTTTTACCGCTTTGTTTAAGTCTGGGAATTTACGTGGATCACGTAAGAAGAACACAGGGGTGTTATTACCCACTAAGTCCCAGTTACCTTCCTCGGTATAGAATTTTAATGCAAAACCGCGAATATCACGCTCTGCATCAGCTGCACCACGTTCACCCGCAACAGTGGTAAAGCGTGCGAACATTTCTGTTTTTTTACCCACTTCACTGAAAATTTTTGCACGCGTATATTTCGTAATATCGTGTGTGACAGTAAAGGTACCAAATGCACCAGAACCTTTCGCGTGCATACGACGTTCTGGAATGACTTCGCGTACGAAATCAGCTAATTTTTCGTTAAGCCATAAATCTTGTGAAAGTAATGGACCACGTGGACCTGCAGTTAAACTGTTTTGATTGTCCGCCACAGGCGCACCATTTCCCATAGTTAGGTTAGTAGACGATAAATGCGAAAAAGGGCATTGAGAACTCATTATTAACTCCTTGTATGTATGAAATAAGTAGGGTTGAAATAAATTTCGTAAACATCATACAAAAAGGTTTCAGTGATTAAAATCTATTAAATTAATCAAAATAATCTATTGATTTGAAGGGAGGGGGGGGATTTTGTATCAAATTTCATGAAAGGCTGTTGTATTCGCTTTAAATGACACAAAAATACTAGTCTAACTGAAACAATTACGTCCATTCATATCTAATAATTACTTATTAGATATGAATAAAATTTTTATTATTTAGTTGAATTGCAATGCCGATAAGTCAGGAAATAGTAAGAGAGGGCTGAAATAACTACGCAAGCTGCCATTGTATAGAGCATTGGTGCTGCTGTTTCCATTTTAAAGCTCGCTACTAGGGAACCCATTACTGCGCCGACACCAAAACGGACACTTCCCATTAATGAGTTTGCAGTACCTGCCATCGTTGGGAATTTTTCTAGAATAGAGGCGGTCGCATTGGAGGAAATTAATGGGTTTTGTCCTACAAAAAAGGCTACACCAATTGCCATTGACCAAAAGCCAAAATCAAAAAGTGCGGTTAAAAATAGCCAGATTCCTGAAATAAATTGTACGGCAATACCAATTCGTAACATGGTTTCTGCACCTAGCTTCAATACAAATTTACCATTTAGATAAGATGCAGCGGTCATAATGGCAATATTGATCATAAAGAAATAGCCGAATTGATCGACAGGAATACCATAAATACCGATATAGACAATCGATCCCGCAGTGACGAAGGCAAATAAACCACCAAATCCAAAAGAGGCTGCTGCCATATAACCTAACACTTCTTTTTGTTTAGAAAGCATCATGAAGTTACGGGCAATAATATTAAGGCGCAGGGGAATACGATTTTCTTGTTTATGGGTCTCGGGAATAACGAAAAAGACGAGCAATGCGGCAAGAAATCCCATCGCGCCAATCACATAAAAGATCATGTGCCAATGGAAAAATTTCACAATATATCCACCAATCACTGGTGCAACAAGCGGTGCAATCATAAAGACAAGTGTAATGGTGGACATGACTCGAGAGAGCTGATCTTTGCTAAATAAATCTCGTAATAAAGCGCCTGAAAGCACAACAGGGGCTGCTCCAAAGAAACCTTGAATGAAACGCAGAACAGTGAAACTGCCAATAGAATGAATGCCCGTTAAAATGATGGATGTGATAGCACCAATAATGACCCCTAATAAAATAATCGGTTTACGACCAAAGCTATCACCAAAAGGCCCCCAGAACAATTGCCCTGCAGCCATACCATAGGCGAAGAATGTCAGCGTGTACTGCACTTGCTCGGAGTCGATATTTAAGTCTTCGGCAATATTTAAAAAGGACGGAATATACATATCCACGCCCAAAGGTGGTAGCATTGAGAGGATGCCGAGCGTGGCGATAAAAATAAAGGTAGGTTTAATATTTTGACTCATATTATTTCACTAAATTGTCGATTTCTTCCTGAGTGAGTGGACGAAATTCGCCTTCTTCTAAGCTTTCATCTAATTCAACGTTGCCAATTCTCCAACGGTGTAGCGCAACGACTTTATTACCCAGTGCAGCAAACATGCGTTTTACTTGGTGATAGCGTCCTTCAGAGATAGTCAGATTCACGTTGTAATCATCTAACACTTCAAGTTTTGCTGGCTTAGTGGGTTCTTTTTCGCCACGTAGCAGAATGCCTTCTTCACAGGCTGAAACATAATGGTTTTCAACCGGATCGGCTAAAGTGACTAAATAGGTTTTTTCGCATTGATGTTTTGGTGAAGTAATACGATGTGACCATTGCCCATCATCCGTTAATAGCACGAGGCCAGTGGTATCCACATCTAATCGTCCAGCGCTGTGTAACTTGCCAGAAATAGGTGGTTCAAAGAATTGATAAATAGTTGGATAGTCACCGTCATCATGAGAGCAAACGTAGCCCTGAGGCTTATGCAACATAAAATATTGACCTTCTTCTACCCAAGGCAACAATTCATCCTCAAAATAAATTTCATCTTCTTGGCTTACTTTGGTCGCCCCATTTTTCACAATTTCACCGTTAATTTTGACCGCACTTTGGCGAATGGCCTTGGT
>CABPXD010000018.1:0-18119 GCA_902461185.1 uncultured Haemophilus sp.
ATTCACCGACTTTTCCACCTAAATCACATTCGCCTTTTTGCAAGCAGTTTGGTGAGTTTTTGTAATCGATGATTTCACTTAATAGCGCATAATTCGGGGCTAATTTTTGCTGTAAAGCGGTTAAATCAACGTTATTTTTTGCCGATTCAATCAAGGCTTGACTTGGATTGTGCGCCTGCGTGTTGAAAATTGGATCTTTTTCTGAACCAATTTCACCGTGATGCTGCAGTTGAACATTACAGCCTGCAAAAGCTCCCGCCACAATCGCCTGACCTGTTGCAATGGTGCGTTGCACACCATTTGCATAAGCAAAAATGCCTTCGCCCGATGCACAACGTTCTGTTGTTAGTAACCCTTTATCTGCAAGCCATTGACCTAAATACTGTCCGAAATAGGTTTCTAGCACCGTCCCTTTTGCAGTGAGATAGCCAGATGGTACATTCCATTTTGCCCACGCATACGGCGAATATTTTGCCATTTCTTGTGGGTCTTTTTCCACTGGTGAGCGTAACCCATGGCGGCTGAAAATTAAGACTTTCTCGAGTTCATAATCTGCACTTGCTGCATTTTGATGATTTTCTGTTGCGAATACACTGCTTACAACGACTGAGCTGAGTAAAAGTGCGGTTAAAGTTTGGGACACTTTCTTCATTTAACTTTTATCCTTTTTCAACTGACTACCCTGTATACTTCAGACCAGAATAGATGTTTGTAGTTTCCTACACTATCACAAAAAATAAGTTCAAAATATTCATATTTAATGAAATGAATACCTATATTTACCTCATTTATAACGTGTTACCAACGATAGCCCACTTTCAAACCAATATGATATTGTTTATCTAGTTGTTTACCACGACTTTTTCCTGCATAAGTCGCAATCTGCCAACTAGCAAAATCCGTAGTGACCCCAATTTCCTGTTGCCAGTAACGATCAAAATGTTGTGTTAACTGTGATTGATTAACTTGCATTGCTATCTTGGAATCAGATGCATCGACGTAACTCAACGTCAATGCCGGTCGGATAGTAACGCCTGCCCACGGCATAAAGGCATAATCCACCGTTACACCGGCATGATAAGCATTAAAGCTCATTTTCGGAGAATGCACATTAACTCCGGCATAAGTGTAACTATCGGCAGAAATATAATAACGATGAATGCCAACATGTGGTCGGATGGCCAGTTTATCTAAATTCAGTTGATAACCCAAGCCCATGCCAATTGTTGCGATGCGACGTTTTATTTTGGCATTTTGAGATTCACCACGAATTTCACCCGCACTTAAACCATATCCTGCATCGGCAGAGATGTTTAAGCCATTTTCAAAATCATATTTAGCAAAAGCAGACAGCATATTTAAGCGGCCTTTGCTACTAATGTTGTCATCAAAAGCATTGCTTGCTCGAGAATGAGAGAACAACAAGCCTAAGCGGTGATTTGTATCAATATGTTGCACACCAACTTGTGTCAAACGTGCTTTTTGTTGATACGCACGGAACTCATCAGCATCATAATTGCTGGAAGAATATAACGTATTTGCCCAAATATTGGTGTTGTTCTCAGACACTAAATGTTTGTTTAATGCATCTTGCGCCAATAACGCACTATTCACGCTCGCCGATAATTCGGATAACGCGCTGTTAGCATAACGGCTAATCAATTCTTTTTGTTTTTTGACCGCACTTTCTTGTTCCAACGCTTTACGCTGTGCATCTAAACGAGCCTGTTCTTCTGCCTTGCGTTTTTCTTCTGCTAATCGAGCGGCTTCATCAGCTTTACGTTTTTCTTCCGCTAAACGTGCCGCTTCTTCCGCTTTGCGTTTTTCCTCTGCTAAACGTGCCGCTTCTTCCGCTTTGCGTTTTTCCTCTGCTAAACGTGCCGCTTCTTCTGCTTTGCGTTTTTCTTCGGCTAGACGAATGGCTTCTTCTACTTTACGTTTTTCTTCTGCTAGACGTGCTGCTTCTTCCGCTTTACGTTTCTCTTCGGCTAAACGAGCCGCTTCGTCCGCTTTACGTTTTTCTTCCGCCAAACGTGCAGCTTCGTCGGCTTTACGTTTTTCTTCCGCTAAACGTGCTGCTTCTTCCGCCTTGCGTTTTTCTTCAGCGAGACGCGCAGCTTCATCCGCTTTATGTTTCTCTTCGGCTAAACGAGCCGCTTCTTCGGCTTTGCGTTTTTCTTCGGCTATACGTGCGGCTTCGTCGGCTTTACGTTTTTCCTCTGCTAAGCGAGCAGCTTCATCTGCTTTACGTTTCTCTTCCGCTAAACGCGCTGCTTCATCTGCTTTACGTTTTTCTTCGGCTATACGTGTGGCTTCGTCGGCTTTACGTTTTTCTTCCGCTAAACGTACCTGATCAGCAAACTCTTGTTCTTTTTTCGGATTGTATAAACGGTAATCATTGTTAAAATTCTTTAATTCATAACGATATGTACCTGCATCAACAGTACCATTAGCTAAAGATACCTGTACCAACCCAGCCTGCTGGGCAGCGTTTTTTAAAGTAAGCAAACTGAGCTGTTGTAAGGTTTGTGGCTCTTTTCCGCTATTATTTACATTCAATACAAAATTGCCCTTGGCGATGCCATTCACTTCTACATGCTCACCCAAATGATGTTCAAGATAAGTGCGGTAATTAAATGAACCGTTTCCGCTAAGATCACCTAAAACACTTAAGTTATTGAATGTTTTCGGATTCATACTTGAGTTTAGGATAACTTGGCTGTTATCTAACGCTAAATGACCGACAGTTGAACTACCAGATAAAACCCAGTTGGTCTGATTAGTTAACATCACACGGCTATTTGCAGAGCCGCTGATATTATGACTAAACGTTGTGTTGTTTAAATTTAATTCGGCTTGCTCGGAAAGGATTACATTGCCTTTCAAGTTTGCTGCATTCACTAATGCCTTGGAATGATCTTTTAAACGTAATGCACCGTTTTGTGTGGCGTTATTAGCCAGTTGATATTGTGCCTGGTTTGCAACTGAAACATCACCACTTAAAGTCGCGTTATTCACCAACGCATTAGCTTCATTGCTTAACGTCAATGCTCCTGTTTGTAATGCTCCATCAATTAAGCGATATTGACTTTGTTGACTTGACGCTGTATTACCGTTGAGTTTTGCACCAGCTACCATAGCCTGAGCAGTATCACTTAAAGTTAAATTGCCATTTTGGGTGGCATTATTAGCGAGTTGATATTGTGCTTGGTTTGCAACTGAAACATCGCCTATTAGCGTTGCGTTATCCACACGAACAGTGGCGTTATCACTTAAACGTAAAGCTCCCGTTTGGGTTGCACCGTGGATTAGACTGTATTGACTATTTGCCGTCAACTCTACATTACCCACCATATCAGCAAGACCTTGAACGGACAATGTTGCCTTGTCGGACACATTGAAATTACCATTAATTTTACTGCGTTCAATGCTGGAAAAAACTTTATCGGACAAGGTTTGATTGGCGCATTTCGTCAGCCCTGTCCAGTCAGAACGGGCACAAATGAAATTCGCCTGTTTATCGGTAACACCTAATGCAGCATTAGCGTTGTTGCTTAATTGCCAATCGCTGTTTATCGCAGAAACGTTTCTAGAAACGACCGCACTTCCGCCGTTAATGATGAATTTTTTTGCTTTAAAGGTACGATTTAGCCAGTCATCGTCAATCACTACTTCCCCTTGCGGACGGCCAATTAATGCTGGTCGGTTTTGGTGGTTATAGGCATGAGGCGTTGGGCGACCACTAAAGACCAAAGTACCGTTTTCTTGCGTAATATTGCCGTTTAAGTTGGTTCCGCCTGACAATAGAAAAACGCTGTCTGCATGCGCAGGGCGATAAACCACATCTAATCGACCATTATGAAGCCCGGTATTGGTTTCACCAAACCAACCGTTAAATGCCGCCGCTTTGGATTGGTTAATTTTGCTTTCGTTATAAATTTGTGCATTACCAAGAAGCGTGACGGTTGCTGCCGTGTCTTTGTTATGGTTGACAATTTGTGCGCCTTCATCGGTATTTTGAATGCGATTAAAGGTAAGTGAATGTCCGTTAAGATCTAAACGACCGCCACGGAAGCCGAAATAAATATTGTTTGGATTAACTTGGTCGGCACTTTCCAATTTCACCGTTGGACGACCGCTCACAATACCTAATTGATTAAAGGCTTGTTTTTTGCCTTGCTCGTCCGCTTGTTGATTTAAAACGACAACACCGTCCCCCACGCTGATGTCACCAAGGTTTTCGCCTTTACCGTTGACCAATAACGTGCCTTGCCCAATTTTAGACAAACGATCACCTTCCGGATTTTTGACTTTCCACCTCACCGTACTGCCTTCACTTACTGAAACACCTGCGCCTTTCCAAGTTTCATCGGTGCTAGGCTGTACCACAAAATCGCCTTCAAAGGTCAGCCCACCAGCACCCTGATCGATATTATTTTTCAGGGTTATCGTGCCGTTTTCCATATTCCCAAAGTAAATATTCTTACCGTGATGAAGTGCCGGCATATAAGGGTTTGGGCCACCATATCCAAAAAATTCATCGCTGCCGGAAGAAGGCAGGCTGTAATTGGCAAGCGGTGTGTTTGTGACAACTCTGCTACCTTTGGTTAATTTACCGCTGCCGTTGCCGTCTGCTGTCCAGTCATAAGAAGCTGATGTAAAGTCAAAAACCGTCATCAAATCACCGGCAATGATCTCATCTAAATAATTCTTACGTGCAATTTGATAGGTATTTTCTTTTCCTTGATAAGGGTGTCCACTACGCAATACGCCGTTTATCAGCCATTTTCCTGCCGTTTTATCATAAATAAACATCGGTGAACCACTGTCACCGCTAGAACCTGAAATCGGTAACGGGCCATATTGATTTGGATGACGCACATCACCACTTAAACTGACCTCACCATTGTTCGCCCAACCTTGCATAAAGGTATTGCCTGCGGTGAGGTAGTTATACGCCATGGCAATATGATTGCCATTGTCATTATCATCACGCAAAAATTGCCAGCCGCTACCAATTCGCACCCGCATTGGATACTTTTCTAAATCGCCATAGGTGCTACCCTGCATATTCGACACCATTTCTATCGGCGCAGCTTCTGTGACGAATTTGGCTAATCGAGGATTATGATAGTCCGTCATGTAAGGGTGAGTACGGTCGTTTTTATAATTATTTCGTTTAACGATGTTATAACCGAATCGGTGCTGATCCGGGTTACTGCCTTCCATGCCGAAATCAACATTTCGATAACCTACGTTATGTGCCACACTGACGATATATTGATCGCCTACAAGCGCCGCCACACCATTACGACTGACCACCGAAAAATCCATCATCGGCGCATTTTGCATCATGGTGCCGATAGATTCGCCTTTTTTATTCACTACCGCAATATTTTGCGCACCGGGAGTAAATTTTCCTTTATTCTCAGCAAAATCACGGAAATATTGATAATCCACGCCGGAATAAACTTGTCCGGCGAAGACCATTGGGCTTAGGTTCAACGCCACAAACGCAGCAATGAACTTAGGTTTGAAAGTTGTTTTTTGCATAAAATTGGTTCAAATAAAAGTAAATGGTATAGACCGCTTATACTTAGGTATTATTTTAATATCAAATAAAGATTTTTTTTAATTTAGATCCATCTAAAATAACACGATCGTCCTCTAACAATAATGCTGGGAAGCCCGCATAGCCTTGTGCTTTTGCATCATCAAATGCGACGTGACGATCACGCAAGCGCAACCATTGTTTCAAATTCGGAATGGAAGATAATACTTCCACTGCCTCATAATCCACACCCAAGCGTTTTAATTCCGCCACAAATGGCGCAGTATCCGGGCAATCTGCCGCATAATAAAGAATCGGTTTCATTATTCACCTCCTTTTTCAGCTGCCGCGGTTGGGTTCAATTTCGGTTCGCCAATTTTGGTTAAGCGGTTACGATCGCGATGTTCAAACGGTGCATCATAATTTGGGATAATCAGGGTGGTGGTTTGATCGTATGACCAAGTGCCATCATCATGGAACTTTACCGTCATCTCAAAACTTTCCGTGGTAAATGAACGCTCTAAGAACGGATTCGAAATAATGCCGTTTGTTAGTGAACCGCGTACTGCTTTTACCGTAAACTCTTTCGCATCAGCCGGTGCATTACCGACCGCAATAAAGGTTTGTCCACGTGGAATGCTACCTGTTAATAAAATATTGCCAGTTTCAGGTTCCCATAACCAATAACCTACTTGGTCGTGGAACGTTTCAACTTCGCCTGGTTGTACAATATGGGCGTGATAACGTAATCCATAATAGAGTTGCGGACCATTAGTTTGACCATCTGTTGGATGGGCTTCGTAACGCTCGATATAAGGATCTTTTTCTGGCCCTTCTGCTTTCGGGTTGATATCCACACCGCGTTTACCTTCCCAAACACCCGCTAATTTTGCCAATGGGCCTAAATTCGCGAGCGTATTAGGATCGGTTTCAGCTTCAGTATAAATATCGTCTGGGTATTGAAAATCTTTCATCATTTTCTCCTTATGTCGTTGTGTTAATGCTTAAAGTGCGGTCGTTTTTCGCCTTATTTTTTACAACCAGGGAAACCTAAGGCTTCACGGCTCGCATAGTACGCTTCTGCCACGCCTTTGGTTAATGCACGAATGCGTAAAATATAGCGTTGACGCTCTGTGACCGAAATCGCTTTACGTGCATCTAACAAGTTGAAGCTGTGTGCCGCTTTTAAAATGCGCTCATAAGCCGGTAATGGTAACGGACGTTCTAATTCTAATAAGCTTTTCGCTTCTTTTTCGTATTGATCGAAGCAGTAGAATAAGAAATCGGTATCGGCGTATTCAAAGTTGTAAGTTGATTGCTCCACTTCGTTTTGATGGAATACATCGCCATAAGTGGTTTTACCTAGTGGACCATCTGACCAAACTAAGTCATACACAGAATCTACGCCTTGAATGTACATCGCTAAACGCTCTAAACCATAGGTCACTTCACCTGTTACCGGTTTACATTCTAAGCCACCCACTTGTTGGAAGTAGGTAAATTGGGTCACTTCCATACCGTTTAACCACACTTCCCAGCCTAACCCCCAAGCACCTAAGGTTGGGTTTTCCCAGTTATCTTCTACGAAACGAATGTCGTTTTGTGTTGGATCAAAACCGAGCATTTCAAGTGAACCTAAATAGAGCTCTTGAATGTTATCTGGAGAGGGTTTGATCACCACTTGGAATTGGTAGTAATGTTGTAAACGGTTTGGGTTTTCGCCATAACGACCATCGGTTGGACGACGTGAAGGTTGCACATAAGCGAATGCCATCGGCTCAGGGCCTAATGCACGTAATGCAGTCATTGGGTGAGAAGTACCTGCGCCCACTTCCATATCAAAAGGTTGAACAACGGTACAACCTTGATTTGCCCAATATTCTTGTAAGGCTAAAATCATGCCTTGGAATGTTTTTACGTTGAATTTTGTACTCATAATTTTTTTAATAACAATGTGATGAAAAATACAGGCATTATACTTGAAACTATAAGGCGGATAAAGGCGAAAAAGTGCGGTCAGAAAAATCCTTAAATTTTTTATTTACCTTAAATTTCATTCATTTTGATGATGAGTTATTTTCATCGCCAGAAGTTTGCGCGCCAAGCCTCTAATGTGTAAACTGCTGGCGCTTTTATACAGACTTTTATCCTAGGGATTTTAAAATGAAAAAAAATGTGATTACTTCAGCAATTTTATTAGCGATTCCAGCATTAGCGGCTGCTGAAGACGTGGCAAAATTAGATGTAATTAACGTCTATTCTGCATCAGCTACGCCAACCAGCCTTCATCAAACGGCTTCATCTGTTACTGTTTTAACCGAAAAAGATTTTGCACAGCGTGGTGCGACTTATGTCAGTGATGTGTTGAAAACGGTACCAAGTTTAGCGGTGAGCGCGTCGGGCGGTCGTGGCACATTAACTAATGTATTTTTACGTGGTGCAGATGCAAACCACACAGCAGTGATTATTGATGGCGTGAAAGTGAACCCTGTTTCTGGTTATGGCTTTGATTTTGGAGGCTTAGCATTAAGCAATATCGACCGCATCGAAGTATTACGCGGTGAGCAATCTGCCCTTTGGGGAAGTGATGCCATGGGTGGTGTGATTTATATCACCACGAAAAAAGGCCTAGAAAAAGGCAAAACCTTCAACATTGATTACGATTTCGGCACAGGCTCGAATCGCACAGTAGATGGTTCATTGACCCTTTCAGGCTCAAACAACGGTTTCTATTATGCTTTACACGGCGACAGCCACCATACCAAAGGTATTTCAGCACTCAGCAAACAGCGTTTTAACTACACCGCACAGGATGGCACAGCAGTAAGTACTGGTGGTTCAACCGAACGAGATAAATTCCATCGTGATAACACCTCTCTTCGTTTCGGCTATGATGATAACCAAAAAGGTTTTGATTTCTTAACCTCTCACAGCAGCCAAACTGCTAACTTTGATAACAGCGCAACGGATGAAAAAGGTCACTACACCCGCACACGTGATACCTTATTCAAATTAAGCGGTTTCTTAGGTAATGACGATCAATTACTTAAACACAAAGTGGGAGTAAGCCATCTCAAAACTGACAGCGATACCGTTGGCTACACATCGGCTTACGATGCGAAAAAACTCAACGCAAACTATCAATTAGATGTTAATTTCGATCGTGAAGGCACTCTCACTCAAGGTTTAAGCCTCTTAACTGACTATCAAAAAACAGATTTCAACTCGTCTTATTTCAACAATGCTGGCAATAAAAAACTTGTTGAGAAAAGCTTAGCTGCAGAATATCGCTTATTGCACGATGCAGATCATAGCTTAAATATTAGCGGTCGTTACACTGACAGCTCTGAATACGAAAACTCATGGACGGGCCGTATCGCCGGTGCTTACCGTTTACACAATAACGTGAAAGCACATGCAAGTTTCGGTTCAGCAATTCAAAACCCGACGATCACTGAATATTACGGTTACAATGCGCGCTATATCGGCAACCCGAATTTACAACCTGAGAAAAGTTTAGGTGGCGATGTTGGTTTCTTGTTTGAAACCAATGATGGGCGTCACAGCTTTGATGTGACTTATTTCGCTCGCAACGTGAAAAACGCGATTAGCAGCGAAGTGATCAACTTTACCACTTATGCAAGCCGTGCGGTAAACCTTGAAGGTAAGAGCAAAGTGAAAGGTGTTGAAGTGGCTTACAACGGTAAAATCACCGATGCATTAACTGCTTATGCCAACTACACCTACACGCAGACCAGAGATAGCAAAGGCGCTGAATTAGCACGTCGTCCAAAACATTTGGCGAACGCAGGCTTAGCATACCAAATCACTGAAAAATTGGGTGCGAATATAAATGTATCTTACACAGGCAAACGCATGGATACCTACTATTCACCAACCTATAGCACGCATAAAGTGAAATTGCCATCTTATACCTTGGCAAACTTAGGCGTGAACTATAAAGTAGCGGATAGCTTGACGATTTATGCAAATCTTAACAACGCATTCAATAAAAAATATGAAAACGTACTTGGCTATGGTCAAGAAGGACGTAATGTTTACGTTGGGTTGAAAGGATCGTTCTAATTATTACCCACTCATAAGGGCGTGCTTAGCACGCCTTTTTACATTCTTGATGGCGTAGCGTATCATTATCACTATGCAAAAAACTCGCTTAATTTTAACCGCACTTTTCCTTCCGTTTACCACTCAGGCTTCGGAACAATTCGTCTCGCTTACGCTTTGCAGCGACAGACTACTTATCGAACTGGCTGAGCCTTCGCAAATTGCTGCACAGTCGCCTTATTCGAAAAAACCGTTGATGATGTTAGACAAAATCAATATCGATAAACCTGTGCTGGAACCGCAATTAACGGAATTATTGCCCTATTTGGATAAAACGATTCTGATTAACGAAACCTTTTATCCACAATTAGTCGCAGAGTTGAAAAAACTCGATGTGAAGATTATTCCCATTAACGACAGCCCACAAACGCCAGATGAATTGTTTGCACTGATTTTAGACTTAGGTAAAAAACTAGGAAATGAGCAAAAGGCGGCTGATTTAGTGACAAAACTCAAATCGCAAAACGTTCACTTAAATCGACCGCTTACTGACACGCTGATTTTGTCGGAAACGGGTATAGTGGAGAGTTATTATCCGCAATATCCTGTGCTGTTAAATTTACTCGGATTAACACCGTTAAAGACACCACTTACCGCACAAAATTTCTCGTTAGAAAAAGTGATTTTAAGCCAACCCAATGTGCTGATTTCTCTGACTGACAAACAAGGTTACAATGCGCAAGCCGAATTACTACAACATCCCATGTTGCAAGATTTTTTCAAAAACCAACCGCTTGTCAGCATCCCGATGAAATATACCTATTGTTTCGATCATGGCGTGTGGCAAGGGGCGGAGAAGATTTATCAACAGTTAAAATAACCTATGACCAAAACACTAAAATTAAATACCGCACTTTTCTTCGCATTGCTGTTGATTATCGAGTTTGCGATTTATCATCAGCTCGGCGACTTTGCCCATCTCAAAAATGCGGATGGTGTGCTCACTGATATGCGCTCGATGGTGCTGTGGGATATTCGTTTTCCGCGCATTGGTTTAGCTTTATTGACGGGTGCCAGCCTAGCAATTGCCGGTAATGCGATGCAAGGTATTTTCCAAAATCCATTAGCAAGTCCGGGCTTGCTTGGCAGTAGCGCTGGTGCAACAGCCGCTAGTGTATTTATCCTCTATTATTTTGCCGTGCCATTTTCACTGCTCTTAGCCGGTGGTGTGATTGGTGCGCTTTTAAGTTTTTTCATCGTGTATTTGATCGCCAAAAACTACGGCACCACCATGATGATTCTAAGCGGTTTAGCGGTCAATATGTTGCTTGGATCAGCAATCGCATTACTGCTTTCCAACGCTGAAAGCCCATGGGCATTAGCCGAACTTTACCGCTGGTTACAAGGCTCGTTGATGTGGGCCAAATTAGATACCTTGCTCATTTCACTCCCGATTGTTCTGGCGGGAATTTTCTGCTTATACCACTCTCGCCGATACTTAGATTTACTCACCTTTGGTGAAGAAACAGCGAGCACAATGGGCGTGGATCCGAAGCGTAGCTTTTTCATCAGCACCTTTGGTGTGGCTTTATTAGTCGGCGCGACCATTCCACAAACCGGTACCATTGGCTTTATCGGCTTAATCGCGCCACACTTTGCCCGTATTTTACTGAAAGCTCGCCCATCACAGCTTTACCTCACCAGCGCATTAATTGGGGCATTATTGCTGTTACTGGCCGATTTAGCCATTTTATATATCCCGCTGTTCTCACATATTTACATCGGCACATTAACGGCCCTTATCGGTGCGCCTTGCTTGATTTGGATGTTATTAACGCAACAGAGAAAAATTTATGATTAGAATTGAAAAACTCACCCAATCCTATTGCTTAAATGACATCAACTGCACGCTTCCATCAGGTAAATTGATTGGCATTATGGGTGCTAATGGCGCGGGGAAATCTACCTTATTAAAAACTATTGCGGGTATTTTACCCCTCAAACAAGGGGAGGTTTGGTTCGATAACCAGCCATTAAGCAACATGAATGCGACTGAAAAAAGCCAACACATTGCTTACCTTGCACAAAATACGCAAATTCATTGGGATTTATCCGTTTATGATGTGATTGCATTAGGTTTAGCTGCGACCTTACCAAAAGAAAAAGAGCGGTCAAAAATTCAAGCGTTTTCAGAAAAATTTGCGGTAACTCATTTACTCGATAAGCCATTTCAACAACTTTCAGGTGGCGAGAAAGCACGTGTACAACTCGCTCGTTGCTGCATTAAGGAATCCCCTGTTTTATTGGTTGATGAGCCGATTGCGCCACTCGACCCTTATTATCAAATTGATATGATGGAACAGCTTCAATCACTCACACCACAACATACGTGTGTTGTTGCCATTCATCACCTTTCATTGGCTTATCAATTTTGTGATGAAATTGTTCTATTAGATAAAGGAAAATTGTTAGCTGTAGGTGAAACGCAAGCCGTGTTAAATGCGGAGAATTTAGCGAAAGCCTTTCATATTCAGGCTGAAATTGATCCTCTGGAAAAGACTATCTCAAAAATTGAAAAGCAATAAAATAAAAGCACTTAGATATTCACTAAGTGCTTTTTTATAGAAATGAATTATGGTTGGATTTCTGAATCTACGAAGAAATAAGCAATTTCTCGTTTTGCGCTTTCAACGCTATCAGAACCATGAACAGAGTTTTCACGCTGACTTAACGCAAAGTCTTTGCGGATAGTGCCTTCTGCCGCCTCAGCCGGATTCGTTGCACCAATCAAAGTGCGGTAATCTTTCACGGCATTTTCTTTTTCCAATACAGAAACCACTATCGGGCCAGAGAGCATATACTCCACCAACGGGTCAAAAAATGGTTTACCTTGATGTTCTGCATAGAAACCTTCCGCTTGCTCTTTGGTTAATTGCACCATTTTAAGGGCAACGACACGGAACCCCTGTGATTCAAAACGTCCTAAAATAGCACCAATTAAATGACGCTTTACTGCATCGGGTTTGATAATCGAAAAAGTACGTTCTACCATAAAATCCTACTTAACTTGCTTTCGTTACTAATAAATTTGCTAAAGTTTTCACACCAATTCCGGTTGCGCCTACAGCCCATAAATCACTACCTGATTTACGATAAGTAGCCGAACAATCAATATGCAACCAACGTTGTTGATAGTTCTTCACAAAATACGATAAAAATGCCGTTGCAGTACTTGCGCCCGCGACAACCGGCGCTGTACCTGTATTTGCAATATCCGCAAAAGAAGAAGTGATTTGGCTACGATGGAACGCTTCAAAAGGCAAACGCCAGAATGGTTCATTTTCATCTTTGGCGGCTTGGAATAAGCTATTTACTAACGCATCATCCATAGAAAGCACGCTGTGGTAATCATTACCCACTGCTACTTTCGCCGCACCAGTTAAGGTTGCACAATCGACAATAAATTGTGGATTTTGGCTATCGGCCTCAATTAAACCGTCTGCTAATACTAAACGCCCTTCCGCATCAGTATTTAAAATTTCAGCAGTTACACCATTTTTATACGTGATGATATCACCCAATTTGAATGCATTACCGCTCACCAAGTTTTCTGCACAGCATAGATAGAGTTTTACACGTTGATTTAAACCATGCGCAATCGCAAATCCTAACGCACCTGTTAATAACGCAGCGCCACCCATATCGGTACGCATAGTACTCATACCATCACTTGGTTTGATGCTATAACCGCCACTGTCAAAAGTAATCCCTTTACCCACTAAACACGCTAATACAGGCGCATTGGGATCATTAGTCGGGTTAAAATCTAATTGCAACATAGCAGGTGGATTAATAGAACCACGACCCACAGTAAAGATCCCGTGATAGCCTTGCTCTTTTAACGCTTCGCCAGAAATGATTTGAAAACTGACCGCACTTTTATCGGCATAATTTTCAGCTTGTTTAGAAATAAACTCAGCCGCGCGTTCAGCTAATTTAATCGGCGTAAGGGTTTGTGCCGGCTCATTAATAATGCCACGAACAAAATCACCACATTCAATACGAGCTAATAATTCATCTTGTGGCTCATCCTCTAAATGAGGAAACTCAATCGAATAGTCTTGCTTTGCTGAGTAAAAACCTTGATAAAATGCCCAGCAATTTTCTAATTCCCATGCATCACCCACAAGTTCAACGTCTTTAATGCCTTGTCCACGTAACTTACGTGCAGCTTTTTGAACTAAAACAAGGTTCGATTTTTCATCATCTTTAAGATGAATAACAGCTTGCTCTTGATTAAAACTTAAAATGGCATTTTTGCCCCAACTTTCCGAAGCGGGAGCTGTCGATAATGTAATTTGCATGTGGTTCTTCTCCTTTATTTATCTATTATTCTCTAGGTACCATTTTACCGTCTGACGAAGTCCTTGTTCAAAGGTTATTTGCGGTTGCCAACCTAATTCTGCATGAATTTTAGAACAATCCAATGAATATCGCACATCGTGACCTGGTCGGTCTTTTACAAAAGTAATTAAATCTTCGTAATACTTAATGTGATTAGGCTTATTTGGCACCAGTTCTTCGAGTAGTTCACAAATCATTTTAACTACTTCAAGGTTCGTTTTTTCACAATTTCCACCAATATTATAACTTTCCCCGACTCGACCTTTTGTCAAAACTAAATATAAGGCTTGAACATGATCTTCCACAAATAACCAATCACGAATTTGCCGCCCATCACCATAAATCGGCAAAGGCTTCCCCATCACAGCATTTGAAATCATTAAAGGGATAAGCTTTTCAGCGTGTTGATAAGCCCCATAGTTATTGGAACTGTTTGTGATAATCACCGGCAAACCATAAGTGCGATGCCAAGCGTGCACCAAATGATCACTCGCGGCTTTTGAGGCTGAATAAGGGCTACTCGGATGATAAGGGGAATGTTCAGTAAAGGCCGGTTCAGAAAAGGATAAATCCCCATACACTTCATCTGTAGAAATATGGTGGAATCGAAAGGTCGTTTTTTTAGCTTCGTCTAAGGTATACCAATAATTCTTAGCAATCTCTAACAATGTATAAGTACCAACAATATTGGTTTGAATAAAATCAGCCGCTCCCGTAATAGAACGATCAACATGACTTTCTGCAGCTAAATGCATCACCGCATCCGGCTGATATTTCTCGAAAACACTTTCTATCGCCTTAAGATCACAGATATCAACTTGCTCAAAAGCATAACGAGGATTATTTTCTACCTCTTTCAAAGCCGATTGATTTGCCGCATAAGTCAGCTTATCAATATTAATGACGGAAT
Organism: uncultured Haemophilus sp.; assembly: GCA_902461185.1. Lineage (GTDB taxonomy): Bacteria > Pseudomonadota > Gammaproteobacteria > Enterobacterales > Pasteurellaceae > Haemophilus_D. The sequence goes on from CABPXD010000018.1 coordinate 14,931, forward strand.
CTTGAGTGTGATTAATAATATATCGAATAAGGGCGGAACCGATGAAGCCGGAACCGCCGGTGACTAAAATATTCATCTTGTAGGGTTAATAAATTTAAGGTAATGCAAATAGAAAAAATTTCACTTAAGAAATAATTAAATAAAACATTAATAAGCCCCATCACGATTTAAAACCACATTCACTGTTTTAAATAAAATCGCAATATCATTCCAAAGTGACCAATTTTTTACATACCAAGAATCAAAATAAACGCGAGTATTATAATCGACATTATTACGTCCGCTGACTTGCCAAAGCCCTGTCATACCGGGTTTCGCCATTAAGTAATAATCTACGTTTTCTTCATAACGCTCTAGCTCATCAATTACAATTGGGCGAGGCCCAACTAAACTCATTTCACCTTTTAAAACATTAAATAATTGAGGTAATTCATCTAAACTTGTTTTGCGAATAAAAGCACCGATTTTAGTAATGCGAGGATCATTCTTTAATTTAAAATCTTTTTCCCATTCAGCTCTTGCTTCAGGATCAGTTCTTAGCAATTCATCTAGTACTTCTTTAGAGTTCACAACCATTGATCTAAATTTCAAACAGTTAAATGTTTTTCCATTACGACCAATTCTAGGATGTCCATAAATCGCATTACCACCATCTTTTTTTACTGCAAAATACAGATAAAGCAACACTGGAGAAAATATAATAATAATAGCTAAGGATCCAACAATATCCATAGTTCGTTTCAAAATACGAGAAGATAGTTTAGCCAGATTATTATTCATTCGTAATAACATCATTTCATGACTAAACATAAAAGACATGTCCGTACTATATAAAGGTAAACCTCTCAATGTAGGAATAACAGAAACAGAACGATATCCATTTGTGGAGAAATAACGTAACCAATTATTTCTATCTACTTCTTCATTATCCTCAAGAGCAATAATAAATTGATCTGACTTCTTCATTCTTGATTTCCAAGAATCAGTATTATCTAAAATAGGAATATCCAGTGATCCCACATTGACGTTAGTAGTATTTGATACAGAAATAAAACATATTACCTTTAAACCTAAATAAGGTTCATCTTTCAAGGCATTATATACATCAAAAGCATTATCTCCTGCACCAATTATGACGGTATTCCTAATAAACCAACTAAGCTTTATTAATAAATGCTTTACGAATACTCTTGCAAAAGGGAAAATTAGAAAAGTAATTCCCCAAGTAAGAAACCATAAATATCGAGAGAAATATAATTTAGAAAATGCAACAATTGCAAGTTCAAAGACCGCAAAGATAAGAAGTGTTCTAAAAATCTCTTTTAACTCAAACCAAAAAGGTTTTCTATAAGTATAATGTCTTAGCCTAATAGCAAACCATCCAACACAAAGAAAACCTAAAAGCGTATGAATGTAATATCTATCATCCATTTCGTAAATAGGTAAATATTGATCATATCCATGATGATAATAGGATATTATTAGTAAAGATAATGAAAAAGAAGCATTAAATGTAATAAAATCTAATAAAGCTAAAATAAATTTAGACAAAAATAACCTATTCATATTCTATCCTTCCAAATCTTGATAATAATTTAGGATGTATTTTTGTACCATAAAAAATAATATTTTCTTTTGAGTATACATATACAGCTGTTGAGAAAATTGTAACCGCTTTTTCAAATCTTATACCTAATACATCTAAAATCTCAGATGGGTAATTTTCATTAAAAACCTCAATATTAGGGAAATAATCTCGATAGTTTGTAGTTTCTCTTGGGTGTGTTTTAATTACAAGTTTCTCTTGATCATAATTTCCGATGATAGTTTTATAAAGAGAAATTTTCTCTTCTTCAGTTAAAACATTATCTTCTGAAAGTGGCTGTGTAAATAAAACGATACTTTTATATTTTAAATTTTCTAATTTATTTTTATCTACACTGAGTAAAAATAAAATTTCATCTTGTTCTTCTTTTGTTTTATTTTTCCAAAGTTGATGAATGTTAATTACTTCAACCTTTTCTTTAATACAATTAGGAATATTATCATTTCTTGTTAAATAAATTTTCTTAACATTTTTATGCATTCCAAACTTAGGTAGTGAAAACAATCTGTTTTTTAAACTTCTTTTATAATTTTTCAATTGATAATTTTCTGTACCATCTTCAATTAAATAAAAAGGACATCTTTTAAGAAAAAAAGAAGAGGCCGAAATATGATCTGCACCAAAAGCGTTAAGTTCATAAATATTTAGCTTATTTTTCCATAGAAATCTTTTAAAGAAAAAATAATTCTTTAATGAATTTATAAAAAGATCAATATTACCGTTTCCCTTTTTGATTTTTTTTATTTCTTTAATATTTAAACTTCCTATACCATCATCTAGGATAAAATAGTCTTCCTTACGGTATTGGTTTAATAGGAGATAAATAAAAATCATTCTTAAACTACTAATTATAACTACACTTTTCAATTTGATATTCCTTAATTTTTTTACATATAATGTCTAAATATTGATTCGTAAGGTAAAAATGTATCTACATTAAACACAATATGTACATACAAAATTCTAAAAAAGACAATTGCAGAATAGGATATACATAATAAAAGTAAAATATTTCTACTTCTTTTCTTTAAATTTTCTAGCAATAGAGATAAATAAGGAATGATAACTACCAAAAACATATCTGATAATCTGAATGCAATACCTCCAGCCCTGTATAAAGAAAAGAAAATTAATGTATATAAAAATAGAATAATGCTAAGCTTATTAATTTTTTTATTTTCTACATTCTTATAGAAAATAAAAACTAAAAAGCCAATAAGAATAACTTTTACATAATTTAATATATTAACAGGTTCAGCACTATATTGCACAAAGTAATATTGATATACCCTAGAAAAGACATAATTCACATCTTTATAGTTAAGATATAAATATTCAATACACATACCAAATAAATCATAATAAGCCACAAAACCCATCAAGAAAATTAAAGTTAAAAGAGCTCTCCTTTTTATATCAAAATATAAAATTATATAAACTATTATATAAGTTAAACTTGAACGATGAAAAATATAAGCTAACCCCATAAAAAATAAGAATTTAATAAAATTTCTATTAATTAAATATCTTAGATTATAGAATAATATTACCATGGCCATAGCTTGACGATGTCCACTTATATA
>CABPXD010000019.1:0-9751 GCA_902461185.1 uncultured Haemophilus sp.
AGATTTTACACTTTTTGAACAAAAAAGCAAGCCAATAGCCTATTTCTACTTGAGAAATTCACCATAAAAAATGACCGCACTTCATCACAAAGTGCGGTCAATTTTTCATTAATTTATTGGATTAATAAACCCCTTGAGCCAACATTGCATCGGCTACTTTTACAAAGCCTGCTACGTTTGCGCCAACTACGTAGTTAATGTTTGCTCGGCCTTCTGCTGAACCGTATTTTTTACAGTTTGCATGAATATCTAACATGATTCGATGAAGCTGTTTATCCACTTCTTCAGCTGTCCAGTATAAACGTTGTGAACTTTGCGCCATTTCTAAGCCGGATGTCGCAACACCACCCGCATTAGCTGCTTTACCTGGGCCAAATAATACACCAGCTTCTAAGAATGCTTCTGTCGCTTCGATAGTGGTTGGCATGTTTGCACCCTCAGCAACCAATTTCACACCGTTTGCAATTAGAGCTTTAGCATCTGAAATCTCTAATTCGTTTTGGGTTGCGCAAGGAAGTGCAATATCTGCTTTCACTTCCCAAGGGCGTTTACCTGCAAAATATTGAAGACCAAATTGTTTTGCAAACTCTTCTACTCGACCACGTTTTACATTTTTGAGCTCTAATAACGCTTCTAATTTTTCACGATCGAATCCTTCTGGTAAATACACGTAACCCGCAGAGTCAGAACAGGTTACGACTTTTGCAGCGAGCGCCATCGCTTTTTCAATCGCATATTGCGCCACGTTACCCGAACCGGAAACTAAAACGGTTTTACCTTGGAAGCTATCACCTTTCTCTGCAAGCATTGCTTGGGCAAAATAAACCAATCCATACCCCGTTGCTTCTGGGCGAATTAAACTACCACCAAATGAAAGACCACGACCAGTAAACACGCAAGCCGCTTGGTTTGATAATTTTTTCATATAGCCTGCAAGATAGCCTACTTCACGACCACCTACACCAATATCACCGGCGGGCACATCGGTATCTGGGCCAACATGACGATACAATTCAGCCATTAACGCTTGGCAGAAACGCATCACTTCAGCATCTGATTTTCCTTTAGGATCAAAATCTGAGCCCCCTTTCGCACCGCCCATTGGCAATGTAGTTAAGGCATTTTTAAAGATCTGTTCAAAACCTAAGAATTTTAAGATTGATAAGTTAACGGATGGATGAAAACGCATCCCCCCTTTAAAAGGACCAATTGCACTGTTGAATTGCACGCGGAAAGCACGGTTTACTTGAACTTGACCTTTATCATCAGTCCATGCCACACGAAATTGGATTGCGCGCTCTGGCTCAACTAAACGCTCCAGTAAAGCTTCTGAACGGTATTTAGGGTTTGCTTCCAAGAAAGGCCAGATTGACGTGAAGACTTCACGAACGGCTTGTAAAAATTCAGGTTGGTTGCCGTCACGTTGAGCCACTTTTTCAAGAAATGCGTCTAATGATGCTACTGCTGACATAGGATTTTCCTTCTAGTAGTGAGTTAATATGATGTGTGTAACGTTATTTTATTTATCACCGTCTTGTTGCGGCGTGTCATCAATATAACAATAGAAAAATCAACTAGGCAATAGTTTTTTTATAGAAAAAATGAAGAAAAAATAAAAAACGAGAAAACATTTAATATTTTCTCGTTTTTATTAGATAAAATCTAAAATTAGCACCTGGATTAGCACTTCAACTTAAAAAATGCTTATTTATTTTTACCTTCTAAGTAAAGCCATTCAGCGACTTGCTTCGCAAAATACGTTAAAATACCATCCGCACCAGCACGTTTAAAGCAAAGCAATGATTCCATGATGCATTCTTTTTCTTTCAACCAACCATTTTGAATGGCCGCCATATGCATCGCATATTCACCAGAAACTTGATAAGCAAAGGTTGGCACACCAAAATAGTCTTTCACGCGATATACCATGTCTAAATATGGCATACCTGGTTTCACCATCACCATATCTGCCCCTTCTTGTAAATCAAGAGCCACTTCTTGCAAGCCTTCATTACCGTTGGCTGGATCAAGTTGATAGGTTTTCTTGTCACCACCTTTCAGGTTGCCAGCAGAACCGACTGCATCACGGAATGGACCATAATAATTAGACGCATATTTTGCAGAATACGCCATAATTTGCGTATTGATATGACCATTTTCTTCCAACGCCTGACGAATACGACCAATACGTCCATCCATCATATCACTTGGTGCCACAATATCAGCTCCTGCTTCCGCGTGTGAAACAGCCTGTTTAATCAGGATATCTGTTGTGATATCGTTTAAGACATAGCCTTCTTCATCAATGATCCCGTCTTGTCCGTGTAGTGTATAAGGATCGAGTGCGACATCAGTTAATACCCCTAATTCTGGATAAGCGGCTTTCAATGCTCTCACTGCGCGCTGTACCAAACCATTCGGGTTAAACGCTTCATCTGCCATTAAAGATTTTTTATCTTGTTCAACTACTGGGAATAATGAAATCACTGGCACGCCGTATTTCACTAAAAGACCTGCTTCGATTAATAACTGATCGATCGTTAAACGTTCAACTTTAGGCATAGAAGGGACTGGTTCACGATGATTTTCACCTTCAATGATAAATACCGGATAAATTAAATCATTCGCGGTTAAAGTATTTTCTGCCACTAAACGGCGACTAAAATCATGTTTACGTAAACGACGAAGACGACGGGTTGGAAAACCGCCTAAAATTTGTTGAGTCATAATAATATTTCCTGTTTTTATGATGTTAAAAGGGCGTATCACCTACGCCCATTTTCTTAATCTTTGTAATTCAAATCACCCTGATTTTCTATCGCACTTTCCTCATCAGTTGCCTCTTCTTCATCCTCTTTCGGTTGATAGAAACGTGCAACTAACAAGCCTAATTCAAAAAGAAGACACATTGGTACAGCAAGTAAAGTTTGAGAGAACACGTCTGGTGGCGTTAAGATCATGCCAACAAAGAATGCTCCCACAATAATATAAGGGCGTTTTGCCGCCAATGCTTTCGTGGTTGTGACACCTGTCCAGCAAAGCAAAATAATGGCAACGGGTACTTCAAAGCACACACCGAAAGCCAAGAATAATGCGAGAGCAAAATCAAGGTAACTGCTGATATCTGTTGCAATAGCGACCCCTTCTGGTGCAGTTTGCGTAAAGAAACTAAACACGAAAGGGAAAACAACATAATAAGCAAACGCTACACCGCAATAGAATAAAACTGTACTGGAAAATAATAACGGATAAATTAAACGTTTTTCATGTTGATACAGTGCTGGTGCAACAAATGCCCAAATTTGATAAAGCAAATAAGGTACAGAAATAAACACCGAAACAATCGCGGTTAATTTAATTGGCGTAAAGAAAGGCGTTTGGATATTGGTTGCAATCATCGTTGCACCTTTTGGCATCACTGTTGTTAAAGGTGCGGCGACAAAATGATAAATATCATTAGAAAAATAAACCAACGCCACAAAAACCACTAAAATACAAATTACACAACGTAATAAGCGGTTTCTGAGTTCAACAAGATGGGTAATTAACGGTTGGGAATCGTCCGTCATATTGCTCATAATTATTCTCTAGGACTTCGCTTCAGATTTGGGTGCTGGTTGTAGCTCCACATCATCCGGCGAATAGTAATCGGATAAACGCTCAGTTAATTCAGATTGTTCATGAGGTTCAAGTGCGGTCAAATCCACTTCTGTTTTTGCAGATTCCAACACTTCGGCAGTTTCATTCTCTGCATGTTCTGTGGATGCTGTTTCAACCAGTTTCTCTGCTGTTTCTTGTGCGCTTACCTCAAGTTTTTCCGCAGAATCAGCCGAATTTTCAGCCGCACTTTTAATTTCTTTAATTTGCTCTTCCACCGTTGTACCTGCTGCAGCTGCTTTTTCTTCTAACTCTGCGCGCATCTTTTGAGCTTGCTCTTTCAGCTCTTCAACGGTTTTACTTAAATCTGGGGAAAGCTGTTTGAGATTAAGTTGTTCCGCTTTCTTAATACTATCTTGCAACTCTTGCAATTTAAGCTCTTGTTTTAATTCATTTTGAACATTAGCTGCCAATCCACGGATCGTTTTCACCCAGCCCATTACCGTGCGAATAGCCACAGGTAAACGCTTAGGGCCTAGTACCACTAAGCCCACAAGCATCAACAAAACAAGTTCGGAAAAACCAATATCAAACACGGTTATGCCTGTTCTTTATCTTTTACAGTTTCAGTTTTTTCAGCGGTGTTTGTACCGTCTTTAATTTGAGTAAATTCCGCATCTTTTTTCGGCTCATCATCAGACATCGCTTTTTTAAAGCCTTTTACTGCTGCGCCAAGATCAGAGCCTGCATTGCGTAATTTTTTGGTACCAAATACTAATAAAATTACGACTAATAAAATAATCATTTGTGCCGGGGATAAACCAAACATAGAAAAACTCCGTTAGAATTAAATTGAAAATTTGGGCTTGAATATACTCTTTTTATGCATTTGTCTCAAGAGGTAATTTTAAAAGTGCGATCAAAAAATAAGGCATTTTCAACCGCACTTTAGTCTTATTATTCAGCCAGTTCTGTTTGCTCATGAGACAGGAATTATGAAATAACAAAATCCAGTTCTTTCATGTATCGCTCATAACATTGCAAGATATCTACAATCAAATCCTCTTCATTTGTAATACTCAAAGGATAACCTTCCAATTGAATATTGGTTGAAACCATTAATGCATGATGGACTTGTGCAGTTTCAGGCTCAGGCTTCTCGAACAAGGTAATTTGGTAAAAAAAAATCTTCTGCTAAACCATTTTCAATAGAAAGAACCAGTTGATTATTATCACGACCAAAATGTTACTGTAAGGTCACATTTAAACCATAGGTACCGATGAGTAACTGGCGCAACTCTCTCATTGCCAAAAGCGCCGTTGTTTTTAAATGTAAAATGGCATCATCTCGCTTAGGTTCAATCACTAACTGTCTTAAACGGCTACGCCAGTTTGCACCTGTCCACAAATCTGAAACCTCTGTGGAATAATATTGACGCTCAAATCGTAAACCTTTCAACAAACTCCATGCCATCACTGACATCAACAGAGCGAAAGGTAAAGAAAAAAACAACATCGTTGATTGGAGTATTTCAATACCACCAAAAAGGTAAAGAACAAACGTAACTGCTGACAATAGCCCACCCCAAAACATAGATTGCCAACGAGGTGAAACCTGGCTTTTGTCTTCAATTGCGATATTATTAAGCGTATAAATACCAAAGTTAATGGTTACAATAAAAAAGAGTGTGATAATAAATAAAGCTAACGTTTTAGTTAAACCGGAATAGGGTAAATAACTCAAAAAATCAAAAAGAAGTGATCCCACATCATTTACAGCTCGACCTAATGCCCCCTTAGCAAGATGCTCATTCACCCAAATTGCTCCATTACCAAATACCGTGAACCACAAAACGAAGAATAAACTTGGCACCATCAATACGCCGAAAATAAACTCCCGCAAAGTTCGTCCGCGAGAAATCCGTGCGATAAAAATCCCAAAGCCAGGCGCCCATGAAAACCACCATGCCCAGTAAAAAACCGTCCAATCCATAAACCAATCTAGATGTTCTACATCATAGGCATAAGCCTTGAAGCCGACTCTAATTAAACCGCTTAAATAGGTACCAATATTTTCCGTAAAAGCCGAAATTAAATATATTGTTGGACCGAATAGCAAAACCAATAGCATAAAGAGAAAGGTAACGCCTAGATTTAGCTCACTAAGAATACGGAACCCGTTGGCAATCCCTTGCAGTGAAATTAAGATAGCAATGATAAAAACACTCACTAAAATAAGGGGAACCAAATACGATGAGTTATCCAATAAATGCATTGAATGGAATGCTGCAGCCAACCGAATCGCACTGTAACCTAAGGTTGCGACTACGCCAAATAAGGTAGTACAAATCCCGAGAATATCAATGATATCCCCTACTTTTCCATTAATCTTTTCTTTCAGTAAGGGATAAAAACAAGAGCGTAAAGAAATTGAAAAAGGCTTGATGGGGGCAAGTATCCGTTTACAGACAGTCCCCATTTAAAGCCAGCGCTAATAAGAACGAAAAACATAATAAAAAGTATAAGGTACGAGTCAGTCAGTATATTGATATGCTCAACCAAGATGTGGTGAAAATACGAAAAAAGGAAAGAAGCCGTTAAAAGCGAGTGAAAAAGTGACAGAAATCAAAGATATCAAGGCAAGCATAGGATTATTTTAAATACCTTTGCATCGGGCAGGTAATGTCAATGACAACTACCCCTATATTGCCCACCTTGATTCCTCGACATAACGCTTTCAGCCCCCCCAAAAAAGCCGTCGGGCTTGATGCTGGCTATTTTACCGTCCCTATCACAGAAAGCTTGGCTCGCCGAGAGGTTATTAGTGTATTTGATTATCGTCGCCCGACAAAAATAAAAAGCCGAAAGGCTGATTACCTGACACACTTATCAAGCTACGATAGAAAACGCCAATGCAGTTAAGTCATCGGAGCAAGGGAAAAACTCTACAAACGTCTAGCAAAAATGGTTGAGCATAACTTTACGGAAGCAGAACAACACCATAGACATAGTTATGCCCATTACAGAGGTCGTCGAAAGTACACATGCAAGCAAGCAAGCAAGCAAGCAAGCAAGCAAGCACAAAATATCAAGAAAATGCCCTTGTGATATGGGCTTTTTTACGCTTTTTATAATTCAGACTTTATTAATATGAGGTAATGGTAAAAACTCTACGAAACTGACTGCTTGAATGGCAATCTAAAGTGAAATGTAATAGAAAGAGATAAAACGACAAAAAATAAACCCACCTTTACCAGATGGTCTATAAAGTGGGTTTGCCTGAGGTATAAAATCGAGTGTTAAATACGCGCTATTTTCAATATATTTTAGCTTTTATTTTTTAGGTAACGCATCAGTTGAAGCATTAAATTTCACATTTGATGAAGTATAAGCCTCAAAGTGCGGATGTTTTTTCATAAATTTAATGAAACTTTCCGCATCAGGCAAGTATGTATCAACGCCTTCATATTTTGGATCGTTAAATAATTTACCAAACGTTTTATAACCATCTTTACCGCTAGCTACATAAGCATTGGTACCAACGAGATAACGTTTATTATCATCAATTGGTTCCCATTGTTGGGTTTGTTTATTCAATACTTCCACGCTGACTAAACGTTTACCTTCCGCATTTGGTGTTTCATTAGCTTCGTAACGAATACCTGCGCCATAAGGGAATGCCCCTGTAGAGCCATCAACTAAAGCAAATTGCATTGCATCTTCAAGCACTTGTTTCACTAATGAACCTTCCATTTTATAGGTATATAAGGTATTCCCGAAAGGCAAGAAAGTATAAGCATCATTAAAAGTCACATTGCCTGGTAAAATATCTGCGCGTACACCACCCGCATTTTGAATCGTTAAATCCACCGTTTTTAGTTCATTATACATTGTTTCTGCAATAAAACGCGTTGCGATAGAACCTTCTGGATTAGAGCCTGCTTTATTTGGGATACGGTTCGCTGAACCACCCGGCATTGCAGAACCAGTGATGACACCAACAATTTCTTGCGCTAAACGATCTTTTTCACTTTTATATTTTGAAATAAGCATGTCTGTTTTTGCATCATGATCATCAAGTGAAATACTCTTCATTGATTTTAAAGTATCAAGCGCTTTTTTACGTTCATCGCCTGTTAATTCAGTCCATTTACCTTCCGCATTTTTCACTTGAAGTTTATGAGAACTCATTAACACATGAGGAATTTTACGAGTAATAGACGCAATACCTTCAGGGCTGAATTTAACACCTAAGTCACCCACCACAGCAGAATAAGCCCAACCTTCCATTACAAATACAGGTTCACCATTCGGATTTTTAAATTCAAGTGGATATTCATAGATTACTGGCAATTTTAAACCACGTAATTCATCATTTCCGTATAAATAATGTGAATCGCCAGTAACGATCACATCAATATCATTTACTTTTTGAGCGATTTCGATATTTTTTTCACTTCCTGCATGTGAAAGTAAGATGATTTTATTAATACCTTGTTGTTTTAGCGCATTTGCCATAATTTGCGCAGTAGCAATTTCATCATAGAACTTCACATCTTTACCTGGTGAAGAGGAATTAACCGTTTTATTCACGGTATCTAAACCGATAATAGCAATTTTTTCTCCATCCACAGTGAAAATATCGTAAGGTTTCCATTTGTTATATAAAATTGAATTTTTATCAGGAATAACATTGGCTGAAAGTACTGGGATTTTTAATGGCTCGAGTAGTTTTAATAAACCTTCATTACCCGCATCAAATTCATGGTTACCCAAAGTAAAATAATGGAAATTACCAGCATTCATGACAGCCGCATCAGCAGAACCACCAAAAAGGGTGAAATACAGCGTACCGGTAATCGCATCACCTGCATGTAGCACTAATGGATTTTTATACTTTTTACGTAACTCATAAAGTTTCCCATTCACAGCAGAAAAACCACCAATATCAACCTTTGTTTGTTGACCATTTAAATTAATTCTCGCTTCGTGCGGTTCCAAGTAAGAATGGTGGTCGTTAATATGTAAGATACTTAACTCCACAGCTTTATGTGCTTGCGGCGCTTCTTTAGCAAAGGCTGCACCTGAGCAAAGCATTGCTAACGCACTAACTGCAAAGGTAACTGATTTTTTAGATAAAAACATAATGGCTCCTTGTGAGTAAACGGATTAATTTAAGCCTTCAAGCATTGCTTGGAAAGTCTTATAACGAATAGCATAGTTATTGTGTTGAAGATTTTCACGTGCTTGATCCAAATACGAAAAATCATCAACCTCCACCCCTTTAAATTGGCGAGCAAACATCATATTGGCTAGAGCGAGGCGGGGCTTAATTTCAGAAGAAGGGGTTATCAAACTCACTCGATTCTCAGTAATAGAAAAAGTTGTTTGATTAGGAAAATCTTGACGCATCTGTTCAATAATTTTTTGAAATATGCCTTTAGCATCCAAAGACAATAATATAATTTGATCTGGTTTGGCTCCCCGTTCTATTAAAGCCTGAACAAATTGCTCCGAATTATCTGTTTGACGAATATAAATTTTTGCCTGCTCATTCGCTAAAAAAGACACCAGTAAGTTTTTCTTCATTTCCTGAATTAAATTAGCATCGCCAGTATTTATCGGTTCAAAGTATAAATAATCAAGAAATTTAGGGGTGAGATTTTTATCTGTTTTAAAAATGCGAGTGAGGATTTTTTCGCTTATTTGGATCTGATTATCAAGAAATTGGGGAGGTAAAGAAAAAAGTGCGGTGAGTTTTTTCTGTAAAATAGAAATTTGTTGCTTTTCTTGTTTAGCTAAAGCGATTGAAAATTGTTGCTTTAAAGCCTCAGCGGACTCAGTAGATATTGATTGGTGAGAAGACGAAGGAGGACTCGCTATCACAGATTGTTGAATGCCAATACATGACGCTAATCCAAGTAACACAGAATGAAAACTGATTTTCATAATAAACCTCATTTAACTGATATTTTATCAATATAAAATACCGCTTAACGCGTAAACTTGACCTAAAACTATTTGAGAGTTTCTTAGATTATACGTAAAACAAAATTGCATGTGAATGATAATGTTTACTTTTTCAAGAGAATATAACGTACTTATTAGAATGCTCATCCAAAACTTGGAATTTTGCTCAAAAAGTATAAAATTC
>CABPXD010000020.1:0-9473 GCA_902461185.1 uncultured Haemophilus sp.
AGAAGATTTTCAAGATTGAGAAAAAATCCTGTATAATCTCAGAAATTTTTTGTTCAATTTTAAGCTTTTGTAACCGAATGATCGAAACCTCACAAACCATTCCTGAGCTCGTCTCATGGGCGAAAGAGCGGGAATTTTCGTTAAATCTGCCGACAGAGCGCTTAGTGTTTTTACTGGCCATCGCTATCTATAACAACGAACGCTTAGACGGTGAGATGCTAGAAGCCGATTTAGTGGATATTTTCCGCCACACAACCAGTGCCTTTGACCAATCAACGGATGCGATTGCCACCCGTGCGAATAATGCTATCAATGAATTGGTGAAGCAGCGTTTTCTTAATCGTTTCAGTAGCGAGTTTACTGAAGGGCTTTCCATTTATCGTCTCACTCCATTAGGTGTTGGCGTATCAGATTATTATATTCGTCAGCGTGAATTTTCTGCGTTGCGTCTTTCTGTACAGCTTTCTATTGTGGCTGATGAAATTCAGCGTGCATCTGATGCTGCAGAAGAAGGTACAGCAAAAGGGGAGAATGAGCATTTTTGGCGTCGTAATGTTTTCGCTCCGTTAAAATATTCAGTAGCAGAGATTTTCGATAGTATCGATTTATCACAACGTGTGATGGATGAAAATCAGCAGAGTATTAAGGAAGAAATTGCGAATTTACTTACCAAAGATTGGCAGGCAGCAATTTCTAGTTGTGAACGTTTATTAGATGAAACTTCAGGCAATTTACGTGAGTTACAAGACACCTTAAATGCAGCAGGTGATAAGTTACAGGCACAATTATTACGTATTCAAGATTGTGTGATAGGCCATGATGAGCTCTACTTTATTGAACAATTAATTACTGATTTGCAATCCAAGCTAGACCGCATTATTAGCTGGGGGCAACAAGCCATCGATTTATGGATTGGCTATGACCGTCACGTGCATAAATTTATCCGTACCGCCATTGATATGGATAAAAACCGTGTATTCTCACAACGCTTGCGTAATTCTATCCATAGCTATTTCGATCATCCTTGGTTCTTGTGGACTGCTCAAGCGGAACGTTTGGTCGATCTGCGTGATGAAGAAATGGTATTACGTGAAGATGATGCATTGGGGGAATTACCTGAAGAATTGCAATACGAGTCTTTGGCTGATTTACATGAGCAAATCGTCGAGCATATGCAAGGCTTATTAATTCAATATCGTGAAAATAATCGTCCGATTGATTTAAGTTTAGTCTTAAAAGAACAATTAGAAGCTTATCCGCTTTCCCGTCATTTCGATGTGGCGCGTATTATAGTGGATCAAGCTGTGCGTTTAGGTATGGCAAATGATGATTTAGCCGGTATTTATCCGCAATGGCAGGAAATTAACGATTACGGCGCAGAAGTGCAAGCGCATGTGATTGATAAATATTAATTTCGTGGCTTACCCAAAAACGAATTCATAAAATGAGAAATTAACCATGACAGATATTCAAGATGTAATTTCCCCGAAATTGGCAAATGCCATTGCAAACCCTATTTTCCCGACAGTGGACAGCTTATTGCGCTCAGGTCGCCATATCAGCACCGATCAATTAGATAATCATGCTTTTTTAATGGATTTCCAAAATGAGTTGGATGGCTTTTATCGCCGTTACAACGTGGAATTAATTCGTGCTCCAGAAGGCTTTTTCTATTTACGTCCGAAAGCGACGACATTAATTGCTCGTTCAGTGCTTTCTGAATTAGAGATGTTGGTAGGAAAAGTGCTTTGCTATTTATATTTAAGCCCAGAACGTTTGGCACAGCAAGGTATCTTCAGTACGCAAGAAGTCTATGATGAATTACTGAATTTAGCAGACGAAGGAAAATTATTGAAAGCCGTCAATCAGCGCTCTAGTGGTTCGGATTTAGATAAACAAAAATTATCTGAAAAAGTACGCGCAGCGATCGGTCGTTTACGCCGTTTAGGTATGATTCATACAGTAGGTGAACAGCATAGCGGTAAATTTACGATTTCAGAATCAGTTTTCCGTTTTGGGGCTGAAGTTCGTTCTGGTGATGACCCGTTAGAAGCACAAGCTCGCTTAATTCGTGATGGGGAAGCGGCAACACCGCAATCTCTCGAACTCGAAAAACAAGCAAAAGCGGCGAGCAATGCTGATGATCTCGATGATGAAGAAAGTGCGGTCGAAATTGATGAAGAATTTGATGATGCAGGAGAACAAGAATAATGTCTGATGTATTAGAACTTGAAAACGAAATCTATCAAGACGAACCTGAGCAATCAACCGAACAGGTTGAAGAAGAATTTATTGCTCCTGTATTAAACCAACATAGTGGAGTAGAACGAGGTAAATTCCGTTCATTAACCTTAATTAACTGGAATGGTTTCTTTGCCCGTACCTTTGATTTAGATGAATTGGTGACCACACTTTCCGGTGGTAACGGTGCCGGTAAATCCACAACCATGGCGGGGTTTGTGACAGCGTTGATTCCAGACTTAACCCTGTTGCATTTCCGTAATACCACAGAAGCCGGCTCGACAGGCGGCTCTCGTGATAAAGGCTTACACGGTAAATTACGTCCGGGCGTTTGTTACGCAGTATTGGATACCATCAACTCTCGTCACCAACGAATTCTCGTGGGTGTGCGTCTGCAACAAATTGCGGGCCGTGATAAGAAAGTGGATTTAAAAACATTCTCGATTCAAGGTGTAGAATTATCCTTAAATCCGACCGCACTTTTCACCGAAACAGTCGGTGAACGTCAAGCGCGTGTACTCAATTTAAATGAATTAAAAGATAAAATTGAAAATCTTGGTGCACAATTTAAGCAATATCATTCCATCACTGATTATCATGGCATGATGTTTGATTTAGGTATTATTCCAAAACGCTTACGTAGTGCCTCAGACCGTAGCAAATTCTATAAATTAATCGAAGCTTCTTTATACGGTGGTATTTCCAGCGCTATTACCCGTTCTTTACGTGATTACTTATTACCGGAAAACCTTGGTGTGCGCAAAGCCTTCCAAGATATGGAAAGTGCATTACGTGAAAACCGTATGACCCTTGAAGCAATTAAAGTCACCCAATCTGACCGTGATTTATTCAAACATTTAATCACCGAAACCACTAATTATGTGGCATCAGATTATATGCGTAATGCCAATGAACGCCGCGGTAATATCGAAGCGGCTTTAGGTTTCCGCCGTGATTGGTATAAAGCAAAAGCTGAGCAAGCGTTATCACAACACCGCTTAATTGATTTAAGCCGTGAAGCAGTTGAATTAGCAGAAAATGAACGTACTTTAGAAGTAGATCACCAAAGTGCGGCAGACCACTTGAACTTGGTATTAAATGCGTTACGTCATCAAGAAAAAGTATCGCGCTATCAAGAAGATGTGGCTGAACTTACAGAAAAATTAGAAGAACAAAAAATGGTTGTGGAAACCGCAACCGAACAGCTTGAAGAAAGCCAAGCACAATTTGAGCAAACGGAACTTGAAATTGACCAAGTACGTGCGCAACTTGCGGATTATCAACAAGCATTAGATGCACAACAAACTCGAGCATTGCAATATCAACAAGCGATTGCTGCGCTTGAAAAAGCGAAAACCCTGTGTGGTTTAGCAAATTTAAGCGTGAAAAATGCGGAAGATTACCAAGCTGAATTTGCTGCCCATGCAGAAAGTCTAACCGAGCAAGTGCTTGAGTTAGAACATAAAATGTCTATTTCTGAAGCGGCTAAATTACAATTTGATAAAGCCTATCAGTTGGTGTGCAAAATTGCTGGTGATATGCCGCGTTCAAGTGCTTGGGAAAGCGCTAAAGAATTATTGCGTGAATATCCAACACAAAAAATTCAAGCACAACAAACCCCACAATTACGCGCGAAATTACATGAGTTAGAGCAGCGCTATGCTCAACAACAAAGTGCGGTTAAATTATTGGCTGATTTTAATCAACGTGCTGATTTATCCTTAGAAACCGCTGATGAACTCGAAGCATATCATGCTGAACAAGAAGAACTCATTGAAAGTTTGAATGAAGAACTTGCTGAGCAAGTAGAAAACCGTTCAACCTTGCGTCAAAAACGTGAAAATTTGACCGCGCTTTACGAAGAAAATGCTCGTAAAGCACCGGCTTGGTTAACTGCTCAAGCCGCTTTAGAACGCTTACAAGAGCAAAGTGGTGAAACATTTGAACATAGCCAAGATGTGATGCATTTTATGCAATCACAATTGGTGAAAGAACGTGAACTGACTATTCAACGTGACAATTTAGAGAAGCAACGTCAACAATTAGATGAGCAAATTTCACGTTTAAGCCAACCAGATGGTTCTGAAGATGCTCGCTTGAATGTGCTTGCAGAACGTTTTGGTGGTGTATTGCTTTCTGAATTATATGATGATGTACCAATCGAAGATGCACCTTATTTCTCTGCGCTTTATGGCCCTGCACGTCATGCTATTGTTGTACGTGATCTCAACACGGTACGCGAACAATTAGCTAATTTAGAAGATTGTCCAGACGATTTATATTTAATCGAAGGTGACCCAAATGCCTTTGATGACAGCGTACTTTCAGCCCAAGAGCTTGAAATGGGCGTTGTGGTGCAAGTGTCTGATCGTGAATTGCGTTATTCAAAATTCCCGCAAATTCCATTATTCGGCCGTGCTGCACGTGAAAAACATTTAGAAGAATTACAAGCCAAACGTGATGAAATTGCGGAAGAATACGCACAAATCGCCTTTGATGTACAAAAATGTCAACGTTTACACGAACACTTTAGTCAGTTTGTAGGCTTACATCTAGCGCTTGCGTTCCAACCAAACCCAGAAGAGGTGATGGCGGAAATCAATCAAGAACGCAATGAAATTGATCGCGAGCTCAATCAACTCTCAAGCACTGAACAACAAATTCGCATTAAATTGGATAATGCCAAAGAAAAAATGCAATTGTTGAATAAGTTAATGCCACAGCTTAACTTGCTTGCTGATGAAGAATTACTTGACCGTATTGAAGAATGCCGTGAACAACTAGATATTGCAGAGCAAGATGAAAGCTTTATTCGTCAACATGGCGTTGCGTTGTCACAGTTAGAGCCGATAGCAAATACCTTACAAAGTGATCCTGAAAACTATGAACGATTAAAGGCTGATTTAACCCAAGCGGTTGAACGTCAAAAACAAGTACAGCAACGTGTATTTGCTTTAGCGGATGTAGTACAACGTAAAAATCACTTCAGCTATGAAGATGCGGGTCAAGCAGAAACATCAGAGCTTAATGAGCAACTTCGTCAACGTTTGGAACAATTGCAGTCACAACGTGATGCTCAACGTGAACTATTACGTCAAAAACAAAGCCAATTTGCACAATACAACCAAGTATTTATCCAATTGCAAAGTTCTTATGACAGTAAAAATCAGTTGTTGAAAGAATTAATTGCTGAGATTGGTGAATTGGGCGTACGTGCTGATGAAGGGGCTGAGGAACGTGCAAGAAATCGCCGTGATGAGTTGTATCAACAACTTTCAACCAGTCGTCAACGTCGTTCTTATGTTGAAAAACAATTAACACTCATTGAAAGCGAAGCAGAGAACTTAAATAAACGCATTCGCAAAGCGGAACGAGATTACAAAACTCAACGTGAATTGGTTGTAGCGGCGAAAGTCAGCTGGTGCGTGGTTCTGCGTTTATCTCGCAATTCTGATGTGGAAAAACGACTCAATCGTCGTGAGTTAGCTTATTTATCTGCTGATGAATTACGTTCAATGTCGGATAAAGCCTTAGGTGCGTTACGTACTGCGGTGGCAGATAATGAATATCTCCGCGATGCATTGCGTATTTCTGAAGACAGCCGTAAACCAGAAAATAAAGTTCGCTTCTTCATCGCTGTATATCAACATCTTCGTGAACGTATTCGTCAGGATATTATTAAAACGGATGATCCGATTGATGCAATTGAGCAAATGGAAATTGAGCTTAATCGCTTAACTGAAGAATTGACTGGCCGTGAGAAAAAATTAGCGATCAGTTCTGAAAGTGTAGCGAATATTATGCGTAAAACCATTCAACGTGAACAAAATCGTATTCGCATGTTGAACCAAGGTCTACAAAATATTGCTTTCGGTCAGGTAAAATCAGTACGTTTAGTGGTCAATATTCGTGATACACATGCGATGTTACTTGATGCTCTGTCAGGTAAACAGGAAGAATATCAAGATTTATTCAGTGATAATCGTATTACCTTCTCTGAAGCCATTGCGAAACTTTATCAACGCATTAACCCGCATATTGATATGGGTCAACGCACAGCACAAACTATCGGTGAGGAATTATTAGATTACCGTAATTACCTCGAGTTAGAAGTTGAAGTCTTCCGTGGTGCAGATGGCTGGTTACGAGCTGAAAGTGGCGCATTATCAACAGGTGAAGCGATCGGTACAGGTATGTCAATCCTATTAATGGTTGTACAAAGCTGGGAAGAGGAAAGCCGCCGTATTCGCGGTAAAGACATCGTACCGTGTCGCCTACTATTCTTAGATGAGGCTGCACGTTTGGATGGTAAATCTATTTCCACCTTGTTCGAACTTTGCGAACGTTTGGATATGCAATTACTTATCGCAGCGCCAGAGAATATCAGTCCTGAAAAAGGGACAACTTATAAACTGGTGCGAAAAATCGCCGGCAACCAAGAACAAGTTCATGTGGTTGGTTTGCGTGGCTTTGGCGCAACAGAGTAGTTTTTTAAAGCGGTCAAAGCAATTGGCCGCTTTTTTCATTGTTATTTTTATGAGAATTTAGGACGAATTATGCACAACCTTATTTTTGCCATTCTATGTAGTGTTGCCGTATCGGTGTTACTCAAAGTTGCACGCAAGAAAAACATCATTATTGAACAAGCAATAGCGTTCAACTATATCGTCGCCATTTCATTAAGCTATTTCTTACTTAAACCTGATTTTAAAGGATTGGAATTTACCGAATATTTAGCACAAAGTGATGGCACGCCTATTTTCCTGGCGTTAGGTATTTTATTACCAACCGTATTTATCATTATGTCCAAAGCCGTTGAATTTGCTGGTATCGTGCGTTCTGATGCTGCACAACGCTTATCGTTATTTCTACCGATTGTTGCCTCTTTTATCATTTTCCATGAAACATTAAGTCAGCCCAAAATCGTTGGCATTATTTTGGCATTCATCGGTTTATTCTGTATTTTGAACAAATCGAATGAACAAAGTGCGGTCAGTTTTAAAGGTATTTTAGGCTTAATTGGTGTTTGGTTTGGTTATGGCACCATTGATATTTTATTTAAACAAGTGGCCAAAAGCGGGGGAGCATTCCCAACCACATTATTCATTGCCTTCTCATTAGCCGCTTGTGTCATGTTCCTGTATTTATTCCTAAAACGCACTCAATGGACTGTGCCAAGCTTTATTGGTGGAATCACTTTAGGTGTATTGAATTTCTTCAACATCCTGTTTTACATTAAAGCACACCAAAGTTTCGGACAAAACCCAACCTTAGTTTTTGCGGGAATGAATATTGGTGTTATTTGTTTAGGGACCATCACCGGCGCATTTTTCTTCAAAGAAAAAATCAGTAAAATCAACTGGTTTGGTGTGCTTATCAGCCTTTCAGCAATTTTCTGTTTATATTATTTAGATAAAATTTTGGCTTAAGTATGGCAAACAATTTTAGTTTTTTTATCTACGATTACGAAAGTTTTGGTATCAATCCGGCAAGTGATCGTCCAGCTCAATTTGCTGGTATTCGTACCGATGCCGATTTCAATATCATTGGCGAGCCTATTATGTTGTATTGCAAGCAAACCAATGATTATTTGCCCGCCCCGGAAGCCGTAATGGTCACAGGAATCACGCCACAAGAATGTAATGAAAAGGGGATTCCTGAGCCTGAATTTGCCGCAAAAATTCTAGCTGAGTTTTCACAACCTAATACTTGTGTGATGGGTTACAACAACATTCGTTATGACGATGAAATGACGCGTTATACCTTTTACCGCAATTTTATTGATCCCTATGAATATAGCTGGAAAAATGGCAATTCTCGTTGGGATTTACTGGATTTGGTACGAGCCTGCTATGCTTTGCGTCCAGAGGGAATTAATTGGGCTTATGACGATGATGGTATGCCAAGCTTTCGCTTAGAAAAACTAACCAAAGCAAATGGTATTGAGCATGAAAATGCCCATGATGCGATGGCAGATGTGTATGCAACCATCGCTATGGCTAAATTAATCAAAGAAAAGCAGCCTAAATTATTTCAATTCTTCTTTGAGCATAGAGGTAAAAGGGAAATTGAGAAGCTAATTGATACCGCGGAAATGACACCATTAGTGCATGTTTCTGGCATGCTAGGGAATTATCGCGGCAATTGTGCTTGGGTGGCACCATTAGCATGGCATCCAACTAATCAAAATGCTGTTATCGTCTGTGATTTATCAGGTGATATTGATAATTTACTCCGTAAAAGTGCGGTTGATTTGCGACAAGATTTATATACCAAGAAAAGCGAGCTAGAAGAAAGGGGAGTTTCATCAGTCCCACTAAAATTGGTTCATATTAATAAATGCCCAATTTTGGCGCCTGCAAAAACGTTACTGTCAGAAAATGCAGCTCGTTTAGGAATAGACAGGCAACAATGCTTAGATAATTTAGCAAAATTGCGTCAATCCTTAGATATACGCGAGAAAGTTATTGAAATATTCTCAGAAGAGCGCGAATTTGAGCCGAGTGATAATGTAGAAACAGAGCTTTATAACGGTTTCTTTAGCAACGCCGATAAAAACAACATGGCTATTTTACGTGATTTACCACCTGAAAAATTAGCTGAGCATGGTTTAGCATTTGAAGATAAACGAATTCCTGAATTGTTATTCTATTATCGTGCAAGACATTTCTATAAAACTCTAAATCGTGCTGAGCAAATCAAATGGCAAAAATATCGCCAACGTAAATTAGAACAAAGTGCGGTTAAATTTGAAGAAAGTTTACAGCAGTTAGCAGAGGAATATTCGGATAATCCAACCAAACTGAATTTACTACAACAGGTTTATGAATACGGTGCAAAACTGTTATCTTAATCTTATACAATCGTGACATAGTCACACAAATGCCAATCATTAAAAACGTAAATCTTAATCCCTGAGATTTACGTTTTTCTTTTTTTAAATCTGATGATATTCACCTCATAAAATAACGCAGAATTTACGTAGCGTTGCCATTATTTGATACATATAAACTTCTTTATTTTTTCCTTACATAACAACTTTAGAGTGTATAAATCATTATTTAATCTTATTGCAAGGTGTTGTAAGGCTATATTCTGCATCGCTTGAGTGGTATTTGCAACCTGTGCATAACTTTGTGATTTTATTGATACGCAGCTTTCACTAACCTTGTAATTAATTTCGCATAATGGTTTTTCGGATTATGTTACAATTCGAAGCGCGGTATAATAGC
>CABPXD010000021.1:0-8890 GCA_902461185.1 uncultured Haemophilus sp.
AAGTGGCATCAGGTGGTGAGCTTTCTCGTATTTCATTAGCGATCCAAGTATTAACGTCCGATCAATCGGCAATTCCAACGCTGATCTTTGATGAAGTTGATGTCGGTATTAGCGGTAAAACCGCGAGTGTAGTGGGTAAATTGTTGCGTCAATTAGGCGATAAGTGCCAAGTACTGTGTGTGACCCATTTACCACAAGTGGCGTGTCATGGGCATCATCAATTTAATGTTGAAAAATTTACTGTTGATGATAAAACAGAAACCAAAATGACCGCACTTTCTCAAGAAGAACGCGTTCCTGCTCTTGCAAGATTACTCGGTGGCAGTGAAATTACGGATCTTGCTTTAGCGAATGCACAAGAGATGTTGGATTTAGTCAAGTAAAATGAGGCAAATGAATGGGCGTTTTATAGTTCATTCAATGCATTAATAACTCGAATTTCGTCAAACTGCTCAAGTTGTTCTTGTCTAATTTCAATTTCTTGAAGTTGACCGGATTGTAGTAAATATTCCCTTTGTGTGCCTTTTAATAAAGGGGTATTCGGTGTGAACCATTGAGTTCCGTTTCTAAAGGCGAGATTACCAATAGAGCAGTCTGTGACAAATCCCTCTTTAATAATAATGATTTCATCAGCCTCTCCCTTTTGTGCAAATAAGGTATTGATAAGTTCACGGTCAGCATATTTGAGCGAATAATCAATTTCATTACAGACTATGGACTTGAATACACGATGTGTTTTAGGTGTATATTCAACGTATAAAATTTTGGTTTGATGAGCGTTGTAGTCAATTCGACAGCGAACAAGCTTATTATGTAGCTTCTTAGGTACTTGAATTAGATCTAAAAGATTAAAAAAAGTGATCGCACTTTTTCCATAATAAGTGATAAGGCTATGCTCATAGCGTGCTTGATGCAGAGCAATATTTTTAATTTTGCCATTTTCAATGGCGATGGTTTCAAATAAAGGGAACATTACTTTTCCTTTTGGATTGGAAGGTAAACTTTGGCAATCAGCTCTTGATATTCGTCTTCAAGTTGGCTTTGAATGGTAATGCCACCACCACTACGAAAATAAAATTTATCACCTCTTTGTTCAATAAAGCGAATTGCGACGGCACTATTTAGGTTTTCGCCATCAAAAATACCGAAAATTCCTGTGTAATAACCTCGTTCTTGCTTTTCAGCTTGTTGTATAATGGAAACCGTTTTTTCTTTAGGCGCTCCGCTGATTGAGCCTGCAGGTAAAAGTGTGGCTAATATTGAGCCAATTTTATTTTGCCAATTATCTTCTAATTCACCGTAAATTTCTGAACTGGTTTGTAGTATTTCGCCTTGTTCTGTGTAAATACTATCGATGTAGCGAAAACGAGATACTTTGATATTTTGGGCAACCATTGCAAGATCATTACGCATTAAATCGACAATGGTGTAATGTTCTCGTTGCTCTTTTTCATCCTTTAACAAATTAGCTTTGGCATTAGGCTGGCTCGCATCAATCGTTCCTTTCATAGGATAGGTGTAAATTTTGTTTTGTCGAATTTGCACAAAGGATTCAGGTGAAAAGCAGACAAATTGCTCCTTAAAAAGTAATTTATAAGGCGCCTCAACTGAATGGAAAATTTGGATTAAATCCCCATTTAATTTGATTTCGGTAGGATAAGTGAGATTGAGTAAATAGGAATTACCTTTTTGTAATTCGTGTTGAACAAGATGAAATCCTTGTTCATATTGATGTAATGTAATGGGTTTTTTATCAATGATAGACAAAGCAAAGTGCGGTTGATTTTCAGTGATATTTTTTACGCCTTGAATATCCCAAATCAGCCCTTTTTCAGTGCTTTCATCAAAAGAACAAATAAGCGGTTTCTTCTGTTCAAAATCAATTAAGAAGAAAAAAGGTTGGCGTAATGCACCATAAGTATTAGCTTGCTGAATAAATGTTTGCATGGCTTGTAGATAAAAAAATAAAAAGGATTTTAACGCAGAATCGCTATAATGTTGAAATGAATTTAGTCACCGAATTATGGCACTAGCCCGTATGAAAAAAATTTTAGTTATCAATAACCATGATTCTTTTACTTATAATTTAGTGGATCTCATTCGCCAATTACAGGTGCGTTTTGATGTTGTAAGTGTTGAAGATTTATCATTAGATTGTGTAGAAGGTTATACACATATTTTAATTTCTCCAGGACCAGATGTTCCAAGCATGTATCCACAATTATTTGCGATGTTAGAACGATTTTATCAAACAAAGTCCATTCTAGGGGTTTGCTTAGGACATCAAACCCTTTGTGAATTCTTTGGCGGAGAAATCTATAATTTGCCAAGTGTGCGCCATGGACAGAAACGCCGCTTAAAAGTGCGGTCAAATTCAGGCTTATTTTTAGGGCTTCCAGCCGAATTTGAAATAGGTCTTTATCATTCCTGGGCAGTACAAACAGAAAGTATGCCAGAGACATTAGAAATTACAGCCGTTTGTGATGATGAAATCGTGATGGCAACACAGCACAAAAATTTACCTATTTTTTCTGTGCAATTTCATCCTGAGTCTTACATGTCAGAATTCGGCGAACAAGTGTTACAAAATTGGTTAAATTTCAAAAATACTTGATAGGAATGCTTGCTTATTAGTCAAAAAAGCGTATTATAGCCGTCTATACGTCAATACATCCAAAAGAAGAGAACTTATGTCTAGCTATTTATTTACTTCTGAATCGGTTTCAGAAGGACATCCAGATAAGATTGCCGATCAAATTTCTGATGCGGTACTTGATGAAATTTTAAAACAAGATCCTAAAGCTCGTGTGGCTTGCGAAACCTATGTAAAAACAGGGATGGCGTTAGTCGGTGGTGAAATTACGACATCAGCATGGGTTGATATTGAAAATCTCACTCGCCAAGTGATTTGTGATATTGGTTACAAACACTCAGAGATGGGGTTTGATGGTAATTCTTGTGCGGTATTAAATGCGATTGGTAAGCAATCATCTGATATTAACCAAGGTGTGGATCGTGAGAATCCATTAGATCAAGGTGCGGGTGACCAAGGGATCATGTTTGGTTATGCGACAAATGAAACCGAAGTCTTGATGCCTGCGGCGATTACTTATGCGCATCGTTTAATGGAAAAACAAGCAGAAGTACGTAAAAGCGGAAAACTGGCCTGGTTACGCCCAGATGCGAAAAGCCAAGTGACTTTAAAATATGAAGATAACAAAATTGTGGGTGTGGATGCAGTAGTGCTTTCTACACAACATAGTGAAGAAGTCTCACAAAAAGAAATTTATGAAGGCGTGATGGAAGAAATCATCAAGCCAATTCTGCCAAGCGAATGGTTATCTCAACAAACAAAATATTTCATTAACCCAACCGGTCGTTTTGTGATTGGTGGTCCAATGGGTGACTGTGGTTTAACGGGTCGTAAAATCATTGTTGATACATACGGCGGTGCAGCTCGTCATGGTGGTGGTGCCTTCTCGGGTAAAGATCCATCAAAAGTAGACCGTTCAGCCGCTTATGCCGCGCGTTATGTGGCCAAAAATATTGTTGCAGCAGGTCTTGCAGATCGTTGTGAAATTCAACTTTCTTATGCAATTGGTGTGGCAGAGCCAACGTCGATCATGGTAGAAACCTTTGGTACAGGAAAAGTATCAAACGAAGTATTGGTTAAATTAGTGCGTGAATTCTTTGATTTACGTCCTTATGGTTTAATTAAAATGTTAAATTTAATTCAACCAATCTATCGCCAAACTGCCGCGTATGGACACTTCGGTCGTGAACAATTCCCATGGGAAAAAGTAGATCGTGCAGAAGAATTACGTGCAGCAGCTGGTCTAAAATAAGTAAATTAAATGTATATGATAAAAACCGCTAATTTAGCGGTTTTTGTTTACTGAACATGATGATGTCATCTCAAACTCAGTTTCGGCATTTAAAAATGCAGGTGCAGCGCAAACTTGCAGAGACATTACAATTGGCTGAAAATCACTTTCAACGAACATTTTCTGTTCCGACAATTAGTTATGAATTGCGAGGAGTTAAGGCTGGTGTTGCCTATTTACAGAAAAATGAGATTAAATTTAACCGCACTTTGCTACTTGAGAATTCAGATGAATTTATTCGTCAGGTAGTTCCACACGAATTAGCTCATCTTATTGTGTATCAAGTATTTGGTCAGGTGAAACCGCATGGACAGGAATGGCAATCGGTGATGACACAGTTATTTAATCTCCCGGCTGATACTTGCCATCAATTTGATGTAGAGAATGTACAAGGCAAAATGTTTGCTTATCAATGTGAATGTCAGACTCATTACTTAACGATTCGGCGGCATAATCGTATTCAACGCGATAAAATTGCTTATTTATGCCGAAAATGTCAGGGAAAATTGGTTTTTCATAGTGAAAATTAATGAGTGCTGTGATATATTCGTAATGTTTTCAATCAAATAACAGGGGTTATCCAATGAAAAAATCATTATTAGCTATCGTTGTCGGTGCATTAGCGGTTGCTTCAACAGCAAACGCAGGTTTATATGCAGAAGGTGATCTAGGTCTTTCAAAAACTAAATTAAGCAATGGTGGTTCAAGCAAAACTAAAGTTGAACCTCGTGTTGCAGTAGGTTACAAATTAGGTAATATGCGTGTAGCAGGTGATTATACTCATCACGGCAACTTCCAAGGTACTAAAGTTCAAGGTTTAGGTGCGACAGTATTCTATGACTTCGATACCAATTCTCAAATTGAACCTTATGTTGGTGCTCGTCTTGCGGCAAACCGTTTCAAATTTGAAGACCGCGCAGAACAACGTTATAAAAGCTCTTCTGAAACCAAAGTGGGTTATGGTGTAGTTGCGGGTGCTAAATATAAATTAGCAGACAAAGTGTATGCAAACGGTGGTTTAGAATATAACCGTTTAGGTAGCTTTGATGATACTAAAGTGAATAACTATGGCGCTAAAGTAGGTGTAGGTTACGAATTCTAATTTCCCTTTTGAAAAGTGCGGTTGATTTTCACCGTACTTTTTTCTTTTGGGTATAAAAGTTTGTATCGTGTTAATCTATTTGTGATTAATTCATGTAGCAGTTAAAATCCTCGTTCTAAATGAAATCGAGGATTTTTTATTTTTAGAGGTGAGAATATGATTATCGTTTATGGTATTAAAAACTGCGATACAGTGAAAAAAGCGTTGAAGTGGTTAACTGAACATAATATTGAACATAAATTACATGATTACCGAGTTGATGGATTAGATGCTCAGTTCTTGCAACAAGCAGAAGCACAATTTGGTTGGGACAATTTAGTCAATAAACGTAGCACAACGTGGCGTAATCTTGATGAAAAAGTGAAAAATACGCTATCAAAATCTACCGCACTTTCCGTATTAGCTAAAAATCCAACGTTAATTAAACGCCCGATTATTTTACAAGATGAAAAGGCATTGATTGGCTTTAACGAAAAAGAATATATCGCAGCATTTAAGTAGAAGGATTTATTTTTACTGTTTATCTACTTATTAGAACTACTAATTTTGATTAAAAAAGAAAATATAAAAATGAATAATGAACAACAAAGTGAACAGCAAAAAGCTATACGACGTTTTTTTATTGGGAGTTTTTTTATTGCATTATTGTGCGCTGCTGTCGTTGATTTATTTCTTGCTTCAATGGATCACGGCTCAGATGACGTGGTATGGGTATTTTTTTATACTTTTTTTATCGTATTTATACCTAGTGCGATTACAACGTTTGTTTTTTACATCACTCAGGAAAAAGCAAGTAGCTACTATTCGCGGTATTTGTTACTGGCATTTTTGATGCCACCCTTTTTAATTCCGATCCTGACCACATTATTCGATTTGATTTATTTAAACAGTTGGCATGATGCTATTGATACGCTTGTAGAGTATTATCTAACGCACGGTATTTTGGCTTGTATATTGGGAGTAGCTCAACTGGTGTTAGCACAAGCGTGTTTTATAAAAATATGGGACACACAGTAACCTCTTAACCTTGTTCTTTATTAAAGCTGGAGGCTTTCTTATCTGCTTATTAGAGTTATTAATTTTATTTGAAAGGAAATATAAAGATGAATAATGCATTACAAAAGACTATACCACGTTTTTTTATTGGGAGTTTTTTTATTGCATTATTATGTGCAGTCATTATTTCTGAGTTTGTTGGAGATGCATTTTTTCTTTCTTTTCTTATTTCATTTATACCAGGGGTGATGACAACACTTATCTTTTTTGTTACTCGGGAAAAAGCAAGTCGCTACTATGGGCGGTATTTATTGGTGGCATTTTTTATGCCTTTTTTAATCCCTATTATCGTCGGATTATCTTTGCATTTTGTTGATTTAGATTGGAATAGCACTGTTGACACCATTATAGGTGCTTATTTTTTATTAGGTCTTCCTTGCGCTATTTTAGGGATAGTTCAATTGGTGTTAGCTGTCGTATGTTTGCCAGAAATGCATCGTAAAGTGTAATCTTTTCACCTTGCATTTTGTTTTTAATAAGAATAAGATTCATTACAGTGTTATTGCAAATTCAATCACTGATGTGATAAATATTTCATAGCAGTTGGTTATTTGTTTGGAATTGTTTATGTGATTGAATTGTAACTTTTCTTAATTAATTGCCAAACAAAGGATTGATTATGCATAACAAATCTTATTTTGCTCTCCTTCCACTTCCATTTTTCTTATCTAATGCTTTTGCTGAAGATGCACAGCCTGTAACATTGTTGGATCCTATTGTGGTCACCGGTGTTACTCAGACGAATGCTAATTCAGTCAAACTTAATCCTAAAACAACGCTTCAACCTTTACCTGCTGGTGATGGAGCCGATTTACTACAATCAGTAGCAAATATGAGCGTGATTCGCAAAGGGGGAAGTTCTGGAGATCCGCTCTTTAGAGGATTGGGGGGATCTCGTTTAAGTATTCAAGCGGATGATCAATTTATTTATGGAGGATGTAGCAATCGTATGGATCCTCCAACTGCTTATATTTTCCCATCCGCTTATGATGAAGTAGTTGTTACTAAAGGACCTCAAACAGTCACACAAGGCACGGGTCTAGTGGCTGGAGCAGTACATTTTGTTCGTAAAGAACCTGAATTTGATACGCAAAACACTTATTTAAATGGCAGTGTAACCCTTGGTGGAAATAAACGCCGTGATGCTTATTTTGATGCGATGGCTGGTGGTAAATATGGTTATTTACGTACGAGTATGTCACACAATGAGGCAGGAAATTACAAAGATGGCGATGGCAATCGAGTTCATTCCTCTTTTGAACGCCGTAATCAAATGTTACAGCTTGGTTTCACACCGACAGAAAATACCTTATTGACAGAAACTTATGAACGGAGTAGAGGCGAAGCAGCTTATGCAGATCGAATGATGGATGGGAGTAAGTTTGATCGTGATGCGTGGAATGTTCGATTTGTACAACGAAATATTACACCATGGTTCACTGAACTTGAATTACGCTACGGTCAAAGTAAGATAGATCACGTGATGGATACTTATAGTATGCGTTATTTAAGCATGATGGGAAATCAAGTTAAAAAAGCCATGAACCCAAAACGTGAAACAAATACGGGACACTTAAAGGCAACTTTTGATTGGCCGGATATTAATTTACAGATTGGCATTGATTATATGCGTGACAAACACCTTGCGCGTATGGAAATGAAAGGGGAAGGTTACACGCATAAACCTTATCAACCGCAACAAAACTTCACCCAATGGGGCGGATTTGCAGAAGGAGCATGGACGATAAATGATAGCCGTAAATTCATTGCAGGTTATCGTTATGATGAAGTAAAGGCTGAATATGACACCTTAATGACAAATCATCCGAATAAAAAACGTACTTATGATTTACATGCGGGCTTCTTCCGTTGGGAAGAAGAGATTAATGGCATTAAATATTATGCTGGTCTTGGTGTTGCAGAGCGTGCACCGGATTATTGGGAGCGCCGTGCAAGTCAAGTGTTGAATAAAGAACAAAACCGTCAAATTGATACGGGATTAATTTGGAAAAATGATGCCTTTGATTTTTCTGTATCGTTATTTGGTAGTGATATTCACGATTTTATCATGTTAGAACGGGTAGGTAAAAATGTCTCAGCTCGTAACATCAAGGCAACTCGATTAGGCGGCGAAATTGAAGGCAAATGGAGATTTGCTCGTCACTGGGAAATCGGTAGTAGTCTTGCTTATACTTATGGTAAAAATCGCACGGACGACCGTCCACTCGCTCAAACTCCACCATTAGAATGGAAAAACTCATTAACTTGGGATAATGAAACCTTGAGTGCAGGAGTTTTATGGCGATTGGTTTCGGCCCAAAAACGCTATGCAACGGGACAAGGCAACATTATTGGGCAGGACATCGGTGCTTCCGCTGGCTTTGGAACGTTATCCTTTAATACTGGGTGGAAAATTAATAAATATGCCACTTTGCAGGGCGGAATTGATAACTTATTTAATAAATCCTATGCAGAATTTGTAAGTAAAGGCGCAGATCCTTCAGCGGGGCTTCAAACTGTTCGAGTGAATGAGCCAGGACGTCAATATTGGTTACGTTTGCAAGTTCAATTCTAGGATTCTTCATAAACTAATAAAAAACGGATAACGAGGTTGTCCGTTTTTTATTTGAACAGATTTAAATTAAAGGAAAATTTTGTTAAATTAGACCGCACTTTTAGTCATAAACAAATATTATGAAACAAAAAACTATTGAGCTTGCACAAGCATTAATTCGTCGTCCCTCTATTAGCCCAAATGATGAGGGCTGTCAGCAATTGATTGCTGAGCGTTTGGAAAAACTCGGCTTTCAAATTGAATGGATGCCTTTCAACGATACGTTAAATTTAT
>CABPXD010000022.1:0-7702 GCA_902461185.1 uncultured Haemophilus sp.
AATCAACAAGTGCCCACACAGATTGTCTGATATATTGTTAAAGAGCAAAAAAGAACGACGCACCGGTTTTTCTTAAGAGTCACAACAGCGCGTCGTTGTGTGGGGCGTATTATAGGCATTTCAGATGCCTTTGCAAGCTCTTTTTGTAAAAAAATGTAAATTTTTTATCGGTTGAAGATCTTTTAATCAAATCGCCCTAAAAACACAATTTTTATGATGTCTTATTCAAGGAATTCAGGCTTTCCGCAAATGCCTTTACTTTTTCCCAATCGGTATATTCAATTTCTTTGGTCGTATCCGTTTCGCCATTTGTAATTTTCATAATCAATTGAATCATGACACGATCAATCCATTTATAGCGTGGATATAGCAACGCACCTGCAAACACGCCGACTTTTACCGGAGTCCATTTTATGTGTTGAAGGAACTTACGCACATAGACATTTCCCTCTGGCGTATCTTTTCCTTCTTTTCTCGCGGTTAAACCTACACCAAAAAAGACCGCACTTTTTGCATTCAATAATTCGTGATGGCGTTCTACAAAACGATATACCTGTTTATTAAAGTGACCATAACGAACGGATGCCCCAATAATCACGCGATCAAAAACTTGAAGATCCTGCTCCTCCATTAACGGTGAAACCACCACTTCTCCTTCAAGATGCTGAGCCATAAATTCAGCAATCTTTTTAGTTTGTCCATCACGGCTTGAATATAAAATTAATATTTTCATTATGCCTTCCAAAACGCTGGTGTGAAGAGCGCCAATAATGTGAAAATTTCTAAACGACCGCATACCATCGCAATGGTGAGTACCCATTTAGCACTATCGGGCATCGCCGTCATATTACTGCTTACTGAACCTAATCCCGGTCCAAGGTTATTAATACTTGCTAATACCGCATTAAAGGCATCAAAAGGTTCGACACCACATGCAATCACACTTAATAAACAAATAGTGAATACCAATAGATATGCTGAGAAAAAGGCCCAAATACTTCCAATCACACGTTCATCAAGAACATTTTGACCCCATTTAATTGGATACACTAAATTTGGGTGAACAAATCGTTTTAGCTCTCTCGCACCTTGAAGATATAACACTAAAATCCGCGCAACACGCAAACCGCCACCAACTGAGCCAGCACAGCCCCCAATAAAAGACGCAATAATTAATAACATTGGCACAAAAGAAGGCCATTCAGCGAAATTTGATGTGGTGTAACCTGTTGTTGTTGAGATCGATACCGCTTGGAATACGACTTGCTCAAAATCTTGCCATGAGGAATCAAAATATTGATGGCTTATCATCACTAATGTACAAACCACGATAAGTAAAATTTGAATACTCATAAAGAATCGGAATTCTGGATCTTTTGTATAAATCTTCAAAATATTTTCTCGTCCTAAAGTCGAAAATGCTCTGAAGTGCAATGCGAAGTTACAAGCTGAAATCCACAAGAAAATGATCGTGATAAAATTAATCGCCGAACTATTAAAGTAGCCGATACTGGCATCATGAGTAGAAAAACCACCAATGGATACCGTCGAGAAACTATGTGTAATCGCATCGAACGGTGTCATACCCGCTAGCCAATAAGCCAAAGCACAAGACATGGTTAAAAAGAAATAAACAAACCACAATGCCTTTGCCGTTTCCGCTATCCGAGGCTGAATTTTCTGATCTTTCATTGGGCCAGACATTTCTGCACGGTATAACTGCATTCCGCCAATACCTAATAAAGGAATAATCGCAATGGCAAGTACGATGATCCCCATGCCGCCTAACCATTGTAAAAATTGACGATAAAACAGAATGGCTTTCGGTAAATTATCTAACCCAGTTATGACTGTAGCGCCCGTAGTTGTTAACCCGGAAAACGCCTCAAATACGGCAGAGGGCACCGTTAAATGAGGCGCATCAAATAATAACAATGGTAAGGTAGCTAACCCTCCCAGAACGAACCAAAATGCCACCACAATTAAGAAACCATCACGAGATCGCAATTCTTGTTTGTGGTGATGACAAGGCCACCAAAGCAATATGCCCACGGTTAAGCTTAATGCAAAAGCTTGCATAAACGCTTTACCGCCGCCATCGCCATAAATAAGCGCCACAAAGGCTGGAATCAGCATCGTGCCGGAAAAACACATGATCAAAATGCCGATAATCCGAATAATGGATAAAATATGCACAATATCTCGCTTAATTCATTTTTTCTAATTTCAACGTTCCTGCCGAATGCTCAATTAATGCTTGTTCAAAAGGTTTAATTTGATCTTCACTAATGCCTAACTGTAATGTAATCTGCACTTGAAAATCTTGCTGATAAATTTCAATTTGATGTTGCTCACACAAAATTTGGATCCAATTTAATTGTGCATAATCACAATGAACTTGGAATAACTGACGTTCGACTTTTCGTTCAGTTTCTAATAATTTTAAAGCTTGCTGCACACCATTTCCATAAGCACGAACTAAACCGCCAGTGCCTAATAAAATGCCACCATAATAACGAACAACAACGGCACTGATTTCACCGACTTGGCTACCTTGTAAAGCCGACAGCATCGGTTTTCCTGCAGTACCTGCTGGTTCACCGTCATCGGAAAAGCCTAATTGTTGAGAATCCGTTGGCTTGCCTGCCACTGTTGCCCAACAATGATGGCGGGCATTAGGGTGCTGCGCTTTAATTTCTGCCCAAAAAGCTTTAGCTTGTTCAAGTCCTTCCGTATGTTGCAAATACGTGATAAATCGACTTTTCTTAATTTCTTCTTCAAAAACGACCGCACTTTTGGGTATAAGGTATTCAGCCATGAAATAATTGTTCAAATGAATTTGTTGCGTAGTTTATCATTGATAGCGGATTTATCGAAATTTCCCCATAATTATTGTATGATGTAGCTCAATTTCAATAAAACTAATGAATAACCATGACTGAAATTACTGTCGATAAAACTCTTGATACCGTTGGTTTACGTTGTCCTGAACCCGTAATGCTCGTGAGAAAAAATATTCGTCACATGAATGAAGGTGAAGTGCTGCTTATTTTGGCAGACGACCCTGCCACGACTCGCGATATTCCCAGCTTCTGTCAATTTATGGAACATACGCTTTTAGCGAGTGAAACCCAAGACACACCTTTCAAATACTGGGTGAAAAAAGGTCAATAAAAATGCGGTCAATACTGACCGCACTTTGTTATTCTGTCGAATTACTCGAAACAGGGTAATACTGTTTCTGAATAAATTCAGGCTTCAATAACGCAGGGGCATTCCACCACTCAATCACAAGCTCCTGTGGCCCTTCTGCGTAAGACGCAATTTCATACACGTTATACACAAAGTGAATCCCATCATGATCTAAATAGAAATTATCGGTCACCTCAAAAGCATCTTTTGATGTAAATGCTTCCTCATCTTTTACTTCGCCATATCGAGTGTAACGTTCCCAAAGCAGCTCTTTTAATTTAGCTTGCTGATTTGGTTTAAACACATCATCAAATGAAAGTAGTTTTTTCGTTTCTAAATCAATATTAAGATAATGATAACCGCCAACTCCATGAGCGCCACCACCATAGCTGTAATAGTTTATTAAAAATACAGCAAGCTTACCTCTTTGGTGATTAAATGCTAAATCTAAGGTTTCATCAACACCAATTATCGGAGATTCCAACATCTCTTTTTTAGCTTCATCATATGCTTTTTGGTAATCCTCAATAAGCTGCTCGCGGCTTCTTGGTTTACCATCAGCATTTTTTGAAATTTGCTCTAAAAGTAGTTTATCTAGCCACTCAATATTCGTTTTTAGTGTAGAAATACTGTAATGAAGTTTACCTTCAGTAGGGACATATTCATCTTCTTTGGCCGATTTAGGATATTTGATGGTTTCCTCTTTATCAAAAATCACATCATCTTGAGCAATAATTGCCGGAATAACCTTCTCCGCCTTTTCTTTTTCAGCTTTTAATTGCGTATTTTCTGCTGTTAGTTGTGCAATTGTCTGCGTTTGTTGTGCAATGGTTGCCTTCGCTTCTTTATCTTCGCAACCTGTTGTCGTAAAAAGTGCGGTTAAAATTAGGACTGAAATAAGTGTTTTTTTCATATGTTATCCTATAAATCAAATGTATCTTTATCACGTAGAATGTGATCATTGCCTTTACGGCGTAAAAAGCCGGTACGGTCAAAATATTCCATTAATTGCACTGTCAGTTTTCGACCAAAGTTCAGTTTATCACGTAATTCATTTACGGCAACTTTACCTTCTTCGCCTGCCATTTCCTTAATTAACCGAGCATAAGCATAAATGCTTTCAGTTAGGAAAAAACGATCTTTTACGATTGGCGTAAGATAGCCCAATTTACCCGCTTTATACATAAAATTACGCATCACACTTTCATCTTGCGCCAAGGCTGTTGCCATATCACGCACCCAAATGGCTTGACCATGCGCTTTCTCAAATTCAGCTAACACCGCTTGCCATAAGCTTTGTTCTTCGGCTGAAAATTGGATTTTGTGAGAAGGCAAATGTAACCAACCACGAGTCTGCTGCAATTGGCCTTCATCAAGCATTTCTTCAATAAAATGATAAATCAGATTTTCCGGTTGGTTTAGTGTCGCAATACGGTATAAGCGGGCCTTACTCAAACCTAGCTGATCATTATGTTGCTCATGATAGGTAGCAAGTGCGGTCAAAATTTGCTGCGTTTTTTCACGTTGATAATCGCGATTAAAACACCAATTTTGGAAACGGATATCGCCGTTCTCGGCCAATGCTTCAGCCAATTGATTTTCGGTTAGTTGCTCACTCCACATTAGCGCTTGAGCTGAAACCGCCTCTTTTTGTAGGGTTAATCCGATGCGTTGTATGGCGGTTTGAGCCTGATTAAGTTTAGCCAAGAATGCTAGACGAGCCTCTGTACGCTTATAACGTTTTGGTGAATGAATTTCGAGTACCTTGGCGCCACCAACTAAAGCTTTCGCATCACCACTACGTAAAATTAATTTATCCCCAAAGGCCAAAAATAATGGCTGCTCTAAAATAACTTCCGCCAAAGTGCGGTCATTTTTCATTGCATTTTTGCTTTCAAGCAAGGTAAGCTTACCTGTTGTACGGCTTGCTGCATGATAAATGTGCACAGGCTGACTATCTTTCAAATTTACTTCAGGCGTAATTTCAATGGTAATACGATCAGTTGGCTCAAGTGGTTCTGAGGCTAACAACCAATCGCCGCGTTGCATTGGAATACGATCTAAATCAACGTTTAAATTGAGCGCTAAACGTTGACCAGCCAAGCCTTTTTCGCTCGGTGTATTCTGAGCATGAATATTTTTTACGCGAACCTTTTGTCCCGTAGAAAGGAAGAGTTCATCATCAATGGATACAGTACCCGCAAATGCTGTGCCCGTTACCACTGTCCCTGCCCCTTTCACGCTAAAGACACGGTCGATAGCATAACGAAACGGTTTATTTATTTCGGCTAATTCCGGTAAATTGGCTAAATAATCGCGTAACGCATCAATTCCTAAGCCCGTTTGTGCCGATGTAATAAAATAATGAGATTGAGCTAAGAATGGATAATCTGTCTGAATCTGTGTTTTTAGTGCCTCGATTTGCTCATTTGTTGCTCGGTCAGCCTTGGTAATCACTACCATGATTTCAGTAAATTGAAGCTGACGTAAAATCGCTAAGTGTTCTTTAGTTTGTGCGGCAATCCCTTCATCGGCTGCAACAATAAGCATGGCATAATGCACACCACCAAGCCCGGTCAACATGTTGGCGAGAAACTTTTCATGGCCAGGTACATCAATAAACCCAAGCACTTTCTCTTTTAAAGGCAAATAGGCATAGCCTAAATCAATGGTCATGCCACGTTTTTTTTCTTCCGGCAAATGGGCGGTATTCGTACCTGTCAGTGCTTTTAAAAGGGCTGTTTTACCATGATCGACGTGCCCTGATGTTACTATGATCATAATTTTTCCACCGTATCTAATAATGCTTTAAAGTCAGCCACGCTACGTAAATCTAACCAAATCTTTCCTTTTTCAACACGACCAATTATTGGTTGTTCTAACGCTTTGAATACTGTTAAAAGTGCGGTCAATTTTGCTTCTGTTTTTTCAGCAATCGTCACTGCAAAAGAAGGGATCGTCGCCATTGGTTGGGAACCACTCCCAATTTGAGCAAAACTTTCTTCAATCTCTACATGATAATCTTTTAAACGATTTGCTAAACAAGCTTTAAGTTGTTCCGCTTTTTCTTGTAATACATCCATTGACTGGGTAAGCAAATGCAAAGTTGGCAACGTTTCAGTAAGCTTTTCGGGCTGAAGATAAAGGCGCAATGTTGCCTCAAGTCCGGCTAAAATCACTTTATCGCAACGTAATACTCGCTTTAATGGATGAGCTTGTAACTGAGCAATCCACTCTTTTTTACCAACAATAATGCCAGCTTGTGTTCCGCCCAATAATTTATCACCCGAGAATGACACCAAGTTTACGCCTTGTGCAACTTTTTCTTGTACCGTTGGCTCATTTGGTAAATTATATTGGCTTAGATCAATCAATGCCCCACTACCCAGATCCGTAATAACAGGAATATCAAATTCTCGCCCAAGATCAACCAACTCTTGTTCTGAAACCGAAGCAGTAAATCCACTAATATGATAGTTACTGCAATGTACTTTCATTAAGAAGGCGGTATTTTCATTAATTGCTTGACGATAATCTTTCAAATGTGTGCGGTTTGTAGTTCCGACTTCAACCAGTTTACAGCCGGCTTGAGCCATAATGTCAGGGATGCGAAATGCGCCACCGATTTCAATTAACTCACCACGAGAAATAATCACTTCTTTATCTTTTGCAAAGGTGGCTAACATCAAGAGCACGGCTGCCGCATTATTATTCACAATACATGCAGCTTCTGCACCTGTGAGTTGCGCAAGTAGTTCACTAATATAATTATCTCGATGACTGCGTTTGCCTTCTTCCAAATCATATTCCAGCGCAACGTTACCTTTCATCGCATGAAGTGCCGCTTGTTGTGCACTTTCAGCCCATAATGCTCGCCCTAAATTTGTATGTAATACCGTGCCCGTTAAGTTATGAACTGATTTAATCTGCACATGATTTTGTTGAGTTAATCGCTCTTGTAAATAATGCAATGTACTCGGATGATCGGCAAAAAAGTGCGGTAAGTTTTGGTGTTGTTTGATAAACTCGCGTCCTTCAGACAATAATTGGCGCAATTCACGTACAACGGCTGAATGACCAAATTCAGTTAAAAGCATTTCACCTTCTGGTGTTTTTAAAAATTTATCTACCGAAGGAAGTTGTTGAAAAAGTGCGGTCATTTTTAATTCCTATTTCAAAATGGCGTTGAATTACGAACTAATTTACGCTAAAGTAACCGCAATTTCAATAATGGAAGGTCGTCATCTCCGGTGAGGTGGCAGGACTTCAAATCCTGTTGGGGACGCCAGCGTTCCCGGGTGGGTTCAACTCCCATGACCTTCCGCCACACTTTTCTTCCTAACCAATATTCATCTTTTCTGAATATTCATATTTTTATTTTAAATTTCATTACAATTTTGCAATATTTCAGGTAAAGAAAAAGGCGTATCTTTCGATACGCCTTCTTAATCTAACTGTTACAGTTAATACATCAATTATTTGATGATTTTCGCAACAACGCCAGCACCTA